>JAFUTU010000022.1 GCA_017484095.1 Ruminococcus sp. | reverse complement strand
GAAAGCAAAGTGTTCTATGTTCCCGAGGAGATAGACAACGAGGTCGCACAGCGAAAGCTGCGTTTCTGGGGCTTTGAGATAGACAAGCTCACAGATGAACAGGAAAAGTATCTTAACAGCTGGCAGGTCTGAACAGCTGAAAATAATAATATGATCGGAGGAACGATTATGCAGAATATTCCTGTAGTTAAAATTGGACTTGCAGCCGTATCAAGAGACTGCTTTCCTATGTCGCTTTCTGAAAAAAGGAGGATAGCTGTCTGTCAGCAGTACCGTGAAAAGTACGGCGAGATATATGAGTGTCCAACAGTTATCGAGAGCGAAACAGATATGCTGAAGGCGCTTGACGAGATCAATGCGGCAGGCTGCAATGCACTGGTAGTATATCTAGGAAACTTCGGCCCTGAAAGCTCTGAAGTGCTGCTTGCCAAAAAGTTTGACGGCCCTGTAATGTTTGCAGCGGCAGCAGAAGAGGATTGCGGCAATGCACTTATTGACAACCGAGGAGACGCCTACTGCGGTATGCTCAATGCAAGCTATAATCTGGCACTCAGAAATGTTAAAGCTTACATACCTCCCTACCCTGTCGGAACTCCCGATCAGGTAGCTGATATGATAAACGATTTTATACCCGTTGCAAGAGCCGTGCTTGGATTCAACAATCTTAAAGTGATCTCCTTCGGTCCGCGTCCTCAGGATTTTCTTGCCTGCAACGCACCGATAAAGCAGCTATATAATATGGGAATAGAAATCGAGGAAAACTCGGAACTCGACCTGTTTGAAGCATTTAATAATCACGCTGACGACCCTCGTATCCCTGATACGGTCGCTGATATGGAAAAAGAGCTCGGCGAGGGCAACAAAATGGCAGCTATACTGCCAAGGCTCGCTCAGTATGAGCTTACTCTGCTCGACTGGATAGATGAACACAGAGGTTCAAGAAAGTATGTTGCTTTTGCAAACAAATGCTGGCCTGCTTTCCAGACACAGTTCGGATTTGTACCGTGCTACGTCAATTCAAGGCTTACTTCAAAAGGTATTCCGGTATCGTGCGAGGTAGATATCTACGGTGCAGTAAGTGAGTATGCAGGAATATGTATTTCGGGTCAGCCTTTAACACTGCTTGATATCAACAATTCTGTGCCTGATAACATCTTCAATGAGGATATCGCCGGCAAATTTGATTACAAGCAGACAGATACGTTCATGGGCTTCCATTGCGGAAATACCCCTTCGTGTCTCGTATGCAAGCCTGAGATGAAATTCCAGAGGATAATGAAGAGAAATCTTGAGCCTGACAGTGAACCGAACATCTCAAGAGGTACTCTTGAAGGTGACATTCAGCCAGGTGACATCACTTTCTTCCGTATACAGTCGACTGCTGATGCAAAGCTCAGGGGTTATATCGCTCAGGGCGAAGTACTTCCTGTTGCAACAAGGTCTTTCGGCTCTATCGGCGTGTTTGCTATTAAGGAAATGGGCAGATTCTACAGATATGTTCTTATCGAAAAGAATTATCCACATCACGGGACTGTAGCCTTCGGTCACTACGGCAAGGCACTTCACAGCTTTATGACATATCTCGGCATGGAGGATATTGCCTTCAACAGACCTGCAAATATGCTCTACCCGATAGAAAACCCGTTCTGATAAAGTATCAGTACAAGTAAAAAGCCTCAGCATCATCAGCTGGGGCTTTTTCGGATATATTATCAGATCTTTATGCTCTCTGAGCTGCTCCTGCAGTGGTTTCTAAGATAATCTGCAAGCGCATATACATATCTGCTGTTTGACGGCTTGAATCCCGGAGTAAGTGCATAAACGCCAAAGTATTTCATTATTTCTGATTCCGGAGAATTGTGCCATGTGTTTTTGATAGCCGTTCTTATGCTTCTTTCTACCGAGTTTGCAGTAACATTGTATTTTTGACCGATGGCAGGATAAATAAGCTTTGTAAGACTGACTGTATCGCCGCCTTTTGCTATGATAAGATCGACCGTATCTATCAGATATTTATAGCCTGTATAGTTCGGAGCGACGCCAAGCTTTTTGAGAACACCTGCAATGCTCTCATTGTCGCTGTCTGAATAACTGCGCTCAACTCTTCCGTTTTTACTGTCAGAATGAATAAGCTTGCAAATATCCTCAGCTGTATAAGGCTCAGTCAATATCCTGTCAACTCCTTCTCCTGCAATATCTATCCCGTTTACCGCATGAGCAGGTGATAAAACGATCGTGTAAGTATGACCGAAGCTCTTATTTATATGCATCAGAAATGTGTGCCTGTCTTTCATCAGCGCTGATATCACTAATATGTTTGGCCTGCATTCTGAATATCTTTCCAGCATCGCAAAGGGCTCTTCATCACTCAGACAGACTATATGCCCTTCGTCCTCTAACACCTGTTTCAATCCCAGTGTTCTGCATAGCTTTTCCCCGATCAGTATCTTGGTTATCATATTACTCCTCCGTTCAATTATTTATGTTAGAATTATACATTATAAATCGTTTCAATTCAACCGATTTCAAATTAGTTTAACAATTTCACTTATATATTTTTAAATTCAATCTGATGATTTTTGTCGAATATTGCGTATTTATTAAAAATATAGACTATTTATGTCGATATCTTGTATTAAAAGTCGATTATAGCTATCCGATCTGCAATACAGCTCTTACAAATCAAAGGTCAAGAACTAAAAATGCCGGCACTTTGCAGTCTTTACAATTATAATACAATATGATATAATATCAGCATATAGTGAAATTTATCTTTAACTGAAAAAATACAAGGAGGTTTCTATGGCTAATGTAAATGAACTGAAGGATAAATTCTGTGATATTTACACGTCTAATATCACGCGCCCGGGATCGGACAAGCTGTTGAACTATCTGCTGTCAGAAGGCAGCGATTTTTTCACTGCTCCCGCATCTACAAGATATCATAATGCGTTTGAAGGCGGCCTGTGCGATCACAGTATACACGTTTATGAATGCCTGAAGGGATATCTTGAAAATCACAGGTCAAAGGACGAATACGGTCTTGACTACCCCGATGAGACCATAGCTATTGTAGGGCTGCTTCACGATGTATGCAAGGTAAACCTGTACAGGACAAGCTACCGCAATGCTAAAAACGAGGACGGTGTCTGGGAAAAGGTGCCGTATTTTGAATATCACGATACTCTTCCTTACGGTCACGGAGAGAAATCAGTTTATATAGTTTCAAGCTATATGCGCCTGACCAGAGAAGAAGCTATGGCAATACGCTGGCACATGGGTTTTTCAGGAGAGGAAAACACCAACACGATCGGCAGAGCTCTCGGAATGTACCCTCTGGCATTGGCAACTCACATAGCTGATATGGAGGCTACCTTCTATATGGAAGGCAATCACAAATAATACCTTATCTATACACAGAAAAGAGGAATAAATATGAATGTTGAAAAAATACTCAAAGAGCTTACTCTTGAAGAAAAAGCTGCATTATGTTCAGGCTCCGACTTCTGGCACACAAAGGCGATAGAAAGACTTGACATACCGCCGATAATGGTATCTGACGGTCCTCACGGACTGAGAAAGATGAAGGATGATGCTGAAAACCCGAATGAAGCTATCAAAGCAGTTTGCTTTCCTACAGCTTCTGCGCTGGCATGCTCATTTGACAGAGAGCTGCTCGAAACTCTCGGAAAAGCGCTTGGCGAAGAATGTGCGGCTGAAGGAGTATCGGTAATACTCGGACCGGGCTGCAACATCAAGCGTTCACCGCTCTGTGGAAGAAACTTTGAGTATTTTTCAGAGGATCCGTATTTAGCATCTCAGATGGCTGCAGCGCATATCAAGGGTGTTCAGAGCATGGGTGTGGGCACCTCTTTAAAGCACTTTGCAATGAACAATCAGGAAACGAGAAGAATGAGCTACTCAGCCGAGGTAGATGAAAGAACTTTCAGAGAGATATACCTTGCTGCATTTGAAGCACCTGTCAAGCAGTCAAAGCCTTGGACTGTGATGTGTTCATACAACAGGATAAACGGTGTACATTCCTCACAGAACAAGTATCTTCTGACAGACATCCTCAGAAACGACTGGGGATACGAAGGACTTGTGATGAGCGACTGGGGTGCTGTTGATGACAGACCTGTCGGCGTTGATGCAGGGCTTGATCTTGAAATGCCTACCAGCAACGGCAAAAACGATGTGCTTATAGTTGAGGCAGTAAACAGCGGCGCTTTGTCTGAGGAGAAGGTCGACAACTGTGTAAGAAAAGTGCTGGAGCTTGTGAACAAGGCTGAGGAATACACTCACGAGGGTGCAGTATGGGATAAGGAGAAGCATCATCAACTGGCAGTTAAGATAGCAAAAGAATGTGCTGTTCTCTTAAAGAACGACGACAGTATTCTGCCGCTTGATAAGGGCAGCAAGATCGCATTTATCGGTGAGTTCGCATCAAAGCCTAGATATCAGGGCGGTGGAAGCTCTCATATCAATTCGTTCAAGGTTTCATCGGCAGTTGAGTTTGCCGATAAATACGCAGATGTTACGTATGCTCAGGGATTCGTTACCGACAAGGATGAAACTAATAAAGCGCTGCTTGCTGAAGCAGTAGATGCTGCAAAAAATGCAGACACTGCGGTCATCTTTGCAGGCCTGCCTGATTCGTTTGAGTCTGAGGGCTATGACAGAAAGCATATGAAAATGCCAAAATGTCAGCTTGAGCTTATAAAAAAGATAAAAGAAGTAAACGATAATATAGTTATAGTTCTGCACAACGGCTCGCCTATAGAAATGCCGTTTATCGATGATGCAAAGGCAGTGCTTGAAATGTATCTTTGCGGTCAGGGCGTCGGAGAGGCTGAATGCAGCCTGCTTTTCGGTGATGTGAGCCCAAGCGGCAAGCTCGCAGAGACATTCCCTGTATGCCTTGAACAAAACCCCGCATACCTCAACTTCCCCGGCCACGAGGACACAGTAAGATATGCAGAAGGTATCTATGTGGGATACAGATACTATGAAAAGAAAAAGCTGACTCCCCTGTTCCCGTTCGGTCACGGCCTGTCGTATTCATCGTTTGCGTATTCAGACCTTGAAATATCAGAAAATGAGATAGATGCAGACGATATTCTGACTGTAAAGGTAAACGTTACAAACACTGGTGATATCACCGCCAAGGAGACAGTTCAGCTTTATATTGCACCTGTTGAGCCTTATGCTGACAGACCTTTAAAGGAACTTAAAGGATTTGAAAAGCTGGAGCTTCGCCCGAATGAGACAAAGAAGGCAGTATTCAAGCTTGATAAGAAAGCTTTTTCTTACTACGAGACGAAGATAGCCGACTGGTATGCAGAGGAAGGAAAATACAAGATCCTTATTGGTACATCATCGGCAGAGATCAAGGCTGAGGGCGAAGTTTACCTGTCCAACCCAAGAAAGCTTCCTATCCGTTTTGATCTCAATTCTCTCTGTGGTGAGATAAAGCAGTATCCTGAGGCAGCTGCAATGTTTGAGCCGCTTTTCTCACAGATCGATGTCGGCAACGGCGATTCACAGTCTGATGCGATATCCGAGGAAATGATAGACAATATGATAAAGGATATGCCGCTCAGAACTCTTGTAACATTCACTGATGTGCCTCAGATAACGAGGGCAAAGATAACGGCAATGCTTGATGAGCTCAATAAGCAGCTTTCAGATAATATATGAATCCTTTCAGGAAGATTAAAATGCCCGATGATAACGAGGGATATCACAGTGCATATATACTGGCGCTGATCGGAGTACTGGTGCTGGTGGTGGTATTTGGAAATGTGCTGATAGGCAATTCTAAAAAGAACGATCAGAGAGTGATCGCAAAGGACAGCTCTTACGCTGTTACAAAACACAGCGATGACACATCTTCTGTCAGTGACAAAAGCAGGTCATCATCAAAAAGCTCATCAAGCGGTTCTTCATCATCAAAAGAAAAGAAGGACAGTTCAAGCAAGAGAGATTCGTCACTCAGCAAGGCTGAAACAAATGCTGAGACCAAAGAAGCTACAGTTGTTTATTCTTTCCCTGCTGATATTAACACAGCCGATCTCGGCTGTCTTTGTGCCGCAGATGGTATCGGTGAAGAGCTTGCGGGCAGGATAATTGACTACCGAAACAGCATTGGCGTGATATATAATATGGATCTGCTGCTTGAGGTAGACGGCATAGGCGAGAAGAAGCTGGACAGTCTGAAAGAGTATTTCTATGTAGCTGAATATCAATACATGGACATAGAGCCGGACGATGAGAAAGCAGATGAAAGAACTGAACAAAAGCCTGCAGAGACGAGGCAAGAGACCAAGACCGTCACTGCTGTACCTCCCGAGGAGCCTAAGCAGATGAAAAAGGTAAGGATAAACTATGCCGATGCCGAGGAGATAGCTGATTGTCTGCTTCTGGATATAGAGCAGGCTGAGAAGATCATAGAGCTCAGAGAGCTGATCTCATATTTCTCATCGCCGGAAGAGCTTATCCTCAATGATACGATGAACAAGGAAATGATACTTGAACGAATTGACTACATCGTTATAGACTGAAAATGTTGTTCGTGTATAACTTTTGAATGCACGGCTTTACAATATTGAGATTATGTGATATAATAATAGTGGTTATTACAAGAATTATTAGATATTGCTTATTATGGAAAGCGGAAGTGATATGTATGAAAAAGATAAACTATCAGATAAATACAAATGCTGAAAAAGCTATCATTGCTATCTCGGCATCTGTTGCGCTGGCTATCATTTTTGACGGTAAAAACAAAAAGCCCGAAAAAAGAAAAAGCTTTGTAAAAAGAGTTGCAAAAAACTATAAGAGCATTGATTCTGCTCTGATGCGTATTGCCGCAAAAAGCATAAAAGAGCAAAAAGAGCAAGAATACAAGGCTCAGTTCAAAACAAAGCTTCGTGATCTGGAGATAGAGAGCTCCGAGCCAATAGATGCTGAGCTGCTGACAAGGTGACGATATGACAAAGTATTTTAAAAGCTACAGACGCTTTTTTAAAAAGGCACTGAATGATGACAGCACCGATCTTTCGCAGCTGATGAACTATCACAAAGATCACATACATTTTTTTCAGCACGAACGGTTCATTCATCTTATAGTTATGTTTCTCTTTGCGATAGCGACTGTAATAACGTTCATAGTTATAGCAGTTACTAAGGAGATATTACTGATACCGTTGGCAGCTGCGCTGCTGGTGCTGCTGGTGCCTTACATAAAGCATTATTATTTTCTTGAAAATCAGACTCAGGCACTGTACCATGACTATGAAAAACTGCACGAGAAGCTGTACGGCTTCCCTGCTGATGAGGACGAGTTAAAATGACATATCATTCTTACGATAAGCAACACTGGAAAGGAAGCGTTCTGACAGCACCGCTTCCTCCTGTTCTTGTTAGCTGCGGCAGCACAGAAAAACCTAATGTGCTCACTATCGCGTGGACGGGAATACTGAACTCTCAGCCGCCTGTCACATACATATCTGTAAGACCTGAACGGTATTCATACGGTATAATTAAGGAAAGCGGAGAATTTGTTATCAATCTTGCTACCGAAGAGCTGGTAAATGCTGTCGATTACTGCGGCGTTAAAAGCGGCAGCAAGGTCGATAAGCTAAAAGATACAGGTCTTACCGTATCACCTAGTGAGAATATTGGCGCACCAATGATAGATCAGTGTCCGCTTGCACTTGAGTGCAAAGTCAGACAGATAATCAAGCTTGGAACGCACGATATGTTCATGGCGGATATTGTAGGTGTTAATGCCGCAAACGACCTGATAGACCAAAATGGCAGACTCTGTCTTGACAAAGCAAAGCTTATAGCTTATACTCACGGTGAATACTTTTCTCTGGGCAAAAAGCTTGGCAGCTTCGGATATTCCGTCAGAAAAAAGAAGACTAATAAATCGAAAAGGACTAAATAATATGAAAAAGATCATTGCTTTTACAGCAGCTCTGGGAGCTTATGCAGTACTCGGGGCAAAAAAGACTGATGCTTGGGGCAGTAAGGCTCACAAGGATATAACGATCAAGGCGCTCGATCTGCTGGAAAAGGAAAAGAAAACGCGATTAGCAGCCTTCTATCAGAACTGGCACGAGCAGATACTAAAGGGCTGTGTTGAGCCTGACGGAAAGGGAGACCTTGACAAGGGTGCAGGCAGACATTACTACTCATGCTCAAATCCGAAGGGAAAGGAACTTTCTCAAACCTACGGATACTATCAGAACAGGCTCGGTAAATTTCTGAGAAGTGCAAGAACTCTGCTTGAGGAGAACTACACAGCTGCTCTTTCATATTATAAAAGCGGTAACACAGAGGAAGCAATGCACTATCTTGGCAGGGCTATACATTTTGTTGAAGATATGGGCTGCACTGTTCATGTTTCAAATATGCATTATCTGCCAAAGGCCAGTAATCCTCACTATGCCTTTGAAAAGCACATTGACACTACCTGCACAAAACACACCGCCGAGATCTATGACAAAAGACTTAACAAGGTCTACGAAAAGGACGGTTTTGGTGACGCCTCAAACAAACTGGTAGAATATGCCGCAAAGTTTGTTGATACGATAGCTCACCTTGACCCAAGAGCATTTGACGATGTAGCAAAAAACACTCTGCCAGTTACACAGCAGAATGTTATGGCACTTCTTATCAGGTTTTATAATGACTGTTCATCAGATAACGGCAATTTCTTAGTCGAGTCAAAGGCATACACATTCAAAAACGAAGCATCAGGGCTTTTGATAACCGTAACTCCTAAAGGGCTTGTTATCGATGAACCCGATAAAGACAAAGAACAAAAGCTGACTGTAACTTTACAGGAAGGCGGCACTATCGCATTTAAGGTTAAAGACGGAGGATACGTTAACGCTAAATGCAGCGGATATGATTATCTGAAGCTTGGCGGCAAGCCAGCACTGTTCAGGGCAGCTGCTTACGGAAAAAGAAGATATCGTATTGCAGTGGGCGCTGCCGATTTTGAAAAGGTGCTTGAAAACACTCAGGGCGGCAGGCTTGCAATATCCAAGTTTGAACCGGGCAATGCGGCTCAGGTCTGGATATTACAGTAGAAAAGAAAAACCGATACAGCTCTCAGAATGCTGTATCGGTTTTTTCTTATCTTTTTTCACAGATAAGCTTGATCGCTGTTCTGTCCTCGCCATCGATACTGATATTGGCAAAGGCAGGTATACAGATAAGATCAATACCAAGCGGTGCAAGATAACCCCTCGCAATGGCTATCGACTTGACAGCCTGATTGGTAGCCCCTGCGCCGACCGCCTGTATCTCAACTGCTCCGCTCTCTCGGATAACTCCAGAGATAGCACCTGCGACCGAATTAGGCGCAGATCTTGATGAAACCTTCAGTATTTCCATAACATCTCCTACTTTCGTGATCTTTCAAACGTATATTTTTCCTCATTATACTATACATTCTCCTACTTTTCAAGAGGGTAATGATTAATTTCGTGATTATCGCTTAATAATGCGAGTAATATTTGTTGCTTTTCCCGACTTTTCATCGAATTCGACAACTACAGCATTGATAAACGGAGCTTCTAAACTCTCGGAGAACTTAACAGGCATATGGTAAAGGAACTTATTTATCACAACATCCTTATCAACACCGAGCACTGATCTTTCGGCACCTGTCATACCAACATCAGTTATATATGCAGTATGTCCTCCTAAGATAGCCTCGTCAGAGGTCTGCACATGAGTGTGTGTGCCAAGCACCGCTGTAGCTCTTCCCTCCAGATAATAGCCCATAGCTTTTTTCTCAGAGGTTGCCTCAGCATGAAAGTCAACAAAAATGTTAGGAGTATCTATCTGCTCCAGCAGCTTGTCAACATATGAAAACGGATTTTCAACAGCCTCAAGATAAAGAGTACCGATCAGATTTATGACAGCTACTTTATATGCTCCCATATCGATGTATGCAACACCTCTGCCGATAACTCCGTCAGGGTAATTTGCAGGTCTTAAAAGCCTTTCCTCGCTTTCATAGAGGTCAACGCTCTCCTGACGTCGGAAGCAATGGTTACCTGTGGTAACAACATCGGCACCAAGATTAATGAGCTCTCTGTAAGACTGTGCGGTAACACCGTTTCCCTGAGCAGAATTCTCGCCGTTTACAACAGTAATATCTATATCATACTCTTTTTTTATATCATACAATCTGCGCGCCAGTATCTCACTTCCGCCGCTACCGACAACATCTCCGATAAAAAGCAGATTCATAGTCTCTCCTCCGATCTATTACATATATAGTATAACACATTACATAAAAAAAAGCAAGAAAAAGGACAGCTGCTAGGCTGCCCCTTTTAAACTCTATATATTGTCGTCGATCTGTGGAGTTTCTCCAACATCTATTGCCTGCTGAGCAAGCTTATCCTCAGCCGAATCTGTGATCTGCCCCGGTACATCTATATAATCAGATTCCGGTATCTCGCCGTTCATCAGCTTATAGAAATTCGGACCGTCGATCTTTTCATGCTTCATAAGATATTTTGCTATCATATGCAGCTTGTCAATGTGCTCTGTAAGAAGCTCCTCTGCCTTCTCAAATGCAGTCTCAACGATCGAACGTATCTCGTTATCGATCTCCGCTGCAATATTGTCAGAATAGCTTGGAGTATTACTGTAGTCTCTTCCAAGGAAGACCTCATGCTCCGCCTGACCGTATACAACAGGACCGAGATTCTCACTGAAGCCATAACGTGTGACCATATTACGTGCTGTTGAGGTAGCTCTTTCAAGGTCATTGGAAGCGCCTGTTGAGATATCATCAAGGATTATCTTTTCAGCAACCCTGCCTCCGAGCAGAACGATAATGTTCTCAAACATCTCATTCTTTGAAACATAGGACTTATCCTTCTCAGGTAAGCTCATTGTAAAGCCGCCTGCCGAGCCTCTCGGGATTATTGTTACCTGATGTATCCTATCCTGAGATTTGCAGTAATAGGTACAGATAGCGTGGCCGCCCTCGTGATATGCTGTCAGTTTCTTCTCTGCATCAGTAACGACCTTTGACTTCTTCTCAGGACCTGCGACCACTTTAATAGATGCCTCTTCAAGCTCATCTCTGGTGATAGCCTTCTTGTTCTTTCTTGCCGCAAGAAGCGATGCTTCATTAACAAGGTTCTCAAGATCGGCACCTGTAAACCCGACTGTAGACTTTGCAATAGTTGCAAGATCAACATCGGGAGCCAGCGGCTTATTCCTTGTGTGTACCTTCAGGATCTCCTCTCTGCCCTTAACATCGGGGTATCCGACAAGTATCTGCCTGTCAAATCTGCCGGGTCTGAGCAGAGCCGGATCTAAGATATCGCGTCTGTTAGTAGCTGCCATAACGATGACAGACTCATTATCCTCAAAGCCGTCCATTTCAACGAGCAGCTGGTTAAGTGTCTGCTCACGCTCATCATGACCGCCTCCGAGGCCTGCACCTCTATGCCTTCCGACAGCGTCGATCTCGTCGATGAACACTATCGCAGGAGCATTTTTCTTTGCCTGATCGAACAGATCTCTGACTCTTGATGCACCGACACCGACAAACATCTCAACGAAATCAGAACCTGATATAGAGAAAAACGGAACATTTGCTTCACCCGCAACAGCCCTTGCAAGCAGAGTCTTACCTGTACCCGGAGGGCCCTCAAGCAATACGCCCTTAGGTATCCTTGCACCGATATCTATATATTTCTTATTATCTCTGAGAAAATCAACGATCTCCTTGAGTTCTTCCTTTTCCTCATCAGCGCCTGCAACATCTGCAAAAGTTGCCTTTTTGCTGTTAGGCGTAACTCTTGCATTAGCCTTTCCGAAAGATGACATCTTTCCGCCGCCGGCACTTCTCATCATAAACACGAAGAAGAAAATCATAACTCCGAGCATCAGCAGTGTAGGTATAAGATTGAGCCAGAAGCTGTTGTCAGATATCGGGATGAGGTCATACTTCAAAGGCTCATCGGGATATTTTTCATTGTAAAGCTTTCTGTAGTTCTCAGCCTCTTCACCGCCAAGCACCTCATTAGCAAAAAGAGAAACATTCGGCACGGTGTAGGTGTAAGTCTTGTCGCTGTCATCGGTATTCAGCTTATATTTCAGCTGACCGGAACCGAGATCAAGCTCAAATTCGGACACCTGAAGATTGTCGAACTTGCTCATAACCTCCGAGTATTTCTTGTCGGAGCTGCCGGACGACAAACTTGTCAGCATATAAACGAGACCAAAAATGATCGCTACAGATACCAGCAGATAAATAAGCAATGTCTTTCCGTTTCCACCACTCTTCAATAGATCACAACCTTTTTTATAGTTTTGGCAGACATACCGCAAATATGCGGCTCTGCGGACAATTCATACAAAGGCTTTTAAGCCAGAATTATTATACAACACCTATGTGACAGTTTTATGATATTTCAAAAACTAGCACTCTTTTTGTCGAAGCATCAACTTTTACCCTGTCAGCAATACCATATTTTTCAACAAATATTAAACCTTCACCGTCAGCTATCAAAACAGCGCTTTTTCTGTCCTCTTGTCTGAATGCACTGTTAACGAGCTTTCTTACATCTGAATTAAAGTCACGGTTACAAAGTCTGATCTTATCATCAGGAAGTCTGCCTCTTAACAAAAGTACACCATTCATTTTATCATAATCCATATAACAATTTGTGAATTTTTTTTGAATATTTGCGATATCATACGGCATTTCTATTATACTAAACGAGATATTTCTGTTTTCAAATACATATTTTCCCATTTCATCTACAGTGACAGCCAGCGGTTTTTCATTCGGGTCAGTCCAATATCCAAAAGTTAAAACTCCCTTTGAAGAGACTGCGAAAATATCACCGCTGATATTAAGTCTGCCGCCGTTTTGAATTATACTGTCAGTGTCGGCTATCAGTGCAGATGAGCATTTTATCCCCTCATGGTCAAAGATACGCATAACTGCTCTTCTTCTGATACTAACATGAGATGATGACAACAATCTGCAGTCATAGCCCTTATCAAGCAGGCATTTATCATACAGATCATCGGCTTCGGCTTCAAGGTGATCGCTGTCGGCGCGCAGATAGCCTATCGTATTGCTGTAGGAGCTGTAAAGCCCGTTGTTTATATTTTTCATCACAGGTATAATATTGTGGCGTATCTTATTTCTCGAATAAATATCTTCAAGATTTGTCGAGTCAGTCACAAAGTCCTGTCCCTGTGAGGACAGATAAGCTTCGATCTCTTCTCTGGTACATTCTATCAGAGGGCGGATTATCTTATCCCTGACAGGGGGTATACCGCAAAGCCCCTTTAAGCCTGTTCCTCTTGCGAGATCAAAAATGGTTGTCTCTAAGCTGTCGCTCAGAGAATGAGCTGTGCATATCTTATCAACATCAAACGAATAGAAGTAATCATATCTCAGCTTTCTTGCACCAAGCTCAACTGAAAGGCCGTTTTCTTTACAATAGCCAGTAACATCAAGCTTTATGCTTTCAAATCTGACGTCAAGCTTCTCGCATAACTGTCTGCAAAACTGCTCATCGCGGTCACTTTCAGCACCTCTGAGCTGATGATTTACGTGGCAGGCACATATATCAAAACCAAGCTCTTTTAAACACAAAAGGAGCGCAGCGCTATCAGCTCCGCCCGAAAGACAGATAAGCAAGCGCTCGCTCTTATTGCACATATCAAATGATTTTATGGTACTCAGTACCTTTGCGGAAAAATCACTCATTGTCTCTCCTGAAATCAAGACTGCGGAACAGTGTGTATTCACCTATCCAGCCAAGCTGTACGGTTTTAAGCTCACCGTGACGGTTTTTCGCTACTATACATTCAGCAACTGATTTGTTGTCGGCCTCTTTGTCATAATAATTATCTCTGTAAAGAAACAGGATTATGTCAGCGTCCTGCTCGATGGAACCAGACTCACGCAGGTCAGACAGAACCGGGTGCTTATCTTCACGCTTTTCAGAGCTTCTGGAAAGCTGTGAAAGTGCAATAACAGGCACATTGAGCTCCTTAGCCATGAGCTTTAACTGACGGGTTATTTCACTGACTACCTCAACACGGTTCGCATTTCTGTTCGTAGACTGCATCAGCTGTATGTAGTCGATAACTACCAATCCAAGGTTTTTAAGCCTTCTGAGCTTTGCCTTCATCTGTGCAACTGTTGTTCCTGCACCGTCATCAAGAAGTATAGGCAGGCGCGAAAGGGTCTCGGCACCGACTGCTATCTTATCCCAGTCCTCTGGCTGAAGCTTGCCTGTTCTGAACAATGTATTATCTACCAGAGCTTCTGAGGCAAGCATTCTTGATACGAGCTGTTCTCTGCCCATTTCAAGTGAGAAGATAGCGATCTCTTTTTTAGTAGCCTTACACATATTTACAGCTATATTCAAAGCAAAAGCTGATTTACCCATACCGGGTCTGGCAGCAATGATGATAAGGTCGGTCTTGTTCAGACCTGTGATAACATTATCCAGCTGCTTAAAACCCGAAGTTGCGCCCAAAAACTCATCGGCATCAGGACCTGAGAGTTCTTCAAGGTGCGAGAATGTATCAACTATGACCTCACCTATCCTGGTAAAGCCCTGAACATTCTTTCCCTGACGGATATCAAAGATAGCCTGTTCGGCAGAATCAAGCTGCTCGGCTGAGGATTCAGTGCTGTAATAAGCTTTTTGCAGTATATCGTTTGCAGACTCTATCAGACTGCGTATCTTGGCTTTTTCGTCGATTATCTTGCAATAGCTCTCGATATTTGCAGTGGAGGGTACGTTCTCCATAAGACCTGTAAGATAAGTTTTTGCCATTGCAGAGGTCTCAAACACACCCATAGTGACTGACTCATCGATCACGGAGATGATATCTTTATCAGACTGTGTCAGCATCGTTCTGAGAATGATATTATATAGCTGCTGATGCTGCGGCCTGTAAAAGCTCTCAGCTTTAATAAGCTCAGCTACTGACGACAGACACTCGGGATCCAGCAGGATACTGCCCAAAACAGCCTCCTCAGCCTCCTGAGAAAAGGGCAGCTCTCTGCCATAGACCGAAGCAGCGGTCAGCTGAGCTGTATTGTCGTTTGTCGGCATAATTACTCCTCTACTACCTTGACCTTGACCGAGCAGCTAACGCCGTGAGTAAACTTTATTACTGCATCAAAGTCTCCGTAGGCTTTTATATCGCTTTGAAGGTTTATCTTCTTTTTATCTACATTTACATTATACTGAGACTTTATTGCCTCGCTGATAACAGAAGGTGTCACAGCGCCGAAGAGCTTGCCACCCTGCCCTGCTTTTGCCTTTACTACGACCTCTTTGCCTTGAAGAGCATCAGCAGACTTTTTATTCTCTGCAACTTCAACATCTATCTTATGCTGAGCAGATGCTTTTTTGCCTGCAAGGTCATTAAGATTTTTTGATGTAGCCTCCAGAGCAAAACCCCTCGCGATAAGGAAGTTTCTAGCGTATCCGTCAGCGGCATTTATCACATCTCCTGCTTTTCCGCTGCCCTTAACATCTTTTATAAGTATTACCTTCATATATTACACGTCCTTTCAGTCATGCTGAGTATTGTTCCTGATATATTCATCTATTGCTGCATTAAGCTTGTTTCTTGCGTCCTCTAAGGTAGTTTTTATCTGGGTCGCTGCCATGGTAAGGTGTCCGCCGCCGCCCAGAGCTTCCATTACTATCTGAACATTGAATGCGCCCATGCTCCTTGCGGAAATGTTCACAGTATCACCAAGCTGATACAGAACGAACGATGCGTTGACGCCCGTTATTCCAAGGAGCTCATCTGCCGCCTGAGAAGCTGCTATCCTGATCTCGGGGAAGGTCTCCTCAGTATAAGCGATAGCACAGCCGTTATAGATAGCCGCATTATTGATAAGTGCTGACTTCTGGTGATAGGTCTCTATCGAATTTGCAAACAGCTTTTTGACTGCTACGGTATCAGCACCGTATTTTTTCAGCAGTGCCGCTGCTTCAAAGGTCATAACGCCTGTTTTCATAACGAAGTTCTTGGTATCGAGCATTATTCCCGAAAGAAGCGCTTCTGCCACAGGTGCAGACATCTGAACGTCATCACCGAAATACTGCACGAGCATAGTAACGAGCTCACAAGCAGATGATGCATTAGGCTCCAGGAATGACATTACTGTCGGCTGGATGCCGTCTACCATTCTTCTGTGGTGGTCGATAACTATGATATCTTTAGCTCTTTGAACTATCTCTGCAGATTCTACAAGAGCAGGATTGTGAGTATCACACACAAAGAGCAAGGTGCTGTCATCAACGAGCGATAAAGCCTGCTTCGGAGTAATAAATATGTTGTCAGCTTCGTTCTTTTCAAGGTAATCTATGAGCGAAACTGCAAGGTTTTTAGTTCTGTCAACAACAAGATAAGCAGGCTTGCCCATTTGTCTTGCGGCGTTCACTATACCCATAGATGAGCCTATACTGTCAAGGTCTCCGAAGCGGTGACCCATTACAAGTACGCGCTCATGAGAATCTATATGCTCAGCGATTGCTTTTGCCACCATTCTGATGCGGGTCTTGTTATTAGTATCTGTTCCCGAAGAAAGGCCGCCGAAGAAATTAAACTCTCCGTTTTCTTTAACTGCCGCCTGATCTCCGCCCCTGCCCATACACATTTCAAGCGCCTGTCTTGCGAACTTTTCACTTTCCGCAGGATTGACTCCGTCTCTAGATACACCAATTGAAAGAGTAATGTTCGAGCGGTCAGAAACGGTTATTTTTCTTGCCTGCTCCAATATCCTGAATCTGTCTTCGATAATAGGAGCAAGGTGTCTTTCCTCCATAAAGATATAGAATCTGTCGTTTGAGAGCTTTTTGGAAATAGCAGTTGAGCCCTCAATGAAATCCTCGATAAGCTTCTCTATCTCAACCTGAACGTGCGCCTTTTCACTTTCACGCACACCTGACATTATATCGTCATAGTTATCTATCATTATTATGATGACTGCTCTGTGAGACATCCTGTTTTCATAGTCAAGCTCGATAAAGTCGGTAACATCGTCAAAATATATGAGAGTAAGGCTTCTGTCAGCCTCATTCTCAACAGCTTTAGCGTAATAGAACTTTGTATTTACGCAAACCAGGTCACCCTTGCTCGAATGTATCTGATCGAAATCAATGTTCATCAACTCCTGAAGATAATGACCATAGGGCTCGCCGTCGGTATAAAGCCTTTCGCAGAACTGTCTGTTAGCCCAGACTACAACATTAACATTATTGATAACGATCGTAGGAGCAGGGAAATTGTACATCGAATCCCTCTCGGTACGAGTTATCATTGTTGCAAGTCTTGAAACAATCTTTTTGTTCTGCGTATTAAAGCCCCAGAGTTCCAACAGCAGCAGCAATATGCAAATTACCGTCATCACAAGAAGGACATTGCCAGCTGTGCTTTTTGACGGTGTGCCGTGCAGTACAATTGCGCCGATAAGAGCCAGTAAAGCTGTTACCGCGACAGTTCCCTGCACCAGGAGATGAAATCCGTTGTTTTTCTTCATAAGTTACGCCTCACATTGAACCAGTCATTTTGTTATCTCTTTATCTATATCTCCATGATGATAGGTAGTATCATCGGACTTCTCTTTGTTTTCTGGAATATAAAATCGGAAAGCCTGTCTTTCATCTTGCCCTTGATAGTGTTCCAGTCCTTCATATTTCTGTCAAGGCAATCGGTAAGAGTTTCTAGCAGGAGAGACTGAGCCTCTTTCATGAGCTCCTCACTCTCACGGACGTATACAAAGCCTCTTGATACGACATCGGGGCCTGCAAGTATCTCACCTGACATTCTGTCTATCGTAGCAACTGCGATAATAAGTCCGTCAGCAGCAAGCCTTTTTCTGTCACGCAGTACTATCGCACCGACATCACCGACACCAAGACCGTCAACAAGAACTCTTCCGGCAGGTACCTGACCTGATATTTTCATATCTACACCGTCAGTCTCGATAACATTGCCTATCTCGGCAATTATTATATTGCTTTCGGGGATACCGACAGTCAAAGCTGTCTGCTTATGCTTCATAAGGTGCTTGTACTCGCCATGAACAGGAATGAAAAACTTAGGCTTTGTTATGGAGAGCATAAGCTTTTGCTCCTCCTGACAAGCATGGCCCGAAACGTGCACATCATACATCCCTTCATAGATGACCTCGGCACCAAGCTTCATAAGGTCATTCACAACGTTAGTAACAAGCTTTTCGTTGCCCGGTATTGGGTTTGCTGAAATGATTATAAAATCATTGGGAGTTATAGAGACCTGCCTGTGTTCATTTTCAGACATTCTCTTCAAAGCCGACATAGGCTCACCCTGACTGCCTGTAGTAACTATAACAGTCTTTTCAGGGGCATATCTCGAAATAGATTCAATATCTATCAGAACGCCCTCAGGCACCTTGAGGTATCCGAGCTCAACACCCTTTGACATTACATTTACCATACTTCTGCCCGAACAGGCGACCTTCCTGCCACAGCGCACAGCATTATTGATTATCTGCTGAACTCTATGGATATTGGAGGCAAATGTGGCAATGATTATGCGCTTGCCGTCAGCCTGACTGAACAGGCGTTCAAAACTTTCTCCGACCTTTCTCTCACTCATGGTAAAGCCCTGACGCTCTGAGTTAGTAGAATCTGACATAAGTGCAAGAACGCCCTTGTTGCCAAGCTCAGCAAAGCGCGGAAGATCAATTATACCGCCCTCAATAGGGGTATAATCTACCTTAAAGTCACCTGTATGGATAAGAACACCTGCAGGTGTGTGGATAGCAAATCCTACAGCATCGGGGATAGAATGGTTGACCCTTATGAATTCTACTGCCATGCAGCCAAGCTTGACAGTGTTTCTGGGTTCAACAACGTTTAGCTTACAATCAGCCAGTATACCGTGCTCCTTGAGCTTGCCCTCTACCAGACCGATAGTAAGCCTGGTACCATATACTGGGACATTGAATTTCTTAAGGAAATACGGAAGTCCGCCGATGTGGTCTTCATGGCCGTGTGTGATAACAACGCCCCTGAGCTTATCGATGTTTTTCTCAATATATGAAAAATCGGGGATAACTATATCGACACCAGGCATATCGTCATCGGGGAAGGCTAAGCCGCAGTCAAGCACGAACATATCGTTCGAGCACTCGATAACATTGAAATTCTTTCCGATCTCATTAAGGCCGCCAAGGGGGATTATCTTTACAGGGGTCTTTCTTACAGGCTCCTTTGGATTCCGGGTGCGAGGCTTTTGCTGAGCAGTACGCCTTGTCTGGCTCATGGGCTTCAGCTTGGTATCAGAGGTGTCTCTCTGCGCGGCTGTGCGCCTGCGTTCCTGTTTTGGAGAGACTGCAAGCGCCTTGCTCGCAGATGTTCTTCTGAATATTTTTCTTTTTGTTGCTTCTTTTAAACTGTTTTTTGATCCACTCATATATTATCACTGTTGCTGCCGATCATTTGCAATGCAAACAAAAGGCAGAAGCTAATATCTCCTTCCTGTTATACGCTTAGAGCGAAAATTATAGATACGAACACAGAAATGTTAAAAACGCGCCCTGACGTCATCTCAAAGATCGTCATGGAATATCGGCAATTGTCACAGGTAGAACGGAGCGCGTGTGTACGATGCGGAATGTATCCGCCAACGGGCATAAATATCTTTATATATTGTACTCCATTTTTATGATATTGTCAAGCAGTTAAAGTTACAATACATTTACATTTAAGCTTATAAAAATACATAATATACTTTATTTCGAGGAAATAAAAGAGTAACCAAACAAAAAAATGACTGCAAACGCGGTAAAGCTTTTGACAGTCATATCAGATTTCTTTTTTCATCGGTCAGGTCGGTAAGATAGTCCATACTGACGTTGTAGTATTTTGCGAGAATTATCATTTTAAACAAAGGTATCTCTCTTATACCTTTTTCATATTCGCTGTATACCTGCTGAGTGGTTTTTATCAGCTCGGCTACCTGTTTCTGCGTAAGATCATGATCTTCTCTGAGATCACGAAGTCTTTTATAGTAATACATAGCAATCCTCGTTATAAATTTGTTGTAATTCACAAATTATTATAACACAGATTTCGTAAAACTATTGACAATACACGAGAATTCATGTATAATTATTTTGGTACACGGTATTTCGTGTAGATGTTCGGAGGTGATATTATAATTTATATAATGAATAAGTGCAATTATCGTACTAACTAGTATTCTGTTGGGTATTGCTAATGCGAGGATGAAAGGAATGGTTTAAATGAGTAATTTAGGTCCGTATCAAGATTTAACTAGTGCTGCAAAGAAAGCCGGAGGAGTTGATAATTATATTAGAAATATTAGAAATGAAGGTTATCAAGATGGACATGATGATGGTGTCATTTATGGAGTCATATTAGCAAGTGTTATTGGCGGTGTAGTCTTGTTGTCTAAGAAAGGAATAGAAATAATCAAATCAAGAAGAAAGGAGGTTCATGAGAACGCTGAAACGTCAAAGGATATATTAAGACAGATTTGTGATGAAAACCCCAATAATGACACCGAAAGTGAATCTATTAATGAAGAAATTAGAGGAGATGATCAGTTATGACGATTTATACTACCCAAGAGTATAAAGGTTATGGAAAACAAAATTACTATTGGTATGAGTATCGTCTGGAAGGGAATGAGGTCGTAAAGTATAAATGTCATAGGCAAAAGTTTTTTGACGGTGATGAAAATAATTGGGAAACAGAAGAGAATGAAGTTGATTCGTGGGAAACCGATGATCCTGATATGCCAAATTGGCTTCACCGATACTTATAATACTGCATGATGTAAAAACTTCTTTGGTATATGCAGAGATTTATAACGATTTATAGTTAATTCTATAGAAAGAAGTACAAAAGAGGTGATAGTATGGCTAAAAGAAGTACAGGAGGTCTTTTAATAGATTTGTTACTTGTATTTGCAACGGGTGGACTTTGGCTTATATGGTTGTTAATACGTTATTTAAGAAATAATGGTTAATAACAGATCGTAATATAAATACATATAGTTCGCATTTTTACTATATCTGAATAGGCCGCCCCCTCGGGGGGGGGCGGTTTTTCATGCCCTCAAAAAAAAAAATCCCCCGCACTCCGAAAAGTACGGGGAAGTGAGCTATTGGGGATTCGAACCCCAGACCCTTTGATTAAAAGTCAAATGCTCTGCCAACTGAGCTAATAGCTCATCACTTTACAGCGACTAATATATTATACCAGACGCAATTGACTTTGTCAAGGGCTTGGGTCATTATTTAATTAAAATTCACAAATCAAAGCTTTCTGAGCTTTGCATACCTTGCCATTACCTTTTTTGTGCCGCGGCTGTCAAACGCGATCTCTACAAGCATATCGTTAGCCATTGCTTTTGCCGAAAGCACTGTGCCCTCGCCGAATATCTTATGCACTACCCTGTCGCCTGCACGCAGCTGAGTTTCTCCTGCAGGTTCGGCTGAGGCTCTGCTCCTCATCTGCTGCTGAAGCGAAATACTCTTCGGAGCTTCAAAGCCTGCGCTCTCAGAAGAAAATGCAGACTCTTCCTCCCGTTCTATCTGCTCAGCAGGCAGCTCTTTCACAAACCTTGATACTCTGTTTCTGTCGGTGCGTCCGTAAAGCATTCTCTCAGCTGCATAGGTCATATAAAGCTTGTTTTTAGCTCTTGTAGCCGCAACATATGCAAGTCTGCGTTCTTCCTCGATATCAGCTTCGCTTTCCAGACTTCTGGACGACGGAAAAACATTCTCCTCCATGCCAACAACAAACACCGTCGGAAACTCCAGACCCTTCGCTGAATGCATAGTCATAAGCACTACATAATCAGCCTCCTGGTCGAGATTATCTACATCTGTGTAAAGTGATATCTCCTCCAAAAAGCCCGAAAGTGTAGGCTCCTCGCTCTCCTCCATATAGTTTTGCATAGTGGATTTGAGCTCAGCAATGTTTTCTAGTCTGCCTATACCCTCGTCACCCTCTTTTTGCAAAGCCTCGGCATAGCCGCTCTTATCAAGCAACTCATCTAAAAGGTCAGGCAGCTCAACTTCATCGGCAAGCTCACTAAGCTCCCTGAACATAGCTGCGACCTTTTTTAGTGCCGGTGCCTTTCTCAACAGCGGAGCCAGACCGTCAGCGTCCTCCATGACCGATATTGGATCGATGCCGAGATCGGAAGATATCTGCTCTACTGTGGTCACAGTCGCTTCTCCGATACCTCTTTTCGGAACGTTTATTATACGTCTGAGTCTCAGCATATCACTCGGGTTGTTTATAACATCGAGATACGAGAGCACGTCCTTGATCTCTTTCCTGTCATAGAACTTTGGACCGCCTATGATCTTATAAGGGATATTATGCTGAATAAATGCTCTTTCAAGACTGTTAGAATTAGCATTCACTCTGTAAAGAACGGCGTGGTCGTTGAATTTACCGCCCTCCTGAACATCTTTGAGCACAGTTTCCGCAACAAACTGGGCTTCCGTTCTCTCAGACACACAGCGTCTCACAGTAACTTTTTCGCCATCACCTGCTGATGTCCATAGGTTCTTGCCCTTTCTGCCTTTATTATGGCTGATGAGCTGGTTTGCACAGGTGAGGATATTCTGTGTTGATCTGTAGTTTTGTTCAAGCTTTATTACCTTGCATTTGTCTTCGCTCTCGAACTGGTCTTCAAAATTGAGAATATTGTCGATCGTTGCGCCTCTGAACTTATAGATGCTCTGGTCGTCATCACCGACAACACATAGATTTTTATACTTCTGAGACAGCAGCGATATCAGTCTGAACTGCGCCCTGTTAGTATCCTGATACTCGTCAACCAGTATATACTTATAAAGATTCTGATAATGGTCGAGCACATCGGGAAATTCTTCAAACAGTCTGACAGTATTCACAATGATATCGTCAAAATCCATAGCATTTGCCTGCATCAGTCTGTTCTGATAGGTCTTATAAACTCTGCCGATAGTCAGGTTTCTGTAGTCATTAGCTGACTGTGCTATGTATTCATCAGGAGTTATCAGGCTGTCCTTTGAATGTGATATCTCAGAAAGTATCAGCTTGGGAGGAAACATCTTATCCGAAATATCAAGGTCAGCCAATATCCGCTTGATAGCTCTCTGGGAATCATCTGTATCATAGATAGTGTATGTTGGCAAATATCCGAGCTTGTCACCCTCACGTCGGAGTATCCTGGCACAAGCTGAATGGAAGGTTGCAGCTGTTATACCGCTGCCTGAGTCACCTAGCATAGCCGCAAGTCTGTCCTTGAGTTCTCCTGCCGCCTTATTAGTAAACGTGATAGCGAGAATGCTCCACGGCTTGACACAGCCTATCGCAATAATGTCAGCGAGCTTTAAAACGTCATTTGTATCTCCGCATATATATGCTTTTAGAAATTCTATATCTTCCGTGGAAGGTGTTCCGAAGCCAATGTCTGTATTATAAGAATCACCGAAAAAGATCATATTAGCTATCCTGTTAACAAGAACAGTGGTCTTTCCGCTGCCTGCGCCTGCAAGTATAAGCAAAGGCCCTTTTATATGAAATATAGCCTCTCTCTGTTTTTCATTCATATGAGAGAAATACTTTTCAAGAGCTGCTTTTTTCAGCTCATTTATATCGTTCGTCATCATGATCCTCCGTTAAATATTATCATAATCTGTATTATATCATAAATTCTCAGAAAAGTAAAGCAGCATATAAACACAATATCAGGTACAGGCGCAAAAATAACAGGTTATGTCTTGACAAATCTGATGAACTATGATAAAATAACTGTATATGTTAAAGGCTTTGACGAAGACAGTAGTCAGTTAGCAAAAGTTTCAGCGAGCCGCCGTTGGTGTGAGGGCGGTACGAAAAGCTTTCTGATGAAGATCACTTTACCAGCCGTGCACCGAAACAACAGTAGGCTGCAACGCTTTTTCCCTGCGTTATCGGGAACGCATATAATTGTATGCTGAATGGGTGGTTGCGATAAGCTTCGGGCTTTCGTCCTTTTCGGGACGAGAGCCTTTTTTGTTTGCTCTGCCCTGCAAGCTATCTACGAAAGGATGAGAGTTTGTGTACAAAAAAGTGGACACTAATCTGAATTTTGTTCAGAGAGAAAAGGAAGTTGAAAAGTTCTGGGACGAGAACAAGATCTTTGAGAAGAGCATTGACAGCCGCAAAAAAGGCGATAGCTATGTATTCTATGACGGCCCTCCGACGGCAAACGGCAAGCCGCACATTGGCCATGTGCTTACCCGTGCTATCAAGGATATGATACCCAGATATCATACGATGAAGGGCGCTATGGTGCCGAGAAAGGCCGGCTGGGACACTCACGGACTGCCTGTTGAGCTTGAAGTTGAAAAACTACTAGGACTTGACGGCAAGGAGCAGATAGAGGAATACGGTCTTGAGCCGTTCATAGAGAAGTGTAAGGAGAGCGTCTGGAAATACAAGGGTATGTGGGAGGATTTCTCAGGTACCGTAGGCTTCTGGGCTGATATGGAGAACCCATATGTGACCTATCATAATGATTTTATAGAATCGGAATGGTGGGCACTGAAGCAGATATATGACAAGGGTCTGCTCTACAAGGGCTTCAAGATAGTTCCATACTGTCCTCGCTGCGGAACTCCGCTCTCATCTCACGAGGTAGCACAGGGCTACAAGCTCGTGAAAGAGCGCTCGGCTATCGCAAGGTTCAAGATAAAGGGCAAGGATGAATATTTCCTTGCATGGACAACAACTCCGTGGACGCTGCCCTCGAACGTTGCGCTCTGCGTAAACCCGAACGAGACCTATTGCAGAGTTAAGGCTGCTGACGGATATATCTACACAATGGCACAAGCTCTGCTCGATACTGTCCTTGGTCCTCTTTCCAAGGACGGAGAGACAGCGTATGAAGTGCTCGAGAGCTGTACGGGTAAAGACCTGGAATACACAGAATATGAGCCGCTGTTTGAGTGTGCGGGCGAGGCTGCCGCAAAGCAGAACAAGAAAGCACACTTTGTTACCTGTGATAATTATGTTACAATGTCAGACGGTACAGGTATAGTTCATATCGCGCCTGCATTCGGTGAGGACGATTCACGTATCGGCAGGAACTATGATCTTCCTTTCGTTCAGTTCGTTGACGGCAAGGGTAATATGACGGAAGAAACTCCGTTTGCGGGACTGTTTGTAAAGGACGCTGACCCTGAGGTGCTTAAAGACCTTGACAAGAGCGGCAAGCTCTTCTCTGCACCTAAGTTTGAGCATGACTATCCGCATTGCTGGAGATGTAATTCTCCGCTCATCTACTATGCAAGAGACACCTGGTTCATAAAGATGACCGATGTTAAAGACAGGCTCATTGCAAACAATAACACTATCAACTGGATACCAGAGAGCATAGGCACAGGCCGCTTCGGCGACTGGCTAAAAAACGTTCAGGACTGGGGTATTTCAAGAAACAGATACTGGGGAACACCTCTCAACATCTGGGAGTGCGAGTGCGGCTGCCGCCATTCGATCGGCTCTATCGAAGAGCTCAAGTCAATGTCGGACAACTGCCCTGAGGATATTGAGCTTCACCGCCCCTTCATTGATGCTGTAACTATAAAGTGTCCTGACTGCGGCAAGCAGATGAAGAGAGTTCCCGAAGTTATAGACTGCTGGTTTGATTCAGGCTCAATGCCGTTTGCTCAGCATCACTACCCGTTTGAAAACAAGGAGCTTTTTGAGAGCCAGTTCCCTGCTGACTTTATCTCAGAGGCTGTTGACCAGACAAGAGGCTGGTTCTATTCACTGCTGGCTATTTCAACTCTTATCTTTGACAAGGCTCCGTTTAAGAATGTTATCGTGCTCGGTCTTGTTCAGGACGAGAACGGACAGAAGATGTCAAAGTCTAAGGGTAATGCCGTTGACCCGTTCGAGGCTCTTGAAAAGTTCGGAGCTGACGCTATCAGGTGGTACTTCTATACAAACTCTCAGCCATGGCTGCCTAACAAGTTCCATGACAAGGGCGTTACAGAGGGTCAGAGAAAGTTCATGGGAACGCTCTGGAACACCTACGCTTTCTATATTCTCTATGCAGAGATAGATCAGTTTGATCCTACTAAGCACGAGATCGAATACGAAAAGCTCTCTGTTATGGATAAGTGGTTGCTCTCAAAGCTGAACACTATGATAAAAGAAACTGATGACAACCTAGCAAACTACCGCATACCAGAGGCTGCAAAGGCTATGCAGGAGTTTGTTGATGATCTCTCGAACTGGTATGTAAGAAGAGGAAGAGAAAGATACTGGGTTCAGGGCATGAATCAGGATAAGATAAATGCTTACATGACCCTATGGACCGCACTTGTTACAGTTGCAAAATGCGCTGCGCCTATGGTTCCGTTCATCACTGAGGAGATCTATCAGAATCTGGTGAGAAGTGTTGACAGCTCAGCTCCCGAGAGTATTCATCTTTGCGATTATCCTGTTGCAGATGATAAGCTTATAGACACCAAGCTTGAGAGCGATATGGACGAGGTGCTTAAAATAGTTATCCTCGGCAGAAGTGCAAGAAACGGTGCTGCTCTTAAAAACCGCCAGCCGCTGAGCAAGATGTATGTTTCTGCTGAGCATGAGCTTGACAGCTTCTATGTTGACATCATCAGAGATGAGCTCAACCTTAAAGCAGTTGAGTTCAAGGACGATGTTTCTTCATTCATTGAGTACAAATTCAAGCCGCAGCTAAAAACTCTCGGACCGAGATACGGCAAGAACTTAAACGAGATAAGGACTGCCCTTTCCGAGCTTGACGGAAATGCCGCTTATGCAGAGCTTAACGCTAACGAGTGTCTGAAGCTCAATATCTCTATCGGTGAGATATCTCTCGACAGAGACGATCTGCTCATTGAGTCCGATCAAAAGGAAGGCTTCTACACGCTGACCGATAACGGCATTACAGTAGCTATCTGTACAGTTCTCACACCTGAGCTTGTTGAAGAGGGCTATGTACGTGAGATAATAAGCAAGCTGCAGACAATGCGTAAGGATTCGGGCTTTGAGGTCATGGATCACATCGAGGTATCTATCAGCGGCAGCAAGGCTGTATGCGATGTGATCGAGAAGAACAAGGACAGCATCTCAACAGATGTTCTTGCAGACTCTATCACCTTTGCCGATGCACCCGACGCTAAGGATTGGGATATTAACGGCGAAAAGGTAAAGATAGCTGTTAAGAAGGTTTAAAGCTATATAATAGTAATGCTCCCTCGCAATTGCGTGGGAGCATTTTTCGTTACATTTTACTGCGCAGGTCTTTCTTCTTTGCGTCAAAAACTTACTATGAGATCATATCGCTGTCAAGCAGATCATTAAACTCTTTTAGCTTTTCGGCAGATGAACTGCCTGCGTTTGCCTGTGCGCTGTTTATCACGGCAGTATAAATCTGAACAGCACATTGACATTTTCTGCATTAAATGTTATCATAAAAATATAAGTATGCAATCTAGAAAAGGAGGGCAAATAATGAAAAAGCCCACATTGGCGCAGCGTATATTTTCTCTGATGTTTGCCCTGTCATTCATCACTCTGCTGTTTTCAAACGGCGATGTAAACGTGCAAGAGGACAGACTGCGAACCCCTGTATCCCGACAGAGCATCATAGCCGCTGACGTTTACAGGCTGTTGCAGGGAGTATGCTCCGAGGAGCTGCTGCCGTCGCGATTGACAAGGATCACCCACACAAACGCCGTAAAAAAGCAAGAGCAGCAAAAGAGCTTTGAACATTTCCTGTGTGGCAGCTCTTTTCTGTTTATCGCCGCGGCGGTGCTGTATCTGCTGCTGTTTCAGGTTTTCAGGCAGGTACAGTTCAGACGGAAATACATCATCAAATACATACACGATCAGGACGGATATAAAAACAGACCTTCGTTATATTGCATCACAGATCAATAATAACGGAGGAATAATAAATGCTTAATATTGTGATCGCTGTCGTCAGTGTACTGATACCTATCGGAATGATGATCTTTTATTTCTTTATCAACCGCAGCCTGAATGAGCCTGTTGAGAAAGAGAATAACAGCATTCCGGAAGACAGCAAGAAAAAGTAAAACGAAATTAAACCGTATAACAGCCGCATTCTGCCGGTAACAGAGTGCGGCTGCTTATATTATTACATTGGTCATGATCTGAACGGACCGAATGAAAATAAAAGCTATAAAAAGACCGACCCGAACATCATGTTCAGATCGGTCACAATGTTTTTAATAGGATTCTTTTCTGCAATACTATTATTTTGGGGTCAAATTGGTGTCAAATCACCTTGCCATATGCTTAAAAGCCTTGAAAATAGGGGGCGTTTCAGTCTAACGACTTCATCGTCGGGAACAGTAAAACGTCCCTAATAGCAGGTGAATTTGTGAGCAGCATTACAAGTCTGTCAATGCCGTAGCCAATTCCTCCTGTCGGCGGCATACCGATCTCAAGTGCTCTCAGGAAGTCCTCATCAATGCGGTTCGCTTCCTCATCACCCTGCTTCAGAAGCTCCTCCTGAGCAAGAAAACGCTCGCGCTGATCTATCGGGTCATTAAGCTCTGAATATGCATTGCACATCTCTCTGCCAGTGATGAAAAGCTCAAAGCGCTCAACATAATCAGGAGCATCAGGCTTTCTCTTTGTCAGCGGTGAGATCTCAACTGGGTGATCCATTATAAATGTTGGCTGTATCAGGTGCTCCTCAACGAACTCTTCAAAGAAGAGATTAAGGATATCGCCCTTCTTGTGCCTGTCCTCAAACTCGATATGCTTCTCCTTGGCAAGTGCCTTGGCAGCATCATCGTCTGCGACCTCATTGAAATCAACACCTGAGTACTTCTTGACAGCCTCGATCATTGTCATTCTCTCAAACGGCTTTCCGAGATCTATCTCATATTCACCGTAAGGCACACAGGTTTTTCCGCAGACCTCCTGCGCAACATGGCGGAACATATTCTCTGTCAGATCCATCATACCGTAATAATCGGTATATGCCTGGTAAAGCTCCATAAGTGTGAATTCGGGGTTATGTCTGGCATCAACGCCCTCATTTCTGAACACTCTGCCGATCTCATAGACCCTCTCAAGTCCGCCGACGATAAGTCTCTTCAGATAAAGCTCCAGAGATATTCTGAGCTTTACGTCCTCATCAAGTGCATTATAGTGCGTCTCAAACGGTCTTGCAGCAGCACCTCCGGCGTTAGAAACGAGCATAGGTGTCTCGACCTCAATAAAGCCCTGTGCGTCAAGATACCTTCTGATCGATGAAATTATCTGTGAACGCTTTATAAAAGTGTCCTTTACCTCAGGGTTGCAGATAAGGTCAGTATATCTTTGGCGGTATCTAACGTCCTGATTTGTCAGCCCGTGCCACTTTTCAGGCAGCGGCAGCAGATTCTTTGAAAGCAGAGTCATCTCCTCAGCATGAACGGATATCTCACCCATTTTTGTTCTGAAAACATATCCCCTAATACCAACTATATCACCAATATCGCCCTTTTTGATATAGCTGTCAAAAGCTTCTTTGCCAACGGCGTCAAGTCTAACATATGCCTGTATCTTTCCGCTCTTATCGTGAACGTCAATAAAGCCTGCCTTGCCCATACGCCTTTTTGACATCATACGTCCTGCTATAGAAACAACGACCCTGTTTGCCTCAAGCGCAGCGGCAAGAGCCTCATCATCATCGCCCGCCTGTGCCTTGCACTCAGCCTCAGCCTTTTCATAAGCAGCTCTCGCCTCAGCACAGCTTGCAGTAACATCATACTTTGTTATAACGAACGGATCTCTGCCCTCAGCCTGAAGCTCAGCCAGCTTTTCCATTCTTATCTTCTTATAGGAGCTTATCTCCTCAGCGGAAAGCTCTGCGGTCTCTTCGCCTGCCGCAGCAGTATTTTCCTTTACCTCACTCATTATAAAATTCCTTTCTTGTCAGAACATTAAGTCTGGAGACTATTTCGAGATATCCATTACCTCAAATTTCAGCAGTCCTGCAGGCGTCTCAGCCTCGAACACATCACCGACCTTGTGATGAAGAGCTGCCTTACCGATAGGTGACTCATCAGATATCTTACCGTTATCAGGGTCAGACTCTGTCGAACCAACGATCTGGAGGTTCTCTATCTCATCAAGCTCGAGATCTCTTATCTTGATTATAGAGCCAACGCCTATCTCATCAAGAGAAATATCATCATCCTCAACGATCTCAGCATTGGAGATGAGCAGCTCAAGCTCATTTATCCTGGACTCAAGAATTGCCTGCTCATTTTTAGCTTCATCATACTCAGCGTTCTCGGAAAGGTCTCCGAAAGAACGTGCCTCTTTTAGCTTCTCAGCGACCTCTCTTCTTCTGACGGTTATCAGATACTCAAGGTCTTCCTGTAATTTAGCATATCCTGCCTTGGAAACGGTCTTTGAATTTGCAGCCATTTTAACACACTCCTAAGAAAAAAGTTTATTTCTACAAAGTATTATTATACAATACATTGCTGATTTTGTCAAGCACAAGCACAATAAAAAGCGCTCCTGTAAACCGCAGGAGCGCACTTTTTATCAATCCTCGTACTTTTTGACCTTAAATATCAGTCTGAGCATTCCTGAAAGCAGCCTTGGGCTTTTAACAACCACTATCTTCATAAGTAAGAACCTCCCGATAATATCACCGACTGCCTGCCGATGTACATTATACTATTCAGAAGCGCTCAGTAAGGTTCATAGTCTCGATCTTATGCAGAGGATACAGCCGCTTTTAAAGCTTATCACAGCGTTTTCCTGCGTAACGCAGTTTGAGACACCAAGCGGAAAAGACGGTGTGAGGGTGAATCCCTCGCCGCTGTATTTACAGCCCATTATATCAAGCCCTTTGACTTCGCTGTTATATGCAAAGAGTGATAACGAAAAACCCTCCATATAAGGCAGCTCATATCTGTCAGGAGACAAAAGCTCTACCCGTTCGTTATCAGATACCATACGGCATTTAACATCACGCTCATAGCAATATGCCAGCGACTGTGTATTGCTCACTGTATGGTCAAGCCTGCCGCCTGCACCGCCGTAAACTGTTATATCGTCACAGCCTAAAGACAGAGCCTTTTTGATAGCAAGCATTATATCAGGGTCATCTTTCTCAACGGGAAACACTTCAAGATTACCGGCAGAGGGCATTTGAGCCGAATCAAAATCACCGATGATAACATCTGCCTTTATGCCTAACCTTTCACAGCAGACATATCCGATATCAGCGGCAATAATAAATGATGAAGCGATCAGCTCTCTGTCAAGAGTGCTTTCGCTCACAGGGTCTCCCCCAACGAAGATAACGCATCTTTTCATCAGTTGCCTACCTCCCATTCCTTGATCTGCTTTGCCTGCTCATACATATCAACATAGCTTTCATGTCTTGATCGGGGTATCTCACCGCTGTTCACAGCTTCTAGCACAGCACAGCCCTTCTCTTTAGTGTGGCTGCAATTCTGGAAACGGCACTTGTCCTTATATGGAGCGAATTCAGCAAAGCAATCTGCAAGCTGGTCTTTTAAGATGATATCATACCTGTTCGTATCAAAAGACGAGAAACCCGGTGTATCGGCAATGTAGCCGCCGTCAGGCAGCTTATAAAGCTCAACGGTTCTCGTTGTATGTCTGCCACGGCCAAGCTTTTTACTGATCTCAGCCGTAGCAAGAGCGAGCTGAGGAAACAGACAATTAAGCAGTGAGGACTTACCGACTCCCGTATTACCAGTAAATGCCGAAAGCTTGCCCGTAAGCTCGGATTTTAGTTCAGCAGCGCCCTCACCTGTCGTGTTATCCACCTCATAAACCTTGAAGCCGGAGCGTCTGTAAATATCAGCAAGCTCTTTAGCCGAAGTTTTGTCAACTTTGGTAAAAGCAATGATAGGCTCTATCTTTTTAAAAACAGCTATAGCTATGAATTTATCCAGCAGCAGCAAATTGGGCTTCGGCTCGCAGGTAGATGACACAAAGACCAGCGCATCAAGATTTGCAAGAGGAGGTCTTATCAAAAGAGACTTTCTCTCTCCTATTCCCTCTATAACACCTGTACCGTCATTTTCCAGCGTAAAGGTCACTCTGTCTCCGCAGACGGGAGAGATATTTCTCTTCCTGAAAATACCCCTTGCCTTGCACTGATAAACACCGTCGGAGGCTTCTACGGTGTAGATGCCCCCGACTGCTTTGATTATTATTCCTGTCATATTACGAATTTTCTTCATCACCGTTATCCTGCGGCTCTTCCTGCTGCTGTTCGGTGGTGGTCGTAGTTGTTGTAGTTGTTGTTTCCTCGGTCGTAGTTGTAGTTGTTGTAGTTGTCGGAGTGATCGCGATAAGTCCGCTCTCATTGAGGCTTCCGCTGAGAGTTGCGCTCTTGTTCTCGTAATCTATCTCGTAAACTGCATATCTGCACTGGCTGCTCGACTCATCATTCTTAACGTAGATAGTGAGCACCTCAGTCTTCTTACCCTCTACTGTGATATTTACGGAGCCGCCTGCTACAGCCTCGCCGTTAGCTATCTTCTGAGTATAAGCAACGTTACCGTCCTTATAGATATCGAGCGAGTATGAACCGTGCAGACCCTCAGGCATCGGCATCGAGAAGGTCAGTTCAACAGGCTGTACCTCACCGGTAGATACATAGATCGTTACCTCTGAATTCTTATCGAGATACGTTCCTGCCTCAGTATCCTGCTCAATTACCTTACCCTTATCGCCGTCATGGTCGATCTCCTGAACAACAGCGACCAGTTTGTTTTCCTTAAGCGCCTTAACAGCCTTATCCTCTGTAAGACCTACAACATCAGGCACCTTAACTCTTGTCTCAACAGGGCCCTGGCTGATAAACACCGCAATAGTAGCGCCCTCTGCATACTGTTCGCCTGCAGCAGGCTCAGTCTTTACTACCAGACCCTTTGCAACATCATCAGTCCATACATCTCTGAGCACCACATTGAAGCCGGCAGCCTTTAGCTCACTCTGTGCAACAGTGCTGTCCTTAGCTGTCATATCGGGCACAGTTATCATCTTTTTACCCTTACTTACAGTAAGAGTTACTGTCGTACCTTCCTTGACCTGCTTACCAGGTGTCTGTGCCTGCTCGATGATAATGCCCTCATCGAACTCGTTGTTGAACTCTTCTGTGATATCAAATTTCAGCTTATCCTTGTAATCCTGCTCTACCTTAACGATATTCATACCTACAAAGTTAGGGAGAGTTATCGTCGAGGTGTGCATTCCTCCGCCGCCGTCAAACGACTTGAGGACCGTTGTAACGATAACAACGCAGGCAATAACAACAACAGCAACTGTCATTCCAAGCAGTATCGGAACAACGTAGGAACGCTTCTTTTCGTCCTCCTCGTCGTCATCATCGTCCTCGTCATCATAATCCTCATCGTACTGATCCTCGGCATCATAAATATTATTAGCCGAAGCCACAGGTATAACGGGAGTGCTGTCATCGGCAGCGGCACCACCCTTATATCCGAACACTACCGAAGGATTGATCTTAAATGTATCTATATCTTTTATCATCTCGGCAGCCGACTGGTAACGTCTGATAGGATTCTTTTCCATTGCATGGATAACGATCTCCTCGAGAGCTTCTGGGATAGACGGCATGATCTCTCGCGGTTCAACAGCATCCTCCTGCATATGCTTCAAAGCTACTGCAACAGGGTTCTCACCCTCGAAAGGCTTTCGTCCTGTAAGCATCTCATAAAGCATAACACCAACAGAGTAGATATCCGACCTTTCATCGGTCATATCGCCTCTTGCCTGCTCAGGGGAGATATAATGTACCGATCCGATAGTCTTATCGGAAAGGGTCTTACCGTCGATACGTGAAAATCTCGCAATACCGAAATCCATCACCTTGATAGTACCGTCAGTGAACAGCATTATGTTCTGCGGCTTTATATCACGGTGAACGATACCTTTATCGTGGGCATGCTGCAGCGCACGCAGTATCTGTGTTACAAAATGGAGAGCGTCCTTCCACCTCAGTACACCCTGCTGCTCGATAAACTCCTTCAGAGTGATACCGTCAATATACTCCATCACGATGAACTGTATCTCATCTGAGAAACCAACATCATATATCTTAACGATATTCGGGTGAGAAAGCACAGCTATCGCCTTGCTCTCATTTCTGAAGCGCCTAAGGAATTCCTCATTTTCGGAATATTCAGGCTTCAGGATCTTTACGGCGACAGTACGGTTTTCCATAACGTCGACAGCTTTATAAACGTCAGCCATTCCGCCAACGCCGATAAGCTCGGTTATCTCATACCTGCCGTCAAGCTTTTTGCCGATATTAGAATCCATTTTATTCAACTCCCAGTTCTAATGTATTATTTGCTCTATCAATTAGCTATGACAGCAGCGGTAATGTTATCTCGTCCGCCGCAGTCATTTGCATAATTTATCAAAGTGTTTATCGCCTCATCGAGGTTCTTGCCGAAGACCGTATCATAGATGAACTCCTCTGAGCAGTAATTTGAAAGTCCGTCAGAGCACAGAACAACAGAGAAATTACCCATCTCTCCCAGTTCAAAATAATCTACCTCTACGTCAGGCTCAACGCCAACAGCCTTTGTTATAACATTTTTCATATGGTGGTTCTTAGCTTCCTCAGCAGAGATCTGCCCTGACTGGTAAAGCATCTGCACATATGTATGATCTGTTGTTATCTGTTTTATTCCTTCATTTGTCAGCAGATATGCCCTGCTGTCTCCGACATTAACGATATAGATATGCTTGTTTACGACCAGTGCAGCCACACAGGTGGTACCCATACCGTTTTTGTCGATATCCTCACGGCTCTTGTCATAAACTACCGTATTTGCAGCATGAACAGCCGTAAGCATCATATTTCTGATAGAATTCGGCTTCATATCAGGGCGGAAATTCTCAGTCACTCTCTGAATGACAGACTCAACGGCCAATTGACTGGCTACACCGCCCGAGGCAGCGCCGCCCATTCCGTCGCATACAACAGCTATCGACATATTCTCACCGAGAGTCTTAGTCATAACTCTGTCCTGATTTTCATCTCTGACTCTTCCTCTGTCAGTGTTTGAAGCAACAAACAACCGGCTCACCGCCCTTTCATTTAAATTTCGTATTCTCGCCTCAGCTGACCGCACGCAGCGTCGATATCCGCTCCGAGCGTTCTTCTGACCGTAGCATTCAAGCCTAGCTTTCCGAGCAACTCAGCAAACCTTTTAGCAGCCGCTCTGTCTGAGCTGTATTCTCTTTCTTTTATTTTATTTACAGGTATGATATTCACATGGCAGTTAAAGCCGCGCAGCAATGCCGCAAGCTCGTCCGCATCATTCTTTGAATCATTCACGCCGCTTATAAGCGCATATTCAAATGATATCCTTCTGCCGGTAGCTGCAAAATAATCTTTGCACGCCTTCATGAGCTCATCAATACGATAACTGTTATTCACAGGCATGATCTCACTTCTGCCCTTATCATTAGGACAATGGAGCGATATCGAAAGCGTAAGCCCCAGATCAAGCTTTGCAAGATCATATATCCTGGGAACTATACCACAGGTAGAAAGCGACACATGACGCAAAGACAGTTTTCTGCCCTTTGGCGCCGATATCTGCTTCAGGAAATTTACAACATTATCGTAATTGTCAAGCGGCTCTCCGATACCCATGAGAACTATACCCGAAACATTTACGCCCTCGCTTCTTTCTATCTCATAGACCTGAGACAATATCTCGGATGACGTAAGGTCTCTTTTAAACCCTGCAAGAGTTGATGCACAGAATCTGCACCCCATCTTACAGCCGACCTGTGACGATACACATACCGTATGACCGTAGTTATACTCCATCAAAACAGTCTCGATATGGTTGCCGTCTTCAAGCTCATATAGATATTTTACAGTATTATCGGTACTCGATTCAAGTCTTTTTACAACAAATAGTGATTTTATACAAAACTTTTCTTTCAGCCTTGCTCTCAATTGTGCAGAAACATTGGTCATCTGTGCGAAATCTGTCGCTTTTTTTACGTGCAGCCAGTCAAATATCTGTCCTGCTCTGAATTTCGGCTCCCCCAGCAGCCTTATCTGCTCTTCAAGCTCATCATAGAGAAGGTCAAGTATATCTATTTTTCCGCTGCTGTCATAAGAAACCAAAGGATCACCTCAGTCTGCGAAATTTAGCTATATAAAACCCGTCATTACCATACATCTGCGGCAGTATGGTAATGCTGCAGTCATCTGCTCGCTCGCCGAACGCATTACCGAGCGGTGAAGGCTCAAAATCTGAATATACTTTCAAAAATCTCTCGGCAACTTCGTCATTTTCTTCTTTTGAAAGCGAACACGTCGAGTAAACGAGCACTCCTCCGACTTTAACATACCGCGATGAAACCGACAGTATCTCAAACTGTATCTCAGGCAGCCTTTTTAGCTCCTCCGGATCTTTGTACTTGATCTCAGGCTTTCTGCCAATAACGCCAAGCCCTGAGCACGGCACATCACAAAGCACTCTGTCAGCAGACGGAAGACTGTCATTATACTGTTTAGCGTTATTAACAGCTGCCGTTATGCTTTTAAGCCCAAGTCTTTGAGCGCCGCTTCTGATAAGCCTGACTCTGTTTTCATGGAGGTCAAACGAAAGAACTCTACCCTCATCGTTCATAAGCTCCGCAACAGTAAAGCTCTTACCGCCAGGCGCCGCACACAGATCGAGAACAGTCTCACCGCTCTGCGCCCCGAGAGCCTTGCAGCAAAGCTGGCATGAAAGATCCTGCACATGGAAAAGACCCAGCCTATAGGCCTCTAATCCATCGACAGCTCCTACGCCTGATACCTTTGCACCGCCGTCAGTACAGAACGTGACCTTTACACCCTGCTTTTCAAGCATAGCAGTGATCGTATCCGCATCAGCTTTTACAGTATTAAGTCTTATATAATCGGATGCCTTACCGAGTGAAGCCTTTAATATCCCTTCACATTCGCGTACACCGTAGTCACTGATCCATTTTTTGACCAGCCATTCAGGGCACGAATATTCAAGAGACAGCTCCTTTATCCTGCCCTTTACCGCGGGCAAGCGCTTTTCATCACGGATAAAGCTTCTGAGCACTGCATTCACAAAGCCTGCTGCCGCAGGATTTCTGACTTTTTTTGCTAGCTTAACGCTCTCGTCAACAGCAGCATTATCGGGAACTGAATCCATATATTTCAGCTGATAAACACCAAGCCTCAGAATATTTCTGACCTCTGTACCCAGCTTTTCGCTTTTGTTTTTTCTGTAGTGGTCGATCACAGCATCAAGAGTTAGCCTTCTCTCGATCACTCCGTAATACAGCGCTGAGGCAAACTTTTTATCCTGCTCTGAAAGATCGCTTTTAGAAAGCTTCTGATCGAGCAGTATATTTGAATACGAGCTGCTCTCCTCAAACCTAATGAGAAGCTTCAGCACAAACCTTCTGGCATTGCCCATAAAGCCTCCTAAATGCCAAGCTTTGTCCCTGCAGGAACAGGCTTTCCTCTGAGATAATCCTCTGCTCTCATTCTCTTTGAGCCCTCTGCCTGAACCTCTGTAAGCCTGACCGCGCCGTCTGCACAGGCTACTGTCAGCTTATCATCAAGTGTAATTCCGGCTTCACCGCCGTGAGCACCTTTTATTATCTCAGAACGGTAGACCTTAAGCCTTTTTCCAAAGAGCACGGTCACCGCACACGGCCAGTCTGAAAGGCCGCAGATCTTTTTGTGCACCTCAAAGGCACTTTTTGAAAAATCTATATTGCACATCGACTTGTCAAGCATCTTAGCATATGAAGCAGCAGAATCGTCCTGCGGTACAGACCGAACGCTTCCCTCTTCAAGGCACTTAAGCGTCTCCAGCAGCACCTCTGCTCCCATATCCGCAAGTCTGTCAAACAGCTCGGCAGCAGTCTCATTCTCGCCTATATCGGTAGCTCTTTGCAGAAGGATATCACCCGTATCGAGCCCCTCTGCCATAAGCATTGTTGTTATACCTGTCTCTTTTTCTCCGTCAAGCACGCTCCACTGGATAGGCGCTGCACCTCTGTATTTCGGCAGCAGCGATCCGTGCACATTAACACAGCCATATTTCGGTATATCCAGCACAGCCTTTGGCAGTATCTTTCCATAAGCTGCAACAACGATGCAATCCGGCTTTATATCTTCAAGTATTTTGATATACTCATCAGCATCTTTTTTCAGGCTCTGCGGCTGATAAACAGCTGTTCCATGCTCCTGCGCCAGCACCTTTACGGGCGGCGGCATCAGCTTATATCCTCTGCCCCTCGGTTTGTCGGGCTGAGTGAAGACCGCTTCAACAGTGTGCCCGTCTTCGTAAAGAGCTCTGAGAGTAGGAACGGCAAAATCAGGCGTTCCCATAAAAACTATTCTCATTGCTCAGCCTCTATATCAACAAATTCTTCAACTATCTCTGTAAATATATGACCCTCCAGATGATCGAGCTCATGGCACACGCACTGCGCAAACAGGTCAGAGACCTCCATCTCGTACCATTCGCCCTTTCTGTTCTGTGCTTTGAACTTCACGCTCTTTGGTCTTGTGACATATCCACACTCACCCGGGCATGAAAGGCAGCCTTCGAGCACTCTCTGCTCTTCATCCGATCTTTCAAGTATCTCGGGATTTACTAGCTCATAAACAACATCGTCTATAATGATGACGACCACTCTTCTGAGCTTTGCTACCTGCGGTCCTGCAAGACCAACTCCCTCAGCCTGCTTCAGCGTCTCGGTCATGTCATCGAGAAGCTGACCCAGCTTGTCATCAAACTCGGTAACGGGCTTGCACTTTTTGTGAAGTATCTCATCACTTTTATTAAGTATCTTTCTGAGTGCCATCTGAAATATCCTTTCGATCAGAGACCAACGTCTCCGTTAATGTCTGCATATATCCTTACCTTGCTAAGTTCTCTGTTGCGGTAAAAATCCTGCAGCACTATCTTTATCATTTCACGAAACTGCTTCGTGTTCTTTGATTTAAGTATAAGTCTGTATCTGTATCTGTTATTGAGCACTTCAAGCGTACAGGGCGAAGGGCCCAGCGCTCTCAGCGGAAAATTCACATCATTTTCTCTTATGTATTGTGCTATCCGCGCCGTAGTCCACCTTGCAGCCTGTATAGCCTTGCTCTCCATAGGAGATGAGAAACCGAACACACATATATCGCAATACGGCGGATACGTCAGCGTTTTCCTCAGCGCCGATTCCTCTTTAAAAAACTCTTCGTAATCCTGTCTGGCAGCAAGCTCTATAACATAGTGCTCAGGCACGAACGTCTGAATATATGCTGTTCCCGGTTTTAAGCCTCTGCCGCAGCGGCCTGCGACCTGGGTAAGCAAAGAAAATGTCCTCTCATAGCTTCTGTAGTCACCCGTGAAAAGCGCTTTATCCAGCGAAACCACACCCACCAGTGTTACATCAGGAAAATCAAGTCCCTTTGCTATCATCTGAGTGCCCAGCATGATATCATATTCGTGCTCTTCAAACGCTTTGAAGTTTTTCTCATAGGAATATCTTGACGAAGCGGTATCGGCGTCCATTCTTAAGAGCCGCGCCTTAGGAAAAAGCCTTGCAAGCTCGTCCTCGACCTTTTGAGTTCCGACACCCGAAACTTTAAGCTTTTCACCGCCGCAGGCAGGACATCTGTTAATGTTGTCCATAGTGTAGCCGCAGTAATGACACATATACCTGTCATTTTTCTTATGATAGGTAAGCGGCAGCTGACAGTTCGGACAAACGATCGGCTGGCGGCAGTCCATACAGGAAATATATGTGCTGTGGCCTCTTCTGTTGAGAAGAAGTATAGCCTGTTCTCTTTTTGCAAGTGTTTCTCCGAGGCCCTCTATCAGATCTCTGCTGAGAAGCCCGCCGTTTCCGTCGGCAGCCTCCTGCTGCATATCTATGATACGCACCTCGGGCAGCTTAGCCTCAGAAAACCTGTGTCTGAGCTCAAACAGCCCGAACCTGCCCTTTTTAGCATAGTAAAAGCTCTCAAGTGAAGGTGTAGCCGATGCCATTACAAGCACTGCGTTGTGGTGTCCGCACCGCTGGATAGCAACATCTCTCGCATGATATCTCGGTGTTGAATCCGACTTATATGAGGGCTCGCCCTCCTCGTCCATAATTATTACTCCGATATCTGAAAGCGGTGCAAAAACCGCACTCCTTGTCCCGATGACTATTCTGGCAGAGCCGTTTCTTATCCTCTTGAACTCATCGGTCCGCTGCCCCATAGACAGAGAGGAATGTATAACGGCTATCTGCTCACCAAACAGTTTTTTGAACTTGGTCAGCATCTGCGGCGTCAGAGATATCTCAGGCACCAACAGCATAGCTGTTTTTCCGCTTGTCACCGCTCTTTGTATCAGCTTTATAAAGACAGAGGTCTTTCCGCTGCCCGTAACACCGTAAAGCACAGCTCCAGCAGGCGTATTCTTGTCCATCAGTGAGGCAATACCGTCAAATGCGGCGCTCTGCTCCTCATTAAGAACTATACTGTCCGGGTCTTCCCTGTCATTTATATCGCCGATAGCGTCACGCATAACCTGATAATCAAAGGTGAACACTGCTCCCTTATCGGCAAGAGCCTTTATTATCGACTGTGTACAGCCCGTCATATAGCAGATCTCTTTGACAGATGCACATTCGTAATCCTCTAAAAGTTCAGCGCATTTTTTCTGCTTTGGGGTCAACTCACAGTTCAGTTCACCATTGATATATTCGTCGGTCAGACGCACCATTTTTACAGTCTCGTCCCCGACCTTTCTTTTAAATAGATCATTTACCTCTATCAAGCCCTTGTCTATCAGGCTCTGAGTTGCCGTATAGACCTGCTCGTTAGTTCTGTCATCAAGAAAATTATCTATCTCTCTTTGTGAGCCTGTTGAGCGCATAAAGCTTATGACGCTCATCTCGCGCTCATCAAGAGAGTTTTCGTCGATATAAGTATTCACAAGCGAATAATGCTTTTTATGAACGTAAGCAAATCCGCTTGGGACAGCTGCCTTAAACGCATCGTAATAGGTGCAGAAGGTATTCTCCTTCAGCCAGAAGATGATATCCATCATCTCTTCGGTAACAAGGCTTTCGCTGTCTACAACAGATATGATAGGCTTCACCTTATCGTTATAGACAGATTCCTCATATGTCCGAGCAACAAACCCGATCACTCGCCTGTTGCCCTTGCCGAACGGTACCAGCACTCTCATACCGGGCTTGATCTCAGTTGTGATCTCAGACGGGATATGATAGCTGTAAAGCTGATCGAAGCTGTAAGATGCCTGACTTACCGCTACCTTTGCTACCGTAAAACTTCCACGCATTTAAAACGAGCTCCCGAAAGGATCAGCCCTTTAAGGCAGGATCCTCGATAATTTTACATTCCTTTCCTGCCAGCTGCTCGACAGCGGTCTGAACAGGCTTTATATCAAGTATCTTTTTCTCATCGAAAGCGTCCTCGGTTATCTCTCTTGCTCTTTTAGCAACAGCGATAACGAGAGAATAGTAGCTCTCATTGTTTGACAGTATCTCAGATACTGAAGGTCTAAGCATCATTTTCAAGCACCTCTTTGATCATTTTCTTTACTTGCTCATTATCAGCCCTGTGAACCTGCGCGTCAGTCTCAGGATCACTTATGCTGTTTATTACAGTCTCAAAGTCCGCAACAGCGGTATCAAGGTCATCATTCATGATGACAAAATCATAATTATATGCCTTCTCGATCTCGCCTGCTGCCTGAGAGACTCTTTTATCAATCACATCGGGAGTCTCCGTTCCTCTTTTAAGGAGCCGTCTTCTCAGCTCCTCAACACTGGGTGGGAGAATAAATATCATAACAGCCTCGGGCATTTTTTCTTTGATCTGAAAAGCACCCTGAGTCTCGATCTCAAGGATAACGTCTCTCCCCTGAGTCAGATTATCCTCAGCTGCCTTTCTCGGCGTTCCGTAATAGTTTTCCGCAAACTTCGCGTGCTCCAGAAAGCCGTCCTCCGCGATCATTTTCTCAAACTCAGCAACGCTCAGGAAGAAATACTCCCTGCCGTTCTCTTCACCCTCACGGGGCGCTCTGGTCGTGCAAGAGACAGAATAATAAACATCACTGTCCGCAAACACTCTGCCAAGTATCGTACCCTTTCCGCAGCCCGAAGGCGCTGATACAACAATAAGTCTGCCTTTATTCATCGTCATCCTCCTCACCGCTGTCAGCTCTGCTGCCGATCGTCTCGGGAGCAACAGCGCAAAGAATAATATGATCGCTGTCAGTAACTATGACAGTTCTTGTCTTTCTGCCGTAGGTCGCATCAATAAGCGTTCCTTTTTCTCTGGCTTCTTGTATCATCCTCTTTATGGGAGCCGACTCGGGCGAAACCACTGCAACGACCCTGAGAGACGATACCAGATTTCCAAATCCTATATTTATTAGCTTCATAATTCACCGTTACTCGATATTCTGTATCTGTTCTCTTATCTTTTCAATCTCAGACTTGACCTCTACAACAGTTCTTGTGATATCGATATCATTGCACTTTGAACCGGTCGTGTTGATCTCCCTGTTCATTTCCTGAACGAGAAAGTCAAGCTTTCTGCCAACAGGCTCATCACTCTTGATAAGCTCTCTGAACTGTGCTATATGGCTCCTGAGCCTTACAGTCTCTTCATCGACTGCAACCTTATCGGCAAACACAGCTACCTCAGTCACTATCCTCTGCTCATCAATATCGTTCCTGCCGAGACTTTCAAGACTTTCCTTGATCTTGGTATAAAGCCTGTCATGATAAGCCTTTACCGATTCGGGAGCCTGCTTTTCAATAAATGTTACAGCCTGCTCTATTGTATCAAGTCTCGAGCTGATGTCATCATACATCTTCTGACCTTCAACTATCCTCATCTCAACGAATCTGTCAAGCGCAGCCTGTGCAGCACCCTTAACTTCGTTCCAGATAACTTCTTCATCATCGGTCTTTTTGACAACAGTGAAAATATCGCTCATTCTCAAAAGAGAAGTAAGTGCAAGGTCATCTTTGAGACCAAGCTCATCGGCAGAGCCCCTAAGCGCATCAACATAGCCCTTGGCTACAGGCAGATTCAGCTCTATCTCTGCATCTGTGCCCTCAAGGTTGTAAATTGAGACAGACGCCTCGACCTTACCCCTTGAAATACCGCTTTTAAGAAAGGTTTTAAGCTTTTCGTCAAGGTATCCGTAAGCTCTTGGAGTTCTTGAAGTGAACTCATAATACCTGTGGTTTACCGAGCGTATCTCAACTATGATCTCACGCTTTTCACCGACTATATGTTCACGGCCGAAGCCTGTCATGCTTTTTATCATATAAAAGTCCCTTTCCGCTCATAATGATCATCAATACATTATAGCATTTTTTTCTAATAATAGCAAGGGTTTTTCATTATTTTTTAAAGTTTTATTTACGCAATATCTATATATTTCGGAAAATATCAAGAAGGCTCTCTCCGATATAGATATGAGGGTAACGAAGAAAGTCGGTTTT
>JAFUTU010000021.1 GCA_017484095.1 Ruminococcus sp. | reverse complement strand
TCAAACGGCTCTATGACCGATCTTCTCAGCATATTGATCCTGGCAAGCTGTTTCTCAGTGAGACCGCCTGCCGCCGAAAAATCACTGTTCCAGAGAGACTTATCAACGTCCCATATGTAACAGTACTGCTCCAGGTCATTTACCTCAAGCTCCTCCATAGGATACAGAGGTGACTTTATGAGCTTCATTATATTGTCAGTAGAGTATTCCTTCGTCAGCAGGCACTTGAACACTGCTATCAGATACCTTACCACAGATGTAGTCTCGACACTGACACCACGGTCAGTAAAGTAGGGTATCTCATAACGCTCAAATGCACTCTCCATTGCTGACGCAAACTGAGACATATCTCTTACAACAACTGCAAAATCCCTGTACTCATGAGAGCTCTCCCTCATGAGCCTTTTTATCTCACTGCATATAAAGTCTGCCTCTTCAAAAACGTCAGAAGCAGATACTGTGCGGATACAGCCTGCCTCGCCGTTAAATACAGGTTTATTATAATTGTACAAATTTTTGGACAAAAATAATAATTCCGCTGAAACGCTCTCGGCATCATCGCAAATAACGGTGCTTGTCTTCTTGCCGTGAGAATCTGCGAGCGCAGTAAGCCGATGCCTTGTACGGACAGTATCATAAAACGGGTGTGCATGATACCGCCTTACACAGTCTTCATCAATCACCAGAGACACCGTTATGGAACGGCACTGAGAAATACAGGTCTCAAGAAGCTTATATTCATCAAATGTAAAGCCAGAAAACGCATCAACAAAAACAGTCTTTCCAAGAAAATATCCGTGCTCTCTTGCCTGAACACAAGCCTTTGAAAGCGCCGAAACAGAATCCGTCATCTCGCGCTGTTCAAGCTCATTCAGATAAGCCGAATAAATATACGAAAGATCAGAAAGCTTACCGCCTAAGGCGCCGCCTAGCCTTTCTGCAGCAGCACTCATCATATCGGGACCGACGCCGCTCTCTCTCAGCTCAGCAATAAGCGCCTTGCACTCGCTGATAAACACAGGCTTGTCCAGATCACGTTTATAGAACCTGACCGTCTTCGACTTTGCCAGCGATCTCACTGCCTTATACATCAGCACAGTTCTTACATGATCGTCAGTGCTCTGCCCTGCACCGCCGTATTCCTTAGCCAGAAGCTCACTCAATCGGTTGAAGCCTGCCGTCTTTATTGAATTGAAAAGCTTTGCTCCTACAAAACCGTATACCTTCTTATCAAACTCAAAAGAGAACTGATCGGGAATTATACAAAGCACATCTTCGCCGTTTTCGGCAGCCGCCCTTATTTTTCCGAGCATCACCTGCTCACGGGTGCTGAAAGTACCTCCGCAGACAAACTCAACCATTCATGCCACCTCCGCACTGTTGTTCATCACTTAGATTTTACCATATTCCGACGCTAATGTCAACGGCAAAGGCAGGAATATAAGTACAATTATTTGTACAGTTATAGCAATTCAGTCGAACAGCTTTTCAAAAAACTCCCCCAGAGCAAAACCGAAGGTGAAATGCTTGGGTCTTACCAGCTCAACCTCTTTACTGCTCTTTTTTCTTTCAACCATTACCGACTGCGACGGCACAAAAAATCCAAGCCCCTCAGCACGGATAGACGGTGCGGCTCCGCCTGCAACAGTTATTATCAGTGCCGCCGAAAGCGATATACAGATCTTTTTCATAATAAAACCTCCAAAGCTGTTATACACTCAGCATTGGAGGTTTTTTTGCATTTATTCACTTGTTCAGTTGCCGAAAACTTTTCTCGCTATATCAACGGATTCCTTAGCATCGTTAGCGTAGTAATCAGCACCTATCTGTTCGGCATAATCAGGCGTTACAACTGCACCGCCCACCATTATCTTACACTCAGGATACTGCTCCTTCAACAGCTTGACTGTTGTTTCCATACTTCCGAGAGTAGTCGTCATCAGTGCAGAAAGCCCGACGAGAGGCACTTCGTTTTTTATCGCCTCATCGACTACTAGCTGGCAGTCAACATCTCTGCCGAGATCTAGCACATCGTATCCGTAGTTTTCAAGGAGCACTTTTACAATGTTCTTGCCAATATCGTGGATATCACCCTTGACTGTTGCAAGGATTATCTTGCCCTTTGAAACTGTCTTCTCGCCCGTTGCAAGTATGTGCTCTTTTATCACTTCAAAGCAGACCTGTGAAGCAGAAGCCGTTTGTATCAGCTGCGGCAGGAAGAGCTTTCCCTTTTCAAACTCAGCACCTGCCCTGTCAAGCGCAGGGATAAGCATAGTGTTCACGATCTCCATCGGCTCTGTTGTTTTTAACAGCTCCTTGGTTATGCTGCGACACTCAGCCTTCAGACCCGATGCTACAGCACTTGGAAGATCCATAGATGTCTTCTCGCCCGATACCTGCTTAGGCTTGTCCTCCTGACCCGAATAGTGTGAGATAAAGTCTACCGAATTGACATCAATGTTCATCAGCAGCTTGTAAGCTCTCACAGCGCCTGTCATCGAGGTGATGTTTGGGTTCATTATCGGCAGGTCAAGCCCCTTGGTGAGAGCCATCTGCAGGAAGTTGCAGTTTACAAGCTCTCTGTTCGGCAGGCCGAAGCTTATATTTGAAACACCGAGAACTGTCCTCAGGCCAAGCTTTGTTTTGACCATTTCAACAGCCTTGACAGTCTCATATACGTTTTCCTGCTCAGCAGATGCCGTAAGCGTAAGGCAGTCGATATATACGTCCTCTTTTCTGATGCCTATTGCCAGAGCTCTGTCAAGTATCCTCTTTGCAATGGCGAAGCGTTCCTCTGCCTTTTTGGGTATACCGTTTTCATCAAGCGTAAGCCCTACGACCGCTGCGCCGTATTTTTTCACCAGCGGCAGCACAGCGCTGAGAGATTTCTCTTCACCGTTTACAGAATTGACTATCGGCTTTCCGTTATATATTCTCAGAGCAGCCTCCAGCACCTCAGGTATGGTAGAATCTATCTGCAAAGGCACATCTACCACGCCCTGCAGCTCCTTCACTGCCCTTATCATCATAGCCTTCTCATCTATAGATGGCAGACCTACATTAACATCCAGTATATCTGCGCCTGCGTCTGTCTGCTCTATCGCCTGAGAGAGAATGTAGTCTATATCCCCTGCAAGAAGAGCTTCCTTGAAGCGCTTTTTGCCCGTAGGATTTATCCTCTCACCGATAATTCGGGGCTGGTCTATGACAACAGTATTTGTAGCACAGCACACCGCTGACGGTATCTCGTTATGCTGCGGTGCATAGCTTGCTCCCGACGTCATTTCGCACACCTGACGGATAAACTCGGGCGAAGTTCCGCAACAGCCGCCAATGAACTTTACTCCTAGCGGTATGAACGCCTTCACAAGCTCGGTAAATTCCTCGGGAGAGCAGTCATATTCATTTGTCACAGGATCGGGAAGCCCTGCATTCGGCTTGACTACAAGCGGCAGGTTCGTCCACTTTGACATCTCCTCAACTATCGGATAAAGCTCCTTAGGTCCCAGCGAACAGTTGACTCCGATAGCATCTATCCCAAGGCTTTCGAGAGTGAGAGCCGAAGACGATATGCTCGTTCCTGTAAAAGTTCTCAGATTATTTTCAAACGTAAGCGTGCAGATTATCGGTAGGTCGCTGTTCTCCTTTGCAGCCAGCACGCCTGCTTTGAGCTCATAAAGATCGCTCATAGTCTCAAACACTATGAGGTCAGCCTCGCTGCCTGCAATTATCTGTTCCTTTATTATATCGTAAGCTTCCTCAAATGACAGAGTTCCCGTAGGCTCCAGCATCTGCCCGATAGGGCCTATATCCAGCGCTACAAGAGTGTCGGTGCCCTCAACAGCCGCGCGGGCATTTTTTACAGCGGCTCTCACGGTCTCCTCAACAGAGCAGCCGCATCTTTTCAGCTTCAGCCTGTTTGCTCCGAAAGTATTCGTATATACAATATCAGAGCCCGCATTGATATACTGCTTGTGTATATCGATAAGCCATTCGGGGCGGTCAAGATTGAGCTTTTCAGGCAGCTCTCCCATTTTAAGACCCTTCTGCTGCAGCATAGTGCCCATAGCACCGTCAAGAATTATGATCTGTTTTTTATCAAATAGTGTTTTCAGCTTTCCTGTCATTATATATTCCTCCGATAGAAAAACGCCAAAGGCGGAGACCTCTCCGCCATAGGTTCAATATTCGCTGTAAGCACATCTGTATCTGAGATTGCAGTATTTACAGCTTTTCTCGCAGCTCTGCCTGCCAAGGTCGAGCGACCTGTTTGAAAGACCGATTATTGCCGTCACCGATTTGCGCGGTATCATTATGTTGTTTTCACCAAGTGTAATGCCCACCTGACGGTGTGCATCCAACACATCTAAAAGCACAGGCTGAATATCCAGAGAGAGGTCGCCGTACCCCGGAGAATATCTCCACGTAAGAAAACTCCTTGTCCTGTTAGATATCTCTGTAACAGCTTCATCGCACAAAGCTTCTACCGCCGCAGACGCAACTGCATCAGCTATAAGCGCTTTGGTCATATCCTGAGCCTCATAAGATTTTATCAGCCTGTCGGCACCGACAGATATCGTCGCAGCCATAAGAGCACATCTGTCGCAGCCCGACAAATGTCTGGATATATCCTCTCCCTCAAGAGTAAGGTCTGTTCCCATAACTGTTATCCCGTCATAAGTATGTCTCAGACCGAGTATGCGGAAAGTAAACGCAGGCATCATTACCTCCTGCAGCGCTTTCTCGCATTCATCTATTATCTCCATTATATCTTTGCCGGGGCGCTTCTCGCGGTAACCCAGAAACCTTATTACCTCTGCCCTGTTGATATTTATCTCTCTCTTCTCCATGATAAGCACCCCGTAGTATTTGTCAGGATACACCTGATCTTTTACTGTCGGCTACTGTTCAAAATACACCTTATACCATACAAGAAAAGTGAACACCGTCCATATCTTTCTGGAATGGTCATATTTGCCCTCTCTGTGTTCGTCCAGAAGCTTTATCAGCTGATCGGTATTGAAAAACTTTTCAGACGCCTCACTTGTAAAGCGGCTCTTGACAAGCTCATAATACTTATCCTCCTTGAGCCACACTCTGGTCGGCACAGGGAAGCCAAGCTTCTTTTTATTTGCTGTCTGAGGAGGGCACGCTCTGAGAGCAGCCAGTCTCATAGCATATTTAGTCTCTGTTTTTGTAACTCTGTATCTGGTGGGTATCTGCTCTGCAAGCTCCATTACCTTCTTATCAAGGAACGGAACCCTGAGCTCCAGCGAATGAGCCATGCTCATCTTGTCAGCTTTGAGCAGTATATCTCCCGTCATCCATAAATGCAGATCAAGATACTGCATTCTTGTTACCTCATCATTATCGGCACAGCGCTCATAGAACGGCTTTGTAACTGCCATTGCATCGGGAGCGTTGGTCTTTATCTTCAGAAGCGCCTTTCTCTCCTTTTCGGAGAACATATAGGCATTACCTATAAAACGCTCCTCCAGATCCTTTGAGCCTCTTACAAGATAGTTCACACCGTGCTTGGGCGGCAGATGTGAAGCGCCTGCACCAACGGCCTTTCTGATAGGTCTGGGTATCCTGAAATACGGTGCCATATCAGCAGGGTTGTGATAAATGTTATATCCGCCGAAGATCTCATCAGCACCCTCGCCTGATAGCACAGCTTTTACTTTCTCAGAAGCTATCTGGCAAACAAAATAAAGCGCGATAGCGGCTGGGTCTGCCAGCGGTTCGTCCATCTGATACTGTATCTTCTCCAGGCTGTCCCAGTACTCCTCGGGAGTTATCACCTTAGAATAGTTTTCTTTATCAATATACTTTGAGAACTGTTTAGCATAGCCTATCTCGTTATATTTCTCATCCTCACCGAAGCCTACCGTAAAGGTCTTGTCAACATTTGCCTCCGCAGCAACGTAGCTTGAATCCACTCCGCTTGAAAGGAATGAACCGACCTCAACATCGGCAAACTTATGCGCTTCAACACTGTCCTTGAAAGTATCGGATATCCTGTTGACCCAGTCTTCAAGCGTAGGCTCCTCATCGGGAGAGAATTTTACCTCCCAGTATCTTTTAACGTTCATCACGCCGTCTTTATAAGTAAAGCAGTGCGCTGCAGGCAGCTTGAAAACATTCTTGAAAAATGTCTGCTCAGTAGGCGAATACTGGAAAGTAAGATACGTTTCGAGCACATCTTCGTTGAGCTCTTTGACAAAAGCAGGATGATCGAGAAAGCTCTTGATCTCGGAAGCCCACATAAGCGTATCGCCCATCTGCGCATAGTAAAGGGGCTTGATGCCAAAAAAGTCTCTGGCGCCGAACAGCTCGTTTTTCTCTTTATCATAAATGATAAATGCGAACATTCCTCTCAGCTTGTCAAGAAGCTCCTCGCCCCATTCTTCGTAGCCGTGTATCAGAACCTCAGAATCGGTCTTGGTGTAAAAGGTATGCCCGGCTGATATGAGCTCTTCTCTCAGTTCCTTGAAATTATATATCTCACCGTTAAAGGTCAGCACCTTTGAACTGTCCTCATTATATATTGGCTGACCGCCGTTCTCAGAAAGGTCAATAAGCGACAGTCTCCTGAAACCCATTGCTACATTATCGTCAATATACTTTCCCTCAGAATCCGGTCCGCGGTGCTTGATCCTGTCCATCATCATTCCGAGGACATTGTCAGTATCATCTATATGGTTGGTAAACCCAACAAATCCACACATAAAAAAACCTCTTTCCAAACAAAATAATACACTATAAGTATACTACATTGCCAGGATTATTTCAATAGATAAATCAAACATTTATACAAATTATCACACATAATTTTCCGACATTGAGAGCATATCAAAAAAATTTGTCAAAGTACTTGAAAATACTGACGAAACATAGTATAATAACTAGGTGAGGTGATAAAATGGCTGATGAAAGACACAAAACAGAGTCTGAATCTGGGGTAACTGAAAAAAAGTACCGCTTCAGGCTGGGACTCGTTTTACTGATATCATTTGTTATTCTTGCGGTATCCTTCTGCGCTTATATGATGAACACAACTCTCGAAGAGGTCCTTGAAAGCGAGACAGGCTCATCGGTCATAACACATGACACCACCTTTGATACCGATTCCGAGAAATAATATTACAGCTCCCGAATATGGGAGCTTTTTTATGCACAAAAACCATATGTACGCTTTATTGTACTTTAAAACAATAATTTAGTACAATATTTCTCTCAATAAAATATATTTACTATGCAATTTTTGTTGCAGTATTAAATATATCTAGTACTGTTTTATGTACAATTAACTAATTAAACTGTACAGTTTAATTCTCTTTATAATAATTTAGCAGTACAATAATTTTCTCTAAATAATATTTTTACTGTACAAAATAATTCTCAAAAAGGCGATACCTCTACCGCCACGCCCGACCTGAGTGAAGCCTGAACATCTATGTAGCGCTGGTTCTCGCTTCCTCTGAACGGCAGCTCCAGTGTCCTCTGTGCAAGAACGAATCTGCCGTCCACAAGAATATCCAGCCGCTTCAAAAGCTCCATATAACCGTTATCTATCGTTGATTTGTCTACAAGCTCCTCAAACGTAAAACCCGTGTACGATATGATGTTAAGCGGAAAGCCCTTGAACGCCCTGATCTTGTCGGAAAGCTCTGCCAAAGCAGCACATTGGCAGAACGGCTCACCGCCGCTGTAGGTAACGCCGTCAAGCAAAGGGTCGCTAGTGATCTCTTCAAAAAGCGTATCGGTGTCGATAAGCTCTCCGCCGTCAAAACTCCATGTTTCAGGATTATGGCAGCCCTCGCAGTGATGCGGACACCCCTGCACAAACAAGGCATACCTTATCCCGGGGCCGTCAACTATCGACTCTCCTACCCTGCCCGCTATCCTGAGCTGCACGCTTTCACCTTCCAACTGTACAATATTTCGGACCGTTTATCAAACCTTGATCCTTGGTATCTTCTCCTTGATGACCTTCTGGTGTTCTGCCTCTGTTCTTCCGCATCTTGGGCAGCGGTCGCCGATGATACCTGTAAAGCCGCAGACAGGGTCGCGGTCGACAGGATGGTTGATCGAGCCGTAGCCTATGCCTGCCTCTTTCATATACCTTACTATTTTTTCAAACGCAGGCAGATTTCCCAGCGGATCGCCGTCAAGCTCAATATAGCTTATATGACCTGCATTTGTCAGGTTGTGATAAGGTGCCTCGATCTTTATCTTCTCAAACGCATTTATCGGGTAATATACAGGCACATGGAATGAATTGGTGTAATAATCTCTGTCGGTAACGCCTGCTATCTCTCCGAATCGCTTCTTATCCATCTTTACAAATCTACCCGAAAGACCCTCTGCAGGTGTAGCCAGCAGCGAAAAGTTGAGCCCTGTGCGCTTAGTTTCCTCGTCCATACGCTTTCTCATTCTGGTAACTATCTCCAGACCCAGCTCTCTTGCTTCGTCCGATTCACCGTGGTGCTTGCCAAGCAGCACCTTAAGACACTCTGCCAGACCGATAAATCCAACGGAAAGCGTTCCGTGCCTGAGAACCTTTTCAAGAGTATCGTCCTCGGTGAGCTGTTCCGAATCGAGCCAGATGCCCTGTCCCATAAGGAACGGGAAATTTTTCACCTTTTTCTGGCATTGTATCCTGAATCTGTGCATAAGCTGTGCTATACAGAGATCCATCATATCGTCCAGACTGTCAAGGAAAAGACCAATATTTCTCTGAGCCTTTATACCGAGTCTTGGCAGGTTTATAGTTGTGAAAGAAAGGTTTCCTCTGCCGGTAACTATCTCTCTTGAAGGATCGTTAGCATTGCCGATAACTCTCGTGCGGCAGCCCATATACGCGATCTCTGTGTCGGGATCGCCCTTCTTATAATACTGGAGATTATACGGAGCATCTATAAATGAGAAATTCGGGAAAAGCCTCTTTGCAGACACTCTGCACGCAAGCTTGAACAGATCATAGTTAGGGTCACCCTGATCGAAGTTCACGCCCTGCTTCACCTTAAATATATGTATCGGGAAGATAGGCGTCTCACCGTTTCCGAGACCTGCCTCCTCGGCAAGAAGGATATTCTTTATAACAAGTCTGCCCTCGATAGAGGTGTCTGTTCCGTAATTGATAGATGAGAACGGAGTCTGAGCGCCTGCTCTTGAATTCATCGTGTTCAGATTATGGATAAGTGCCTCCATAGCCTGATAAGTAGCCCTGTCAGTCTCCTTTACGGAATTCTTATATGCGAATGACTGTATCCTCGTCACTTCTCTTGCATCGCAGAAGTTAACAAGGAACTGAGCCTCGGCCTCCTGATAGCCGTTATCATTAGACAATGTGGGCACAAGTCCCTGCTCATCAAGCATCTCGGCAAGCTTTTTCGCAACATTCTGTGCGTCCTTAACTCCGCCCAGAAGTGCAAGTCCTCTGCCGATATTGTCACGGTACCTGTGCTTGAAGGTCTTCTTGACACCCTCTGCCATATCGTAATCAAACTTTGGCAGAGACTGTCCGCCGTGCTGGTCGTTCTGGTTTGACTGTATCGCGATGCAGGCAAGAGCAGCATAGCTCTGGATATCATTAGGTGTTCTGAGATAGCCGTGACCCGTAGAAAAGCCCTTTTCAAAAAGCTTTGTAAGGTCTATCTGTGTGCAGGTAGTGGTAAGTGTATAGAAATCAAGATCATGGATATGTATATCGCCCTCGATATGAGCCTTTGAGTGCTCAGGCTCCAGAACATACATCTCATTGAACTCTTTAGCGCCAACAGAGCCGTACTTGAGCATGGTGCCCATAGCAGTATCGCCGTCGATATTTGCATTCTCTCTTTTCAGGTCGTTATCCTCGGCGCTTTTGAAAGTGAGGTCCTCATACACTCTCATAAGCTTAGTGTTCATCTCGCGAGCCCTTGTCCTGTCAGAGCGGTAAAGGATATAGCTCTTGGCAACGTCAGCCATTCCCTCCTCGATGAGAACACGCTCAACGCAGTCCTGTATCTCTTCAACGGAGGGCACCTCAAGCTTTTTCTCCAGCAGAAGGTCTACCACCTTGCCTGCCAGTCTCAAAGCCTCCTCAGAGTTTTCCTGTCCAACGCTCTCAGAAGCCTTATAGATAGCATTAGCTATCTTCTCAATATTGAATGTTACGGTGCGTCCGTCCCTCTTTTTTATCTTGATTATCATTTATACTACCTCCATACCATTCTATAATCACTACATCTTGTGTTTTTATGTCTATACACTTCAAGTATATAGTATATCAGCAATAAAGTCAAGCCGCATTGTAACAAAAAATGCTGTTGATTTTTGTATATATTGCTTGACAACTTCAAGCGGATGTGTTATAATACTGTGTAAGTTAAATTTTGCTTAATTATATTGCGCACAACTAATAATAACCGATCTGTTGCACAACATATTAATCAGGGGTGATATCAATGGCAGAAGCAAAAGACATCTCACGCGATAAGGTCATTATAAGGACCAGCGTTATAGGCATAGTGGCAAATGCATTTCTTGCAGGCTTCAAGGCGGTGATAGGGCTGCTTTCAAACTCTATCGCTATCGTACTCGATGCCGTTAACAACCTGTCCGATGCAGCCTCCTCGATAATAACGATAGTAGGCACAAAGCTTGCCGGAAAGCCTGCTGACAGGAAGCACCCGTTCGGGCACGGGAGAGTTGAATATCTTACGGCGCTTGTGATATCGGTGATCGTGCTTTACGCAGGTGTCACCTCATTTACTGAATCTATCAAGAAGATAATAACGCCTAAAACTCCCGACTATTCTGCGGCATCAATGGTGATAATCGGCGCTGCCGTGCTCGTAAAAATAGTGCTGGGGCGCTATGTAAAGGGCGTGGGTGAGAAGGTCAACTCAGACTCTCTGATAAATTCTGGCACCGATGCGATGCTTGATTCTGTTATTTCGGCATCTACTCTGGCAGCGGCGATAATATATATCACGACAGATATCTCACTTGAGGCTTGGCTCGGCGCAGTCATCTCACTGGTGATAATAAAATCAGGAATAGATATGCTGCGTGAGACTATCTCTCAGCTTTTGGGAGAACGAGTTGACGCTGATCTGGCACGCGCTATAAAGAAGACAGTAAACGGCTTCCCTGATGTGCTCGGTGTTTATGACCTCATACTCCACAATTACGGACCTGACAATTACAGCGGCTCTCTTCACATAGAAATACCCGACACCTACAGCGCAGACAGGATAGATGTTCTCAACCGCGCGATCAGCATGGCAGTTTTCAGAGAGCACGGCGTTATACTCACAGCTATCGGCGTATACTCGATGAACACAAAAAGCGAGCTTGCCAAAAAGGTCAAGGACGATGTTGCAAAGATAGTTTTCTCTCATGAAAATGTATTGCAGCTGCACGGCTTCCACCTTGATGAAGAGATCAAAAACATTCGTTTTGACATAATCATCAGCTTTGATGAGCCTGACCGCGAAGCTCTTTATGAGCATATAAGATCAGATATAAACGAAGCCTATCCCGACTATACCCTTGAAATGGTACTCGATACAGATTTTACAGAATCGTAATTCCCGAAACGTATAAAATCCACCCTCCTGAGCATTCTAATCATAGCTGCTCGAACGGAGGGTGTTATTATTTGAACAAGAACATTTATGCTGCTCTGACTGTCAGTCTTACAGGCTGCTTCGGCTACGGGATCACCGAGCTTTTTGTCAGAGGCAGAACACATATCACAATGGGTATTCTAGGTGCTGTCGCTATGATAGCTATACATCTTCTCTCCGAGAACATAACCGATATCAGAACTCTTCTGTGTGCAATGTTCATATCTGCATTTTTTATCACCTGCTGTGAATTTGCGGCAGGTGAATACCTTAACAAAATGAGGGGTATGCACATCTGGGATTACAGTTCTCTGCCGTATAATATCGACGGACAGGTCTGTCCCAGATACAGCTTTGCCTGGTCTTTGCTGTCGCTGGCAGGCTTCAGTCTTGACCGCACACTCTCACGCAGGGTATTCACGCATAAAAAAACGGTGCTGCGCCTTTGAGCGAAGCACCGTGATCTTACACTGCCACAACTTTATTCTTTCCTGATCTCTTTCCTTCATAAAGACGCTTGTCAGCTCTTGAGATACCGCTGTCATAGTTCTCGTCGGGTCTTACCCTGCAAACGCCGAATGTCATCGTTACGTGTATCTTCTGTCCGTCAAGGTCAAACTCGCGCTCTGCTACCTTTGCCCTAACCTTTTCAGCTACAATGATAGCCATATCGCTCTCGCTGGGCGGCAGCGCAAAAAGTATCTCCTCTCCGCCCCAGCGGCAAACATACCCCTCAGTAGGCACCTCGTCAACAAATATCTTTGAGATGATCCTCAGGACCTCATCTCCTGCATCATGCCCGTAGGTATCGTTTATCATCTTGAAGTCATCAATATCAGCTATGCAGATATTGTAATTGATATGCTCTGTGTGCGCCTTTTTCTCTATGATCTTTATATACTCCATCATAGCACGCCTGTTGAACAGCTCTGTCAAAGGGTCTATGGTCGCAAGCTTTTGCAGATGCTCGTTCTTGCGTTTCATATTCGTTGTCATTTTTTCCTTAATAAAGATATAATAAGAAGAAATATACACCGCTATCAGAAACGATGCAACTGCATTGTAAAGATACAGCCCCTTCATTACCCCGGGATCGTTTATATGGAACGGCGCAGCCCAGTCATACATAGTGTGTCTTAGCATAATGAACAAAGCGATATTTGCAAAAGATATTATGAATGGCACTGCTTTTTTCCTGAAACCACCGAAGAACGGCAGGGTTGCATCACAAACGTAAAACAGCATAAAGCCTGCTTCCCAGCCCATATAATACAATCCCAAAAGTGCGTGAAGCATTATCTCCAGAGTCTCAAGCATGAGTATCTGAGTATATTTCGTTGTTTTCAGGTTAAAAACGAACATCAGCACATAAAACAGTATACTGAATACATTGAACCATACCATAGGCCATACCTCAAGAGATATGAATGACACAATGTAGATCACATGACCTATCATCAGTGTAAGGCTGCCTATTGAATAGACGGTCTTATCGTTGAGATGATCGTTTATGGCAAAATCTATTTCTTTTCGGATCTTTTTCAAGTAATATCACTTCCGATCTGCAAAAATACAGCAGAGAACATAATTATACACATATATTATACAATAATAAGCATCGTTTTTCAATCATCATTTTATACAAAATGCTCAGTTGATTTTTTATATCTGCTCAATGTTATGTGCCAGTCTCACGATATTTCAAAAAACTATTGAAAAAAATATTGATATGTGGTATAATACAACTTATGAAAGCTATCGAAAGAAGGTTTTAGTGATGCTCAGGGGCAAACGCGTTGCCGCGATTCAGGATATTTCAGGGCTTGGCAGATGCTCTCTTACAGTTATCATACCCGTGCTTTCCGCTATGGGTGTGCAGGTGTGCCCCGTACCGACAGCAGTGCTTTCAGCGCATACCGGATACGATGAATTTGTAATGAGAGATCTTACGGATTATATGAAGCCTGCTCTAGAGCATTATAAAAAAATGAACACCGAATTCGATTGTGTATACAGCGGCTTTATGGCATCGGAGGAGCAGATAGATCATGCTCTTGATTTTTTCAGAGCATATCCCGATTCTCTCAAGGTGGTCGATCCCGTTATGGGTGACGGCGGCAAGGCATATGCTACATATACGAAAGAGCTTTGCAGAAAAATGGGCGAACTCGTGACCGTGGCAGACATAATAACGCCGAACCTTACCGAAGCGGCTATCCTTCTCGGAGAAGACTTCCCTACTGCGCCTATGATGAATACACAGATCAAATCATGGCTGGTAAGGCTTTCCGACAAAGGCTCACGCACGGTGGTCATCACCAGTGCCGAGCTCGCAAACGGCGGAATGTCTACCGTCGGCTTTGACAGAGAGAGCGGCAGCTTCTGGAGGATAGGCAACGACTATGTTCCCGCACATTATTCGGGAACAGGAGATATGTTCGCATCAGTCCTTATCGGAGGGCTCTTAAAAGGAGACAGCCTGCCGATCGCTATGAACAGAGCCTCTGCTTTTACTGAGCTTTGCATAAAGACTACGTTCAGCTATCAGGTGCCGTGGACTGACGGACTTATGCTGGAGGGACAGCTGCCGTGGCTTACGGGTTATCAGGAGCTGTCTGATTACAGAAAGCTATGATGAGCTACAGACTTAATATCGTGCTCGTCGAGCCGCAGATACCGCAAAACACAGGAAACATCTCCAGGACCTGTGCTGTTACGGGAGCAGCACTTCATCTTGTCAAGCCTTACGGCTTTGAGATAACGGACAAAAAGCTCAAAAGAGCAGGGCTTGATTACTGGGATAAGCTGGAGATATACGAGTATGATGACCTGGATGACTTTTTCAGCAGAAACAGCGGGTCGTTCTACTTTTTCACGACTAAAGGCAGAAGCGTCCACTCGGACGTTATATATAAAGATACGCAGAACACCTATCTCATATTCGGAAGAGAAGACAAGGGGCTGCCCGAGGAGCTGTTATTCTCACACCCGAACGAGTGCGTGAGGATACCTATGAGAAATGAGCTCCGCAGCCTTAACCTTTCAAATTCCGCAGCGATAGGCGTTTATGAGGTGCTTAGACAGTGGGGCTACCCCGATCTCGGAAGAGAGGGCAGCCTTACAAAGTACGATTGGTCAGATGCCGAGAGCATCTAGTCGGGAGGTAAATTATGGCGAAGATAAAGCTGATAACCGATTCGGCAAGCGATATCACCAAAGAGAATGCCGAAAAGTACGGCATAAAGGTGATACCCTTCAAGGTAACTATGGGGGAAAAGAGCTATACCTCAAGAGTTGATTTTGACAATGAGGGCTTTTATAAAATGCTCGATGAATATGACGGCATACCTATGACCTCTCAGATAACGGCTTATGAGTTCGGCGAGGTCTATAAGGAACTGTACGAAGAAGGCTACACCGATGTGATCTACACCAGCATTAATGCAAAGGGCTCTTCTACATACTCAAATTCCGTCATGGCAAAAGAACAGTTTTTTGAAAAGCACCCCGAAGCCAAGGGCAAGTTCAATATCTATAATATTGACGGGCGCTCTTATACGGGCGGCTACGGATACGCTGTTGTTGAGGGCGCAAAAAAAGCAGCAAAGAACACCCCTGCCAAGGATATCGTTGCCTTTATGAAAGACTGGATAGATAACTGCGTTATCTTCTTTGCTATGTACACTTTAAAATATGCAAGAAAATCAGGGCGCATACCATCCGCAGCTGCATTTGTCGGCGAGGTAATGGGGCTCAAGCCGCTGATGAGGATAGATGACAACCAGATCGTCACAGAAGCCAAGATACGCGGAGATAAAGCCATAGTCCCGAAAATACTTGAACTCGTTCAGGCAGAGATGATACCGCAGACTCCGTACTGTGTAGTTTACGGCAGCGATACATTTGTACGCGACGAAATGGCTCAGGCTATGACCAAAAAGATGGGTTACCCTCCGACAGATTTTTATCAGATTGGTTCTGAGGTAGCTATCAACGCAGGACCAAAGGTGACGGGCGTTATATTCAAATCCTCTCACAGAAAATGATCGTAATAACAGTTTATCACGGGGAAGAGTTTTTTTCAGCAAAGCTCTTCCCCGATATGTTTTGTATCGTGTTCTGTATATGTTTAGTGATTATAATTATAGTCCAAAAAATTAAGAAATGCTTGCATTTTTCGGTTGCATTTTTTTAGGATATGTGCTATAATTTGTTTATGAATGTAAAGTCCTGCCGTGAAAAACAGGACTTTGACAGCAAGGAGTCGGACGGGATAAAGAAAAAATTTATATTATGCATAATTTTCTGCATAATATCGCATTTTATGCAGAAATAAAGCCGAAAATATGTATAAATATAAAATTTTTGAGTAAAACCTCTTGACAACGCTGTTTTTCGGTGTATAATATAAAATGTGCTGCTTTTACGGCAGTGATATGTATTTGTACACAATAGTTTTATATAACGGAGGAATCACAATGGCAAAAGAGATCAAAAAAGTCGTTCTTGCTTATTCGGGCGGTCTTGACACATCTATCATCATACCGTGGTTAAAAGAGAACTACAACAACTGTGAGGTCATCGCAGTTTCGGGTGATGTAGGTCAGGGCACAGAGCTTGACGGACTTGAGGAGAAAGCTATCAAGACGGGAGCATCAAAGCTCTACATCGAGGATCTGACGGAGGAGTTCATAACAGATTATGTATATCCTACCGTACAGGCAGGCGCAGTTTATGAGAACAGATACCTGCTGGGCACCTCTTTCGCAAGACCTATCATCGCCAAGAGGATAGCTGAGATAGCTATCAAGGAAGGCGCTGACGCTATCTGCCACGGCTGTACAGGAAAGGGCAACGATCAGGTAAGGTTTGAGCTTGCTATCAAGGCGTTCGCTCCCGATATGCAGATAATAGCACCCTGGAGGATCTGGGATCTCAAATCCAGAGAGCAGGAGATCGAATATGCAGAGGCACACAACATACCTCTGAAGATAAACAGAGAGACAAACTACTCAAAGGATAAGAACCTGTGGCATCTTTCACATGAGGGTCTCGATCTTGAGGATCCTGCTAACGAGCCGCAGTATGAGAAGGAAGGCTTCCTTGAGCTCGGAGTATCTCCTTTACAGGCTCCCGATAAGCCCACTTATGTTACTATCCACTTCGAGAGGGGCGTGCCTACCGCTGTTGACGGCGTAGAGATGGGCGGCAAAGACCTTGTTGCCAAGCTTAATGAGCTCGGCGGCGCTAACGGTATCGGTCTTGCAGACCTCGTTGAGAACAGACTTGTAGGAATGAAGTCAAGGGGCGTTTATGAAACTCCCGGCGGAACTATCCTTTATCACGCTCATGATGTGCTCGAGACCATAACTCTCGACAAGGAAACTGCAAGAGTTAAGCAGTATCTTTCGATCAAGTTCGCTGATATAGTTTATAACGGTCAGTGGTTCACACCTCTCAGAGAGGCAATGAGCGCATTCGTTACCGAAACTCAGAAGACCGTTACCGGTGATGTTAAGCTCAAGCTCTACAAGGGCAACATAATAAACGCAGGCGTGACCTCACCTTACACCCTCTATGATGAGGAAGTTGCTACCTTTGACGAGGACGATGTATACGATCAGGCTGATTCTGCGGGCTTCATCAACCTCTTCGGTCTGCCGATAAAGGTAAGGGCTAAGCTCAAACAGAAGAGAAACGAAAACAAGTAACTAAATAAATGGAGGTAATTTCAGATGTCGGATCAGAACAACATTTTTGAACCTGCAATAGACAAGAAGGTTGAGATCTCCTATGACAGTCTGCCGAATTCTTCATTCGAGGACGTTAACCTCGGCGCAGCAAAATTCAATAACGTTAACCTCAAGGAAGCATATTTCGACGATGTTAATATGGATGATGCTACCTTCAACAACGTAAGCATAAAGGGCTCAAAGTTCGAGGATATGTACATGGTCGATTCCAAGTTCCTCGGTGTAAACCTCAGCAATTCACGCTTTGGCTGCTCGATAATGACGAATGTCGAGTTCAAGAACCCTGTTCTTAAAAACTCACAGTTCATCCACTGCGACCTCACAAACGTTGAGATCACAGACTGCAAGATCGACGGTCTTAAGATCAACGGTGTGGATATCCAGAAGCTGCTTGAACAGCATGAGAAGGAAGCTTCAAAATAAACATAATGCTAAGGGCAGGACAGCTTGGCGGCAAGCTGTTTTGCCCATACATTTTTGAAAAAGAAGTGCTTTTTCCGAAGCCTGTCCGTTGTCGACGGGCTGCAGAAAAAACATTTTAAAAGGACGGTTAAGATATGGCTAACAAAATGTGGGCAGGAAGATTCACAAAAGAGATAGATGAGCGTGTAAATGATTTTAATTCTTCTGTATCGTTCGATGCGAGAATGTACCGTTTCGATATCGAAGGCTCGATAGCTCACGCAGGAATGCTGGGTGACTGCGGTATAATAGATAAATCTGAAAGCGAGGCTATAATCGAAGGTCTCAAAGGCATACTTGCCGATATCGACAGCGGCGCCCTTGAAATAGACCCCGAGGCAGAGGATATCCATATGTTCGTTGAAGCTGAGCTCACTAAAAGGCTCGGAAATACGGGCAAAAGACTGCATACCGCAAGGTCGAGGAACGATCAGGTGGCGCTTGATGTCAGAATGACCGCAAGGTATGAGATCGGCGAGATAAGAAAGCTTACCGTGACCCTTATAAAGACTATAACAGACATTGCCGAGCAGAACCTCACAACTGTTATGCCAGGGTACACTCATCTTCAGAGAGCGCAGCCGATAACACTGGCGCATCATCTTATGGCTTATGCTATGATGCTTCTCAGAGATGTCGGCAGGCTTGATGACTGTCTGAAAAGAACGAACATCATGCCTCTTGGCAGCGGAGCGCTTGCCTCCACTACATATCCGATAAACAGGCAGCAGGTGTGCGATGCTCTGGCTTTTGATGAGATAACCCAGAACTCGCTTGACGGAGTTTCAGACAGAGATTTCTGCGTTGAGCTGGTGTCAGCTGTTTCAGTGCTGATGATGCACCTTTCACGCTTTTCAGAAGAGATAATCCTCTGGTGTTCGTGGGAGTTCAAATTTGCTGAGCTTGATGACGCTTATGCTACAGGCTCTTCAATAATGCCTCAGAAGAAAAACCCTGATGTGACAGAACTCATAAGAGGAAAGACAGGCAGAGTATACGGAGACCTGAACACTCTGCTAGTTATGATGAAAGGACTGCCACTTGCTTACAATAAAGATATGCAGGAGGACAAAGAAGCCCTCTTTGATGCGTGTGATACGGTAAAGCTTTGCCTTAAAACGTTTGAGCCTATGCTCGCTACTATGAGGTTTATTCCGGAAAATATGAGGAATGCAGCTGCAAAAGGCTTCATAAACGCTACCGACTGTGCTGACTATCTGGTCAAGAAGGGACTTCCCTTCCGCGATGCCTATAAGATAACAGGCACCCTCGTTCACACCTGCATTGAAAAGGGACTGACACTTGAAACTCTTCCTATAGAGGAATATAAGGCCCTTTGCGATACTTTTGAAGACGATGTTTACGATGCGATAAGCCTCGAGACCTGCGTTATGCAGAGAAAGGCTGCGGGCGGTCCCGCACCCGATGCAGTAAAGGCACAGATAGCTTATGTCCGTGAGAGAATTTAAAGCGAAGCTTGAATACACGCCTGCGCTTTGTGCTGCGGTGTATCTTGTAATATGGCTTTGCCTTACTATGCTGATATGGCTTTTCACTGCTAAGCTGTTTGTGGTGTATCTGCTGTTTGCTCTGGGATTTACTCTGGTCTACCCGATCATCACCTGCTGGACGTGCTTTCGCTTTACAAGACTGTTCGGCATCAGGTGGTATGTGCCTGTGATAATGCTGGCAGCCTGCGTAGCAGAATACGTCCTGCTGGAAGATCTTCACGCAGTAGTGCCGAATTATATCCTGCTCACAGTTTTGTGTCTGCTGTTTTCAACAGGTATAGGCAGCGTGTTTACGATAGCACCTGCAGCTAAAGTGAAAGATCAGAAAAACAAAAAAGAACAGAACTACAAAAAAATACTAGACGATTAAGGAGAGACTGATTTGAAGGCTAAGGTTTTTATAGACGGAAGCGCAGGAACTACAGGGCTTCAGATATTTGAGAGATTTAAAAACAGAGACGATATAGAGATACTTACTATCGATGAAGAAAAAAGGAAAGATATTAATGAGAGAGCAAAGCTCATAAACGAATCTGATGTTACGTTTCTCTGTCTGCCCGATGCAGCAGCAAAAGAGGCAGCGGCTCTGTGTACCGACCCCGATACCAGGATAATAGACGCATCTACCGCACACAGAACAGCTGATGGCTGGGACTACGGCTTTCCCGAGCTTTCGGAAGGGCACAGAGAAAGGATAAAACGTTCAAAACGAGTTGCAAACCCCGGCTGTTATGCAAGCGGATTTATCTCTCTGGTCTATCCGCTCGTAAAGGCTGGCGTTATCCCCGAGGATTATCCCCTTACAGCTCATGCAGTGTCGGGCTACAGCGGCGGCGGAAAGAAAATGATAGAGACCCTCGAGAGCGATGCCAAAACAGAGGAGATGTTCTCTCCCAGACAGTACGCTCTTGGTCAGACACACAAACACCTGCCCGAGATGCAAAAGGTTTGCGGTCTTAAATATGCTCCGATGTTCAACCCGATAGTTGATGACTATTACTGCGGAATGGTAGTATCGGTACCGCTGGTGACAAGATGTCTTTCAAAGCGGTATACACCTGCCGATATCCACGAGATACTCTCTGAGCACTATGTGGGTGAGCATTTCGTAAAAGTAATGGAAATAGGCGGCGCTCAGACTTTGCCCGACGGCTTCATCGCAGCGAATACACTTGCAGGAACAAACAATATGCAGCTGTTCGTCTGCGGAAATAACGACCAGATACTTCTGATGTCAAGACTTGACAATCTTGGAAAAGGTGCTTCAGGCGCAGCAATACAGAATATGAATATAATGCTTGGAACAGACGAAACGAAAGGACTTGAATGAAATGACAGCAACAAAATGCAGAGCTCTTACCGCTGCCCTTGCAGCTATCATGGCACTTTCCTCCTGCGGCGTTATCCAGGAGCAGGAAATTAATGACGAAGGGCCCCTTTACAAATCTACAGTGACAGGTCAGGCGCCTGACCCGGGAAGCAGAGCTGAGAAGAAAAAAGATACAAAGACAAAGTCCTCAGACAGTAAGGCAGAGCCTGCCGATACAGACGTCAAGCAAACAGATACTGATAAAAAAGATACGTCAGCTGCAAGTGATAAAGTGCAAAAAATGGTCGACGAGATGTCCGTCGAGGAAAAGGTTGGGCAGATGTTCATCGTCCGTGCCGACACCCTTGAAGAGGACGTAGCTGTTGATATCGGCGTTTCATGGGTAGATGACGATATGAAGAAGACTCTCTCAGATTACCATGTAGGCGGAGTTATCTACTTTGCCAATAACTGCTATGATCCCGATCAGCTGCTCTCTCTGAGTGAAGACCTTCAGGCATCTTCGGATATACCACTCTTTATCGGTATCGACGAGGAAGGAGGCAGCGTTGCAAGAATAGCAAACAACCCTGAATTCGGCGTTGATGGCTATGACAGTATGCTTAGCATCGGAAATACAGGCAACACTGATAATGCGGAAGCAGTCGGTGAGACGATAGGTGCATATCTTTCTGAATACGGCATCAATCTTGACTTTGCACCCGTTGCAGATATCTTCACAAATCCAAGTAATACCGTTATCGGCAACCGTTCTTTCGGCACCGATGCCGAGACCGTATCCTCAATGGTAAGTGCATGCATAGACGGTTTCCACTCTCAGGATATAATGACCTGCCTGAAGCATTATCCCGGTCACGGTGATACCTCCGGCGATACTCATACAGGCTACGTTCAGGTAACTAAGACCTGGGACGAGCTTTTAAAGGAAGAGCTTGTACCGTTTATCGACAATATAGACAAAACAGATATGATAATGGCAGCACATCTTACTCTGCCGAATGTCACTTCGGACGGACTTCCCGCTTCTCTTTCAAAAGAGCTTCTTACCGATAAGCTCAGAGGAGAGCTTGGCTACGACGGTGTTATAATCACAGACTCTCTGCTTATGGGGGCTGTTGCTGATAACTACTCATCTGCTGAGTCGGCTGTCAAGGTCGTTAATGCGGGCGCTGACATCATTCTCATGCCATATTCGCTTTCAAGCGCTTACAATGCGGTGGTAAAGGCAGTCAATGACGGCAGCATTCCTGAGGAGAGAATAAACGAGAGTGTTACAAGGATCCTTTCCCTTAAAGAAAAATACGGACTTATCTGAAAGGTTTGATATAATGAGCAAAGAGATAACAAAGGTGCAGTTTGAAGGCTACACCTATATTGAAGGCGGAGTTTGTGCTGCTAAGGGCTTTAAAGCAAGCGGCACATACTGCGGCATAAAAAAGAGCGATATCCCTGACGGCAATGAGAGCCCCTTCAAGTCAAAGAACGATATAGGAATGGTCCTTTCCGATACTGTATGCTCTGCTGCGGCAGTTTATACTCAGAATAAGGTAAAGGGCGCACCTATAACTGTCACCAAGGACAACCTTTTGAAAAGCGGCGGCAAGGCAAGAGCTATAATAGTGAATTCAAAAAATGCCAATACCTGCAATGCCGACGGCGAGCAGAAAGCACGCAGAATGTGTGAGCTGACAGCGCAGGCTCTCGGTATCAGACCAGAGGAAGTGATCGTTGCTTCCACTGGCGTTATCGGACAGGTGCTTCCGATAGAGCCGATAGAGAAGGCAGTTCCCATATTGGTGAAAGAGCTTTCCTATGACGGAAACGAGCAGGCTGCCACTGCTATAATGACTACCGACACCGTAAAAAAAGAGATAGCTGTTGAGTTTGAGATAAACGGCATTAAGTATCACTTAGGCGGTATGGGCAAGGGCAGCGGTATGATTCACCCGAATATGGCTACGACGCTGAATTTCTATACTACTGACTGCAACATCTCATCAGACGCTTTACAGGCAGCTCTCGATGATATCATAAAGATAACATATAACTGCCTGTCCGTTGACGGCGACCAGTCTACAAACGATATGGTGTGCGTCCTTGCGAACGGTGCTGCAGGCGGCGATGAGATAAAGCGCTCAACGGCCGAGTTCGAGGTCTTTAAAAAGGCTCTGTATATCGCAATGATGAACATAACAAAAATGCTCGCAAAGGACGGCGAGGGGGCTACAAAGCTTTTAGAGTGTCACGTTACAGGCGCTCCCGATGTTGAAAACGCGATCATCATTGCAAAAAGCGTTATCCGCTCTCCGCTTGTAAAATGCGCTATGTACGGTGCAGACGCCAACTGCGGAAGAATAATGTGCGCTATGGGCTATGCAGACACCGAGACAGATGTTACCAAGGCAGATGTTTATTACATATCAAGAGCAGGAAAGATACTTGTCTGCGAGAACGGGCTCGGGCTGCAGTTTGACGAGGATCTTGCACTGGCAATACTTAAAGAAGAAGACATAACTATCTTCGTTGACCTTCATATGGGCAGCGCCGAAGCAAAGGCATGGGGCTGTGACCTTACCTATGATTACGTTAAGATAAACGGAGATTACAGGAGCTGATATCCCTGAAAGCAAGGAGAGTAAAATGGACATTTCAAACAAGATACGCAGCCAGATACTTATAGACGCACTTCCGTATATACAAAAGTATCACGATAAGATAATCGTCATAAAGTACGGCGGCAACGCAATGACAAATAATGAGCTCAAGGAAGCCGTTATGAGCGATATAGTCCTGCTGAGCGAGGTCGGCATAAAGGTTGTGCTTGTCCACGGCGGCGGCCCCGAGATAAACGCTATGCTCAGTCGTGTCGGTATCGAGAGCAAGTTTATAAACGGCCTCAGATATACCGATTCCGAGACCATTGACATAGTTAAAATGGTTCTTTGCGGAAAGGTAAACAAGGAGCTTGCATCGGCGCTGTCTCTTCACGGCGGCAGAGCGCTTGGTCTCTGCGGATGCGACGGCGATATGATACTTGCAGAAAAGCTTCAGGGCGATGTTGATTACGGCTATGTCGGAGATATAAAAAAGATAACCACAAAGCCCATTATCGACGCTCTGAACAATGGCTATATACCGATAATCGCAACTGTCGGCATAGGTGAGGACGGTCAGGCATATAACATAAATGCTGATACCGCTGCCGCAAGGATCGCCTCCTGCCTGAGAGCCGAGAACCTTATCCTTATGACGGATATCGTAGGTCTCCTTAGAGACAAAGACGACCCCTCAACTCTGATACATCATGTAAATGTCAGCGAGGTGCCTCACCTGAAGACCTCCGGCATAATAAGCGGCGGTATGATACCAAAGATAGACTGCTGCGTTGAGGCTGTAAGACGAGGAGTAAAGAAGACCGTTATCATCGACGGCAGAGTTCCGCACTCCATACTTATAGAGCTTCTCACCAACGAAGGCATCGGCACCCAGTTCGACTGATCGGAGGCACATATGGATAAGAACATTCTCTTTTCAAACAACACAACAGTTGAAAAGGTGCTCTATGTTGACGGTATGCACGATGAGCACGACGAAAGCAATGATAAGATCGCCTCATCATTTTTGCTGGCATATGTTATCATAATCGTTATAATACTTATTCTGTTGGGAGCAACACACCTTAAATGGTGGATAATCCTTAGCATAGGTTTCGTGCTTATACTGATAACCACTGTTTTAAGAGTAAAGCTCATATCTATGGGCGAAAACACCAGACAGGATACTCACGTAACAGGAGAAAAAATAAACTGGAAATACGATTTTTATGATGAGTATTTCACCGCTGAAAAAGACGGTGAAAAGCTTACCGTCAGATATGAGGACATCACAAAAGTCAATGATTCGGGAAGCAGCTACCAGATCAAGGCGGATCAGAACTATACTATCAAAAAAAGCGGTTTCTCCCCTGCTGATGAGCAGTCACTCGTCAATATACTAAGGCAGTACCCCGCAGGTATGTTCCTTATGAACGTTACCCGTGAGGAAGCACCTGCCGTAAATGAGGAAAGTGAACAATAATGACCACGATAGAAAAATTCAATGAGCACGTAGTAGGCTCATACGGGCGTTTTGACCTTGTGCTAGATAAGGGGGAAGGACGCACTGCGACCTCCGAGGACGGTAAATCGTATATCGACTTCGGCTCGGGAATAGGCGTCAACAGCCTTGGTTTTTGCAATGATAAATGGGTCGAGGCTGTCTGCGCTCAGGCCCACGCTATTCAGCATACATCTAACTACTACTACACAAAGGTACAGTCAGATTTCGCAGGCAAGCTCTGCGTGGCAACAGGCTATGATAAAATATTCTTTGGCAACAGCGGTGCCGAAGCAAACGAGTGTGCTATAAAGATCGCAAGAAAGTACAGCTTCGATAAATACGGAAAAGACGCTGAGAGAAACATCATAGTTACACTTGAAAACAGCTTCCACGGCAGAACTATGGCTACCCTTTCCGCAACGGGACAGGATTCCTTTCATAATTATTTCTTCCCGTTCGTTCAGGGGTTTGTGAATGCAAAAGCAAATGACGTTGACGACTTAAAGAGAGTACTCTCCGAGAACGAAGGCAAGGTCTGTGCCGTTATGTTTGAATTTGTTCAGGGTGAAGGCGGCGTTGTTTCTCTTGATAAAGAATATATAAATGCTATTTTTGAAGAGTGCGCTGCAAAGGATATCCTCACCATAGCCGATGAGGTGCAGACAGGTGTCGGCAGAACAGGTGCTCTGCTCACATCTCAGCTTTTCGGCATTCAGCCCGATATTACTACTCTTGCCAAAGGTCTGGCAGGCGGTGTGCCGATAGGCGCCTGCCTTACAAATAAGAAAACCAGCACAGTTCTGACTCCCGGCACTCACGGTTCAACATTCGGTGGAAACCCACTTGCATGCGCAGGAGGTATCGCCGTGCTGGATACTATCCTCGCTGACGGCTTTCTTGATGAGGTCTGCCAGAAGGGTTACTATCTCTATCAGAAGCTTATGGCTCTCGATGAGGTTGAAAATGTAACAGGCACAGGGCTGATGATAGGCATAGTTTTAAAGAATAAAACAGCTAAGGATGTCTGCAAGGCTTGCCTTGACAACGGACTCCTTACATTGACGGCCAAGGAAAAGCTCAGACTGCTGCCGCCGCTCAACATAACCTATGATGAGATAGATCAGGGTCTTGCGATCCTTGAAAAAGTATTAAAACAATAATGGAGGAAAAACATGAAACACTTACTCAAAATGCTCGACCTCTCCAAAGAAGAGATATTCGACATACTAAACCTTGCCGACCAGCTCAAATATGAGAACAAAAACGGCATCACACACCATATACTAAAGGGACAGACCCTCGGTATGATCTTCCAGAAATCCTCTACACGTACCCGTGTAAGCTTTGAGACAGGAATGTATCAGCTTGGCGGTCAGGCTCTGTTTCTCTCTAACCGCGATCTTCAGATCGGCCGCGGCGAGCCTGTTCAGGACACTGCAAGAGTGCTCTCGCGTTATCTTGACGGTATAATGATACGCACCTTTGAGCAGAAAGAGGTCGAAGACCTCGCAAAGTTCGGCTCTATACCGATAATCAACGGTCTGACAGACTTCTGTCACCCCTGTCAGGTACTTGCAGACCTTATGACTATCAGAGAGTTCAAGGGCACATTTGAAGGACTTAAAATGTGCTATATCGGAGACGGTAACAATATGGCAAATTCGCTTATCGTTGGCGGCCTTAAAGTGGGAATGACTGTTAGCATTGCCTGCCCCGATGATTATCAGCCCGACCCCGAGGTGCTTGAATTTACCAAGCAGTACGGCGATAAATTCAGTATGACGAATGTACCTCTTGAAGCTGCCAAAGATGCTGATGTTCTTTTCACAGATGTATGGACATCTATGGGAGAAGAGGCTGAGACAGAAAAGCGCAAGATAGCTTTCAAGGGCTACCAGATAAATGACGACATTATGGCTGTCGCTAAGAGCGATGCAATGGTACAGCACTGCCTGCCTGCTCACCGTGAGGAGGAGATAACCGAAAAAGTGTTTGAAGCTCACGCAAATGAGATATTTGAGGAAGCTGAGAACAGACTGCACGCTCAGAAGGCTGTGCTTGTAAAGGTAATGAAAAAAGACTGACAAAAGCTGCCGCAGTGATCGCTCCTGCGGCAGCTTATCTGTACAATATTTTGTATAGATAAATATTGCTCTCAGCTATTGACAAATAAAAGCAATTATGTTATAATACAATACTACGCCGAGGAGGTGTTAACGTGGCAATAGATAAAAAGGGTACCAAGCAGATAGCTGATAACCGCAAGGCAAGGCATGACTATTTCGTGCTTGAACAAATAGAATGCGGTATCGAGCTTGTCGGAACTGAGGTAAAGTCTATCCGTGCAGGAGGAGTTAATCTGAAGGACAGCTGGTGCGCTATCGAAAACGGAGAGATGTGGGTCAAAGGTATGCACATTTCGCCATATGAGCACGGAAACATCTTCAATAAAGACCCAAGGCGCGAACGCAGACTGCTGCTTCATAAAAGAGAGATAATGAGGCTTTTAGGCAGCGTTAAGCAAGAAGGTCTGACGCTGATACCGCTGTCGCTTTATTTCAAGGGCAGCAGAGTTAAGATGGCTCTCGGTGTATGCAAGGGTAAAAAGCTCCACGACAAGCGTGAAGATATGGCAAAGAAGGCAGCTCAGAGAGACATTGAGAGAGCGCTGAAAAATAGGGAATAGAACTGTGCCTTTTGGGTAAAGTTGTATTGACTGCGTAATGTAGCTATTGCTAAAGGTTCGCACAGCGTTACTGTTGAGCCCTTCGGCTTCACTCTGATAAACGGATGTCAGTGAATAGTTCACTCAGTAAAAGACAAAGCAAAATGAAAGTCACCGAGCCGCAAAACTAATAGCACGGTCTGTGCTGTGAACGGTTTAGCCGCGCGGCGAGCGCGGGGATGCAATGGTTTCGACGGGGATCATGAAGTATGATAAGCGAGTAGAGGAGCGCAACCTCTTTAAACGGCGCACGTTTTAAAATTAGACGACAACGATAATTTTGCTTTAGCAGCTGCTTAAGTCAGCGCTCGTCTTA
>JAFUTU010000020.1 GCA_017484095.1 Ruminococcus sp. | reverse complement strand
CAAGGAGCGTGAAAGCAGGCGCTTCTGGTCATACATATTGTTTTTCTTCGGCATTTTTGAGCTGTTCGTGACCTTTATCTCAGGTGACGGGCTCTGGAACAAGATGCACTGCTTCAACAGAGGAATGTTCGGGATAGCTTCGTACTTGTTTGGCCCTCTGATAATAGCTGTCGCACTTATGATAGCTTCCGATTTCAATCAGAACACGGTGCTCGCAAAGGTGGTCGAGGGCGCTGTGCTGATGCTGCTGCTAAGCGGTATAGTGCAGATACTTCAGGTAGGAGCTGTCAACGGCGGAAGCTTCTGGCTCAAACTGAAAGGGCTTTATAACGATGGCGTTGAGCTTCGCGGCGGAGGGCTTGCAAGCGCAGTGCTCGGCTGGCCGCTGCTCTGGGCGTTCAAGAAGGTAGGAGCCGCGATTATCATAATACTTGTGTCGCTTACGTTCCTGCTGCTGCTTACGAATATAACTCTTCCCCAGCTTTTGAAGGGCTTTGCAAAGCCTGTTGTAAAGGGCTATGAGGCCGTTAGTGAGGACAGGCTCCAGCGTGCTGCAAATGCACCTACCAAGGAGGAGCTGGTGCAGCGCGATGCTGAAAAGATCGCAAAGAAGAAAGCCAGAAAAAATGCAAAGATAGATATAGCTAAATACTATCCTGATGACGATCCGTTCTCGGCAGCGGAAGCTTTCGTTCAGATGTCAGACAGGGAAATAGATGAAGCAGCTGCTGAAAAAGAGGCAGACATCATGCCGATGCACCCGGTTGTCGCTCCGCAGATAACCGCTGAGAAGCTTGAAGACGCTGCAAGGAAGACTGAGAATGAAGAACTCAAAAAGATAATAAGCAGCGCTATATCGGATCAGAAAAACAAGGCTGAGAAAAAATCGGAAAAGACTGTCAAGCCGCCAAAGATCAATGTAGAGAGCAACGGCCAGACAACGTTTTTCGAGAATGACAACAAGATATCTGCTTATGTATATCCTCCCGTGGATATACTTAAATACTCCAAAAATATCGTACCTCCCGAGCTTGTTCAGCAGGAAATAGAAGAGAAATCCAAGAAACTTGTTGAAACGCTGGAGACATACGGCGCTAAGACCAGGATAGTCGGTATCCACAGAGGCCCTTCCGTTACAAGATATGAGCTGGAACCCGCTGCAGGTGTCAGGGTTTCTAAGATCACAGGCTTGTCTGATGATATCGCACTGAGCTTGGCTGCTACCAGCGTTCGTATCGAGGCGCCTGTGCCCGGTAAAGCCTGCATAGGCATTGAGGTCCCGAACTCTCACAGGGATACGGTTTCTCTGCGTGAGCTTATCGACAGCGATGAGTACCGTGGCTCTGACGGGAAGCTTACCTTCGCAGTCGGAAAGGACATCGAGGGCAAGATAGTTATGGGCGACATCGCCAAGATGCCGCACGTTCTTGTTGCTGGTACCACAGGCTCAGGTAAGTCTGTGTTCACGAACTCTATCATTCTCTCTGTTCTTTACCACGCATCACCCGATGAGGTAAAGCTGATACTTATTGACCCTAAAAAGGTCGAATTCCCGATCTATAATAAGATACCGCATCTGCTCATACCTGTTGTTACCGAGCCTTTGAAGGCTGCAGGCGCTCTGGGCTGGGCAGTTAATGAGATGAACAAGCGCTATCTGATGTTTGAAGCAAACAATGTCAAAAATCTTGAGGGCTTCAATGAAATGGTTCTTGAAGAGCGTGAAAAGCCCGAAGAAGAGCAGGACGAGATCAGGAAGAAGCTTGATCTTCTGCCGCAGATAGTTATTGTTATTGATGAGTTTGCCGATCTGATGATGGCGGCAAGAAGCGAAGTTGAGGATTCCGTGTTGAAGCTTGCACAGCTTGCAAGAGCCGCAGGCATACATATGATAATCGCTACACAGTCGCCGAGAGCAGATGTCCTCACGGGACTTATAAAATCAAATATCCCGTCGAGAGTATCACTGAGCGTTGCCAGCAATGTTGACTCACGCGTTATCCTCGATGAAAGCGGAGCTGAAAAGCTCCTCGGAAACGGAGACCTTTTATACAAGCCTATCGGGATCAGAAAGCCTTTCAGAATACAGAGCGGTTTTGCATCTTCGAGAGAGATAACAGCAGTTGTCAACTTCCTGAAGAGCGAGCACTCTGCTGAATACAGTCAGGAGATAATTGATGAGGTCGATGAGAATACACCTCAGCCTAAGCCTGAAAAGGGATCTGGCGATGATAATGTTGTCGTTAATCCCGATGATGATCTCGTAAATCAGGCTATAACCATAATCGTACAGACTCAGAATGCCTCTACTGCATACTTGCAGAGAAAGCTAAAACTCGGCTTCCCGAGAGCTGCACGTATAATGGATGAGATCGAAGAAATGGGGATAATAGGTCCTCAGGAGGGCTCGAAGCCCAGAAAGATAATGATAACAGCCGAAGAATGGGCTGAGATGCAGGCCAGACGATGAGAAAAAAGCGTACTAACGATCAGTACAGGTTCAGGATAGTACTGATGCTGTTCTTTGATGTTGTAGCGATCGTTTTCTTTGCACTTGATGCTCTGGAGCTTTTGAAGTTCAGAGATGTTCTGATAGCTCTTGGGCTTGAGGACAAGGCTGTTGCTCATGCACGTACAGAAGTGCACTTTATTGACGTAGGTCAGGGCGATGCAACGCTTGTGATATCTGACGGCCATGCAATGCTCATTGACAGCGGCGATGTTGACCGCACAGACAAGGTCGTCTGGTACATAAGAAATCAGGGCATAACCGAACTTGACTGCGTGATAGCTACACATCCTCATTCTGACCATATCGGTGAAATGTGCGATGTGATAGATTCTTATGATATTGATAAGTTCATAATGCCTGATTTTCCTGAAAAATTGACTCCTACGTCATACGTATATGAGAATATGCTCATATCTCTTGATAATAAGGGCCTTGGTATAACTGTTGCCGAAGATAGCGAATTTACCCTCGGCACCTGCAAGGTGAAGCTGTTTACTGCAAAGGGAACTTACGATGACCTTAATAACTATTCTGTGCTTGTTAAGGTCACAGACGGTGATAACAGCTTTCTGATAACGGGCGACTGTGAAAATGAAGAAGAGAAAGAAATGATCGCTAAGGGGTTTGATCTGTCAGCCAAAGTGCTTAAGGTCGGTCATCATGGCAGTTCTACTTCATCAAGCTATGAGTTTCTCGATGAAGTCCTCCCGAGATACAGCGTTATATCCTGCGGATATGATAATTCCTACGGGCATCCGTCCGACCAGACTGTCTCCAGGCTCCAAAAATATTCCCGAGACATATATATTACTTCTCGTGATGGTACTGTCGTCTTTTATTCAGACGGCGAAGGCCTTGAAGCCGATACCGAGAAAAAAGATAAAAAGAGGTGACCTCTGTGAAGGTAAAGCACTTCTGTGTTGACAGGATAGAAAATGATATTGCCGTTGCCTACAGTGAAGACGGTGAACGCATTGACGTCGTTCCCGACATTGAACCTTTCAAAGCAGGGGATATGATATATTTTGACGGTGAATGCTTTGTTAAGGACGATGAGCTGACTCTTGAAAGAAAGAAAAGGCTCAAAGCTCTGAAAAACCAACTAGCTGACAAGTGAGATGATGAACATGAACAAAGACCTTTTTACGATCATAGAACAAAAACGCAGCTCTCTTTCAAAGGGACATAAGCTGATAGCGAACTATATCCTTTCGCACTATGATAAGGCTGCCTTTATGACTGCACAGAAGCTTGGTCAGACGGTAGGTGTCAGTGAATCAACGGTTGTAAGGTTCGCTTCCGAGCTCGGCTTTTCAGGATACCCCGAGTTTCAGAAGGCACTTGGAGAGCTTATGAGAAATAAACTCACGGCTGTTCAGAGGATAGAGGTTACCTCGGACGTTATGAGCGGTGACGATGTTCTTGAGCAGGTATTGAGCCTTGATATCGAAAGGATAAGAAAAACTCTTGAAGAGACCTCAAAGGCTGATTTTGAAAGAGCAGTCGATACCATAGCGGCTGCCGATACAATTTACATAATCGGCACCAGGAGCGCTGCATCTATAGCATCGTTTCTGAGCTATTATCTTGGTCTCATGTTCCCGAGAGTAAAGCTTGTGGTATCTGCTACCACATCTGAGCTTTTTGAGCGAATAATGCGTATTGATGAAAAAGATGCTATGATCGGTATTTCTTTTCCGCGCTATTCAAAGCAGACTGTCAAGGCAATGAAATATGCCAAGGATAACGGTGCGAATGTTATCGCAGTGACAGATTCCGCATCGTCACCTATAGCTAGATATGCTGACAGTATCCTTCTTGCAAGGAGCGACATGGCATCTTTTGCAGATTCTCTTGTAGCACCTCTCAGTCTTATGAACGCGCTTATAGTTGCCGTATCCAAGAAGGACAGTGCAAGAGTGTATGAGACCTTTGAACGGCTCGAAGCCGTCTGGGACGAATATGATGTGTATGAAAAGAATGAGGAGATCTGACAATGCCTGTTTTTGATGTCATCATAGCGGGCGGCGGCGCCTCAGGGCTTATGTGTGCTGCCCGATGTGCGCAGAAGGGTCTGAGCTGTGCTGTTGTTGAGAAAAACAAGCGCTGTGGTGTAAAGCTTTCGATCACGGGCAAAGGGCGCTGCAACGTTACAAACAACAGCGATAATGACAATATCCTGAGAAACATACCCCGTAACCCTAGGTTTATGTATTCGGCGCTTGAACGCTTTTCATCTTACGATACGATGAATTTTTTTGAAAAGCTTGGTGTGCCTCTAAAAACAGAGCGCGGTAACCGTGTATTCCCGGTAAGTGATAAAGCTTCCGATATTGTTGATGCGCTTGTGAATGAGTGTAAGCGTCAGGGCGTGCAGTTTATAAATGACGAGGTTCTGTCTGTACTGACGGAAAACGGTAGGGCAGTCGGGCTTGTGTGCAAAAACGGAAGCTGCAAAGCTGAAAATGTCATACTTGCCTGCGGCGGCCGTTCATATCCGAAAACAGGCTCGAACGGTTCTGGCTATGAGATAGCAAAGAAGATAGGTCATTCAGTTATGGAGATCGGTCCTTCCTTGTGCCCGATCGAATGCACCGAGCATGAGGAATGTGCCGATACTATGGGGCTCTCGCTTAGAAACTGCACCCTCTCCCTTTATGCTGAGGGGAAGAAAAAGCCTGTGTATTCTGAGCTTGGAGAACTGATTTTCACGCATTTCGGCCTCAGCGGTCCTCTGGTGCTTTCAGCATCTGCTCATATGGGAGATCTGAAAAAGAATAACTATACGCTAAGGATTGATCTGAAGCCCGCACTTGATGATTGTACTCTTGATAAACGTATCGTGCGAGATTTAACAGACCTTGCCAATAAAGAGATGTCGAACGCTTTGAGAAAGCTTTTGCCGCAAAAGATAATACCGCTTGTTTTAAAGCGAAGCGGCATAGCACCTGAGCGAAGAGCGAACAGCATCACTAAAGAAGAGCGCAGAGCCTTGCTCAGAACGCTGAAGTCGCTCACCTTTTCTGTGAGTCGGCTTCGCCCGATAGATGAAGCCATAATTACAAGGGGCGGCGTTGCAGTTAAGGAGATCGATCCTTCAACAATGCGCTCTAAGCTTTGTGAGGGGCTTTACATTGTTGGTGAGATGCTGGATGTTGATGCCTATACGGGCGGCTATAACCTGCAGATCGCATTTTCAACTGCAAATGCCGCTGCTGATTCAATAAATAAATGATAAGGAGAAGCTTATATGACTATAAATGTTGCACTTGACGGTCCTTCGGGAGCAGGTAAATCCACTATTGCAAGGGCTGCTGCAAAAAAACTCGGATATGTATATGTTGATACGGGCGCTATGTACAGGTCTATCGCTCTGTTTATGCTCGATAAGGGCGTAGATACCGAGGACGAGCAGGCAGTCGTAGCGCACCTGCCCGACGTAGATGTTAAGCTTGCTTATGAAAACGGTGAGCAGAGAGTAATTCTTAACGGAGAGGACGTTTCTGAAAGGATAAGGACTTCTGAGGTCTCAATGGCTGCATCAAAAACGTCTTCCTATCCGAAGGTGAGAGAGTTCCTTCTTGGCCTCCAGAAGGATATCGCAAAGAAAAACAATATCATTATGGACGGCAGAGATATAGGCACTGTTATACTGCCTGATGCACAGGTGAAGATCTTTCTTACTGCCTCTGCTGAGAAGAGAGCAGAGAGAAGACTTAAAGAGCTTGTGGAAAAGGGAGAGGATATATCCTTTGAAGAAGTGCTTGCAGATATAAAAAAGCGTGATGAGCAGGACATGAACCGTGAGACCGCTCCCTTAAAAAAAGCTGAAGACGCTATAGAAGTAGATACCTCAGAGCTCACACTTGAGGAGTCTATTGATGCGGTCTATAATACCGTGGTCTCCAATATCCCAAAAGAGGAAAAAGCGGAAAAGAAGACCTCCTCCCGTGACCGTGAACTGATGCCCGTAAGACCCATATCAAAAAAGCATAAGCTGTTTTTCCTGCACCAGTTTTTCTATACTGTACTGAGATACATAGTTATCGGTATATACCATATTTATTATAATATTTCGTTTGAGGGCAAAGAGAATATCCCCAAGGACGGCGGTAATATTTTTGCTTCCAATCACAGGAGCTATCAGGACCCTGTTTTTATCGCTTTGCAGACGAGAGTACCGATATCATATATGGCTAAGGACGAGCTTTTCCATAAGAATATTTTCTTTACGGCTCTTATCAAGGCATTCGGTGCTTTCCCTGTTGTAAGAGGCTCGGGCGATACTTCTGTTATCGATACTTCTGTCGAGAAGCTCGAAAAGGGAAGAAACCTTGTTATATTCCCCGAGGGTACACGCTCAAAAGACGGAAAAGTCGGCAAGGGCAAAACCGGAGTTGCGCTTATTGCAGCCGTTGCCCAGACTAAAGTAGTGCCTGTGGGTATCAACTTTGAGGGCAAACTAAAATTCAGAAAAAAGGTAGTAGTGAGATACGGAGCCCCGATCGATCCCAAGGCGCTGGGAATAACTACCACATCGCCCAGAGATCTTAAAAAGATAAAGAATGAAATAATGGAAAATATTATCGAATTGGTACATTAAATGTTAACTGATTGTAAAATTTTTGTTGCTAAAACTGCGGGATTTTGTTTTGGTGTAGACAGAGCCGTAAAAATAGTGTATAATATGTTAGATAGCCGAAATAATGTGGTAACGTTAGGTCCGATCATTCACAATCCTAATGTAGTGGCTGATCTGAAGACAAAAGGAGTGTTCCCGAGGGAGCTTGAAGAGGTCTCAAAAGGGGATACGGTTGTTATCAGATCTCACGGAGTTGCCGCTGATGTGTATACGGCTTTGGAGGAGAAAGGAGCCTCGATAGTAGATGCTACCTGTCCTTTCGTGAGCAGGATACACAAGATAGCGAATGAAAAATCAGATGAGGGCTATGTTATAATGATCGCAGGCGATGCCGAGCATCCCGAAGTGAAAGGGATAAGAGGTCATTGCTCGGGCGAGAGTTATGTGTTCGGTTCTTGTCAGGATTTCGAGAATTTGGTGAAAACCAGTGATTTTTCAACAAAAAAGGTTGCAATTCTCGCGCAAACTACGTATAATAGGAATGTATGGTGCGATTGTCTCAAATTGTTCGAGAGGCTGTTGCCTGATGCGCTTGTGTATGACACTATATGCAGTGCGACTCAGGAGAGGCAGAGGGAGGCAGCTGAGATAGCACACAAGGCTGACATTATGGTGATAGTCGGCGGGCTGCACAGCTCAAACACCCATAAGCTTAAGGCAGTGTGTGAACAGTACTGCGGCAGTTGTTGTCTCGTTGAGGATGCTCAAGGACTTGAACAGGGGCTGAAGGACTGCGGCGCTGACTTACGGGGTGCGCATTTTATCGGGATCTCTGCGGGTGCTTCTACGCCTGCTTATATAATCAAGGAGGTACAACAGACCATGAGTGAATTGTTGAACAATGTTGACGAAGAATTTAATTTTGAGGAGGAGCTTGAGAAAACTCTCAAAAAAATACATATCGGTATGAAGGTCGAGGGCGTCGTTACTGATATAAATAACGGCGAAGTTGCTGTAGACATCGGAACTAAGCACACAGGCTATATCCCTGCAAGCGAGTTCTCTGATGATCCGTCCGTTAAGCCTGAGGAGGCTGTAAAGGTCGGAGACACACTTGATCTTATCGTTCTCAAGACTAACGATCAGGAGGGTATCGTTACCCTATCCAAGAAGAGAGTTGACGCTGTTCTCGGTTTCCAGAAGGTCGTTGAGGCTAAAGAGTCTGATGCAGTTCTTGAAGGAACTGTTACTAATGTTGTTAAGGGCGGCGTGCTTGTATCAAGTAACGGCGTTAAGGTTTTTGTGCCTGCATCACAGGCTGCTCCGAGAAGAGATTTTGATCTTAACGAAATGCTCAAGCAGAGCGTAAAGTTCAAGATACTTGAGGTAAATGAGGCTAAGCAGAGAGCTGTTGGCTCTATACGTGCTGTAGCAAGAGAAGAGAGAGCTGCTGCTCAGGCTGCATTCTTTGAGAATGCTCAGATCGGCTCAGAGGTTGAGGGCGTTGTTAAGTCTATAACAGATTACGGTGTATTTGTTGATCTCGGCGGAGTTGACGGTCTTGTAAGAAGAATGGACCTCTCTTGGAAGAGGATCAAGCACCCATCAGACGTTGTTTCTGTTGGTGATAAGATCACAGTTAAGATCAAGGATATTGATGACGAGACCAAGAAGGTATCTCTTATCTACAAGAAGGATTCCGAGAATCCCTGGGAGATATTCAAGGCAAATTATGAGATCGGACAAGTTGTTAAGGCAACTGTTGTGTCTATCACATCATTTGGCGCATTTGCTCAGATCATCGACGGCATTGACGGCCTTATCCATATCTCTCAGATAGCTAATCAGAGAGTAAACAATGTTGCCGATATCCTTTCGGTTGGTCAGGAGGTCGAGTGCAAGATCACTGAGATCGACTCCGACAAGAAGAGAATAAGCCTTTCTATAAGGGCTCTGCTTCCTGAAGAGGATGCTGCTGATGAGGAAGAGGCAGTTGAAGAGGAGGTAGTCGAGGCTGATGAGGCACCTGCTGAGACTGAGGAGCCTGCAGAGGAAGCACCTGCTGCAGAAGAGGAGACAGCTGAATAATTTGCTCTTCCTTGGCTGAAAAATTACGATCTATCAGGGGGCGAGCGATCGCCCCTGTTTGTTTATTTCTGCCTCGCCTATTGGCGGAGAAAAACAGATGAAAGGGTAGTTTTATGGAAGATGTTAGAAAGACGCACAGCTCTTCGGGAGCTAAAAAGCGTAAAAAGAAAAAATCTACAAATATTGTTGTAAGGATACTAAAAGGATTCGGTATTTTCATACTGTCGCTTTTCCTTATCATCGTTATAACTTGTTCGATCTTTGCTACTGTTCTGACGATCTATGTTCTTAACTTTGCTGACACTACAACAACTGTCAGCCTTGATAAGACGGAGACCAGTAACATTTCAAGATTTGTATACGAGAACCCTAACTATGATGAGGACGACCCCGATTCTACTGAATACGAGCTCTACTACGCGATCAGAAACACAAACAGGCACGTAGCCTGGGCTGACCTTGAAGTGATACCTCAGACTGTTCAGGACGCCTTTGTTTATACTGAGGACGAGCGTTTCTATTCACATGACGGTGTCGATTTCAAGAGAACCTTTGCCGCATTTGTAAATGTATTTGTTCCTATTTACGGAGACAGACAGATCGGTGGTTCTACTATAACGCAGCAGACCATCAAGCAGATCACTGGCGATGATTCAAGAGACAGTATCAAGGGTATGGAGCGTAAGATCAGAGAGATATTCCGCTCTATCAACGTTGAGAAGACCTACACTAAGGAAGATATTCTGCAGAGCTACCTCAATATCGTTCCTTTGGGTACTCAGGATTACGATATCATAGGTGTTCAGGCAGCTGCTAATTTCTACTTCGGTAAGGATATATCAGAGCTTGATCTGGCAGAAGCCGCTTCTCTTGCAGGAATGACGAGCTCACCTGCATGGAACAATCCTTATGACTCTATCGAGAACAATAAAATAAGACAGAAATATACTCTTGACCATATGCTTGACAACGGTGCTATTTCCGAAGAGGAGTACTATCAGGCACTTAATGAAGAGCTTGTGATAACAGGAGATATAACCTATTCGAGTGCCGCTATTTACGATGAGGAGGACAGAGATTTCGGACCGACCTCATGGTTTATGGACGCAGCTCTCAATGAGACTGAGCAGAGAATAGCTGATTCTCTTGGTATTTCTGTTGCTGAGGCTTCACAGAGACTTAATGACGGCGGCTTCACTATCTATACTACTGTTGATATCAATATGCAGCAGAAGGTAGAGAAGGAGATGCAGACGCGCTCCAACTTTACTACTTGGGATATGAGCGTCGATGAGGATACACTCTGGTCAGGCTTTATCGCTATGGACTATCAGGGCAACGTAAAGGCTGTTGTGGGAGGACGCGATAAGAAGACGGAATCGAGAATATACAGCACAGTTACTGATGCGACAAGGTCTCCGGGTTCGTGTATCAAGCCCATTGCTTCGTATGCACCTGCTCTCGATCAGGATCTGATGACGTGTTCAACACTGTTTAACGATGCACCTATCGAGATACAAACTGATGAAGGCAAGAAAAAGTGGCCTGTCAACTACTCAGAGTACGGTGACGATGGTAACTGGTCATATAAAAACCTTACCACTATCGAAATGCTGCAAAGGTCGCTCAATACACTGCCTGCACAGCTGGTACAGAAGATGACACCTGCTTATTCCTACAGCTTCCTGAAGGATAAGCTTGATATCTCAAGCCTTACCGAGGCAGATGCCGATTACGCACCTGTAACAGTCGGCGGTCTTACTAACGGTACCTACCTTGAGGAGCTTGTCGGAGCTTACATGATCTTCGGCAACGGAGGTAAGAAATATGATATTTCATACGTTTCCAAGATAGAGGATATCGACGGCAATGTTATCTATGAAAAGACCGATGGCTATAAGCAGGCTATTTCAGAGTCTACCTCATATGTAATGAACAGGATGATGCAGCACGTTATTACTGAGTCAAACGGTACAGGACGTTATGCTAAGCTTTCAAATTGTGACCTTGTCGGCAAGACAGGTACATCGTCCGAGTGGAACGACCTTACCTTTGTTGGCTGTACTCCTGATTATGTATCAGGTGTGTGGATAGGATATGAGAATCCTTCCAAGATACCTACTAATTCGTATCAGAATATCGGCGCTATCTGGAAGAATATTTTCGGTGATGTTGCTGAGAAAGAAAAGCATAAATCCTTCGATCAGACATTCGAGATGCCTGATTCGGTAGAGAAGATAAACTACTGCAAGGCAACAGGATATCTTGCAGGCCCCGGATGCTCCAGTGTGGGCGAGGGCTACTATAAGAAGTCTAACGAGCCTGCTGTTTGCAGCGGATATCATTGATAAGCAATGCCCCCATATCAAACGGTATGGGGGCATTTTAAGGAGAAAATATGAGATTTAGATTTGTTGTTCCGTGCCATTTCGGGCTGGAGAGTGTTTTATCATATGAGGTAAAAAAGCTTGGCGGCGAAGAGGTCACAGTTTCTGACGGAAAGGTGTCGTTCTCGGGCGACGAGCTCATACTTGCAAAGGCAAACCTGTGGATAGCTTCAGGAGAACGGGTGCTTATAGAAGTCGGCTCGTTCAGGGCCGATAGCTTTGATATGCTTTTTGAGGGCGTTAAGGCTCTGCCTTGGGAGGAATATATCGCAAAGACAGACTGCTTTCCGGTCGTCGGGCATTGTCTTAATTCAAAGCTTCACTCAGTCCCCGATTGTCAGAGCATAATCAAAAAAGCGATCGTTACTCGCCTTGGCAAAGCTTACGGCATTGCCCGATTTGAAGAAACTGGAGCAAGGCACCGTATCCGCTTTTCGATACATAAGGACATTGCATCTATAACTCTGGACACTTCGGGTGATGGGCTCCATAAGCGCGGCTATAGAAGAATTTCAAATGCAGCTCCAATAAAGGAGACTCTGGCGGCAGGAATAGTTGATCTCGCAAGGGTAAGAGCGGACTCAACCGTGGTAGATCCAATGTGCGGTTCGGGAACGCTTCTGATCGAAGCTGCTTATAAGGCACACAACATCGCGCCCGGTCTCAGAAGAACATTTGAAGCTCAGGGCTGGCAGCAGATATCTTCAAATGTTTGGCAGCAGGCTAGAAGTGAAGCTATGGATATGATAGTCAGAGATACAGCATTTAAAGCTTACGGTTTTGATATTGACGAATTTGCCTGCGAACTCACAGCAGCAAATGCAAAAAAGGCTGGAGTTTCTTCAAAAATCGAAGTGAAATGCCGTGATATTGCACATCATACACCGATAGAGAATTCTATCACTGTAGTAAATCCGCCGTATGGTGAGAGACTTCTTGAAATAAAACAGGCTGAGGAGCTCTACAAAAAGCTGGGTCAGAAGCTGAGACCGGATAAGGATTATCCCTGCTATGTTATCTCACCTCATGAAGATTTTGAGAAGTTTTTCGGCAAAAAGGCTGACAAAAAAAGAAAGCTTTATAATGGTATGATAAAGTGCGACCTTTATATGTATTTCAGATAGGAGATAAAAATGAAATTTAAACTTGATGATGTTAGGGCGTTCGTTTTTGATATGGACGGAGTAATATTCGATTCGGAAAGACTTGGACTGCGGTGCTGGCAGATAGTAGCTGACCGCTATGACCTGGGTGATATATCCGAGATTGCCAAAAAGTGCATCGGCAGGAGCACAAAGGATACTATGATGATATTCGATCAGGCATATGGTGATAAGGTCTCGGTCGAAAACCTATATACAGAAGCAAAAACCGTTATGGGAGAGCTTATCGAGAAAGAGGGCTTGCCTTTAAAGTCAGGAGTTTTTGAACTGCTCGGCTTCCTCAAAGAAAGCGGTATAAAGCTTGGCCTCGCATCATCAACTAGCTATAAAACTGTTTGTGCCGAGCTCAAAGGCGCAGGTCTGCTCGATTTTTTTGAGGTAGTAGTAGGCGGTGATATGATAGAGCATTCAAAACCTGAGCCCGATATCTATCTTCTTGCGTGTGAAAAGCTTGAAGTTGCGCCTGTAAATGCAGCCTGTGTTGAGGATTCCTTCAACGGTATTATTTCTGCCAGCAGGGCAGGGCTGCATACCGTAATGGTGCCTGATATGCTTATTCCAACTGATGAGATACTAAAGCTCGTCGAAGTTTATAAGCAAAGCCTTGGCGAGGTAAAAACGTATCTGGAGGACAGTGCTCGAGAATAATATGATTTAAGCTCCTGAGCTTTTTTATTGCCTGATGAATAATTGAGAATTTTCTGACAAAAATAATACCAAAGCTTATATGCCGCCGACAGCATATAGCATTCCGACGAAATGTCGGTGATTTTTGATCGGAGAAAGGCGATAAAAATGAAAAGATTGAGTTTGAAAAAGTCGGCGCTCGGCAAGGCAATCGGTGTCAAGGGCGCCTACATCACACTTGCGGCATGTGCTGTCGCACTCGGAGGGGCAGGTATCGCGGCTTATAACAAAACAGTTGATGATATGAATAAGCAGTATACGGCTGAAACTCCCGACTATTCCTACAGAGAGGTACAGATCGACGAGAAGCTCGATGATGTTCTCAAACCTGATGACAGCAGCAGCTCATTGGCAGCAGCTGATGACAGTTCATCAAAGCAGGATCTTAGCCTGAAGACCCAGCCTAATGTTATGCCTGTAAACGGTGAGATACTGAATGCGTTTTCAAACGGTGAGCTTGTAAAGTCAGAGACCCTCAACGTCTGGAAGACACACGACGGTGTGGATATCAAGGCTGATAAGGGAACCGCAGTGAAAGCTATGAATAAGGGCACCGTTCTTGAGATATGGGAGGATGCTCTCTGGGGCAACTGCATCACGATCGACCACGGTGACGGCGTTATCGGTCATTATTACAGCCTCTCTCCCGAGATGACAGTGTCAGAGGGTGATGAAGTTAGCGCAGGACAGATAATCGGAGCGGTAGGGGATACAGCGTCGTGCGAGTCTGCCGAGCTTTCGCATCTTCATTTTGCATTGAAGAAAAACGGCGAATGGATAGACCCGATCGCATATATAGACCCTTCATATATAAAATGAAAAAAGCCGCAGTAAAAACACTGCGGCAATACATAAAACGCCCGAGAGTTAACTCGGGCGTTTAGCGTTTTACTTGATCTTAACAGTCCATCCAAACTCGTCAGGTATCTTGCCCCACTGTATACCTGTCATGGTATCGTAAAGCATCTGAGAGATAGGTCCGATCTCGTTGTTGTTGATAGTCATTATCTTGTCTCCCCACTTCAGATGACCAACAGGGGAGATAACAGCAGCAGTACCTGTGCCGAATACCTCATCAAGCTTGCCTTCGTCATAAGCCTTGGCAACCTCTTCAATGGTGATCCTTCTTTCGGTAGCCTTGATGCCCTTGCTTCTGCAAACTTCAAGAGCGCTCTTTCTTGTTATACCGGGAAGTACAGAGCCTGTCAGCTCAGGAGTGATAACTTCGCCGTCGATTACGAAGAAGATGTTCATTGAACCCACTTCTTCGATATACTTCTGCTCAACGCCGTCAAGCCAGAGTACCTGCTCGTAATCCTGCTCGTGAGCTTCGTCCTGACCCTTCAGAGAGATAGCATAGTTAGCAGCAGTTTTAGCAAAACCAGTTCCGCCTCTTACTGCACGGACATATTTCTGCTCAACATAGATCTTAACAGGGTTAAGACCAGTAGAGTAGTAAGCGCCCGATGGTGAAAGGATTATAAGGAACAGATAGTGATCTGCAGGTCTGACACCTACATAAGGATCGGTTGCAAAAATGAAAGGTCTGATGTAAAGTGACGCTCCGTCAGAATGAGGTACCCACTCCTCCTCGACCTCTACGAGCTTTTTGGTCGCTTCGATCATGAATTCCTCATCTATCTTAGGGATTACCATTCTCTCAGCAGATACGTTCATTCTCTTGTAGTTTTCATCAGGTCTGAACAGCTGAACAGTGCCGTCTGCGGTCCTGTAAGCCTTCAAACCCTCAAAGATCTCTTGTCCGTAATGCAGACACATAGCCGCAGGTGAAAGACTAACATCATCAAACGGAACTATCCTTGCATCGTGCCAGCCCTCACCTGTGTCATAGTTCATTACAAACATATGATCTGTGAAGATGTGACCAAAGCCAAGCTTTGACTCATCAGTCGGCTTTTCTTTCAGAGTTTTTGCGAGTTCGATTCTGATATCGCTCATAATTATCCTTCTTTCAAAAATTATTGCTGATACTATTATAATACAGTTATTTTGATTTTGCAAGTAGTTTTACAAAATAATTTCACTTTTCTCCGATTTTTTCTTTCTTTAGTCCAAAACTCATATCAATTTGAAGGAAAGCGGCAATAAAAATTCATTGTCAGGCTTTGGCGGGGATTTGTATAGTTTAAACATTAAAACTATTGCAATATTGTGATAAATTAGCTCTTGAAAAAGGGGATAAAATGTAGTATAATGCAAATTGGATAGTTATGTTTTACGATTTAAGGAGACATCTGACGATATGTACGAATCAAACGAAAATTTCATCAAGGGAATGCCTGAGCACAGATCTGAAAGTGCTGCCAAGGAAGATATGGCAAGGCTCATCGCTAAGAATATGTCTATGAATTCCAACAGCAGCTTTGATAACGAATACTATCAGCCATCTGCTGCGCCGAGAACAGCCACTCAGACAAAAAAGAAGACAGCATCTTCGGGAACAAAGAAAAAGAGCACTTCGAGCAAAAAGGTCGGGACCAAGAAAAAAGCTAAGAAAAAAAGCAAAATGCCTATCGTTTTGTTTTCAACCTTTGTTGTTATTATGATCTGCGGAGGAGTAGTTTTTTATCTTCTGGGCATGAACTCTTATAAAGGCACTTTTCTTGATAATACATATATAAACAGCGTAGATGTAAGCGGCAAGTCGCAGGGTGATGCCTACAAGCTTTTGAAGGAAAACTCCGTTATTCCGGAATCTGTCACTTTCCTGAAGCCTGACGGCTCGCGCTTTTATATCGATATGGCAAGTATAGGCTACAATGACAACACTAAAGAGCTTGTTAAGAAGTATTATTCTCAGCAGGATCACTACTCGTGGTTCTCTGCAAAGTTCAAGACGACCACCTATACCTTTGATACAAAATTCACATACGATAAGAAAAAGCTTGAGTCAGAGCTAAAAAGAAAGATGCTCGAAGCACAGACTGCCAAGGAGCCTCAGGACGCTTACATAACGGAGGACGGCACAAAGGGCTTTACTATCGTTGCCGAGAAGTACGGTGAAAAGGTCGATGAGAGCAGGCTTGATTCTCTGAATGAGTTCGTTGAGAGAGAGCTTGATGACTTTAAGTTTGAGATAGATCTCTCAAATGCCGACTGCTACCAGAAACCGAAGATAACAGCAGAAATGCTCGAGGATACCTGCGAAAAGCTGAATAATCTCTATAATATCGAGATAAACCTTGACTTCACATATACCACCGAGACCCTTTACGGTGACAGGGTCATGGACTGGATAATTTTCAACGGTGAAGATGTTACCGACGGCTATTATGTAGATAAGGATAAGTGCATGGAATATGTCGATGAGGTAGCAGCTAAGTACGATACCTATGGCATAGACAGAAAATTCAAGTCTACAAATCACGGTACTATAACCGTTAAGGCAGGGCAGGGCTGCTACGGCTGGTGGATAGATAAGGAAAAGACCAGAGATATGCTCGTTGAACTCATAGAAGAAGGTACAGATGCAGATATCGAGCCTATCTATTATGTAAATCCCGATTCGTATTTTGAGTATGCCTGCAATGAGGACTGGAGAACCGAAGATACAGATTACAGCAACACTTATATAGAAGTTGACCTTTATGCCCAGCACCTTTGGTATTATAAAAACGGCAAGGTCATGATGGAAAGCGATATAGTATCGGGCTATCCGAATGAGTCGCGTAATACTCCTGAGGGCGTATATAAGCTCTGGTACAAGGAGAGGGGCAAGACTCTTGTCGGTGAATCTGACGGTCATTCATATGCGTCCTATGTAGAATACTGGAACTATATTTCTACTATCGGTGTAGGTCTGCACGATGCTTCGTGGCAGAACGGAGTTTTCGGCGGCGACAGATATAAGTCATCTACCTGGGGCTCACACGGATGCATAAATATGCCGTTTGAAAAAGCGCAGTATGTTTATGAAAACATCGAGCTCGGCACACCCGTATTTATGTATTGGGTACAATAAAAGCAAGGGACACAGCTATGTGTCCCTTTTGCAAATGATGATAAGGAGGATAAGACGATGACTTTGCAGGAAATAATCAATGATTCTAAAAAGATCGTGTTCTTTGGAGGCGCTGGCGTGTCTACCGAAAGCGGTATCCCTGATTTCAGATCAGTTGACGGCCTGTACAATCAGAAATTCAAATATCCTCCCGAGCAAATGCTCAGCCACACATTTTTCGTACACAAGACAGAAGAATTCTTTGACTTTTACAGAGCAAAGATGCTCTGCCTGGATGCTAAGCCAAATAAGGCTCACCTGAAGCTTGCCGAAATGGAAGAGAAGGGCAAGCTGTTGAGCGTTGTAACTCAGAATATAGACGGGCTGCATACGGCTGCCGGCAGTAAGCGTGTTCTTGAGCTGCATGGCAGTGTTCTCAGAAATTATTGTACTAAGTGCGGCAAGTTCTACCCAGTCGAGACTATAGTTGAGTCCACAGGTATACCAAAGTGTTACTGCGGAGGTGTGATAAAGCCTGATGTTGTTCTCTATGAAGAGGGTCTTGACGATAAGACTGTTACATCAGCGGTAGAGGATATATCAGAGTGCGATACCCTTATTATCGCAGGCACTTCGCTGACAGTTTATCCGGCTGCGGGTATGGTGAGGTATTTCAAGGGCAAATATCTTGTTCTTATAAACCGCGACCCAACACCTATGGACAGCAGCTGTGATCTCGTTATCCACAGTAAGGTAGGCGAGACGCTCTCAAAAATAGAAATATAAAAAAAGCACGCATAGCTGCGTGCTTTTAACGTCCCCGGCGAGATTCGAACTCACGGCCTTTCGCTTAGGAGGCGAACGCTCTATCCTGCTGAGCTACGGAGACATTCAACGCTCATTATTATAACACAAGGGCGCCTGTTTGTCAAGCATTTACAGTAGATTGACATAACTGCATCTGTGGGTGTATACTATATATATGTATATGGAGGTGAATTTATATTAAAATATGCAGAAATGTTGAGTTTTGAACTGAAATTTCCGAAAACGTTTTAGATAATATTTTACATCGCAATTATGAAATAACTGTTGCATTTTGTTCAATTGGAACAGATTTGCAATTTCAGTTATAGTCATTTTGAATAGATGTAAGAAAATCCGTTTAACAGAATTTTTGCTTTTTCGCTATACATTTATAATAAGTTTTAATTTTCGGATAATCAGATATAGCTTGTAACAAAACGATTACAAGGCATATTTATATATTGACAAAGTGCACAAATGTCAGCGTGAAATTCTGTCGAAATCAACATATTTTATTACAAGGTCACAAAAAATACGCAAAAACACTTGAAATTTTTCGTGAAATATTGTATAGTCTTAAATAGCGGAAACGTTAGATTATAAGTCTTGAGAGACGGTTACTTAATCGTTTAAAATCAAGCTGAAAGGCGGAAATCCCAATGGTCTCATTGAAGGATATTTCCGTTCGTTGCGGCGTTTCGGTTGCTACAGTAAGCAAGGCTTTGAACGGTCACAAGGACGTCAGCGAGGCTACGAAGGAAAGGTTGATCAAGGCGGCAAAGGAAATGGGGTATTTCCCGAATTCGCAGGCGCGCGCTTTGAAAACCAACCGTACGTATAACCTTGGTGTGATGTATCTTGATGAGGCCGGAAGCGGTCTGACACATGAGTTCTTTGCGAAGGTGCTGGATAGCTTCAAGACTGCGGCTGAGGCTTATGGCTATGACATTACCTTTATTAATAGGGACGTTGGGAAGCAGAAAATGACTGCTTACGAGCATTGCAAGTACAGAAACATTGACGGGGTGATCCTTGTATGCACGGATTTCACTTCACCTGATGTCTATGAGGTAATTAACGGCGACATACCTGTTGTTACTATCGACCATATATTTGACTGCAGAACGGCGATAATGTCAAACAACGAAAAAGGTATGGAAGAACTGGTCGAGTATGTAACGGGACTGGGTCACAAAAAGATAGCATATATCCAAGGGAACCGATCGGCGGTAGCTGAGAGAAGGTTCACGGGCTTTTACAGGGCTTGTAAGAGCAGGGGGATAGATTTAAGGAATGAATGGCTGTTGAACGGTGACTATCATAATCCTGAGCTGACATACAAGTTGACCAAGGAATTACTTCGGAAATCGGATCGGCCTACCTGTATTTTTATGCCCGATGATTATTCGTCGATGGGCGGGTTTAATGCGATAAAGGATCTTGGTCTTTCGGTACCCGAAGATGTTTCGGTAGTTGGCTATGACGGCATAGCTTATTCACAGCTCCTGTCACCAAAGCTGACGACTTATCTGCAGGACACTGCGAAGATCGGTGCGACGGCGGCAAAAGAATTAGTGGCTCTCATAGAGAGTCCGCAGACGACCTTTAAAGAGGTCATCACGATCGACGGTGAATTGATCGAGGGTGGCTCAGTGAAGAGGCTCGGCTGAAAAAACACACGGCATTAATTAGCAGCAAATAGCTGCGTAATAAAAATATAATGCGATTTTTAAGGAGGAAATTTATTATGGCAAACTTAAAGAAAGTTCTTGCAGGATCTCTCAGCCTCTGCATGGCAGCTTCTATGATGACTGCTTGCGGAGACGACAGTTCTTCTTCTACAGCTGATGCTAAGAAGAGCACGACTTCCAAGGCTGGCGACGGCACAGGAATCAACAAGTCTGAGGACAGAACCAACACTGCTGATCTTCACGGTGCAGATTCTTCAGACGAGTCCAAGAACACTCTGACGATCTACTGCTGGAACACAGAGTTCAAGTCAAGACTTGACAAGTATTATCCGCAGGGCACATCCAAGACTCTCGAGACAGACGCTGACGGAAGCATCACTTCTATCGACGGTGTAGCTGTTAACTGGGTACAGATCGAGAACGAAGGTAACGCTTACCAGACCAAGCTCGATGAGGCTCTTGCTGGACAGAAGGACAGCGCTGACAAGGTAGATATGTTCCTTATGGAAGCTGACTACGCTCTGAAGTATGCTAACGGTGACGTTGCACTTTCAGTTCAGGACCTTGGCATCACAGAGGACGATATGGCTGAAATGTATCAGTACACAAAGGACGTTGCTACAGATACAGCTACAGGCGAGCTCAAGGGTCTTTCATGGCAGGCAACTCCTGGTCTTTACCTCTACAATGCTGACTATGCAGAGCAGGTTCTCGGTTCTTCCGATCCCGCAACTGTACAGGAAGCTGTAAAGGATTGGGACGCTTTCACCGATACAGCAGCTAAGATGAAGGACGCTGGAATCTTCATGGTTTCCGGTTTCGACGATACTTACAGATGCTATTCCAACAATATGTCTGCTCCTTGGGTTGATGCTGACGGTAAGGTTACAGTTGATCCTCAGCTGAAGGAATGGGTTGACAAGACTAAGGAATACACAGATGCCGGCTACAACAACAAGACTTCTCTTTGGGACGAGGCTTGGGCTGCTGGTATGAAGATCGATGGTAAGGTATTCGGTTACTTCTTCTCTACATGGGGCATTCCTTTCACCCTTCTGCCTAACACACTTGATACTGCTGTTGATGACGGCGGCGTTGAGGAAGAGGGCAACGGTGGTTACGGTCACTGGAGAGCTACTGAGGGTCCTCAGGCTTACTATTGGGGTGGTACTTGGATCTGCGGCGCAATCGACTCCGACAACCAGGATATCGTTGCTGATATCATGAGAGTTATGACTTGCAACAAGGACGTAGCTAAGGCTATTACTGAGGGCGAGCAAGACTACACAAACAACAAGGCTGCTATCAAGGAGCTCATCGACGGCGGTTACACCAATCCGTTCCTCGGTGGTCAGGATCACCTCGAGCTGCTTACAGCTGCTGCTGATAAGATCGACCTGAGCAACAAGCTTTCTGCTTATGATCAGGGATGCAACGAGAAGTTCCAGGGCGCTATGAAGGATTACTTCCTTGGCAATACATCTTCTTATGAGGATGCACTTGCAGCATTCAAGACCTCTCTGTCAGAGCTCTATCCTACTCTTACTTACGATTTCTAATAATCTAAAGAAAGCTAAATATAGGGGGCGGAGCAATCCCCCCCTATTATTTGCTTAATTTTACAGAAAGGAATATGATTGCTCGCAATTATTTAAGGTATTGTATATGAAGAGAAAAAGCGTCAGCTACGCAAAATGGGGCTATATCTTTCTTATCCCTTTCTTCGCTGTTTACTGTGTGTTCTCTCTTTACCCACTGATCCAGACCTTCTATTACAGCTTTATGGACTATCAGCTCGATAAGGGTGCGATCGGCGGCGGCTGGACAAGAGAAGTTGTTGAAGTTGTGCCGGAATGGTGCGGCTTCGGTAACTATTCCGAGATTTTTAAATCAGGCAGCGATTTCTTCCAGACTATCTGGAACACTATTTCTATGTGGCTCATTGGATTTATACCACAGATCCTTGTTTCACTCATACTTGCAGTATGGTTCACTGATCTTAACCTGAAGCTGAAGGCTCAGGGCTTCTTCAAGACAGTTATCTATCTCCCGAATGTTATCATGGCTTCGGCTATTGCGTTCCTTTTCTACAACCTGTGTTCAAAGGGCGGCGCACTTTATGATATCTTTGGATTTGATGTTCTTGCTGAGAATGCCTGGTCAGCTCGTTCAGTTGTTGGTTTCATCAACTTCATACTTTGGTATGGTAATACTACCATCCTTCTGATGGCAGCTATCATGGGTGTTGACCCATCACTTTATGAATCGGCTCAGATCGACGGCGCTACATCTACAGATATTTTCTGGAAGATCACTATGCCGCTTATCAGACCAATTCTTTCTTTTGTTCTTATTACCTCCCTTATCGGTGGTTTGCAGATGTACGACGTACCGTCTCTGTTGACTAATGACCTCGGTAACCCGATAGTTGAAGGTAAACCTACTCTGAAGACGATCGTTATGATCATTCAGACAAACAAAGACGGAAATATAGGTAAAGCCTCGGCTCTATCTGTTCTGATATTCATTTTCACTCTTATTATTGGTCTTGCTATGATGCTTACATCTGAGGACAATGATAAGAAGAAAAAGAAAAAGAAGAAGGTAAGGGGGTAATTTGAATGGCAGTAAAAACTGATGTTGTTGGCTCTCAGGCCAGCTCCACTAATATTCTTGTCAGAAGAATTATCGCTTATACAGTGCTTGTTATTCTTGTAATACTTTCGCTGTTTCCGTTTTATCTTCTGTTAATGAATGCAACAAGAGAGAAGAAGCAGACAGGTCTACAGCTTTATCCGGGCGGACTGCTCTGGAACAACTTCAAGAAGCTTTTCAACAGCACAACTACTGTATCATTCGGTAGTGTATTCAAGGCTTTGAGAAACTCACTCCTGATCTCCGCTTGTGCTTCTATTCTTAGCGTATATGTATCGGCACTTACTGCTTATGCTATTCATGTATTTGATTTCAAACTCAGAAAAGTTGCTGATATGTTTATCCTCATAGTAATGATGGTTCCGACGCAGTCTTCTGCTATCGGTTTCTACAGAATGGTAAAGGCTTGGGGTCTGACTGATTCTAAGAGCATTCTTATCAACTACATTCCTCTTATCATTCCTGCAGCTGCTGCACCTGCTACATATTACTTTATGAAGCAGTACCTGAAATCAGCACTGCCGCTTGAGATCGTTGAGGCGTCGAGAATCGATGGCTGCGGCGAGTTTATGACATTTAACAGGATAGTAACTCCTATTCTGAAGCCTGCATACGCTGTTCAGCTCATCTTTACATTCGTTGCTAACTGGAACAACTACTTTATGCCTAGATTGGTAATTACAAGTAAGGCGAACTACACAGTTCCGCTTGTATTGTCCGCGATGAGAAACGCAGGACCTCAGGAGACAGATATGGGTCTGTTCTATATGTACATACTTATTGCTATACTCCCTGTTGTTATTGTTTACCTCATCCTCTCGAAGTTCATCATTCGTGGTGTTGCTCTCGGAAGCGTAAAGGGTTAATACGATTTCTAAAGCTGTCACTTCGGTGGCAGCTTTTTTGTTTAGAAGAATTTACAAGATTTT
>JAFUTU010000019.1 GCA_017484095.1 Ruminococcus sp. | reverse complement strand
GGCGCACCTTCTGGCTGCTGATGATCCCGTGCACAGCTGCACTCTACTTTATCCTGTGGTTCTTCTTGGGAGGGTTCGGCTTATGAGAAAGATACTTTCACTCTTTACGGCTCTTCTGACGGTGTTCACTTTTGCCCTTCCGACTTTTGCCGACACAGCATCTTCCGATGTTAAGATAGCGGACTACCGCGGCACTTTTACCGAAGACCAGCTGACATCTCTTTCTGCACAGCTGAGTGATACTCTGGATAAGTATAACATCTGCGGAGTTATAATGATATCCGATGCGTTTGAAGACCTTGATTTCAGCGACGCTATACAGTACTGTGACGATAAAGGTCTGTCCTCTTACAGCAGCTGCCTTGCAATGGTTTACAGCTTTGAGGCAAACGACCTGTATGTCTATATCATACATGATAATCAGAACGCTTTTGACAGCACTACTCTTGCTTATTTTGAGTATGACCTTTATGATAAGTATACCTCGTTTGCTGACGGTGTTTTCTCTAACGAGGCTATATACGCGGCTGCCGAAAACTTTTGTCAGGTCCTTTCAGATGCAGGTGAGGCAGCAGCAAGCGGCACACCTATCACCGCAGATTATTTCACAGCACTCGGCGATAATGCTACCCTGTTTGAAGATGACAGCGAGGAAAGCTCTGAGGCTGCAAACTATGATACCTCAGACCCCGGCTTAATCAATGAGAACGAGCTCACAAGAACGATCCCCGAGAACAGGCTCGTTCCGAGACTTGTAGACGGCGCTGACCTTCTTGACCCTCCCGATGAGGAGAGGCTTCTCAAAAAGCTTGATGAGTACAGCGAAAAGCATGAGCTCGACATAATCATAGTTACAACGCAAAGCATAGGCATGAAGACCTCTGAGCAGTATGCCGATGACTATTATGACTATAACGGCTGCGGCTACGGTCCCGGTGATGACGGTATCCTCTTCCTTATCAGTATGGAGAACCGTGACTGGGCTATCTCGACCTACGGCAAGGGCATACCGTATTTCACAGACGCAGGTCAAAAATATATGCAGGATCAGTTCCTGCCTGCGCTCAGAAATGACGATTATGTTACCGCTTTCGGTACATTTGCAGATCTCTGCGATGATTTCTGCACTAAGGCTGAAAACGGCAGCCCTTATGATTACGGCAACCTACCCAGAAAGCCGTTCAGCTTTATGGCTTTGGTATCCGCCGCAGTGATAGCGCTTATAATAGCATTTGCAGTATGTACGCATTATAAAAAGCAGCTCAGTTCCGTTGCGTTCAAAAAAGGCGCTGCTGACTACTTCCGCCCGGGCAGCTTCGTTCCCGGCATCAAGGAGGACATTTTCCTCTACAAGAATGTATCAAAGGTGAGAAGGCAGTCCTCATCAGGCGGTCACGGCGGATCATCGACACATCACTCCTCCAGCGGTCGTTCGCACGGCGGTTCCCACGGACACTTTTAGTGCTCGCCGCACGGCAGGTGCGTGCACCTGCACCGCCTCCCCCACCCCGCGTAAGTAGCTATTGTTATTACTGATTTTGCCCTCCCGCGGAGGGGAGGGGGGTAGTTTAGTTTTAAGCTATTAAATAGTAACGCTGCGCGAACATTTATACTCTGTTAGTTTGGCACTTGCCGATTGAAGGTCTTAGCCTTCGGGCAGATTTGTTGCTGCTAATCTGTACATAGAGTATCGAGATAGCCGCGCGGCGAGTGCCTGGAAAGCCCCCTAAAGATAGAGCATAGCAACTCGTATCAGGTAATAGGTAATAGGGAATAGATAAGGTACTTGCCAATTGAAGGTCTTAGCCTTCGGTTAATAACTAAAAATAAGTGGTATATTTTTGTTAGAAGATCTCAAACACTTAGAACGGAGAAGCGTCAATGAACATTCAGGTCATCAGAGCATCGCAAACATGGCAGCGCGCAGGCGCTTATTATGTCCGCATTCAGGGAATGGCGAAACAGCATAATATTTCTTTGCGCCGGGAGTTCGATGAATATGACACTCCGAGCACCGAGTATATCGTTCTGACGGACGGTGATTTTCCTGTTGCGACTTGCAGGTTTTATAAGCTCGATGAAAACAGCGCTATGATAGGCAGGGTAGTTGTTTTGCCTGAATACCGTGGCAAAGGTCTGGGGAAGCAGACTGTTCTGGAAGCCGAAAAATGGCTGGAAGAAAAGGGGTTCCTTACTGCTGTTGTTGAAAGCCGAACCGTAGCAGTAGAATTCTACAGAAAAATCGGATATGCTGTTACTGATGATAATATCATTCACGGTGATACTTTTGATTGTATCGGAATGGAAAAGAAACTGATATGATCGTACATAAAAATAAATAAAACAGAGGTTAATAAAAATGGGAAGAATAGTTAGAACGCTGAGCAAGGACGCATCTGTGGTGTGCTCGGCAATTGAAGGAAAAGATATAGTTTCAAGAATAGAGAAAATACACAAGACCTCCGCAGTGGTAACTGCAGGTCTTGGAAGGCTCGCTATGGCAACTTCGCTGCTCGGCTTCGGGCTGAAAGGCGAAAAAGACAGCGTTACCGTAAGAATGGCAGGTGACGGTCCGACGGGCGCCCTTATATGTGTGGCTGACAGCTTCGGAAATGTTAAAGCATACGTGCAGAACCCCGTTGTCGAGATACCTCTTAATGATAAGGGAAAACTCGATGTCAAGGGAGCAATAGGCACTCGGGGCACACTTAGTGTGGTCAAGGACCTTGGTCTGAAAGAGCCCTACAGCGGTCAGGTGCCGATAGTGTCAGGCGAGGTGGCTGAGGATATAACGAGCTATCTTGCACTGAGCGAACAGGTACCGAGCGTTTGCGCTCTGGGAGTGCTTGTAAACCCTGATCTGACGGTCAACTGTGCAGGTGGATTTCTTGTCCAGCTTTTGCCATTTGCACCCGAGGAGGCTATAGACGTTATCGAGAAGAATATAAACGGTATGAAGTCGGTGACGGAGATGCTGAGCAGCGGTCTGACAGTTGAGCAGATAGCGATGAAAGCACTTGAAGGTCTGGAGCCGAATGTGCTTGATGACTTTGAGGTGAATTACAGGTGTGACTGTTCAAGAGCCAGAGTGGAAAAGGCGCTGGTGTCTCTCGGCAGCAAAGACCTTGAAGAGCTTGAAGAAGACGGCGGAACAGAGGTGAACTGCCAGTTCTGCGAGAAAAAATACCATTTTACATCTGATGAGATAAGAGCGCTTGCAGAGGCTGCAAAAAGGTAGAAGTTTTTACAATTATTTTAAGAATTTTTCTAAAAAGCTCTTGACAAAAACAGATGTATAGTGTATAATAAATATCGTCACTTGACGATAATGGGAGCTTAGCTCAGCTGGGAGAGCGTCTGCCTTGCAAGCAGAATGTCACAGGTTCGAGCCCTGTAGTTCCCATTTGGCCGGGTAGTTCAGTTGGTTAGAACGCTAGCCTGTCACGCTAGAGGTCGTGGGTTCGAGCCCCATTCCGGTCGCTTGTCTTTAACAAGATATACAGTCCTGCATATACTGAAAAGTACAGGGCATGCTTCTGTAGCTCAGTAGGTAGAGCAGGGGACTGAAAATCCCCGTGTCGATGGTTCGATTCCGTCCGGAAGCACTAGGTACGGTTGAGAAGCGTGGCAAACATTCTGCGGCAGAGGGCTCTGATTAGCGGCGCGGTCGTCCATGGGTGTCATGCGGTCGTTGACGGGTGTCAGATGTCTGACTTCTGAACTGTAATAATTATGCGGATTTAGCTCATCTGGTAGAGCGCCACCTTGCCAAGGTGGAGGTAGCGAGTTCGAGCCTCGTAATCCGCTCTTCAGGGCGCTATAGCCAAGTGGTAAGGCGTAGGTCTGCAACACCTTGATCCCCGGTTCAAATCCGGGTGGCGCCTCCAATCATCCGCTGTATAACGGCGGATTTTTTACGCTGTTTTTTAAGTTTTTCCAAAAAAACTTTAAAAAACCACTTGACAATTGGGTAAGGATATGATATAATATTCAAGCTGACCCAAAAGAGAGTGGTGCAGCAACTTGCAGCTTGAAAACCGAACAATAACGAAAGAAAACCCTTTAGTTAAGACCTTTGGGTGAGAAGAAGCTCGAAGGAAGGTCTTGGGTACCGAGACTGAGGAAATAAAGGTACAGCACGACAGTGATTCGT
>JAFUTU010000018.1 GCA_017484095.1 Ruminococcus sp. | reverse complement strand
GGATAGGAAGATCAAAACTTACAATAAAAATAAAAAGAGTATCAGTCTCCCGTATTATAGGAGATCGATACTCTTTTTTGGGTTATTCTGTTTTATCGGTAAAGGTCGCTTATGGGACTATCCATTTGTGACGCTTAATATATATAATGTCGGGATTTACGTTAGGCTCTCGCAAGAAGATATGAGGGCTGGCGAGTCCCTTTCAATAGAAAATCAGAAACTTATCCTCACGAAGTATGTCAAGGAACAGGGCTGGAACCTTTACGATATTTATATTGATGACGGTTACAGCGGCACCGACTTTGACAGACCGGGCGTGCAGCGCTTGCTTGATGACGCTAAGAACGGGAATATCAACATTATTTTATGCAAGGACACCGCTTCCACAAAATTGATGACATCCATAAAACCACGCTGTTACGCCTTTTTCGACAAGTCAAGAGGAAATAAAACAAAAACTCACATAGGCAAGCCATCGGTCTGACTTCTGCTTTCCGATTCGCAGGTTTCGTTAATAAATCCTTTTAGTTCAGCCCCCTCGAGGTCAATATGATCCTTAACAAACTGCTCGGCTTCGGGCAGACTCTTTTCCAAAATCTCAAACCCCACCGCAGCGGAAAACTCATCGATTTTCTGAGTGCGGTTTTCTTTCGGGTAAACCTCGAAATTAAAGCCCTCGCAGGTTATTTCTTTCCCCTCATAATCAGTCCTGCAAATTTCATCGCTCTCAGTTATGCTGATATAAAATTTCCTGTAAATCATCATTTCACCTCTATCCCATATTAATTTCGCTGTCGGCTTCTTCAATGCCGCAGTCGGGCTCTTCGTCCTCTATGCAAGCGTTAGCGGCAAATGCCCGACACAGCGCATCTTCGACATATTTGGTATCCATGCCGTTCGCCTTGTAGCCTTCGAGAATGCCAAAGTAATAATATGGCTGTGGAGGAGAGATTTGTCCGCCGTTCATCACATAAGCCATTCCCTTTATCGTACTGCCGCCCAGCTCGACCTCAAATTCTTCCTTTCGGTATAGGTTTGGAAAACCCTCATATCTGTCAAGGCTCTGTTCGTCCTACTCGTCTATCTGCCACAGCAGGATCGGAACTCTCGCCCCTTCTTTTGGCACAACAGTCGCCACTCGCCTGAACTCCAATTCGTAGTTTTCAAGCATTGCCGTACTGATGACCTCGGCGTTCGGACACCGCCGCGCCATCTGCTCAAGGTTGATGTTGCTTCCGTAGGCAATATATGTTTTCTTTTCTGCTATACTTCTTCACCTCCCTCATGTCGGGTACAGAAGACCCTCGGTTTCCTCTGCCAAAAAGTCCTCATCCGAAACGCCGTCAAAATCGCTCACAGCGGGTCTTTCTTCTTCGGCGGGTGTTTCCCCGACCTCGTCCGTTTCGCTCGACACGGGGCGCGCACACGCGTTACGGGCGGTTTCTCGCTCTGCTCTCAGTCTTTCCCTCTGCGCGAGTGCGTCCTCGGGGTGCCGCCATGCGATATTGCCGTCAAGGTGCTTTAGCAGATGCATTCGGCAGTTTTTGAACTCATCGCCTATCATGCCTAAATTCAGAAGCCATACTCTGAAACTGTACCTCATGTTATCGCTGTAGCTGACCGCAGGCGAACAATACTTTTTTGTCATCGCCGCATTGCTTATGGCGAGTATCAGACACAGTTCTGCCCTTAAAACACCAGCATGAGGAGAGCCGTTAGCACACCTTACCTCGAAGTGACCGTTTTCAAAAAATGAGTGCAAATTAAGCGCTTTATAACGGCTGCCATGTCCCAACGAATGACTCAGTGTACCGCAGTAAGTGTACCACAGCCTGCTGAATTCTTCCTTGGTTTTAGGCTTTCTTCGGTTGACTGCCTCAACAAAATCTCTGTCGATCTTGCCGCAGTAGCCCTCCCGCATTGATGAGACCTGCAAGGCCTCCCACAAATAGTCCTCCTTGCTTGAAAAAATATTCACAAGATTTCTCAGCTTCTGCGGTGTATATCCAGTGCCGTCAATGTGAATATGCGTTCCTGCCATGTACCGGGCGCCGCTGACCCCTCCCGCCTTTCGCACCGCCCTTATGACCTCCTGCAGCAAAGGGATGTCATCATATTCAAGAATGGGCGTGTTGATCTCGACCTTGTATTCATCATCTAAACCGCCGCCCCTGTTGTACGAAGTTATGCTTCCGTCATATACAACGCTCCATCTTCTGTACTGCTCATCACGGATATAATATGCTCGCCCATAATGCTCAATATCTCCTTTCAGAACACTATTCATTGCCTGTGCTGCCTGACAGCGAGTTATCCCCGTCAGCTCGACCTCCACTCCGAACTTTCGGGTCTTAATGCCGTCAAAATTATTTGGAATAGCTATCACCTCCCCAAAAAATGATCGGTCTGCCGCCTGTCCGTTATGGACAAGCCGCAGACCGATATGTATTATGTTCATTTATCTACTTTGACTGTTACCTCATAGCCCCCGCTGAATATCACTATGATCTCTGTCTTGCTAATGACCTTGATGCATTCTATCGCCTTGCGTATCAGCACATCATCAAACTCCGTCAGCCGACCGCAGTCTTGATTTAATATTATTCGTTCAATCGCCAATTTTTATGCTAATATTTTTAATTATATCCCGTAAAAGTGCTAATTATTACATATAACGTGCTAATTTTTACATTTAGGTTGATTTATTCCAATTAATGTGCTATAATTAATCTAATAATCAGACAATATGAAGCTTGTTTCTTGGGTGCTTAGTTTTTATGATTTCTTTCTGTTTTGCAGAGGTCACATGAGTATATATCTGAGTGGTAGTTATTGAACTGTGACCGAGCATTCTCTGAATATAGCGAATGTCGACATCTTCCTCAAGAAGCAAAGTAGCAAATGAATGACGGAACATATGTGGGGTTATGTGCATTTCGATTCCACAAAGGGCACAGTAGCTGTTCAGCATATTCCTTACCGACTGCTCAGTGGTCCTGTTCCCAAGCTTGTTTACGAAAAAGTATTTTGCCAATGTGATTTTTTCTTCGTTCATAGTACGGTATCTATTCAGAATATTAAGAACAGCCTGATTCTCAATAGGAATTATTCGTTCCTTTGACCCTTTTCCATAGAATTTTACCGTGCCACCAAGAACGTCAACATCTTCTGCGTGCAGAGTGCAAATTTCAGCCACTCTGCCACCGGTCGCAAACAGCAGTTCTATAATGGCTGCATTTCTGACCGCACATTTTAGTTGATAATCTGTTTCTGCCAGCGAGATCTGTTTGTATGAGAAAGATATGAGTCTTGAAATCGTGTCAAGAGGTATCGTCTTAGGAAGCAGCAACGGCTCTTTTATTATCGTTTCGATCTTATCAAAGGGATTGTAGTCTATAAGATCCTGCATAAGTAAATAGTGAATGAACGCTTTAAGTGTGGCTAACTTGCGTTTTGCGGTTTTAGGCTTGTACTTCTTATTTAGATATTCTATGTAGTTCCAAAGGGATTCTTTGGTAAGTTCATTTGAGAAATCACGGTACTGAGCCATGTCGATTTGGTACGCTCTGATTGTTTTATCGCTAAGTTTCTTGTGAAACTGACAGTAATTAAAGAAATCATCCACAAACAATTGATATTCAAACATTTTTATCAACTCCGGATTATGATTATTTGTGCGCTGGATAGACACACATAGATTTATTATACCATTTTTTTAATCCTAATTAAAGATTGATTTTGTAATGTTTTTAATATTGTTTGTGGTTGATAAAATAATGTTTGTGATCCTATAAATTAGGATTTTTGAATAAGCAAGTCAACAACCGATAACTTAAAATTATCAATATAAAATTAAAGGAGATTCTATGCCTGAAGTATTGAAAAATAGGATTGCTCATTTTGAGCGGCAAGAAGAAATTGATATATTGAACTATATAAAAGAACAAAGATGTTCTTTTAATATCGGATTATACGGTCAATCCGGATGTGGAAAAACATATTTACTAAATCGTATTGTTTCATCCGAAATGTTTGATAAGAATACCATTATTTGGTGTGACTTTAAAAGATTACCAAATGAAATAGATAATGATTTATTCTATAATTATTTAATATATAAAGTACTACAAAGTCGTGGCACTAACCAGCGTACAACTGATTTTATTGCAAAAGATAAAACCTTTTTACGTTTTTTAGAAGACAGTAAATATGTGGTATCTGTAAAAAATAATATAAAGAAGACGATTATCTCTTCATTAGCTTTGATACCTACAATAGGAGTAACACTTTCACAGATTTTCGATATTGAATGTATTGATAAAGTGAACTGTGAATATCAAAACAATACAACTATATTCTATGACTATCTAAAATGGCATAGTAATAAAGGAGATATTCTTTTTATATTTGATAATATTCAAACACTTCCAATTGACATCATCGATTCATTTAGAAGTGCTGTTTCTGAGTTTTCAAAAAATGTTTCTATTATTTCTGCATATACACTTAACAAAAATGAAGAAATAAGAAAAGGACTATTATCAAAATATTCTTTTTATTTTAACAATAAAGCATATAGAATTACAAATATTACAAAAAAAGAATTTAAGAAGATTTGCGATTTGACGCTAACCGATGAACTAAGGATGAAAATATTAAGTGATATTGACACATATTATTCTTTAGTTAGCAACGGAAATTTTCGCGAGATAGACGAAATGTTTTTTCAATTGAATTGTAATCCTGATATTGAATTTGAGTATTCTCCAATTATAAACGGATTGTTATCGTTGGATGAGATAAAAAAAGATATTATAGATTTAACAGCTATTTTTGATGATGGAATAAGCATCGATTTTGTTAAACAAATAATATTATATAATCATTCTTGTACAGAAAATGAAGTTATTAGAAGTATAAATGATTTAAAAATTTCTAAATATGTGATAATCGAAAATAACATATTATTCAATCAACATGATAAAATAATTAAAGCTGCTAAAAAGACAAAAGAAATTCCTTTAGAAGAAAATCGTTTAATAAATCTAATATCGTCTTGTAATAAACTGTTTATGGATAAGGTTTATAATGAACTTCCAGATGCTGAATTCGTTTTTTGCATAAATGCCCTAATGGAATTACATTTAAAATTTGATTTTATAAAACACATTGGATTGTTTGAAAAATATATTGACATTATTTATTCTGATTATAACTATCTTTTAGTCTGCCGATTTTATTGTAAACTTGTTGAAATGTGCCCGAATCCAGATCAGATTATTGTTTTCCTTCCCTTGAAAACCATTATACAAATTCTCGATTCTTGTCAAAAAACTAGTAACTTTGAAATCGGTCTAACCTCATGCAAAACACTTCAGGATTATTATAATGTCAATAGTTTTAAAGCAAAGTATCTATTACAAACATACCATTATGATGAGGCTATAAACACAATTAATGATAACCTAAATTCTTATGAAAATTGGAGCATACTTATCAATGCTTTACAACACAAAAGATTAGATGAAGAATGCGTTAAACATATAAAAACTATAACTCAACGATTTTCTGTTGGACAATATATAGATTTAGATTACTATTATATTATTTTACGCAACACAGGTCATCTATTTGATTTCTTAACAGCAAAAAAGAATATTGAGGAAGCAGAAAAATATTTTTGTTCAATTAATAACAATTTTGCCACACTAACATGTCTTAACAATTTAGGGATTGTGTATTTATATGAAAGTAAAGGGACAGATAACAAACTCCTTGATATTGCCCAAAAACATCTTACTAAATCTTTCGAGGGTATGCACGAAATACGCTCAAATGAAATATACCAATCGGCTATGAACCTTGGTATTACTTATATGTATTTAAGAGATTATTTTTCAGCACAGAGGTATTTTTCAATTGCAAAGAAAGAAATGCCTAGTAATTTAACCTTTGATATATTAAAGTTCGAATGTAATTGTATAATACTCAAATATTTATCGAACGAATTTTCAGTTGAAGAATGTATAAGTGCTTTAGACATAAACTACCATAAGGCACTAAACTTTCCGGATCCGTGGTTGAAACTTTTGTACAAATATAATATTTGCGCTTTAAACGAATGTGGAGCAAATTTAAATGATTATCCAGGAGATTATAAAAAATACGGATTATTTATTTCAAATAATTATGCAAACAAAAATACCATACTAATGCTAGGTCCGTCTCCTCATTGGAGGTATTAATTAACAATGTTATATCTCTTCATTATCTCAATGGCGGTTGAATTATCAACGATTTGTTTTTTTACTACTGTTTGAGCTATTATCTCAGCGACAGAACTATAGTCATTACAACTCATATTTATGGTTGCTAAAGTTAATACACCTAGTCTGATTCCTGAAGCATCAAATGCATTTCTTTTATCATTAGGTAATTGATTTCTATTCACTAAGATATGTTCTTGACATAGTAAACTCTCACATTGTTGCCCCGTAATCTCTTCGTTACGTAAGTCGATTAGTATAAGATGAGTATCTGTTCCGGATGTGTATATTTTTATTCCATATGAAACAAAAATTTCTACAAATTTTTGCGAAATTTTCATTATCGTATTTACATATTCGTTAATATCAATTTCTTTTAATTCATATAACATAATTAATTTAGCAAGGACTTCATTAAATTTGGGTGCACCTTGCTCAATTGGAAATATTGCCCTATTAATATCATTAGTAAATTTCTTTTTACACATTACAATTCCACCACGAATTCCTCGTGTTGTTTTATGAGTGGTAAAAGTAACAAAATCCGCATGTTCAAAAGGACTAATATGTGTATCCGCCATAATATATATTGCAGTATGAGATATATCGGCTAACAATAATGTTCCCGTTTTTTTGCATATGTTTCCTAAAATCGCATAATCAACGGCTCTTGGATAAGAACTATACCCTGCTATTAATAGTTTTGGCCTTTCCAATAGACAAATTTTATATATTACATCATAATCAATCTCTTCGTTAGATGTAATGTCATATTCCAATAAGTTATAATGTTGTTTTAAGTACAAACTATGAGAAACATGACCTCCTGAACGTGGCGACATGGCTAAAACTTTGTCGTCGTTAGATAGAATCGCTTGATATACTATGTGATTAGCTTGTGTACCAGAATAAGGTTCAAAATTTGCATAGTAATTTTGAGTCTTGAATAATTCGTTTAGTAATTCTTCTCCCAAATTATTTAATTCATCTATATTTCGGCTCATTGGGAAATATCGTTTTCCTCGAGATCCTTCTAGAGGATTTAGGTTAAAAGGAGTATCAAGTGCTTTTAAAACTGATGGGAATGCATAATTTGCACTTCCAATAAGATTGATATAAGAATTAATGTTTCCATATTCGCTATCGATAATTGTCTGTATTCTTTCAAATCTCTCACCTAAAAAATTGTTTAGTCTATACAATTCTCTTTCACCCCATATCATTGATAATTTTAAGTTATCGGTTGTTGATAGATAAAAACTGATTAGATTAATATAAAATCTTATTAGAAAGTATTAGTAAATGCTTAAAATAGATATATGTGATGACGAAAAGCTTTGGATAGACAAAGCCTGTGATATAGTTGGGGATTATTTTAAGGATAAGCAGGAGATTGAACTCAATTATTTTGATAAATCTCAGTACCTTATAACAAGATCGTAAATAAGAAAGAATCCTTCGATATTGTTATATTTGATGCTTGATATGCAGCGGAGAACGGCCTTGAAGCTGCAAAACTGTTAAAGGATACATATCCTGAGATTTTATTAATATTCTATATGGTACATGAACAATATGTTTTGAGGCTAACCATTGTCAACCTTTTAGATATATTCGTAAGGTTAATGCTAAAAGAGAACTTAAACTGGCTTTGTCTTTTCAAGTGATTGACATTTTCAGTAGTGTTTGGTATAATGTTTGTATAGGGTAAGTACTCAGTCTGCTCGTATAAACCAAATCGGAATTATGGCGCACACCACAATAATCACGTCCCCTAACGGCACACATACGCCCCTCGGAGCATTTCTGAGGGGCTTTGCTATATATAGGTATAACTTGATTTATTTCTGACATTATGTATTGTAATATCGCAAATATCTGATATAATATTTATACAAACTAAGCAAACTTGAAAAAGGAAGAATTTTTCACGAAAAATCACTTCGACATTTCCTTCAAGAATGGTACTAATAAGTGAAAGGGTAATACAAACGCACTTGAGAGGTGGAATCCCCGATGGACAACGGTGAAAGTAGCTACCGACGTTTCCTTGCGGGCGACAATGAGGGACTACATGAGATCATCTGCACCTATCGTTCAGGATTGATACTGTACTTAAATAGCTTTGTACAAAATGTTCACACTGCTGAAGAATTGACTCAAGACGTATTCTTAGAACTTGTCATCAAACGTCAAGATTTTCAGGCAAAAGCTCATTCAAAATATGGCTCTATGCGATCGGGCGTATTATTACTGAAAAATACCTTCGAAGGCACACAAAACTCAGCGTCGTTGCGCCGGAATCACAGGAATACCTTGCTGACGAGCAAAATATCGAAAGCCATTACATAAAAAGTGAAGAAAAACGTATGTTGCATCAAGCATTGCACCTATTGATACTTGAAGATCGGCAGGTACTGAAAAAGGTTGACCGTTCCGCTTATCATTTTAAGCACAAGGTTTTTACAGACCGAGGACACGGCTCTCTGCTGAAAGAGCCGAGAAGACTGCTGCGTGAGGTCGACAAGGCATATAAAGGGTATGATTGGGACTATCGGTCTAAATAGAAGAACGGAGAAAAATATGATAATAACAATAATTTGTAAGCTGATAATGATTGCAGTTCTATGTCAGATTTGTTATCATTCTGCTTCTGGCGTGGATATGTACGCTGTTCTGAGAGCTAAATATAATTCAGATAATTTAAATAGTTCACAGCCGTATGAGGTATTATTATCTCTGCGGCTGTTTTAGTTTTTTCGCTATTTGTATTTAGCAAGGCACGATCATATTTTCTGTTCGGGAACTGCGAAAAAAGTCATAGGTCATAGCTGTATTTATGCTTTGATTTGTTAATCCAAATATAGAATTTGCTATTGAAATACTGTGCACGTTGTGTTAAAATATAGAAAATGTGTACGTTAAGGAGCCTTACTATTATGTGTAATAATGATGTTTTTCTGAATAGGGCAAAGAAGCTCGTTTCTGATATGACAGATGATGAAAAGCTCGGTATGCTCACAACTCATCACCATGCGGTGAAGCGTTTAGGGCTTGATGAATTCTACATCGGCACCGAGGTAGCAAGAGGATACGTTGGCAGAGATAAGGATACTGTATCAAACGTTTTTCCTCAGCCGATAGGCTTAGCTTCGACCTTTGACAAGGAGATTATGCGCTCTCTCGGTGAAATAGCGGGAACTGAGGCAAGAGCTTATTATAATCAGAAGAAAAAGGGCGGTCTTGCCTTGTGGGGACCGACTGTAGATATGGTGAGAGATCCTCGCTGGGGTAGGACTGAGGAGGCTTATGGTGAGGACGTTTGCCTTGCAGGTGAGCTGACGGCGGCTTATACTACAGGTATGGCAGGGGAGTCTGATGACGGATATTACCTCACAGTACCGACCCTGAAGCACTTTTGTGCGAACAACAATGAAGAGGATCGGGGCAGCTGCAATGCTTACCTGACACCGCGCCTGAAAAGAGAGTATTACTATGCTGCGTTTGAGATACCTATAAGAAAGGGCGGAGCACGCAGTATCATGGCTGCTTACAATGAGATAAACGGCCTGCCTGCGATCATGAACGGTGACATTCAGCGCCTGTTGAAAGACGAATGGGGTCTGTGGTTCGTTGTTAGTGACGGCGGAGATTTTTCCCAGAACGTTATGGCTCACCGCTACACGGTAACGCATAGTGAGGCTTACAAGCTCTGTCTGGACGCAGGCAGCGGCACGATGACAGACGAAGATACTTTGGTAAAGGCGGCAGCAAAAAAAGCCCTGGAACAAGGGAGAATTACTTGGTCAGATATAGATAAGGCTGTTACAGATGCTGTCTATGCACGGATAAGACTTGGACAGCTGGATAAAACAAAGCTCGATGATATCACAACTGACGTTATTGACTGTGAAAAGCACCGTGAAATAAACAGACGTGCAGCCCTTGAGCAGGTAACTCTGTTAAAAAACAACGGTATCCTCCCGATAAAGGATAAGAGCTTAAAAACGGCTGTTGTCGGTGCGTTGGCAGATGATTGTCTTATGGACTGGTACACGGGATATTGGTCATATGAGACCACGGCTTTGGAGGGCATCAAGAAAGAGTTTGACAGTGTTACATACGACAGCCTTTGGGATATAGTTGCTGTGAAATGCCCCAACGGAAAGTATCTTTGTGCATATGATGACGGGAGCCTGAGAGCTGATGCCGATGCTGCCGAGGGAGGAGCATTGTTTGAGCTTCAGGATTGGGGCGAGAACTGGACTGATCTGTTCTCTGTCAAGTATAAACGTTATGTCAGACTATTCGATGATGATACTTTGAAGCTGCACAACAGGAGGATATTTGACTGGTTCACAAGAGAGACCTTTAACTTTAAGCCATATTGCGGAAAAACCGTTATCGAGGAATTTCTGCACCACAGAAGAGTTGCAGTTGCGGGCGATCTGACGATGACTGTCATCAGGCAGAAAGGTGTTACTGATGAGCAGCTTTTTGATATCGAGGTCATAAGCCGCGGCAAGGAACGTGCCGAAAAGATTGCTGCCGAAAATGATATCGTGATATACTGTGTGGGTAATTATCCTGTTCAGACAGCTAAAGAATGCTATGACAGAAAAACTCTCGCGCTCAATGTTCAGGAGGGTATGACAGAGACACTTGCGGCTGTGAATAAAAACACAGTTCTGGCTCTTATATCGAGCTATCCGTATGCGGTCACTGAGCAATCTGATGCCGCAGCAGCTGTTATATGGTCGTCACACGCAGGTGCGGAGCTTGGAAGTGCACTGGCAAAAACGCTCACAGGTGAGAATAACCCCTCGGGAAAGACACCGATCACATGGTACAGAAGTGAGCTTGATCTTCCTGATATTATGGATTATGATATTGAGTCAGCAGGCTCGACCTATATGTATTTTGAGGGGAAGCCTTTATATCCGTTCGGGCACGGGTTGAGCTACAGCACATATGAGTATTCAGATATTGATATAAAGCAGACTGATGACGGAGCTGTTTGCAGACTGAAAATGACGAACGCTTCGGATACAGACGGAACTGAGACAGTACAGCTCTATTTCACGGTAAGAGACTCTGAGGTGAAAAGGCCGCTTAAAAAGCTATGTGCTTTTGAGAGGGTAACTCTGAAAGCAGGGGAGAGCAAAGACGTCACCTTGAATGTGAGCGCGCATATCCTCAGCATTTTTGATGTCAGAAGAGAGCAGATGATACTTGAAAGCGCGGAGTATGTTTTTTTTGCAGGTTCATCAAGTGAGGATATAAGGCTGTCTCAGAGCATCAGAATGAAAGGGCAGAGCCTTGCAAAAAGAGGCAGTCATTTCAGCGCAGCCATGTTTGACAAGATAGAGGGCGCAAGACTTTTCTATTCAGCTGCAGATAAGAGTGAATATGTGAGGGCAACAGGCTGGAGCGGCACTGTAGTATACAGCGGCGCAGAGCTTTCTGGTGCAAAGGGGATCAGCTTCAGGGCAGGTTCAATGCTCGGAGAAAGAGAGATAACCCTCAAAGCTGGAGATGCTGAGTTTGAGATAACGCTGCAGCCAAGTGACAGCTTTGATGATTTCAGAGAATACACTGTAAAGCTGCCTAGTAATATCACTGGTGATGAGATAGTTTTCTGCCTGAAACAGGATACATCTATTATTGATATTTCTATTTCTTATTAAAGGAGAGACAATATGAATATTTCTAAGATCGCAAAGGAAGGCTCAGCAAAGAGCTTTATGTGCCTGCATGAGGATACATCTGTTCTTAGCAGGAACACTCTTTCACCGCACGCTTATTTTATTCCGTTTTCTGAGGGGCAGGCGCCGTTTTCTGACAGGGAGAGCTCGGAAAGGTTCGAGCTTTTGAACGGTGAATGGGATTTTGCCTATTTTGACAGTGTGATCGATCTGCCCGATGATTTTACAAAAATGTCTTTTGAAAAAACAATACCCGTACCTGCAAACTGGCAGCTGCACGGCTATGATAAGCCGATGTATTCAAATACGAATTATCCTATACCGTTTGATCCTCCGTTCGTGCCTGATGATGACCCCGTGGGAGTGTACAAAAAAATGTACAGCTACAGACCGGACGGGCTGAGACGGATCCTCGTGTTTGAGGGCGTTGACAGCTGTATGTATGTTTATGTGAACGGTGTGTTCGCGGGTTATACACAGGTGTCCCACAGGGTATCGGAGTTTGATGTTACCGATCTTCTCAACGAAGGAGATAATGAGATAGTTTGTGCTGTTTTAAAATGGTGTGACGGCACATATCTTGAGGATCAGGACAAGTTCAGGCTATCAGGCATTTTCAGAGATGTTTATATGCTGTCACGCCCTGAGAAAAGGATAGAGGATATTCGCATAACTGCTGATATGAACGGCAGGCTCACAGTTACGGTAAAGGGTGCACAAGCAAAGCTTTCTCTGTATGACGGTGAGACACTTATCTGTTCAGGTACGGCTGCGCCCGAAGAACCTTTTTGCGCACAGATCAATAATGTTCAGCTCTGGAGCGCAGAACGTCCTTATCTTTATGAGCTTGTGATCTCTTCTGAGGGTGAGCTTATAGGTGAAAAGGTAGGTTTCAGGACGGTAGAGATAACCGACGGTGTATTTATGATAAACGGCAAAAAAGTGAAATTTCTCGGTGTTAACCGCCACGACAGCTACCCCGACACTGGTTATTATGCTGATGAGAAAAAACTGCGCCGTGACCTTGAGCTCATGAAGGCTCATAATATAAACTCTGTCAGGACCTCACATTATCCTAATGCGCCGAGGTTTTATCAGCTTTGTGATGAGTACGGTCTGTACGTCATAGATGAAGCTGATATAGAATCGCACGGCTGCCATCATATTTATCAGAATTTGAATTATGACCGTGACGGTGGTACGTACAACGGTATATCCCTTATTGCCTGTGACCCAATGTTCAAAGATGCTATAGTAGGCAGAGGGGAGCTTTTAGTAAAGCGTGATGTTAACCGTCCGAGCGTTGTTATATGGTCTATTGGCAATGAGAGCGGTTGGGGCAAAAACTTCCGTGCAGGTGCCGAACTCATAAAATCTCTCGATAATACAAGGCCTGTTCATTATGAGAGCACTTTCACACTTGACGGTACCTCCGATGATATTCTGGATATGGTAAGTCAGATGTACCCATCTGTCGAGAGCATGAAAGACTATCTTAAAGATGAAAATGAGAATAGACCTTTGCTTTTGTGTGAATACTGTCATGCTATGGGCAACAGCTCGGGCGATATGGAGGACTATTACAATACGTTCTTTTCTGATGACAGATTTATGGGAGGACTTGTCTGGGAATGGTGTGACCACGCATTTGCGATAGGTGAGACTGAAAAAGGCGACATAAAATACGGCTACGGTGGAGACTTCGGTGAGCTGCATCATGACGGGAATTTCTGCTGTGACGGTCTTTGCTATCCTGACAGAACGCCGCATACAGGTCTGTCAGAGGTAAAACAGGTTTACAGACCGATAAGGGTGTTTGCGTCAAATGACGGAGGGTTTGTATTTAGGAGCATACTTCATTTCTTCAATGCTGATACTATTCTCCGCTGCCGATATGAGATCACGGACAAGACAGGTGTTCTGTCAGAAGGCTGCTTGGAATTTGTGCTGCCTCCAGAGGGAGAGTGCAAGGTAAGTGTTCCCGATGCAGAGCGCATATTTGATAATGAGAGCTATATTCGTTTTGTGTTTACAGACAAAAAAGACGGCAGAGAGGTCTGCTTTGACCAGCTGCCGTTAAAATACAAGGAGAAGAAAGCTGTGACTGTTGTCGGAGATGCTCCGAAACTGACAGAGACTGCGCTTTCATTTGATATTACCGTGAGCGGTACGCACTTTGTTTTCGACCGCAGAAGAGCAGAGTTTTCCGTTATAGAGCGTGACGGCAAAAACCTTCTGCAAAAGCCGATGAGCTTTAACTTTTATCGCGCCCCCACTGACAACGACGTTATGAAATGGGAGTGGGAAAAGCTATATTTAAACAATTATGCTGTGAAGGTATATGAAACTTCCGCTGACTGCGTAGAGGGCTGTGTGGTGATAAGCGCTAAAACATCTTACGGAAGAAGCATTTATCGTCCTTTCGCAAGAGTGAATGCTCAGTACCGCATAAGTTCTGAGGGAAAGCTCACGGTCTCGGCAGAGCTTGATGCCGATGATGAAAAGATAAATATACTGCCAAGATTCGGTCTGCGCATATTTGCGGATAAAGCCTTTGATAAGGTAAAGTATTTCGGCTTTGGACCGTATGAGAGCTACTGCGACAAGCACAGGGCATCGTATATGGGAGCTTTTTCGGCAAACGTTTCAGATATGTATGAACCTTATATCAGACCGCAGGAGAATTCCTCTCATTATAATACTAAAGAGCTTTCAGTTACAGACGGCAGGAACACTCTTAGTGTTACCTCTGATGAAGGATTTTCGTTCAATGTGAGTGAATACACTCAGGAGGAGCTTGCAGGTAAGGCTCACCGCTTTGAAATTGAAAAAAGCGGTTATACAGTGATCTGTGCAGACTTTGCTATGGCAGGAGTAGGTTCAAATTCCTGCGGACCTATGCTGCTTGAAAAATACAGAGTGCCGCTCAAAGGCTTCAAAGGAAGTTTAACGTTCAGTTTTGAATAATAATAAAGGACAGCTGCTTGATCTCGCGGCTGTCCTGTTTTTTTTATAGGTAGCCTATAACCGAACTTCGGCTGCCCCGTGGAAAAGTTTTTACTGCAGACTGCGCGTCGAATAACACTGTTCTGCCCTTACACTGAACACTTACATATAAGCAATAACAGAAAGAATAACGAAAAACTATTACTTTAAACCTTTTTCAGAAAAAGTCAAAAATAAAGATCGCAGCGCAGACGGAAAAATATCACAGGTCGATCTCCAGCTCTGCTGTGTTGTTTATAAGGTCAAGAGCTGTCTGAGCCTTTGCAAGCTCATTGGAGGCATCACGGTGATCCTGCGCTGCTTTTTCTATATCGTAGTTTGCATAGCGATAGTCTATTATAGCTGAGCTTCTGGAATAAACGGCTGATTCCCTTACCTTGGGTATAGCGTCTTTCATTTCCGATAGCTTGCTGCAGCGCTGAGACAGCTGCGGCAGATAAACGAGCATCTCATCTATCGTCATATCGTATTCGGGTATAACAGTTGTGGAATTGAATACGTTCAGGGCGTGCTTCAGCTTTCTTATTTTGGTTTCGATCTCACCCAGCTTTGCCTGAGTAGCCTCATAGTCGTATTCGGGGCGAACGGATCCTACGTCCTCTCCGACCGAAGCCAGAAACGATCTTGTGCTGCTCTCTCTGTAAAGAACCGTGTTGTGTTCGTCATTGAGCTGGCGAAGCACTTTTGCTGCCTGTGCAGATGTCATCTTCATAACCATACCTCCATTTTGTTGTTTTTGTGCACGATAAGTATAGCACATATTTGTAAAAAAGTAAATAGTATTGTTAATTAAATGATCGCTGCGGTCTTTACAATTGTGAGCCTTTGTGTTATACTGTTAGTGATATTCGACTTTTTATCTGCTTTTTAAAGGAGATGTGACAAAATGCTTGACATCGGCGAGAGATTATCTTCATATGAGCCTCTGTGGGAAAACTGGTATAAGGATACCTACCTCGGCGGAGGCAATTTCGGCAGAGTATACCGCCTGAGACAGACCTTCTTCGGTGAGACGAGATATTGTGCCGTTAAAGTGATACCTATAATACTTGAACAGGAACTGAGCACATATCAGGGCAGCCGTGAGCAGCTTATCGAGCGTAAAAAGGCGGCAATGGTCCAGGAGATAAAGAATATGTACAAGCTCAAGGGGCAGGAGCACATAGTGCAGTGCCTCGGGCATAATATAAAGGATATCTATGACAACAGCGGCAGGGTCATCGGCTTCGATATACTGATACAAATGGAGCAGTATGTCTCTTTGCCCGTGTATCTCAGGCAGAATGGAGCATTGTCGACCGCTGAGATAGAAAAGCTGGCAGTTCAGATCGCAGAGGCTATAAAGTCAATGCATGACATAAATATGCTCCACAGAGATATCAAGGCAAGCAATATTTATGTTGACAGCAAGGGCAATTACCTTCTCGGAGATCTCGGAATTGCGAAGCAGGAGGAGTTGGAGTCGTTTTCCACTCTTGCGGGCACACAGCCTTTCATAGCCCCCGAGGTATGGAATGTTCAGAATACAAACAAGCGCTACACTAAGACTGCTGATATCTATTCTTTCGGTATCACTCTTTATTATCTGCTGAACGGCAATAAGCTGCCGCTTGTGCGTGAAAACGCTACCAAATCCGATACTGACCGTGCTATTTGTGACCGTCTTGCTGGCAGGCAGTTTCCACCGCCGCAGAACGGTTCGGATAAGATGAAGTTTATCGTTATGCAATGCTGTGCATATGATCCGCAAAGGCGTTTTCAGAGTATGGAAGCAGTTCTGAAGGCTCTTGGAAAACGGGTAAGTCCGTCACCTGCTGTGATGCCGGCTGCAGCACCTGTTTACTCTCAGCCTGCTATGCCTGTACAGAGGCCTTCGCAGCCATACAGACAACCTGATAATATACCCGTTCAGCCGCCTGCTGAGCCTGATACCCTCAGCGAGTATGAGACTGAGGTAAAGCCCACAACAAACAAAAAGCTAGCAGTCGCGCTCATCACTGTTATGTGTGTGCTGGTTGCTATGTCTGCGCTGGTGGTGCTTCTGTTTAAGATGAATTTCGGCTCAGGCAAGGACAAGTCCTCGGCTTCGGTGTCATCAAAGGAAGAGACCTCTTCCTCTGCGAGCACTGACAGCGCATCTTCTGAGGATACTTCATCGGATCCCGATGAGCTTGATCCGTCTGATATCATAACTCCTGATGAGCTCAAGCTGATAAAGACTATGTATGTCAAGACCGATATAACATCTATGAAGGTTTATCTCGGTCCGGGCTTCGGGTATAATGTAGTTTCAAAAGATCAAATACCTATAGGCACTGAGCTTGACATATACGGTGAACAAGAAGCTGACAGCACCACATGGGGCTATATAACATATGACGGTATAACAGGTTGGATAGATGAATCATCTCTTTCAGATATACCTACTGTGGTCGATCCTTATTCTCCCAGCTATATCGAAACTATGTTTGTAGATACGAAGGAGAATGATCTTTCAATGCGCTACGGACCGAGCTATGACTTTGAGATAGTTACTATGGTGGCGCGTCATGATGAAGTAGACGTATACGGTGAGCAATATAACAGTGACACTGGCGATACATGGGCGTATATAACCTATAAAGGCAGCTGGGGCTGGGTAAATATGAAGTATCTGAGTGATCTCTCTGATAAGACTGAGACCACCACTAAGAAAAAGACTACCACTACAACTACCACAACTACCAAGCTCGATGACCCCGATCTCAGAGATGTTGTACTTTTCTCATATGCTTATTCGAGCAGCAGTCTGCCTTCTGACACAGTGAACGGACAGTATTACACTTATGGAGCTGAAAACGCTGTTGACGGAGATATTATGACCTGCTGGAGCGAGGGCGCTGCTGATGAAGGTATTGGCGAGAGCATAACTGTTTATCCCGAAGAGGACGAGGTCACAATAGATACTCTCTATATCGCTAACGGTATGATGACAAGTGAGACTGCATACCGCTATAATAACAGGGTCAAGAGATGCAGACTTGAATTCTCAGACGGTACCTTGTATGAGGCTGCCTTCCCCGATAATTACAGCAAGCAGCCTACAGAGCTCGTTTTTCCGGAGGAGCTGACGGTAAGCTGGGTAACTATAACGATAGTTGAGGTATATGAGGGCGAGAAGTATGACGACACCTGCATAGCTGAGATCTATGCGAAATAGCAAAAAATAATAGTTTCACTTATTTTTCAAATATCTTTTAATTTCATTTTAGGTTCATGGTCTATACTGATGACAACAAAATGAAAGAGAGGTAATCTTATGAAGAATACAAGGAGAAATTTCATAGTTGCAATGATGGCAGTTTGTATGCTTATGGCAGGCTGTTCTGAAAGCTCGGACAGCTCTTCTGCAGCTTCTGCAAAGAGCACATCGTCTTCGGGAAGCTCAAAGAGTCTGATCTCAACTGTCAGTGAGTCGGAATCTGAAACGGAGAACGAAAGTGTACAGGCGACCACAGCTGCTGCCACTGATAATACTGATGATGAGGATATCGCAGAAAATGCCTCGGAGACAGAAAGCGAAGACGATGACGGTCTTTTTACAAAGCGCGATCTGGCACAGACGGCTGATACCGATGACGCTGAGACTATAACAGTATCAGACGGTCAGACGATCGACATTACCGAAGAGGGTGTTTATATCCTCACGGGAACAGCTATGAACTGCACCGTAAGGATCGAGGTTGACAGCGAAGAGAAGATTCAGCTGGTGCTTGACGGTGTTAGCATAACTAACGATGATTTCCCGGCTATCTATGTTGTGAATGCAGACAAGGTCTTCGTTACGACTGTTGAGGGAACTGAGAATGAGCTGAGCGTAACAGGTCAGTTCGTTGCTGACGGTGACACCAACACCGATGCAGTAATTTTCGCAAAGGATGATATCGTTCTTAACGGCCTTGGAACCTTGAATATCACATCATCTTACAGCAACGGCATTTCAGGTCACGATGATATGAAGATCACAGGAGGCACCTATAACATCACATCAGCTCTCGATGCTATCGAAGCTAACGATTCTATCTTGATAGCTGACGGCACCTTCAATATAACCTCAAGCAAGGACGGTCTTCACTGTGAGAATGATGATGACGATACTCTGGGATACATCTATATTCTCGGCGGTACCTTCAATATAAAAGCTAACAGTGACGGCATTCAGGGAACTACTTTTGTACAGATAGACGGCGGCACCTTTGATATCTCGGCCTCTGAGGGCATTGAGGGAACAGCTATCCAGATAAATGACGGAACGATCAGCATATCCGCTTCTGATGACGGTGTCAATGCAAGCCGTAAGAGCACAGCATACGATGTGTATTTTGAGATGAATGGCGGAAGCCTGACGGTTACGATGAGCGGCGGCGACGTTGATTGCATCGATGCTAACGGCAGCATATATGTAAACGGCGGAACGATAGATCTAAACTATCCTGAACAGGGACCTTCCGAGTCGTTTGATTACGACGAGACAGCTGAGTTCAACGGCGGCACCATAATCATCAACGGCAGTGAGGTCGACTCTATTCCTCAGCCTATGATGATGGGCGGCGGAGACCGAGGTGACATGGGCGGCGGCTTCGGAGGAGACTTTGGCGGCGATATGGGAGGTGACTTCGGCGGAGGCCGTGGCGGTCACGGCGGCGGAGATTTCCGCGGCAGAGGTATGAACGCTTAAGTATAATGAAACAAAAATGGCAGGCGCGGAAAAATACCGTACCTGCCTATTTTATTTTCAGAGTTTTAAGATATGTCTTTTGTTCATCAGTTATGCGTCTGCTTTCGACAGCCTTTTGTATCGCTTTATTGTGGGTCCATTTATCAAGCCTGTGCTCAGTCAGGTATGGGAGTGTGCTTTCATATTGCTTGGCGAGCGCCGTAGCGATATACCAAGCGATCATCATTTTCATATAGTATTCTTCAGACTTTATACCGCAAACAGCATCGAGATACCGCTTGTCAAAATCATTGTCAAGAAAATGGCTCATAAGCATTTTTACAGCAAACCTTTTTGTATAAAGGTGTTCGCTTTCCAGCCATTTATAAATGCTGGGTAGAAGCTTGTCTTTGTTTTTAGAAAAGCAAGCGGGACAAAGCTGATCGCAGACAGCCCAGTTATTAACAAAGGGGAGAAACTTTTCTGTCTCTTTTATGCAGATCTCAAAGTTCTTTTCCCGGGAAATAATAAAAGAATGGAGCTGATATTCCTCAAAGTATCTGTGCGGCAGCTCATTTGTGAATGATCTTGCCGCAGCGCTGCCGTAAAGCTCTTTTGCGAGCGCTCTGAGCTGCGGCGTTCTTACGCCTATAAAATACTGCCTGTCAAAGCCGGGTATAGTTTTAGCCGTCAGATCTGCGAAGGCCGGATCTTGAAGCTTTGTCAGTCTTTGCGCGATAGTATTCACTGTATCTCCTCCTGAACTATAGATGTGCAGTAATCGGTTATGCCCTTGCCCTTGTTCGGATTGAATTTTGTGTAAACAAGATCGGTAATGAATATGACTGACAGCGCAGTGCAAAGAGCGATCTTCAAAGCAGGCTTCAATCGTTTGAGCATATCGTCAACAAACGGCCCGAGAACATAGATAGTTGCACAGGCTGCGAAAGCAAACACCCATGCGCCCTCTAGGCAGACCTTTCCGTCAATATTCAGAAAATACCCTGTATAATCCCAGTACTTGATATGCTTGAACTTATCGAGGAAAAATGCGGTGGAGAATTCAAGCATAGAGCAGCCGATGAACACTACCATAAATGTGACTACGGGCTTGTCCACAATCTTTTTGAGCAGCATCACGGCGAGGCAGCCGCCCACACCGTAGATCGGCAGCCATGGTCCGAACAGAGTTCCTCTGTTAACCAGAACACCGTCCTCAATGACGTGTATAGCGACCTCCCAGATAAATCCCATTATCGAGAATGTGAAAAACATTCCGATATAAGCCCAGATATCATACGATCTGTGGTAATCACGGTGTACGATAGTTTTGTTTGCAAATCTGCTGTAATGAGACGGCGCATCAGGTCTCAATCCGGGGTATTCTTTTGATCCTTTCAGCCCTTCAAGGGTCATTTCCTTTTCCTGCTCTATATCATCGTGAAGAGTGTGTACGGGAGCAAGAAATGATATATCGGGGATCTTTCCGCTTTTCTTAGCTTCGTCAATAAGCTGTTCCTCATAAAGATCAAGGTCAAGCAGACAGTCATTGAATTGATCCGAGCCTTCAAGTCCGTTTTCGATAGCAGATCTTCGCAGATAAAGATAAGCCTCTGTATTAAGAGCAGTAACATACGGATTAACAAAGAATATACCTGCAAATCCAAAGCTCAGGCTGGTAAGGAAGAACCAGCCCAGCATCGTTATATCGAGTCTGAACATTTCCATTCTGTGGCCGTAGATCATGTCCTTTGAAAGCTTTATTGCCTTTTTTGAACCGATATTCGGGTTCTCGGCAAGTATGTACGGCACGAACATATAGTCATATATCTTCACAGGAATCATAACGATAGTCAATGACCATAGCGTGAAATATATATCCTTTAAAAGCATCGTCTTAGCAGGCTTGAATGTTCGCTCCCTGAGCAGAAAGCCCAGTCTTCCTATCCTTGTGCTGTGATAGGTGTGGTTTTCTAAAAAGAACCTTCTTTCGCAAACTGTAAGAACATTTACAACAAAAACAGAAAAAAGGAAAAGAAATATCGCATAAACAAATGCAGTGATGACTTTTACAGGCGGCTTCACACGATAGATTGAATCAAAAACATTCAGTAATGAGAATTTGAACGAATGATTTTTTGTAACAATATCAAAATATGCAGATGACATACTGATAAAGTTCATAGCGTTTTTGTTAAGATAGAATTTGGCTTTCTCCTTCGCAGGCTTGTCAAGCCCGAGAACGTTCAGCAGTATATCGATGTTGGAGGTGTCGCCTGATGAACCGAAAAATGTTATCTCTTTAGACTGCAGTCCGCTCAGTCCGTCAGATCGGTAGCTTTCGTACCAGCGCTTGACGGCAACTGGGTCGTTAACGTTCCATTTTGAGCTTGTCTCTTCTATCGACAGATCATTGACGATCATATCCTTGATGATCTCTTCCTTATCGTCTGCATCATACTTCATATCAGCAACATTTACTCTGTCATATGCAGATATGTTCTGTATCGTTGCATGGTACTCTCCTGCAATGAACAGCATAATGAAGCAGACTGCAATGCAAGCTATAAGATTTCTTTTTATATTTTTCTTTGCAGCAGCTTTCAGGCTTTGCCTGACCTGCTTGTCGATCTTGAAAGCTGACGCTTTGTTATCCGTTTCCATAATTACTCCGTTAGTGATTTTGTTTAACACACAATACATAAACAGTATATCATATCTTTTATGATTTGTAAAGCTTTTCACAAATGATGTTGCAGGCGGGTGTGTTAATTAACATTTTTTCCCTTGACAAGAAAGGAAAAAGGTGTCATAATATATAATGTATGTAATAATGAAAGGATCTGAATGTATGAAAATAAAGCCCTTTCACCGCGAACCCGGCGTGCGAGTCTGATGCTGTAGGTGCTGTGGAGAATAAAGATAAGAAAGGAATTGTTAAAAATGAAAAAAGAGCTTTCAAAGCTTTACGATCCTTCCTCGGTAGAGGACAGGATCTATAAATACTGGATGGACGGCAAATACTTCCATGCCGATCCCGATCCGAAAAAGGAGCCATACTGCATAGTTATACCGCCTCCGAACATAACAGGACAGCTGCATATGGGTCATGCACTTGATGAGACTCTTCAGGATATACTCATCCGCTGGAAAAGGATGAGGGGATACTGTACCCTCTGGCTCCCGGGAACCGACCATGCTGCTATCGCTACCGAGGCTAAAATAGTTGAGGCTATGAGAAAAGAAGGCATCACTAAGGAAGAACTCGGCCGTGAGGGCTTCATGGAGCGTGCATGGGAGTGGAAAAAGCAGTACGGCGGAAGAATAGTCGAGCAGCTCAAAAAGCTGGGCTCCTCCTGCGACTGGGACAGAGAGCGCTTCACTATGGACGAAGGGTGCTCAAAAGCAGTTAGAGAGGTATTCATAAAATATTATGAGAAAGGCCTTATCTACAGGGGCGAAAGGATAATAAACTGGTGTCCGAAGTGTAAGACTTCACTTTCTGATGCAGAGGTAACATATGAGGATCAGGCAGGGCATTTCTGGCACCTGAGATATAAGATCAAGGACAGTGACGCCTATCTTGAGCTTGCAACGACAAGGCCTGAGACTCTTCTCGGCGATACTGCTGTAGCGGTAAACCCTGCCGATGAGAGATATAAAGACCTTGTAGGAAAGACCGTGATACTGCCGATAGTTCACAGGGAGATACCTGTCGTTGCTGATGACTATGTTGACCCTGAGTTCGGAACGGGTGTGGTAAAGATCACTCCTGCTCATGACCCTAATGACTTTGAAGTAGGTCTCAGGCATAAGCTGCCCGTTATCAACGTAATGAATGATGATGCAACTATAGTTGATGACTACCCGAAGTATGCGGGAATGGACAGATATGAAGCAAGAAAGGCTATAGTTGAAGATCTTAAGGCTGAGGGCGCTCTTGTGAAGATAGAGGACTACAGCCACAATGTCGGCACCTGCTACCGCTGCGGAACTACTGTTGAGCCAAAGGTCTCTACTCAGTGGTTCGTAAAAATGGCGCCTCTTGCTCAGCCTGCGATAGATGCTGTTAAAAACGGAGATACAAAGTTCGTTCCCGAGCGTTTTGACAAGATATATTTCCATTGGCTTGAAAATATCAAAGACTGGTGTATCTCCCGTCAGATATGGTGGGGTCACCAGATACCTGCTTTCTATTGCGATGACTGCGGTGAGATGACAGTTACTAAAGAGACATCGTGCACTTGTCCGAAATGCGGCAAGCAGATGAGACAGGACCCCGACACGCTGGATACCTGGTTCAGCTCGGCGCTGTGGCCTTTCTCAACTCTCGGCTGGCCTGATAAGACCGAAGACCTCGAATACTTCTATCCGACAAATACCCTCGTTACAGGCTATGATATAATTTTCTTCTGGGTAATAAGAATGATGTTCAGCGGACTCGAAAATATGGGCAAGGTACCGTTTGATACAGTTCTTATCCACGGACTTGTAAGAGATGCTCAGGGAAGAAAGATGTCAAAGTCTCTCGGCAACGGAATCGACCCGCTTGAGGTAATTGCAAACTACGGTGCCGATGCACTTAGGTTTATGCTTGCAACAGGCAATGCCCCCGGAAACGATATGAGATATATCGATGAGAAGGTAAAGGCATCGCGTAACTTTGCAAACAAGCTGTGGAACGCTTCGCGCTTTATTATGATGAACCTGCCAGAGGGCTTCAAGGCTGACAAGCTTCCCGAAAACCTCAGTGTTGAGGATAAGTGGATCGTATCGAAGTTCAACACCCTTGCTAAAGAGGTAAATGAGAATCTTGAAAAGTTCGAGCTCGGTGTTGCGGTAGCAAAGCTTTATGACTTCATCTGGGACGTTTACTGTGATTGGTATATAGAGCTTACCAAGCCGAGGATACAGGCAGGAGGCGAGACAGCCGAGAACGCTCAGACAGTGCTTGTTTATGTTATGAAGGGAATGCTCAAGCTCCTGCACCCGTTCATGCCGTTTATAACAGAAGAGATCTGGCAGGCACTTGTTGATGACGGTACAGCTATCATGGTGCAGGATTTCCCGATGTATGATGAGAGTCTCAGCTTTACTGAGGACGAGGCGGTGTTTGAAAAGATAATCGCTGCTATCAAGGGAATAAGAAACTGCCGCGGCGAGATGAATGTTCCGCCTTCCGTTAAGGCTAAGCTTTATGTTGAGACACAGGAGCCGCTTGTATTTGAGCAGGGAATAATGTTCTTTGAGAGACTGGCGTCTGCTTCTGAGGTCATCATAACAAATCATTTTGACGGCAAGGATTGCCAGACAGTTGTTACCGACAGCGCAAGGTTCTTTATACCGCTTTCCGAGATCGTCGATACCGATAAGGAAAGAGCAAGGCTTGAAAAGGACAAGGCTAAGGTACAGAAGGATATTGACTTCCTAAGCGGTAAGCTTAACAATCAGGGCTTTATTTCTAAGGCGCCTGAGAAGCTTATTGAGGCTGAGCGTGAAAAGCTCAGAAAGGCTGAAGAAAAAATGGCAAAGATCGAGAAATCACTGGCAGCACTTAAATAAGACAAAAATTCACCCGTGAGGCATTTTAAGCTTCACGGGTGTTTTTTACTTTTTATAAACTATCTTTTCTTTTACATCTACCTGATCGAACGATATCTTAAAGCCCAGCCACGTAGATATAGGGTAGAGCAGAGGGAAAACTGCCATAAGAGCAACTACCCACCAGTGCATATCGCTGACGTTTGCACTGTGTGCAGCCCAGTCGATAAGAGGGTAGAACATAGCGTTCAAAAGCTTGTATGCAGGCATAAAGTTGAATGAGCCCGTAGCCTTCGATATTATAAGCGCCGCCATAGTGACATACCCCGGTATCATTCCTATCAGACCCATAAACAAGCCGAAGTTGTGGTCAACATCAGCTCCGTGAAGAGATGCCTTGTTTTTAGCCTTGGCACCCTCTTTAAGCCCGAAATCATTCATAACAGCAACTACCGTCATCAGACCTGTAAAGCCGAACATTATGTTTGCACCTGCACCGAACGCCTTTGAAACGGCAGCAAAGAACAAAAATACAAATATACCGAAGAACTCGGTCTGGACCCATTTTAAAGCGCTTTTCAAGAGCGCTTGCTTTTTATCATAGCCTTCCATTTTTAAATCTCCTGTTAGTTGATATGGGTATTATACCACAGTTTTCTGTAAAAGTAAAGAGCCACATCAATAAGGTTAAACTGCTGACAGACGACTTTTTCATGCTTGCAAATATTGACGACAACTGAATAATTCTGTCACTTTCGCAAACAATAGTATAAAAACGGAGGTGATATTGTGCAAAGCAAGAAAACCAGGATATATACTCCAAAGACTGACAGAAAAGCGTCTCAGCAAACAAGTGGACAGAAGATAGGCGGAGAGCTTACAAATGAGTCTGTGGAGTCGGTAAATGAAGTTAAAAAATGGGTAGACGATAACGAAAAGTAGTTGAAAAGAGCTTTTGTTTGTGGTATACTCTTTGTTGGGAGAGTGATACTTATGAAAAAAGCAGCATTCGTTACAGGCGGAAGCGGAGATATAGGTTCTGCAATTTGCAGAAGGCTGGCAGCCGAGGGATATACTGTTTGCATAGGCTATAACACGAACAAGAGCTCGGCAGAAAAGGTCTGTGAGGAGCTGAAAACCACGGGAGCAGATGCATTTACCGTAGGCTGTGATATAAGAGATCGGAAAAGTGTACAAAAAACCGTACAGAAATGCAGTGAGCTGACAGGTGGAATAGAGCTTCTCGTGAACAACGCAGGCACCGCGCATATAGGGCTTTTTACCGATATGAGCGAGGAAGAACTGCTAAGTGTTATTGATACTGATCTTATAGGCGCAATGAGGGTGACCAAGGCATTTTTGCCCGAAATGATAAGAGAGCATAAAGGTGTTATCATAAACATATCCTCTGTGTGGGGAGAGAAGGGAGCTTCCTGCGAGGTAGCTTACAGCGCGGCAAAGGCAGGGCTGAACGGTTTTACAAAAGCTCTTGCCAGAGAGACAGCGCCCAGCGGTATAAGAGTGAACGCTGTTTCCTGCGGATTTATTGACACAAAGATGAATTCGCAGCTTACTGATGCTGAAAGGTCAATGCTGCTGGATGAGATACCTGCCTCCAGGTTTGGTCGCTGTGAAGATATCGCAGAGCTTTGTGCATTTCTAGCGTCTGAGAAGGCTTCATATATAAACGGACAGATAATACGTGCCGACGGCTGCTGGATATGAAGCTGTAACCATTGTGTGAGAACGGTGAAAAATAGGGGCATTTATCGCTAATAAGGGTGGCGTTTTTCACTGTTTTATTGGGAAAATGTCTAAATTTTGGTTACAAGTGAGTAATAATTATTGACGGTGAAAAGGATTTGTGTTATTTTTTTAGAGACGGCATTGTCCGTTTTGGGTAAATGTTTATATAAAAATAAGAGAGGTAATACTATGAAAAAGTTCACAGCTTTACTCGTATCAGTACTTATGGCTTGCACAGTTTGTGTTGGCTGCGGTGACAGCGACAGCTCTTCCAAGAGCGAGAAGTCTAACAGCTCTTCTGCTGCAGCAGTTAAAAAGTCGGCTGCTGTTTTTGATGTTAACAGCGACACACATCTTGCTCAGCAGTATACAGATAAGATCAAAGAGGGTAATTTCTCACTTGCTGCAACAAGCGATTACACCGGTGATGAGCCTATGGTGCTTGAGCTTTGCGGTGATGATCTTCATGTTAAAATGAGCTTCCTCGGAATTTCGATGAACGTATATGTTAAAGACGGAACAGGATATATGATCGATGAGGACAGCAAGGAGTATGCCACTCAGGATGCAAGTGATTACACTGCTGAGCAGGTAACATCTCAGTCTATGGGTCTTGATGACAGCTATACATTTGTAAGCAGTGAGACTGCTGACGGCTTTATCTGTGAGACTTATGAAATGAGCATGGTCTGGGAGACAGGTTCCGATGTAGTTGTTGAGACAGAGGATGATGATTCCAACAAGCAGACCATAAAGTATTATTTCGATGAGAATACAGGTATGCTCAAGAAGATAGAGACAGTTGCATTCGGCTATACTTCTACCAGTGAGATAGTATCTCTTGATTTTGATATTTCTGAGATCAAGCTGCCTGATGACTTTGACAGCTACACAGAGATCAGCGCTGATGAGTTTGCTGAGAAGATGTCCGCAGGACTGGATACAGAAGGTCTTGGAGATACCTTTGGTGTGGAGACCGAGGACGCTGAATAATTTGATTCGGAGGCAATATAAATGATCTTAAAAGCGATTGCTGCTGTGCTTGCAGCTGTGATGCTTTGCATGACTTTTACATCATGCGGCGATAATGAGAGCAGTTCTGCAGCTGAAAGCAGCAAAGGTGATACAGGTACATCATCTGCGACAGAGACTTCTTCAAAGGCTGATACTGCTGACAGCAGTGAAGGTGCTGTAAGCTCAGAGGAAGCAACGACAGTTTCGGTGGCTGAAACCGACTACGATGTCAACGGCGATTTCAGAGCCTATGATGTGATAAAGGATAAGTATTCGGACGGATACAGTCTTGATCTTAGATTCCAGAACGCAGCTTTGGGCACTCATGGTGATATAAAGGTAGTTTGGCAGGGCGAGAAGGCATACTATTCTTCAGTGATCGACGGTATGAAGTCATATGTTCTGATACCAGGTGACGGCAAGGCTTACAGAGTGAGCGAGGGAACTACAACGTATCAGATGACTGATGAGGCCCCCAATCAGGCTATGATGAACGATATTCTTATAAATCCTGTTGGTGAGTTCGATCATGCTGCAATAGGCGAAGGAAATGTAGTGTTTGAGTATTATAACATTGACGAGAAAATGGGCGGTGAGGGTCAGATAGTTTTTGGCTTTAACGGTGAGACCTATGATCTTGTTGAGATCGTTGTCGTAACAAACGGCGATGAGATGACTGCCAGCTACTATTATGTTGATGAGCTTGCAGAGGCAGATGAGGAACTGCTGAAAGTACCCGATCTTTCCGCTTATACATTGGAGAGTTAAGCAGCATAAGAATAATAAATAATGAGCCGTTCATACTACATTTAGTGGTGTGGGCGGCTTTTGTTGTGCAATATGTCAAAGGGCGATAAGAAAAAATTTGCAGATTTGTGAAAAAAATATCGCTAAACCCCTTGACAAAAACGGAAAAAGGGTATAAACTATACTTAGCACTCAAAGAGAAAGAGTGCTAATGCTTTAGAATAACGAGTGCTAAGGCATGAAGTGCAGAAGTCTGCGGGTGCAAGCGTGAGGCACGGCGGACAGCACAAAGGGTGGTGTGAAAATGGACGATAGAAAGCTAAGGATATTGACGGCGGTCGTAGATGAATACATCGTGACGGGTGAGCCTGTCGGCTCTAAGGCGATAATGCCGCATATTAAGGCTTCGTCCGCGACCATAAGAAATGAGATGGCAGAGCTTGAAAAGCAGGGGTATCTTGAGCAGCCGCACACATCTGCGGGCAGAGTGCCTACCTATAAGGGTTACAGACTGTATGTTGATAAGCTTATGGAGCAGAACCGCCTGACAGACGATGAGAAGAGAATGCTTGATTCGATGATACCGAAGGAGTATGTTACTGAGAGCGATCTTGTTGAGCAGGCATCTGTGGCATTGGCTGAGCTTACAAAGTGCGCGGCGATAGTTGCAAATGCTACGCCTGAGATATCTGTTATATCAAAGGTCGAGGTTATCCCAACAGGAAAGAGAATGTATGTTATCCTGATGATAACGTCTAACGGCTCGATAAAGAACAAAGTGTGCAGGCTGGAATTCGATCTCGATCAGGAGCAGCTTGATTTCTTTGATAACTTTATCAGAGAGAACCTAGACGGTGTTGCTGTAAGTGATATCTCCGATGCTTATATCGAAAAGCTGACGGAGGCTATGGGCACATATATGATGACCTTGTCGCCGCTGGTCTCCGAGATAGTCAAGATGTCAAAGGAAATGAAAGAGGTAACGATCAGCGGAAAGAAAAACCTGCTTGCGTGCCGGGATTTTGACAGGAACGAGATAATCTCGCTGCTGGATAACGAGAAGCTTTTGAAAGGGTTCCTGGATGATACTTTCTCTGGCCTGAATGTTATGTTCTCGCCTGAAAAAGACGGCTTTGTCGTTAATAATTCTTCGATGATAACATCATCATTTATGAAGGACGGCAAAAAAGCCGGAACTCTGGGGCTTTTAGGACCTATGAGACTTGATTATGCAAAATTCATTCCTTATCTTGAATACTTCACGGGAAAGATAACTGATATGCTTTCCGAGGGTGATGACGATGAGGAAGAGGAATAATAAAAGGAAAGGCAGGCGATCCTTTATGGATAAAGAGCTTGAAAAAGAAGCTGTGACCGAGGAGAAGCTCACCGAAGAGACTAAGAAAGAAAACCTTGATGAGACAACAGAGCAGGCAGCTGCCGACGATACTGATGAGCAGGAGCCTGAGACTGCTGAGGAAAGTGCAGAGGTAAAGCTACAGAAGGAGCTTGATGAGCAAAAGGATAAATATCTGAGACTTCTGGCTGAATATGATAATTTCAGAAAGCGCTCAGCTAAGGAAAGACTGGAGCTTATGGAAACTGCCAAGGGCGATGCAGTGAGCGAGATACTGCCGGTGCTCGATAATTTTGAGAGAGCGCTTGGTACCGAAACTCAGGACGAGGCTTACAAGTCAGGAGTTGAGATGATATTCAAGCAGTTTGGCGATGCGCTCTCTAAGCTGGGTGTTGAGGTGATTGACCCGACAGGGCAGGAGTTTGACCCGAACATAGCGAATGCAGTAAATCAGATCGAGGACGAAAACCTCGGTGAGAACGTGGTGGCACAGACCTTCCAGAAAGGCTATAAGGTCGGCGGAAGGGTGATAAGATATGCTATGGTGGTCGTAGCAAACCCATAGTTGATACGTAAGAAAATTAATTATAATACATCAGATATACAGAAAGGAATTGATTTTATGAGCAAGATTATTGGTATAGACCTTGGAACTACGAACTCATGTGTAGCCGTTGTAGAGGGCGGCGAGGCAGTCGTTATCCCTAACAGTGAGGGTGCAAGAACAACACCTTCCGTTGTTGGTGTTTCAAAGAACGGAGACAGACTTGTAGGTCAGGTCGCAAAGAGACAGGCAGTAACTAACTTTGACAATACTGTTATTTCTATCAAGAGACATATGGGTTCTGACTACAAGGCTCAGATGGGTGGAAAGACCTACACTCCTCAGGAGATATCAGCAATGGTACTCCAGAAGCTTAAGGCTGATGCAGAAGCTTACCTTGGAGAGAAGGTAACTGAGGCAGTAATTACAGTTCCTGCTTACTTCACTGATGCTCAGAGACAGGCAACTAAGGACGCAGGTCAGATTGCAGGACTGACAGTAAAGAGAATAATCAACGAGCCTACAGCTGCTGCTCTTTCTTACGGTATCGACAAGGAAGAGGATCAGAAAGTAATGGTATATGACCTTGGCGGCGGTACATTTGATGTTTCTATCATAGAGATGGGCGACGGCGTTACAGAGGTTCTTGCAACAGCCGGAAATAACAGGCTCGGCGGCGATGACTTTGACCAGAGGATCATAGACTGGATGGTAACTGAATTCAAGAAGTCTGAGGGCGTTGACCTGTCAGCTGACAAGATGGCAATGCAGAGACTTAAGGAAGCTGCTGAAAAAACCAAGATCGAGCTTTCCAGCACACCTTCTTCAACTATCTCCCTGCCTTTCATCACAGCAGACGCTACAGGTCCTAAGCACCTGGAGATGACACTTACACAGGCTAAGTTCAATGAGATGACAGCTGACCTTGTAGAAGCTACAATGGGTCCTGTTCGTCAGGCTCTTTCGGACAGCGGTCTTTCCGCAGGAGAGCTTCAGAAGGTGCTCATGGTCGGCGGTTCTTCAAGAATACCTGCTGTTCAGGACGCTGTTAAGAAGTTCATCGGCAAGGAGCCTTTCAAGGGCATCAACCCAGATGAGTGCGTAGCTCTCGGTGCTGCATATCAGGGCGCAGTTCTTGCAGGTGATGTTAAGGACGGTCTGCTTCTTCTTGACGTAACTCCGCTTTCACTCGGCCTTGAGACTATGGGCGGTGTGTGCACAAAGATCATCGAAAGAAACACAACTATACCGACAAAGAAGTCGCAGATATTCTCAACAGCGGCTGATAACCAGTCGGCAGTTGATATCAACGTTCTGCAGGGTGAGCGTGAGTTCGCAAAGGATAACAAGCAGCTCGGTATGTTCCGTCTTGACGGTATCGCACCCGCACCTCGCGGAGTTCCTCAGATCGAGGTAACATTCGATATAGATGCTAACGGTATCGTTCACGTTTCCGCTAAGGACCTTGGAACAGGCAAGGAGCAGAACATCACTATTACTTCTTCTACAAACATGTCTAAGGACGACATCGATAAGGCTGTCAAGGAAGCTGAAGCTTTCGCAGCTGAGGACGCTAAGAAGAAAGAAGATGTTGACGCAAGAAATCAGGCTGACCAGATGTGCTTCCAGTGTGAGAAGGCACTCGGTGAGTTCGGCGATAAGGTAGACGCTGCTGACAAGAGCGAGTGTGAGGCTAAGATAAACGCTGTTAAGGAAGCTCTCAAGGGTACAGATGTTGAGGCTATCAAAGCTAAGAATAAGGAGCTTGAGGAGACCTTCCAGAAGATCGCTACAAAGGTTTATCAGCAGGCAGGAGCGCAGGCTCAGAAGGCACAGGGCGCAGGCTTTGACCCTAACAATATGGGCGGCGCAGCTGATGCAGGCTCTGCAAACGGCGGAGACGACGTTATCGACGCTGAATTCCACGACGCTGAATAATTAAAGAGAATAGCGCAGCCTCTGCTCCGAACGGGGCAGAGGATTTGCGCGTTTAAGGTAGGTTGAGGCTTATGGCAGAGAATAAAAGAGATTATTATGAAGTGCTGGGCGTTTCAAAGGGTGCATCTGACGATGAGCTGAAAAAAGCATTCAGAAAGCTTGCCAAGCAGTATCACCCTGATCTTCATCCGGGTGACAAAGAAGCTGAGGAGAAGTTCAAGGAAGTTAACGAAGCGTATGAGGTGCTCTCAGATGCGGATAAGAGGGCAAGGTATGACCAGTTCGGCCATGCAGGTGTTGACCCGAACTACGGCGCAGGTGCCGGAGGAGCAGGCGGCTTTGGCGGCTTCGGTGATATGGGAGACATATTCGACTCTATATTCGGGGGCTTTGGCGGCTTTGGCGGCGGCAGAAGATCTGACCCGAACGCACCTAAGCGCGGCGAGGATATCAAAGCCAGTGTAATAATAGATTTTATGGACGCCTGCAAAGGCAAAAGTGTAAACATAAAGGTCAATCGTGCTCAAAGGTGTGATGCCTGCAGCGGAACAGGTGCTGCAGCTGGCTCCAGCCCGAAGACCTGTCCCGATTGTAACGGCCGAGGCACTGTAAGGGTAACGCAGAGAACTCCTTTTGGAAACATAGCTCAGACAACGACCTGTAACAGATGCCGAGGAAAGGGTCAGATAATCGACAATCCGTGCAATGTTTGCGGCGGACAGGGAAGAGTAAGGAGCAGTGTTGAAAAAGAGATCGAGATACCTGCCGGTATCGATGACGGACAGACTCTAAGAGTTGCTGGTGAGGGCAACAGCGGTATAAACGGCGGTCCTAACGGTGATATCCACATAAATGTTACGGTAAGACCCGATCCTCTGTTCGAGCGTGACGGCTATGATGTGTGGACTGATATCCCTCTTACTTACACACAGGCAACACTTGGAGATGATATAACAGTTCCGACCGTTGACGGCAAGGTAACATATAAGGTGCCTGAGGGAACTCAGACAGGAACCGTGTTCCGTCTGAGGGGGAAGGGTATCAAGAAGATAAATCGTCCCGATCACGGTGACCATTATGTAAGAGTGAATGTTGAGGTGCCGAAGAACCTCTCACGCGATCAGAAACAGAAGCTCAAAGAGTTCGAACAGTCACTGACTGACAAGAATTATGCTAAGCGCAGCTCGTTCTTTGATAAGCTTAAAAAGAAATTCAAATGATGATAAAAGCTCCGATCACTGTCGGAGCTTTTTTCTCGAAAAAATGTTTGAGTTTTGTTAAAAAATGCTCATATGATTGAAAAATCGAAATACATATGATATAATAACAGCAGAGCTGTTACTATTTTTATGCCCATGCAGATGCGCAAATCAGAAATTTGCTTCCTGCATTAATCGGGCAATTATATCATATCGCTTTGCTTTTATGATATAATACTGTTGGATACATATATCATTTGTAGGTGATAACTATGGTAAAAATACTTGTAGTTGAGGACGACAAGGCGCTTAATGCGACTGTATGTAAATATCTGGAGCTGAATGGCTATGAGGCTGTTGGCTGTCTTGATGCTGTAACTGCGTATGATGCTATGTACGGCAGCAGCTTTGACATCATAATCTCAGACATAATGATGCCAAAGATCGACGGCTTTGAATTTGCTGAAACGGTACGCGGGCTCAATAAGGAGATACCGATCCTGTTTATGACGGCAAAAGACGATATAGCTTCAAAGCAGAGAGGCTACAGACTTGGGATAGATGACTATCTGGTAAAGCCGATAGATCTTGAAGAGCTGACGTTGAAGATAGGTGCTATACTCAGAAGAGCAAACATCAGCACCAGTAGGAAGCTCACTGTTGGCAGCCTTGAAATGAACGAGGAAGAGCAGAGCTGTACTCTTAACGGTGAGGAGCTTCAGCTGACTGTCCGTGAGTTTAATCTGCTTTATAAGCTGCTTTCAAATCCGAAAAAGACCTTTACCCGTTCGCAGCTGATGAATGAGTTCTGGGGAATAGAGGCGACCTCGGGTCTGCGCTCTGTTGATGTGTATATGAGAAGGCTTCGTGAGAAATTTGAGGACTGTGATGATTTTGAAATAGTTACAGTTCACGGGCTAGGTTACAAGGCGGTGCTCAAATGAGAAGTGACTGGCGCGCCAAGCTGCTTTCAGCGCTGCAGTTTTTTGCGATACTGTTTTTCATTTCGTTCATACTGACATCATCGTTCATACTGTTTTTCCAGGGCATAGATATTAACGAGAAAGCTATAAGACTAAGTGCAGTAGTAACGTTCGGGAATGCTGTGTTTATTGCTTTTTTGCTGTGGCTCGCAGACAGGATCAGAAGAAAGTATACAGTTGAGCGTCCTGTCAGAAGGATTTCTGACGGACTAAAAAGAATGACCGATGGCGACCTGCGCGAGCGGATAACGCCTTTTGCCGATCCTCTGGGAAGCAATCAGTATAATGTTATTATTGAGAACATAAACAAAATGGCAGATGAGCTTTCAGGTGTGGAGACACTGCGTACAGATTTTGTTTCAAACGTCTCTCATGAAATGAAAACTCCTTTGGCTGTTATACAGAACTATGCTGCTTTGCTTAGGTCTCCCGAGCTTTCAGAGGAGGACAGGTTTGAATATGCAAAGGCGATAAGCGATACAACTAAACAGCTTGCTTCTCTGATAACTAATATTTTAAAGCTCAATAAGCTCGAAAACCAGCAGATATTCCCTGAGACAAGCAGCTTTGATCTGGGTGAGCAGATATGTGAGTGCCTTCTGGCTTTTGAGAGCGAGTGGGAAAGAAAGAATATCGATATTGAGACAGACATCGAGGACGGTTTGATCGTTAATGCAGATGCGGAGCTGCTGAGCGTTGTGTGGAGCAATCTGTTTTCAAATGCGATAAAGTTTACTGATGAGGGCGGCAAGGTAACTGTGAAGGTAGGCCGTAGGAATGGCAGAGCCGCAGTGAGCGTATCGGATACCGGCTGCGGCATAGACAGTAAAACAGGAAAGCATATCTTTGATAAATTCTATCAGGGTGATACCTCTCATGCTGCTAAGGGAAACGGTCTCGGTCTGGCATTGGTAAAAAGGATAATTGATATCACAGACGGAGAGATATCCGTATCCTCAGAGCTTGGAAAAGGGAGCACCTTTACAGTAATGTTGAGGAGTGCTGATGATGTTAAGAAAAATGATCCATAAGCTGTTCAAGCCGCCGCTCAAAGTGCTGCTGACAGTTGATATCATTGCTTTTCCATTGGTCATATATGCGCTGAAAAAGCTTTCTTGCGAGCACCCTGTTGCACTGGCAGCATATTTTATATCGGCTTACGCTCTGGTGATAAGCATAATCAATTTCAAGCGTATCAAAGATCGGGTAAAGGCTCTGATAAAGGGTGATGAGCTGCGGCCTGTCAGGGCGATAAAAGCATTCATGCGCAGGTATAAATATACAAGGCTGTACCTTGAAAGCATGGATTTTCGTGCCGAGGCAGGACTGTATCTGGGTTTGGTAATAAACCTGTTTTATGCGGTGTTCAAGGTGGTAACGGGTGCTATATACGATTCTGCGTGGCTGTGGTCTATAGGTATATACTATCTGTTCCTCGGCGGGATACGCTTTTTCCTTATGCGTGGGCAGCGCAGAAAGAACAACCTTATTTCTGGTACAGAGATAAAGCTTCATGAATATAAAACTTACCGTCTTTGCGGCTGCCTTATGATGATACTGGATATAGCTGTGGGCGGCATGGCAGTACAAATGATCTGGCAGAATAAAGCGAATGAGTTTTCACAGGCGGCAGTCATAATATCTGCGGCATATACGTTTTATTTGTTTGTTTTGGCGATATACAATGTTGTTTCTTTCCATAAGCGCGACAATGCGATACTTTCAGCTGCCAAAGACCTTGCACTGACGGGAGCTGTCATGTCGATGTTCTCGTTGCAGACGTCTATGCTTCACGCTTTCGGTTCTGCGGATGAGGAAAGCTTCCGAAGGATGATGAATACGGTAACGGGCAGTGTTGTTATGGCTATTGTGCTCGCGATAGCAACATATATGATAATTAACGGTACCAGGAAAACAGAACTTTATAGAAAGCAGACGGGGGACTTGGATAATGGATGAGAATAGATTCACATACAGCTACTCACCTGCAAAAAACAGTGAGGTCGACAGGATAACTGCAAAGTATGCCGAGCCATACACTAATAATGACAGTGATCTCGAAGAACTGAAAAAGCTGGACAGGCGTGCTGAGATGCCTGGCACTTTTATAGGTATAGCGGTCGGCTTGGCAGGCGTTCTGATACTGGGCTTCGGGCTAAGTCTTGTGCTAAGCTTCGATCACCTGATAGCCGGTATGGTCGTCGGGATACTTGGTCTGGTGACAGCAGGCTCAGCAGCGCCGATCAGCAAAGCTGTTACGCGTCGGAGCAGGGATAAATACCGAGATCAGATACTTGAATTAAGCAGAAAAATAAGATCAGAGGAATGATGAACCTCTGATCTTTTTTTTATGATATTACCATGATAATTCACTTTACCGATCTGTTTCTCCTCGTTTAAGGCGGACAAGATAGGTTTTCGTTTCTTCTGCAACTATACCTGACAGGAGAAGAAGTGCGATCACATTAGGAATTGCCATAAGTCCGTTGAAAATATCAGCTATGTTCCAGACTGCCTGAACGGTAAGATACGGACCTATAAACACAGCAGCGATATAGATAACGTTAAATGCAGATGAAATACGGCGGTCAGCACCTCCGATAAGGTAGCTGAGACAGCGCTCGGAATAATAGTTCCAGCCGAGGATAGTTGTGAATGCAAAAACGGCAAGGCATATCATAAGAATGAATGCGGAGACTTTTGCAGGGAAAGGCAGACCGTTTTGAAAAGCGTCAGTGGTGACAGCAACGCCCACAAGGCCTTTATTATAGCTTCCCGCCATTACTATCGCCAGACCGGTCATAGTGCAGACAAGTATCGTGTCGATAAAGGTGCCTGTCATGGTCACAAGACCCTGTCTTGCAGGTTCTTTTGTACGGGCTGCGGCTGCGGCGATCGGTGCTGAACCTAAGCCAGCTTCGTTTGAGAAGATACCCCTAGCAATGCCGGAGCGCATAGAAAGCATCATAACTGAAAATCCCGCTGCGCCGCCTGCAACAGGCTTAAAGCCGAATGCGCTTTTAACTATCGTCGCAGCGGCAGAAGGTATGCTTGTTATGTTTGTCAGAACTATCAAAAGGCAGCTGCCTATATAGAGAACGATCATTATCGGGACCACGACCTGAGAAACCGAGGAGATGCTCTTTATGCCGCCGAAGATTATAAGTGCTGCCAGTACAGTAACTATCAGTCCTGCGATAACTGTTACTACCGTCACTTTATTTCCGAACAGCTCAAAGCTCCAATTTCCTTTCGGGTCAAAAAAGTTATTTGCTGCTGAGGTGATGCCGTTTATCTGTGTTATGGTTCCTATCCCGAAAAGACCCGCAAGCACTCCGAAAAGGGCAAATGCCTTTGCAAGAGGTCTCCACTTTTTGCCGAGTCCATTCTCGATATAGTAAAACGGTCCGCCGAGCATACTCCCGTCAGAGTCAGCAACTCTGTATTTCACTGCAAGAAGACCTTCGGCATACTTTGTCGCCATTCCGAAAAAGGCTGCGACCTCCATCCAGAATAAAGCACCCGGTCCTCCTGTTGTTATCGCGGTGGCGACACCGACTATGTTTCCTGTGCCGACAGTTGCAGAAAGTGCAGTGCAGAGTGCTGCAAAGCTGGATATCTCGCCGCTTTCTCCTTCTTCGTCTTTAAGCATGAATTTAAGTGCCTTGCCCAGCTTTCTAACCTGAACAAAGCCCACACGCAATGACAGAAACATTCCGCATATAAGTATCAGCGCTATAAGAGGCACACCCCATACATAGCTGTCTATGGAACTGATAAGTTCGTTGAATCGTTTCATTCTTTATCTCCTGTTCATAACATAACAATGCTGGTATTATATCACAGTTTTGATAACTGTCAAAGAACTGTCAATGAAGTTTGTATTAACGTTGGTTTCTGTTCTGATAGATGCTTTGATCTGAATAATTAGTTTCGTTAGGACAATTAGTAAAACTGATAGTAACTCTCAAATGTGAACACGACGTAAAAAAAGCATATCAGGCTCTTGACAGGAGGGAAAAACAATGATATAATCTGAATTTGAAAGTTACTCTTAATTTGGAGGCAAGTTATGGGGGCATATAAAACTGCTCAGCGTGAAGAGCTTATCGCATTTCTCAAGGAAAACAGGAGCGAGGCGATTACTGTAGCTCAGATCGTCAGCGCTATGAAGCAGGATACGAAAATCAAAAAGGTGCCTGCTGAGAGCACTGTCTACAGGCTGATAAAGAAGCTTGTGGAGGACGGAACGGTCAAGCGCACCGTTAAGGGCTGCAGCAGAGAATTCGGTTATCAGATAGCTGACAGCGAGCATTGCCGGGAGCATCTGCATATGAAATGCAGGGAGTGCGGCAGGCTAATGCATATGAATGACTGGAACTGTCAGCGAATGATAGAGCAGATGTATGAGCGTGAGGGCTTTTACATCGACACAAGTATGGTACTTACGGGTGTGTGTCGGGAGTGCAAGATCTAGTTTAAGTGAGGTGAGTCGGAATGATAAGCAGAAAGCAGCGCATTATCGCATTAGTATTTGCATTGCTGTTAGGCGTGATAATTCTAGGCTCGTCTTTATTTGTTGCGCTTGAATCCGACCACGAGTGTATAGGTGAGGGCTGTGAGATATGTTTGGCAGTGGAACAGTGTGAGAAAGTGCTTTCTGCGGTATCTCTCGCAGTAGGTGCGTTCTTTGCTGCTGCATTTTTGTCGGTAGCGGCGGCTGCTGTAATTATTATTGACATGACCGCTCACAGATCAGCAACACCGATATCATTGAAGGTAAAGCTTCTCGATTAGATAGGGATACTATGGGCATACTGCGCCTTTTTAGGGGCGGGGTGTGCCTTTTTCACGCATTTAATTGCAAGTATTTCTATCTGAAAGGGAGGCTAATATTATGCCATTTTTTAAGAGACTAGGAGCGCTTTTACTGAGCGCGGTCATGATGCTGAGCGTTGTAGGCTGCGGTGCGGCAGGCAAAAGCAGTGAGGCAAAAGTTAAGGTGGTCTGCACCATATTCCCTGAATATGAGTGGACACTGGAAATAATGGGAGATCTCGCCAAGGACGCTGACATCACCTATCTTCTTGATAACGGGATAGACCTGCACAACTATCAGCCGACTGCTGAGGACATTATGAAGATCGGATCGTGCGATTTGTTCATATATGTGGGCGGTGAATCTGACGGCTGGGTCGAGGACGCAATAAAGGAAGCTACAAACAAAAAAATGAAAGTGATAAATATGCTTGAAGTGATCGGAAGCTCCGCAAAGGAGGAAGAGGTCAAGGAGGGTATGCAGGTAGCAGAGGAAGAGCACGAGGAGGAAGAGGAAGGACCTGAATACGATGAGCACGTATGGCTATCGCTCAGAAATGCAAAAACATTATGTACTAAGATATCGGACGAGCTTTGCGCGATAGACAAGGACAATGCTAAGACCTATAAAGCGAACCTTGCAGACTATACCGAAAAGCTTGACGCCCTTGATAGTGATTTTAAAGAACTTTTTGACAATGCAAGTGAAAAGACGCTTATCTTCGGAGACCGTTTTCCGTTCCGATATTTCACTGACGATTACAGGCTTGACTATTATGCGGCATTTGCGGGCTGTTCAGCTGAGACTGAGGCAAGCTTTGAAACTATCACTTTTCTTGCAGGGAAGCTTGACGAGCTTGGTGCAGATACGATCTACACTATAGAGAACTCCGACAGCCGTATTGCTCAGTCAGTGATAGATTCTACCAAGAGCAAGGATCAGAAGATAGCTGTTCTTGAATCTGTTCAGTCAGTATCAAAGGAGCAGATGGACGAGGGAGTGACATATTTGAGCCTTATGCAGAAAAACTATGATACTTTGAAAGCTGACCTGGGATAATACCAACTACATCAGTGTAAGAAATGAGGATTTATAAATGAGTGAGCAGATCATTTGCAGCGGTGTTTCGCTGGGCTATGAAGGGAATGCGGTCGTGCAGGAGCTGGAATTCACAGTGTCCGGCGGTGATTATCTTTGTATCCTCGGCGAGAACGGTTCGGGAAAGAGCACGCTTATAAAGGCGCTTTTAGGTCTTAAAAGTGTGATGTCGGGAAAGATAGACTGGGTCGGCGGTTTGAAGCCGAATGAGATAGGCTATCTTCCGCAGCAGACAGTTGTACAGAGAGATTTCCCTGCGACAGTAAAAGAAATAGTGCTCTCGGGCTGCCTTTCAAAATGCGGACTGAGACCGTTCTACTCGAAAGAGCAGAAGGAGCTTGCGGAGAAGAATATGAAGCAGTTAGGGATAACAGAGCTAAAAAAACGCTGCTACCGTGAGCTTTCAGGCGGTCAGCAGCAGAGAGTTCTTCTCGCCAGAGCGCTTTGTGCAACGAGCAGACTTCTTCTTCTCGATGAGCCTGTAACAGGTCTTGACCCGAAGGCGCAGACCGACTTTTATGAGCTTATATCAAAGCTCAATACGGAAGGCATCACAGTGATAATGGTCTCTCACGATGTTCATGCCGCAGTCAGATATGCGAGCCATATCCTGCATATCGGCAGCAGCAAACAGCTTTTCTTCGGAACTAAGGACGACTACTTGAACAGCAGGGCAGGAAAGCTCTTTTTAGCGGAAGGAGATGAGACCAATGAGTGAGATGATAGAAAAGCTTCAGTTTTATTTCACATTTCCTTTTGTTCGCTATGCGATGATCGTAGGACTGCTTATAGCGCTCTGCTCGTCACTGCTTGGAGTTACACTGGTGCTGAAGAGGTTTTCGTTCATCGGAGACGGGTTATCACACGTTGCCTTTGGTGCAATGGCGGTGGCGATTGTTGCAGGTCTTACTGAAAAGATGATAATAATACTGCCTGTGACTGTGATATCAGCAATACTTCTGCTGCGGACAGGGCAGGATACCAAAATAAAAGGCGATGCAGCGGTTGCAATGATATCTGTCGGAGCGCTGGCGGTAGGTTATATGCTGATAAACCTGTTTTCAAAGTCAGCAAACGTAGCGGGAGATGTTTGCAGCACGCTTTTTGGCTCCACCTCTATACTGACACTTACAAAAGGTGAGGTCTGGCTCTGCATAGGTATGGCGTTGGTCGTAATAACAGTGTTCGTGCTGTTTTACAATAAAATTTTCGCTGTGACCTTTGATGAGAGCTTCGCAAAAGCAACAGGCGTAAAGGCGAACGCTTATAACCTGATGATCGCAGTTATAACGGCACTTATAATAGTGCTGGCTATGAATCTGGTGGGATCACTGCTTATCTCGGCACTTATTATTTTTCCGTCGCTTTCGGCGATGCGCCTGTTTAAGAGCTTTAAGGGCGTTATCGTATGCTCGGCGCTGATATCGGTTATCTGTGCGGCAGCGGGGATACTGGTTTCTATCCTGTTCTCGACTCCTGTCGGTTCTACGATAGTTTCCGCAGATATTTTCGTATTTGTTATTTTCAGCGTTGTTTCGCTGTTTGTAAGGAGGACTTAAAATGAAAAGAATTATTGCTGTATTTGCTCTGGCTGTTGTTATGCTCAGCGGCTGCGGTGATACCTCAAAGATCGACATGCTCACGCAGAGCAGCACTTCAAAGGCAGAGACTGTGACGACTGAGCCGCCTGCTGCAGTTCAGAAGACAGAGACGGTCGCCGAGACCGAAGCCGTTCACGAGGCCGATGCAGGGGAGCTTATCGACCTGACCGTTCTTGACAGTAACATGGTGTATGCCCAGGTGTTTGATATGGTGAATTACCCAGAAACCTATATCGGTCAGCCCGTTAAGGCTAAGGGTACGTTTGCGCACACTGAGTATAACGGAAAGGATTATTACGCTGTGCTGATAGCTGATGCGGCGGCGTGCTGCTCACAGGGAATGGAGTTTGAACTGAGCGGAGACTACGTTTATCCTGACGATTACCCTGAGCTTGATGCAGAGATAATTATTGAGGGGACCTTCAATACTTATGTGGAGGACGGATATCAGTATTGCCAGCTAATTGATGCGGTCATGACAACGGCATAATTATTATAAACTACAGATTGTGTATTGAATAACAACAAAACGCTCTGAGCTATTGCCCGGAGCGTTTTGTTGTTATTTCTTTTCAGCAGACAGGTCAAGGCTCCTTACCTTTTCTCTCAGCGCAAGCACATAGGGTGCCGATACTGAAAGCTCGTCTATTCCTAGTCTCAGGAAGGTTTCAGTTAGGGCTGTGTCTGCTGCCAACTCACCGCAAATACCGATCCATGCGCCGTTCTCATGAGCATTTTTTGCAGACATCTCTATAAGCCTAAGTACTGCCTCATGGTGAGTGTCAACAAATTTTTCAAGCTTTGCATTCTGTCTGTCGCAGGCTAGCGTATACTGTGTCAGGTCATTAGTGCCGACGCTGAAAAAGTCTACAAGCGGAGCCAGTTTGTCGCTTATAACAGCAGCCGCAGGTGTCTCGATCATTATACCGATCTCGACATTATCGCTGAAGGGGATATCTTCATCTTCGAGTTCTCGCTTTACCTGTTCGCATATTGTAAGGCACTGCTCAACTTCGTTTACACTTGTTATCATCGGGAACATTATTCCCAGTTCTCCGAAAGCCGAAGCTCTGTAGAGCGCACGCAGCTGTGTGCGGAAGATCTCAGGGCGTGTAAGGCATATCCTTACTGCTCTGAATCCAAGGGCAGGATTGTCCTCCTTGTCCAGCTTGAAATAATCTATCTGCTTGTCGGCGCCGATATCAAGGGTGCGGATAATGACCTTTTTACCTGCCATGCTTTCCAGCACCTTACGGTAGGCTGCGAACTGCTGCTCCTCGGTAGGGTAGTCCTCGCTTTCGAGATAGAGAAACTCGCTTCTGAACAGACCGATGCCGCCTGCATCGTTTGCAAGCACTGCACCTATGCCGTCCACACCGCCGATGTTTGCGTATATCTTTACGCTTCTGCCGTCCTTGGTGATGTTCTCTTTACCTTTAAGCTCCTGGAGAAGAGCCTTCTTTTTAGTGTCAGCCTGCTGTTTCTCGGTATATTCGGAAACAGTCTCGTCATCGGGATCAACTATTACCTCACCTGTATGGCCGTCCACAATCAGCCTGTCGCCGTCTTTGATCTCTGAGATAAACTCCTCGCCCACGCTTATGACTGCCGGAATATTCATATTACTTGCAAGAATAGCAGTGTGAGAATTAGACGAACCGAAGGCTGTGACGAAAGCAAGCACCCTGTCCTTGTCCAGTGAGACAGTCTCACTGGGAGCAAGATCGTCTGCGCAGACTATCATTTTATCATCGCTGCTGCCTTTACTCTCTTCGCCGCCGGAAAGGCAGGCGATAAGCCTGTTCGAGATATCTTTTACGTCAGCCGAACGTGCCTGCATATAGGCATCGTCCATAGAAGCGAACATCTCAGCAAAATTATCCGAGGTCACCGCTACCGCATACTCTGAGTTAACCGACTGGGTCTCTATGATATTGCGGATAGACTCGTTGTAGTCATCGTCCTCCAGCATCATCATGTGAATCTCGAATATCTGAGCATGAGTCTCGCCGACCTCTTTAAGAGCCTTCTCGTAAATAGCTGAAAGCTGCTCGGTCGCCAGAGCCTTTGCGTTTTCAACGCGCAGGAGCTCTGCTGCTGTATCATCAACATGAGTGCGGCGGACCGAAGCCTCCTGCCGCTTGAAAACAGTGACTTTGCCAATAGCTATTGCTCCGTAAACTCCCTTGCCACTGAATTTTTTCATATCCTCCGCCTCCTTTTTACAGATTAGCCTGCCTGTTTATAAATTTTATTATGACACCATTATAGCATATCTTTTCATAAAAAACAACTGTTTTGTACAGGGGAGAAAAAATTAAGACACAGTCATTATCCTAAAGCCGACCCGGTTTAAAGCTGCGCGTGTATTGCAGACACTATGGCTAAATATGTCGTCATACACCGCCTGTCCGACAGCATATACTTTAAAATGACATGCTGAAAGGAGAACTATTATGCTGACCGAGCTGCTGGAATTTTTGTCGGGGTTCATATTTTTTGCTCTGCACTTCGATGGAGGAAATGTCTTTCCGAAACCTCTTACTGCCAAGGAGGAGCGCGAGTGCTTTGAGCTGATGGCGCAGGGCGACCGAGATGCGAAGAACAAACTTATTGAGCACAATCTGCGCCTTGTTGCGCATATCATCAAAAAGTACTATGCTAATACCTCTGACCAGGAGGACCTGATCTCAATAGGAACTATCGGGCTGATAAAGGCAGTCAATACGTTTGATTATAAAAAGGGAACACGCTTCGCAACTTATGGCAGCAGGTGCGTGGAGAACGAGATCCTTATGCACTTTCGCTCTTTGCGTAAAACTGCATCTGAGGTACACTTTGATGAGCCAGTAGAGCAGAGCAAGGACGGAAGCTCATTGAGACTTATAGATATGCTTGCCGATAGTGCAGATGTAGAAGCCAGTACAGAGTTAAAACTCAGGTGCGAGCAGCTGGCACGCTTGATAGACACTAAGCTTGACGAGCGTGAGAGAACAATAATCAAGCTCAGATATGGTCTGGAGGGAGAAATGCCGCTGACTCAGCGCGAAACAGCACAGAAACTTGGCATATCCCGCTCATACGTTTCAAGAATTGAGAAAAAAGCGCTTGAAAAGCTGCGCTTCTGAAAATCTCTAGGAATTTGCATGGGACTGTTACCACATAGCTTCGTAAAAGATTATATAAAAATGACATGGCACACCCACACAAGGCAGGTATGCCGCTTACATTAAAACAATGCTTTTATTCTTTCCTTAATTTTCTCAAATCTTTCGTTGCCGCTAAGGGCTTTGCAATTTTCTCCGCAAAGCATATCCTCGTATATCCTCTGCTCCATTGGGCGAGGGTCAACTGTTTCCCAGTATCTTGCTGAGATAGTTCCTCTTGTTATCGGAGATGTGTGGTAGTATTCATCGGGCAGAGCGTGCCACTTCTCAATATACTCTGCCGCCTTTTCGCACACATCGACTGCCTTATCAGTGTTTCCGAGCTTTATCAGCGCAGGTACACTGTATTTCAGCCAGCGCTTTGCCATGTCGATAAACGCTTGTCCCTTGTCATCAGGCAGAAAAAGCGCATCGTCGATCTGCTTGGTAGCAGAAATGTGCATAAGGATAGCTTCCGGGTCATTTTGCAGTTCGGGGTCATTGTCAATCAGGCGGCAGATATACGCTTTGATGACCTCGGCATAATAAGCTATGCCTTTCCCTGTGTAATCAAGCAGCTCCTTGCCCCTCATTGTGTGCCTGAGATACTCATCTCTTGTGAAATTCTCAGTCGGAAGGGTCATTATTATCTTCCTGCCTTTTTCTATCTCTCCTATCTCGCAGTAGTGATACCCAAGCCTTGCCTTGACCTCGAGTCGGATATCATCGTCATGACAGCCATTGAGTATCCTCTCACCAAGGTCGATGATCTCCTGCTTGTACTTTTCGATGTTTTCCTCCCAGTCCTTCATTTCCTTGCTGCCTGTCAGAAAGAGCGCATACATAAGCGCGTTCATCAGCTCATAGCTGTGGGGAAACTCCTTTAGTCCCGTGCGGGCGATCTCTATGCAGTCGTTCACTCTGCCGCTTTTTATTGCCGCTTCAAAGTCGTTCATATACTGCTCGTGCTTCTCCCTTCGCTTCTCGCTGTCCACGCCGAGCAGCGTTTCAATGCTCACTCCGAAATACTCTGCGATTATCGGCAGAAGCGTAATGTCGGGGCTTGTCTGACCGTTTTCCCAACGACTGACCGCCTGCGTCGATACCGAGAAAGCCTCGGCAGCCTGCTCCTGCGTAAGCTCACGCTCACGGCGGAGCTTCTTGAATACCTCGCTGAAATTTATATTCATAAGTGTTACCTCCGTGTGTTTTATTCCGACGTCGTAATAATTATTATAACAGATTTTCGGCGAAGTTCAATCACTTATTTGATGATTAAAATTCAACTAATGTGAGAATGCGGCACACCCACACAAGGCAGGTATGCCGCATTAAATTTACATATCCATATCTGTCCATTTATGTTTTCTTAACAGCAAAGTGAATACCACACAAATGAGCGTACCAATAACTCCTATCACAAAAAACAGCATAGCCGCTCCCGAGCCTTTGTTTTCGCCAAACAACGCAGCCCAAAAGCCTGATGTGTTATCTGCCATGAACGGCTCAAACACCTTGTCCGTCAGCAGACCGCCCAGCAGAAAGCCTATGGGTATCGTGAAGAATTGCAAAGTGTTTCGGCAGGAATAGACCCGCCCCTGCATATCTGTCGGTATCTCACTGCGGAAGATCACGTCCATGTTTGCGTTCATATACGGTATGACTATCCAGCCGAGAATTGCGCCGACACACCATATGATCGGTGATTTTCCAAGCGCAAGCATAAAGTTTTCCGTACTCATTGAGATAAAGAGCGCTGTGCATATCGCCTTTACACGATTTTTCGGAGCAGGCAGAAATGTCACTAAAACGCTGCCGACAAGCGTAGCTATGCCAACGCAGGTGTTGATGATACCGAAGACGGTCTGTCCGCCGTTTGCCTTTGAAAGTATCATAGCTGGGAGTGCTGCATCATAAGTCGAAGCCACAAGGTTTATGCAGGACAGAAACAGTATCAGCTTTAGTATGAGCGGATTATCTTTCAGCCATTTCAGTCCCGCCCTTGAAGCAGACAGCACGCTTTCTTTTTGCTCGTCCGAGCCCGGCACCTCGGGTATCTTTATGAATAATGCAAGCGTGAGAAACGCTATCCCGAAGGTCGAAAGGTCAACGGCGATTACCACACCTATCCCTGCGAATGAAAACAGAGCCGTTGCAATAATTGGTGTAAGTATAGAGTTCAGCGATTGCGAGAACGAGCGCATACCGCTTGTTTTCTGATAATACTCCTTTGGCGTTAGCAGCGTTGCCGCCACCTCGCTTGCGGGCTGCTGAACGGTGTTCATCAGCCCGTTTACAGCGTTTATCAGATACAAATGCCAATGGTTCAGGCTGTCTGTTTTTATCAGAACAAGTACCGCAACTGTGCTTAGTGCAGCGATAAGGTCACACACAAGCATTGTTTTCTTCTTGTCCCAGCGATCGCTGAGCGTGCCTGCAAAAATGCTCATCAGCACATAAGGCGCATAAGAGCATATCGACAGCATAGCGGTTCTCAGCGCTGAGCCGCTGCTCAGATACAGCCACAGCACCAGCGCGTAGCTTGTCATTCCGCTGCCCAGTGCAGAGAGCGATTGTGTCGCCCAAAGTAGAATATACGTTTTTATATTTTTCATTTGACTTTGCTCCTTTGATATTATTTTATCGGGAATGCAAAGTCCGAGGACATAAGCCCGAGGGCTATCCTCCATGCAGCGTCCTCAAACCTTGCATGGAGCTGTGTCATTGATGAGAAGCATGATGTACCTCCTTTTTTCTTGTTTCTTATCATATCATGTTTCATAGGGTTTGTCAAACGGCATACCCACACAAAGCAGATATGCCGCATTAAGATTATTTCAGACACATCACAGTAGTTCCGGACATTCCGCCCTTCATCGGCAGCAGCCAGCCGCTCTCGCAAAGCTGCTGAATCACCTGTTCTGTCTCTCGGTAGAAGATCAGCAGAGGCATTTTTCTTACATAATCCGCAAGATGTGCAGGAGCGTGGTCGCGCAGTATCTTTCCTACACTATTGGTCCTTGAGAGTATATCCTCGCTGATATCCTTGCCTATCCCGATTATCATTTCATTCAGCTTGTCACCCTGCTCCTTGGTCAGGCAGGGGAAGTTTGGCATTATGCCATTTTCTGTTCTGACTGCAAGACCAAGCTCCACAAGCTCGGAGCAGACCAGCTTTTCGTTGTCAGTCTGCGGCTGACGGTTTAGCAGTGAGCAGAGCATATCAGCTCTTGCCTCGGTCATTCTCTGGTGGAGGCGCTCACCGTTTATAAGCACATCCCAGAAAAGTATCATTCCGTTATCAATTTCAAAGCCTGATGTACCAACGCTGTATGGGTCGCTTGCAGACTTTTCAACAAAGAACCTGAAGCACTTATCGCCGAAAACATCGGTAGGGAAGTCAAGCGGCTGGTCGCTCATAGATATGTCAATATAAGATAGGTGCAGTATAAGCGATGTAAGCATCCATCTCAGCTGATTCTGCGGCATATCATTGCCGTAAAATCCAAGCGCTCTTACCTCATCGGACATCTTATCTATCGCACAGCGTATCCTTTCCGATATATCAGACACAGCAGTTTTGTTTGCCTTGGCTATATCCCCGAACACTTCATTGGTGATGATAGGAACGTTTGTCAGATAGTATCCGTTCTTCGCTGTAAGCAGATCATATTCGACCAGCGCTTTGAGCTCGTCCTCAAGATACGCTGTCGGCACACCCAGCTGCGTAGCTATCTGTTCCTCGGTCTGCTTGTCATAGTAACAGCACATAAGAATATTCTGCCTTACCTTACTGTCAAATTTGCCCCAGTAATTGTTCTTGCCTCCCCAGAAAACGAGACTTAATTCTATCGGATCGTAGCTGAGTTTTCCAAAATTTCTTTCCATATTAATACCCTCCTTGATACGTTTGCGTGACTGAAAGAGGAGATACTTCACCATACTTTGCGAGAGACCGAAGCTCTCTGATATGTCCCTGACCGACAAACCGTCAATGTAATACGCTACCATAGCCCTGCGGTAGTTAGAGTTCAGAAGTGAGAGCTCCCTTGCGATAAGAGACAGCTGTTCGTTCTCCTTAGCCTGTTCTTCAAGTTCTTCCCAGCTGCCGTCGGAGATTTTTTCGTCAAGCTCTGCAGTGCCTCGCTTTTCGTTATCGCGGTACCAGCTGCGCAGTATGTTCTCAGCCGTGCGCCAGACAAAGGCGTAGAAAGCTTTCTCGTTCGGGAAGCAGTTGCCGTTTTTGCAGCTGATAAGCAGTATCTCCTGAGCCAGATCCTCAGCATCGTGGTAAGAACTTGTGCGTGACAAACAGTAGCGGAACATAGTTTTTGACATCTGTGCTATCTGCTCTCGGTATTCATTGTCGGTCATTTAGTTCACCTCTTTCGTGTGCGTTTCAGAAGCTTCTGTACGTATAATGCAGGAAAGTTCAGTTGGTTAGGGGGGAAAAGAAAATTTTTTTAAAAATAAGCGGCTTCCGAAGCAGATGATCGTAAGCCGCTTAGATCTCTTATTCATGACCGCCTGGTTAAGCAGCCGTTTTAAATCTTATATCATCGAGTACACATGATTTACAAATGCCCGTGAAAGTGCCGTTGTGCCTGCGCCTGCACGCTGCACGAACAGTATCACCGCAAGGCTCTCGTCAGGGTCATTGAGTATATAGGTGCCCGACCAGCCGTCCCAGCCGAATGCACCCTTTGAAGCCAGCAGCCCTGATACATTTGGCTGTTCGTGAGTTCTTACAAAATTAGCATAGCCGAACCCTCTGCATGAATCCCAGTTGAAGGACTTTCTTTGGGCATCATTTAGACCGTTAGTCCTCATAAAGTCTATTGCCTTGCGGCTGAGTATCTGTGCATCGAGATATCCTCCGCATGAGAGTGCAGCCCCGAGCTTTGAGAAATCCGATGCAGTTGAGAACAGCCCCGCTCCTCCTGACTGAAAGGCAGGCTCTTCTGTCACATCATAAATGCACAGGTTCACCCATTCAAGCGGCTTTTTGTTCGCGCCTGCACCGTCATAAAGCACAGCCAGACGGTCAAGCTTTTCTTTTGGAACAAAAAACGCAGTATCGTTCATTCCCAGCGGATCAAATATGTTCTCTTTGAGATATTCACCGTATCTTTTTCCTGTTACTGCTTCAACAACGGCTCCGAAAACATCTGCTGAGGAACCGTACATCCACTCGGCACCCGTATCAAACATTATCGGGCATTTTCCCAGAAGCTTTGCAAACTCCATAGTGCCGATGCTCTTGCCATTTTTACAGCTTTGATCGAGCTCGCCCCAGGCATTGTTCAGCTTTTCTACTCCTTCGTGTCCGTCTCCCGGATATGCTATACCTGAGGTCATATTCAAAAGATCTCTTATTTTTATCGGCCTTGAGGCAGCGATCTCTTTTCCCTCACGGATATAAACTGCATTTGCGAATTCAGGTATGTACCACTCAATAGGATTATCAATATCGATCAGACCTCTTTCCAACAGCTGCATAGCTGCCGTACCTGTAACTACCTTTGAGCATGAAAACGCACGGCAGATAGTGTCAGGCGTGAACGGTTTGTCCTTTTCTGCATCCATAAGTCCGCTGCTATATTTGAATAATTCCTGACCGTCCTTCATTACTACAGCGGCAGCGCCGGTCTCAGCACCGCTTTCAATGAACCTGTCGATAGTTGATTTTAAAGCTGCTTCATTAAACATTTTATCCCTCCGCAGTTTTCACTATTTTTCTTACTCCAAAATCATGCTTACGCCTTTCATAAGTGCTTTCATTTTGAGCAGGTCTGTCGCATTGACTATTTTGTTTCAGTCGATATCCGCATTATATCACGGTTTTATAAAAATGTAAAGCTTTTTATAGAAAGATTTAGCACAATTTATCGTTGAAAAATACTCTCTGCGGTTGTATAATAATAAGATAAAGATACAGGAGGCAATTTTAAGTAATGGCGATCAAACTATTCAGTCGCAAACGAAAATTTATCCGCTGCCCCTCTTGTGGGAGCAAGATATTTGCCGACAGAAAGTTCTGTCCGGGCTGCGGTCTGAAGCTTCAGCATAAAAACAAAAAATGGAAAAAGCGCAGTATAGTTATAGCATCAGTGCTTGGTGTGCTGCTGCTTGCAGGGCTTATTTTCGGTGCAAGATACCTTATAATAAAGCGCAGCGAGATATCCTTCGAGGTCCATAAAACAGTCAACAAAAGGCTTTCAGCTGTAACGAATAAAGATTCATTTCTTAAAAGCTCATATACCAAAAGGAAAGAGCTGATAGAAGCACGCCTCTCAAAGCTGAAAGACGAGGGCTGCATAGATGATTATAAATTTGCCAAGAACGAGCTTATTTACGAGTTCGTATACAGTGACGGCTCTCTTGGAGCAGTTATGATCTCAGACTTTGACAGCGATCTCAGCGGAATAGAAAAAACCTATGCTGAGGAGGACGACGACGGTTCGCTTATCATAAACAACAGACTTGATATCGGTTCTCTCAGCTATCAGTATGAGAATGCTGATATTAGCTGTTCTGTTCTTGGTTTCTATAATAATGCTCGCCTTTCCGATTGGGTCAAAAAGCGCACTGATATCTGGAACAAAAACGGCTTGAAGACGGCACTCTCTCAGACAGCTGCTGCAAGTGATCTCAAAAAACACCTCGAAGGCAAAGACCTTATCGTTCTCGATGCTCACGGAATTGTCTATGCGGGCAAGCCTGCGTTGTGCTTCGGTGAGACAGTCACCGAAAAGAACCTGAGAACATACTCCCGAGACCTGAAAGCAGGCAATATGGCCGAGCTTATCGGGGCAGGGAAGAGGTATTATCTGGTTCTTCCTTCATATTTCACAGCTCACTTTTCCGACGACACACTAAAAGGCTCGATAGTGTATATATCTTCCTGCAAAAGCGCTGACAGCGTGCATCTTACAAAATCTTTGACCGATGCAGGTGCCGCGTCTGTTATAGCTGTTGAGGAAGATATCTATTCTCTTTACAATGCTCAGCTCGAAGATGCTTTTGTATATTCGCTCCTCTGCGGGGACACAGTCTTGGAGGCTCTTGACTACGCCAAAAGTGTCTACGGTGATAACGACCTTGTCTGGTCCCGTGAATTTGAAGATACTCCGACCGCAGGCAAAAAAACAGAGCCTGCCTCTCCTGCTGTTGTCAGCGGCGGAGACAGTACCCTTGTAAGTATTCTGAAAGAATAGTATTTTTAATACGCCATCTACATACAAAAACTCCCGAAGGTTCTAGTACTTCGGGAGTTTTTGTATCAGATGTTTATGTCGTCAAATGCACTTTTAAGAACCTCTACCGAGTTATCGAACTTTTTCTTCTCATCTTCCGAGAGATTGAGCTCAAGTATCTCCTTGACACCGTTTCTTCCGATAATAGTCGGCACACCTATGAATACGTCCTTCTGCCCGTATTCACCGCAAAGCTTGGCAGATACCGTGACAACGCTGTTCTCGTCGCCGAGAATAGCCTTGACTATCCTTGTCAGTGCTATACCGATGCCGTAATAAGTTGCACGCTTTGCTTCTATTATTTTGTAAGCAGCGGTCCTTACTTCGTCTTCTATCTTCATCATATCATCGAGGCAGTAGTCGTTCTTTGCTTCAAGTATCTCGGTAACTCTCTTAGTTGCAAGCATCACCTGAGAGAAAGGCACAAATTCACTGTCACCGTGTTCGCCAATTACATAAGCGTGTATGTTTTTGGGGTCGACCGTAAAGTATTCGCCCAGCAGATATCTCAGCCTTGCAGTATCAAGAGAGGTTCCTGTGCCTATTACTCTTGCAGCCCCGAAACGTGAAAGCTCATATGTTACCCTGGTCATTATATCAACAGGGTTTGTAGCTACTAGAAATATTCCGTCAAAACCCGATTTTACAACAGGGGTTATTATAGAGCGGAAGACCTCAGTGTTTCTTCTCAGCAGATCAAGCCGTGTTTCGCCCTCCTTCTGAGCAACACCTGCAGCAATGACCACAATATCCGCATCCTTACAGTCGCTGTATTCTCCTGCATATATCTTCATATTTGACTTTGCAAATGCAAGACCGTGGTTAAGGTCCATCGCCTCACCGTTTGCTCTTACTTTGTTAAGGTCGATCAAAACCAGCTCATTGCAGATAGCTCCCTGGTTTACCAGTGAGTATGCAAAGCTCATTCCTACCATTCCAGTGCCTATCAGCACTACCTTTCTTTTATCTGTATTCATATTTGAACCTCCTTCTCAATCTATACCGATATTATATACTTTTTAAACGACATTGTCAACACCTGAGCGCTTTTTGATACAGTTTCTCTACTTGACGAAATGATGAAATTGTGTTATAATATCATTAATCATTATTTTGTGAAGAAAGGCGGCTTTTATTATGAAAATGACGGTAAGTCAGGCTATGGTGGAATCTCTCAAAAAGGAGAACATCAGCGTCGTCTTTGGATATCCCGGGGCTGCTATATGCCCTTTTTATGACGCTTTGCTTGCTGCTGAGAACGCAGGAGAGATGCGTCACATATTGGTAAGACATGAGGCCAACGGCGGTCATGAGGCCAACGGTTATGCCAGAATAACAGGCAGACCTGCTGTCTGTATCGCAACTTCCGGCCCCGGTGCTGTGAACCTTATAACAGCTATTGCTACCGCTTATGCGGATTCGATACCCCTTATCTGTATCACGGGACAGGTAAACACCGAGCAGATAGGCTCTGATGTTTTTCAGGAGGCTGACATTACAGGTGCAGCTGAGCCGTTTGTAAAGCATAGCTACCTTGTTAAAGAACCTGAAGATATCCCCAGAATATTCAAAGAGGCGTTCTTTATCGCAGGAACAGGAAGACCGGGCCCTGTGCTTATTGACGTTCCTATGGACGTTCAGAAGGCTGTGATCGACTATAAATACCCGGATAAATGCGAGATAAGAAGCTATAAGCCCACTATGAAGGGCAACTATGTTCAGGTGAAGAGAGTTGTCAAGGCCCTCGAAAAGGCTGAAAAGCCCCTTATCTGCATCGGCGGAGGAGTTTTTGCATCAAATGCTCAGATGCAGATAAATGAGCTTGCAAACAAAATGCAGATACCTGTTATCACTACAATGATGGGCATTTCTGCTTTTGCAGATGATGACCCTCTCTTCTGCGGAATGATCGGTATGCACGGTGTCAAGAGAGCAAATTACGCTGTGAATGCGTGTGATGTGCTTTTCCTTGTCGGCGCCAGAGTTGGTGACAGAGCAGTGAGAACACCTCTTGCTCTTGAAAAAACGACCAAGATAATACATATTGACATTGACCCTGCGGAAATAGGTAAAAATATCGGTGCCGATATACCTCTTGTAGGTGATGCAAGACTCGTTCTTGAACAGCTGATAGAACTTTCCAAGCCGCTTGCTCACGATGAATGGATAGCTGAGATAAGGGAGTATGATGCAAAAAGAGAATATGCTCCTGCTCCTGAGGGCACTCTTCAGCCGAGAGAGTTTATCAAAGACCTCTCAGATGCGCTGCCCGATGACGCCGTAATTTGTGCCGATGTTGGACAGAACCAGATCTGGACGTGTACAAGCTATGCTTTCAGAAAGGGAGGAAGGCTACTCACATCAGGCGGTATGGGAACTATGGGCTATTCAGTTCCTGCAGCTATCGGTGCAAAGCTTGCCGATCCTGAAAGACAGGTAGTTGCTATCTGCGGAGACGGCGCTTTCCAGATGTCGTTCATGGAGCTTGCAACGGCTGTTCAGCACGGTGTAGATATAAAGGTAGTTGTTATGACCAATACAAGGCTCGGTATGGTAAGAGAGCTTCAGACTATCGGCTATGATGACAGACAGACAGCTGTTTTTCTTGACGGTTCGCCCGATTTTATAAAGCTTGCAGAGGCTTATGGGATAAAAGCTGTCAGAGCTTATGATGAGAGTTCAAAACAGAAGGCGATAGACCTGTTAAAAGAGCCGAAGGGTATCTGCTTTGTTGAGGTCGTTGTCGATAAAGATATGCCTACTTTGTAAATATCGGCTGATACATTAACAGTATGATATAAAGATATTCAAAGAAAATTAACATTTAAGTGTTATACTATAATCGTTTTGGAGGAATTTTTATGAAGCATACGATTTCCGTTCTTGTTGAGAACCACAGCGGTGTACTTTCAAGGATCTCGGGTCTGTTTTCCAGAAGAGGCTTCAATATCGAAAGTCTTGCGGTAGGTCCTACTCATGATCCGTCCGTTTCCAGAATAACGATAGTTGCTGACGGAGACGAGCATACTGTTGAGCAGATCGAAAAGCAGCTCAATAAGCTTATCGAGGTAATCAAGGTCAAGACATTTGCCAAGGATGAGTTTTTGGCAAGAGAGCTTATGGTAGTCAAGCTTTCTGTGAGCGCTGCAAAAAGAAGCGAGGTAATGACCATTGCCGAGATAACAGGCGCCAAGGTAATGGATATAACACTTTCTACTATGACGCTTGAGCTTTGTGCGACCTATGCCGATCTTTGCAGGTTTGAGGAGGTCATAGAGCCTTACGGAATAGTTGAAATGGTCAGAACGGGAACTGTTGCGATAGAAAAGGGCTCAGAGGTACTGAACCCAAAGAAGTAAAGTATTATATAGCCGTCGGGCTACATAAATATAGTATATTTTGATACTGGAGGAATTTAAAATGGCAGAAGCAAAGATCTTTTATCAGCAGGACTGTGACCTTAATGTTCTTAAGGGCAAGAAGGTCGCAATAATTGGTTATGGCTCACAGGGTCATGCTCATGCGCTCAACCTGAAAGAGAGCGGAGTTGACGTTTGTGTCGGTCTTTATGAGGGCTCAAAGAGCTGGAAGAAGGCTGAGGAGCAGGGTCTCACAGTTGTTACAACTGAGGAGGCTGTAAAGTCTGCTGATGTGATTATGATACTTATCCCCGATGAGAAGCAGGCAGCTCTCTACAAGAGCGCTATCGAGCCTAACCTTTCCGCAGGAAAGACTCTTGCTTTCGCACACGGCTTCAACATTCATTTCGGCTGCATCGTACCGCCTGCTGATGTGAACGTTATTATGATCGCTCCTAAGGCACCCGGTCACACTGTAAGAAGTGAGTATCAGGCAGGTAAGGGAACACCTTGCCTTATCGCAGTTCATCAGGACGCTACTGGCACAGCACAGGATATCGGCCTTGCATATGCAGCAGGTATCGGCGGCGCAAGAGCTGGCGTTCTCGAGACAACATTCAGAACTGAGACCGAGACAGACCTCTTCGGTGAGCAGGCTGTTCTTTGCGGCGGTGTTTGCGCTCTGATGCAGGCAGGCTTTGAGACTCTTTGCGAGGCTGGCTACGATCCCAGAAACGCTTACTTTGAGTGTATCCACGAGATGAAGCTGATCGTTGACCTCATCTATCAGTCAGGTTTCGAGGGAATGAGATATTCTATCTCCAACACTGCTGAGTATGGTGACTATGTAACAGGTCCTAAGATCATTACTGAGGACACCAAGAAGGCTATGAAAAAGGTACTTGCTGACATTCAGGACGGCTCCTTCGCTAAGGAGTTCCTGCTCGATATGTCAAGCGCAGGCTCACAGGTACACTTCAAGGCTATGAGAAAGCTTCATGCTGAGCATCCTTCCGAGAAGGTCGGCAAGGAGATCAGAAAGCTCTATAGCTGGAGCAATGAGGATAAGCTCATCAATAACTAAGATAAGATGCTTTTACCCCCTCTGGTAACAGAGGGGGTATTTTTATCATTAATTTGTGACAACTAAAGCAAAAAGCCTTGCTTTTGCAGGGCTTTTTTTGTTTGCATATTTTTCTAGATAAGCATAAAATATAATATAATGACAATAATATATTAAACGACAAAACAACAAAAACGTATCTGCGGTAAGATCACGGAGGTGATACAATGCTGATGTTTATTCTTGGTACGTTTTTCGGCGGTCTTGCAGGAGTTGTTACGATGTGCCTTTGTACTGCCGCTTCTGACGCCGATAAAACAATAAATGAGGGACAGTGATGTCCCTCATTTCAGTTTATGTCTATAATTACATATTCGGACTTTGTTCCCGTCTTGAACTTGATCTCCCAGTCCGCTATACCTGAGGTAACTATGAAATCTGTTCCGTTTCGGTTCTCATAGCCATAAGTTCTGTCGTTTACACGCATCAGTACGCCAAGGTGTGTTACCGGGAAGAACTGTCCTCCGTGAGTATGTCCCGAAACCACAAGGTCTGCTTCCGTTGCTGCCTCGGCATCATAGTCAGCAGGCTGATGATCCATTACAAGAATATATTTTTCAGGGTCAATGTCTTTTATGAGCTCTGACATTTCCATTCTGTCCTCAAAGGATTTGTCCGCTCTTCCAACGATGTAGAACTTATCGTCTATCAGCTCATATTCATCTTCGAGGATATGTACGCCGTTTTTAATGAGCTCAGCTTCAAGCTCTTCACTTGAAAAGCCCCTTGAATTACCGTAATAACCTTTATCGTGATTGCCGTATGCAAACCAAACACCGTATTTCGCATCTATCGTACCAAGAGCCTCACAAGCTCTTATCATACTGTCACGGTCAGTGCCGTCATCTACATAGTCTCCCGGGATAAGTACGATATCGGGGTGCTCATCATTTATGTCTTTAACGTGTTCTGCAAAGCCTTCACCGTCAAATGTAGCACAGATATGAGAGTCTGCAAACATTACAACGTGAAGATGATCTATGTTCTTATCGGTAGTGAGCTGATAGGTCGTGACCCATACGTTGTTGCATAGATAATAACCTATCGAAAGATATACTACCGATGCCGCCATAGCGCACCAGCCCTGCCAATACAGCTTAAAGCTCTTCTTCGCGAACTTTTTCACTATAAGACCTATGAGATCGAATATAAGCCAGAAGAGCAGAACGTGAAGGAATATCATTACTGCATTGACAAATGACATAACTATGCTAAAGAACGCAAACACTACGGCTATGATACCGAAAGATACAAGCCTTCTGAGCCAGCCGCGCTCACCTGCTGCCTTTTTGATAAGCGAAAATCTTCCGATAGCAGTTGTCATATAAACCAAGCCAAGACCTGTAGCGGCTAAAACTGCAACAAGAATGAATATCCATATTCCCATAGGATCACCTCTGCGTTGATTTTGTTGTTATAATTGCCCGATACGCAGGGAGTGTCACTTCGATGACACGCATCTGTGAGGGCTTTAAAATAAATATATAATATCAGCTTGCCGCTATTATAACATATATTTAATCAAAAGTAAAGGTGCGTGAACAAAAAACTTATATAAACGGTTTTATAACATTGCGCGGTCGGGCGGATAAAAACTATTTGCAGCAAATCTGAGTAATAATCGTCAGTGCATCGGCATAGAATTGTTTTAGTAAGACAAGCTAGCAGAGGTGATAAATGATGAACAAGATAAAGCTCGAAGAGATATATGATCTTTTGCCCCCGAATATCAAAGGCGCCGTCAGTTCAATACCCGAAACAGAAAAAAGCAGTATCTGCGAGATAAGACTGCGCAGAGGAAGAAAGCTCAGTGTAACGGCTTTTGCTAAGGAATACTTCCTCAATTTTGACGGCAGACTGATATCCTCTTGTGAAGGAGCAGCAGATGTCACCGCCGATGATATCAAATATGTCTTTGAGAGAGCCCTTAAAGGCTCGGTCCACAGCTTTCGCAGAGAGATTACCGAGGGCTATATCACAGTTTCAGGTGGCTGTCGTGTAGGCTTTTGCGGTACGGCTGTCATATCCCCTGAAAAGGGCTATACCGTCGATAATGTTAAGGATATCTCCTCGGTGAACATCAGGATCGCCCGTGAGATAAAGGGCTGTGCCAATGAGATCTACTCCAAATGGCCAGCCTCGGAAGCTGGCGGCCTTCTTATCGCAGGTCCTCCTGCCAGCGGTAAAACTACAGTCCTCCGTGACCTTGCACGTCAGCTTGGCAGTGTTTACCGCATATCTCTGATAGATGAAAGAAATGAGATCGCATCGGTCTATATGGGTGAGCCGCAAAACGATATCGGAGCAAAGACCGATGTTCTCAGCTCATATGATAAATACAGCGGTATAATGACTGCTGTTCGTGTGATGTCTCCGCATATAATAGTCTGCGATGAGATAGGCAGCGAAAAAGACTTTGAAGCTCTTCAGTATGCGCTGGGCTCAGGCGTTAAGATAATAGCTTCCTGCCACGCACCTTCGTACAGTGAAGTGAGAAAAAAACGCTATATCTCGAAGCTCATCAAAGCAGGCGCATTTTCAGCGTGTGCAGTTCTCGGCATAGGTCCCCTGTGCGGTAAGCTCACGGCTTATTCGGTCATAGGTGATGACAAATGCTGAGAACGGCCGGATGTATGCTTGTTATCCTTTCAGGTATGGGCGTCGGCAGGATAGTATCAGATATGATACAGAAAAAATACATATTGCTTTCCCGCCTTCACGATATGGCAGCAGAGATAACAGTGATGCTCTCCTCTCTTGTAACAACGAGTGACATTTTAAACAGCCTGTATTCCTCGGAAAAGTATCACGACCTTACCTTTCTCTCCTGTGATATCACAAGACCTGACGGCAGAACGAATATAGCAAATATGATAGATACGCTTCCTGCTGACAGAGACATCAAAGATCAGCTCATACGTTTTTTCAATGACCTCGGCACCGCAGACAGCGACCATGAGTGTGCCAAAGCAAAGCTTCTTACAGCAAACCTTGCACAGTCAAAGGACGAGCTTGCACAGCATTACAGATCAGATAAAAAGCTTGCGAGAGTTCTCGGGCTGATGTCGGGCGCTTTTGCAGCAGTGATACTTGTTTGAAGGGAATGTTCAGACCTTGGAAATAGACCTTATCTTCAAGATAGCAGCGATCGGAATTATCGTGGCAGTGCTCAATCTTCTGCTCAAAAGGGCAGAGCGTGACGAGCAGGCGATGATGACGACCCTTGCAGGCCTTATCGTTGTGATGTTTATGATAGTAAGACAGATCGGAGACCTGTTTGAAACTATCAAGGATATTTTTGACCTTTACTGATGAAGATCACATCTGTTATCATATTTTGTGCGGTATCGGCTGTTCTCCTGAAAATGATAGAGCGTGAAAGTTCTGAGATAAAGCTGGCAGGAGTTCTTTTTACTGTGTGTGCCGCTTTTTATTTTTCGGCAGGCTACATAATGGATATCATCTCAGCCTTTGAGCCTCTTATCGAAGACTCCGGAGTTGACAGTGAATACTTTGAAGTTTTGCTCAAAGCTCTCGGTATAACCTATATTTCCTCGCTGGCAGAGGATTATTGCCGTGACTGCGGAGAGAATGCAATAGCTTCTCAGGTAGATCTTATCGGCAGGCTGGGTATGATAAGCGTATCGCTCCCTTTGTTCACAGCAGTGGCGGATGTGGTCCGTTCTCTTCTGGAGTGATAGACAAATGAAAAGAATAATAGTGTTGATGTTTTTGGTCGTCTTGTCGGCAGTGTTTCCGCTCTCAGCCTTTGCAGACAGCAAGTCAGACGACGGATATGAAGCTATCATCTCAGATGTCAACAGCAGGCTCGACGGAATAGGCGGAGACGATGCCGAAGCTTTCCTTGATGATAACGGTATCACCGTTGATTCTCCCGAGACCATAGCTGCATTGGCTCCCGACAGCGTTTTTGATTATATCCTTTCTCTTTTCAAAGAGGAGATAACAGCCCCTGTCAAACTTCTCGGCAAGCTGATAGCTGCGGCAGCAGTATGTGCTCTTATAAAAAGCCTTAACCCCTCTCCCAAGCTTGAGACCTCCTTTGCAATGGTATCGACCCTTGTGTGTATCCTTATCGTCAGCGACGCTCTGACTGACAGTGTACAGCGCATTATCAACTCACTTGATGATATAAACGAATATATGACAGCATATATCCCTGTCTTTACAGGAGTTTCAACAGCATCAGGCAATGCAGTTTCTGCGGCAGGGTATTATGCGGTTATGTTTTTTGTGTGTGAACTTATGGTGTATATATCCTCAAAGCTGCTGATGCCGCTAATTTCATGTGTTCTGGCTATGTCACTAATCTCGGCTATAGATCCTGCCGTCGGCATCGGAAAAGCCGCTGAAAGCATAAAAGGTTTTGTTGTCAGGGCTCTGAGCTTTATAATGATAATCTTTACGGCGCTGGTATCTATCACAGGCCTTTCAGGCAGCGCCGCCGACAGCCTGGGCGCCAAGACCGTAAAATTTGCAGCCTCCAGCTTCATTCCCGTTATAGGCGGTTCAGTCTCGGAAGCGTATTCCGCTGTAAAGAGCAGCTTAGGCGCTATCAGGACAAGCGTCGGCATGATCGGTGTAATAACCGTTGCCATGATAGTTCTCCGCCCGATGATTGCCGTGATCTCTATGAGGATAATAGTGGCTGCCGCAAGGCTTATCCATGATATGTTTTCTCTGGATCGCTCTTCCGCTGTCCTTTCGGGTATAAGCTCTGTTTTAGCTATAGCTATGAGCATAGCTGTGGCATATGCTTTGTTTTTTATAGTAGCAACGTCAGTTATCCTGCTTACAGCAACAGGTTAGGAGGTTTATATGCAGACCTTTAAAGCGGTTATCCTTATCTCCTGCGCAGTCGGCATAGTCTCCTCCGTAGTCAGGCTCGCAGCTCCCGCAGGCGGTATCGCAAAAAATCTTGACCTTGTCATAGGCGCTGTTATGCTTCTGGCGATAGTTTCTCCCTTTACTGATGACCGCTTCAAGCTGTCTTTGCCAAAGCCTGATGATATAGCGAATGCCGAAGTGCCAAGCTCTATGACTGATCTTTCAAAACAGTACTATCTGAACTCAGCTGAAAACAGCGTGGAAGGATACCTCAGACAAAAATTCAGAGCATCAGGCTATGATAGTGTTTATGCTGACATAAAGGCAGAACTCGATGAATATAATTATATCGTGATAAGCTCGGTCACGATACATAATGCGCCTGAGAATTCAAAGCAGGAGCTGATCGGTCTTGTCCGCGAGGATATCCCCGATTGTGAGATAACAATATACAACGGAGCTGATAGCGTTGCAATGGGATATGAAAAGGGTCAAGAGACTTCTCTCAAAGGAGCAGAGATATAAGCTGGTCATTTTTATAGGTTTGCTGGGCATAGCCCTTATCTTCATATCCGATATCATCTCCGATACCGATAAGGACGTGTCAAGCGATATCGGAACCGTTCAGTCATCGGAGGATCCCGATGAGTATTCCGCCGATATAGAAAACCGCCTTGAAAAAGTGCTTGCGACCGTCAGCGGGGTAGGGCAGTGTGATGTTATGGTAACCGTCAGCAGTACTACAGAATACATTTATGCTGAGAATGTCACAGGCAGCACAGATAATAACGGAGAAGATAACGAACAGTCTTACAAAAAAGAGATCGTATTCATAGAACAAAACGGTGAAAAGGAGGCGCTTGTACGAAAAACAGTAAGGCCGCAGATAAGCGGAGTTATGATAGTTTGTGAAGGAGGTGGTGACGTTAAGGTAAAGGAGCGCGTAATAAGAGCAGTTTCAACACTGCTGGGCGTTTCAAGCGATAAGATCTGCGTTGAGGGCAGAAATATATATTGAAAGAGGTATACATAATGAAAAAACCAACACTTATCATAGGAAAAAGACAAATGCTGCTCGCAGGAATGACCTTGGTGCTGGCAGTGGCAGTATATATCAATTATTCATACTCATCATCGGGTGCAGATATCAAAAAGACAGATGTCGTGAAGAGTAAATCTGTCAGCTACGGAGAGGCAGAGCTCGTCAGCACTGACAGCACAGCCGATTACTTCTCTCAGGTGAGAATAGATAAAATGAATTCCAGAGATGAAGCAGTTGAAACTCTTAAAAGCATAATCGGCGGAGGAGATGCTACAAACGAAGAAAAAGCAGTCGCCGAGGAAAGCGCACAGGCAATGGCAGCGCTTATGGAATCTGAAACAAAGGTAGAAAGTCTGGTCAAGGCAGCAGGCTTTGAAGACTGCGTAGTTTATCTCGACGGAAATAATGCCGATATAGTAGTCAAGACAGAAAGCAGCGGCCTGCAAACAAGTGAAGCTGCCCAGATAAAGGATATTCTGCTCAGCCAGGTCACAGTGCCCAATGAGAACATCAGGATATACGATGTTGAGTAAATTTAAATAAAACAAAAAAATCCTTCAAAAATACTTGTAACGTATTGAAAAATATGTTATAATGACATTAAGTATGATTTTGAGGGATTTTTTTATTATGGAGGTAATAATTATGAGCGATATGGTAAAGACCTTTGACAAAAGCCTGCATATCAGTCAGGATGTGATCGCGAGGATCATAACCAATACTGTCAGCGAGATCGACGGCGTCAGCAGGATAGCTCCCGTTATGAAGACACCGAGGCAGATCTGGCTCAAACAGGAGAATTTCGGCAATATCAGGATAGGTCTTGTTGACGATGTGCTCTCTGTGACTATCGGTCTTATACTTACAGGCAGCGCAAAAGCCGTTCAGACCGCCGAAGAGGTGCAGGAGAAAGTTAAGAGCGCAGTCCAGAATATGCTAGGACTTACTGTAGCTAAGGTCAATGTAAACGTCTGCGGCATCGAGAGTGATGCTGAAAAACTCAGTTAAGGAGTGTTTTTGTGAGCGTGAAAAGAAGAGACATCAGAGAGGCAGCCTTTTTGCTTATATATGAAAGAAGCTTCAGGCAGGACGAGCCTCTTGAGACTATCTTTGAAAATGCAAGAGAGGTCGATGAGTTTCCATTTAACGATGAGGTCGAGGCCCTTGTCAGAGGAGTTGACGAGAAGCAGCATGAGATAGACGAGCTGATCTCCCGCTTTAGTAATAAGCGTGTCATCTCGAGAATACCCAGAGTAAACCTTTCCGTTCTCAGACTTGCGATCTATGAGGCAGCCTATGTTGAAAGCGTTCCTGTGAACGTTGCTATCAGTGAGGCAGTTGCCATTGCCGATATGTATACCTTTGACCCCGATGTCTCATTTATCAATGGTGTGCTGGGCTCATATTCAAAGAGTCTCAGCGCAGAGCAGAAGTGAGCATCTCTGTAGGGTTCGATACCAGCAACTATACCACCTCAGTGGCAGTTCTTGATACGGACTCTATGACAGTGCGCAATATAAAACAGTTACTTCCTGTAAGACATGGCGAGCGCGGTCTCAGGCAGGCAGATGCAGTCTTTCTGCATACCAAAGCACTGCCCGCGCTTATGAATGAAGCATTTGAAGGGCTCAGCTCTTTCGATGTCTGCGGCTGCTCGAGTGCTCCTCGTCTTGCAGAGGATTCGTATATGCCCTGCTTTCTTGTCGGCATGAATACGGCTGCGGCATTTTCTCACGGTGCAGGCTGTGAGCTTTATACAACGTCTCATCAGGTCGGTCATATCCTGGCGGCATTGTTTTCCTGTAAAAAGCTTGATCTTTTGAAGGGCGAAAAGCCGTTTGCTGCATTTCATGTTAGCGGCGGCACCACGGAGATACTTCTGTGCACTCCCGACAGAGATCGAAACATTCGCATACAGCTTATAGGCGGCACTACCGACCTTAATGCAGGACAAGCGATAGACCGCTGTGGTGTAAGGCTCGGTATTGGTTTTCCGTGCGGCGCTGAGCTTGAAAAGCTTGCGCTCCAAAGCTCTGCTGAGTTCGATATAAAGCCAAGTGTCAACGGGCTTTACTGCTCCATGTCAGGTATCGAGAACAAGTGCGCTCAGCTCGCAAGGGCAGGCGCACGGCCGTGTGACACAGCTAAATTCTGTATAGACAGCGTTTGTGCCGTGCTCGAAAAGCTTACGCTAGGCCTGCTTGAAAAATATAATGGTATTGATATTATCTATGCAGGCGGAGTAATGTCAAACAGCAGCATCAGGGATAAGCTCTCGGCTTACGGCTCTTTCGCAGAGCCTGCTTTTTCCTCAGATAATGCTGTAGGCATCGCAGTTTATGCAGCTTTAAAGAAGGGTCTGATCTGATTGGCATCTGTTCTTACAGTATCACAGCTAAATAAATACCTCTCCTTCAAGCTCAGCTCTGACAGTAAGCTCAAGGGCACTGCTGTGAGGGGAGAGATATCAAATTATAATTTGAATTACAGATCAGGTCACGCTTACTTTTCTTTAAAGGACAGTGACTCGTCTATTTCTTGTGTTATGTTCTCGTCCTCGGCTTCAAGACTGAAATTCGAGCCTGAGGACGGTATGAATGTAATGGTCATCGGAAATGTAGGCGTGTATGAACGCGGCGGCAATTGCCAGATAATCGTTTCCGAGATCCTCCTCGTAGGCATCGGAGAGATACATCAGAATATAGAAAAGACCAAAAATGAACTTGAAGCTCTCGGCATTTTCTCTGCTGTCAGAAAAAAGCCTATACCGCTGACACCAAAGCGTGTTGCAGTTGTGACATCTCTTACCGGTGCCGCATTACAGGATATAATACACATTACCGAAAGACGATATCCTCTCTGTGAACTGCTTGTCTTTCCTACACCTGTTCAGGGCAGTGATGCGCATATCCATATCTGTGCAGCTCTCAGCCGTGCTGATAAAAGCGGCGCCGATACCATTATCCTTGCGCGCGGCGGCGGCTCTGTCGAGGACCTTATGCCTTTTAATCACAGAGATGTCGCTCTTGCAGTGGCAGAGTGCAAAACTCCTGTTATCTCTGCCGTCGGGCATGAGACAGATACCACTTTGGCAGATCACGCATCAGACCTGAGAGCTCCGACACCTTCTGCTGCAGCAGAGCTTGCAGTTCCCGATAAGACTGAGATGATCGGCGCAGTGAGCCTGCTTGAAGATAAGCTGAGGACCTCTGTTATGGATATCATATCCGAAAAGCATGACACTACTGACCTTTTGTCCTTAAAGCTAAAGGGTCTGTCGCCTGCCAAAAAACTTGATGATATCTCAGCAAAGACCGTCCTTCTGGAGCAGAAACTCAGAGCAGCTGTCGGTGCATTAGTGACGAAAAGTGAATCGTCCTTTTCAGCAGCTGCTGCGTCTCTTGAAGCTCTCAGTCCCTTCAAGGTCCTTTCCAGAGGCTATTCGATAGTTACCCATGATGATAAGGCTGTCACATCAGCAAGTGCACTCTCGGTGGGTGACAGTGTAACAATAAAGTTTTCGGATTCTGAGGCGAAAGCCAGAATAACTGAACTTAACATTAATGATTAACGGTGATGATATGACTTTTGAACAAAAGCTTGATAAGCTTGGCGAGATCGTTTCCAGACTTTCAAATGAAAGACCTTCTCTTGATGAGGCTCTTGACCTGTATAAGGAGGGTATTGCCCTCTGTACAGAGTGTAAGAAAGAGCTTGAACAGGCTAAGCTTACCGTAAAAAATATGGACGGAGAAAACACAGATGAATGATATGAACAAGGCTAAGCTCGATTATTATGTTGAGCTTATCGAAGCACAGCTCAAGCAGCTCACTGCTTCAAAACCCGAGCTTCAGGGCAGAGTAGTCGAAGCAATGGAGTATTCACTGCTTGCGGGCGGAAAAAGGCTCAGACCTGTTCTCGTGCTGGAATTTGCACGTATGTGCGGCGTTAAAAAGCCTGAGAAGTATGTCGCTGCTGCCTGCAGCCTTGAGCTTATCCACACATATTCGCTCATTCATGATGACCTTCCCTGTATGGATAATGATGATTTCAGAAGGGGTAAGCCTTCGTGCCATAAGGCATTTGGCGAGGATATAGCTCTCCTTGCAGGCGATGCTCTTAACTCAATGGCATTTGAAGTCCTCTCCGATGCCGCTGTTGCAGGCGATATACCTCCCGAAAGAGCAGTTATGCTCATCTCTGTGCTCTCAAAAGCTATCGGCACAGACGGTATGATAGGCGGTCAGGTGATAGACCTTGCCTCAGAGGATAAAGAAATTGATATCGACACCCTGAATATCCTTCAGACCTGTAAAACAGGCGCTCTTATCGAGGCTTCCTGCGTTATGGGCGTTATCCTTTCAGGCAGATTTGATGCAATACCCTTTGCTGCCGATTATGCAAAAGCAGTCGGCAGAGCTTTCCAGATAGTAGATGATATATTAGATGTAACAGGCAGCTTTGATGAGCTTGGAAAGCCTATCGGCAGCGACAGTGAACAGCATAAGAACACCTATGTTACTCTTCTCGGTCTGGAGCGTTCACAGACGATAGCAAAGCAGCTCACCGTTGAAGCGCTTGGCCATCTCAGATATTTCGAGGATTACGAATTTCTGTCTCAGCTTACTGAAGATCTTCTCACAAGAAGAAGCTGAGCTTTGATAGGGGATCATTGATTTGACAGATAAGAAAATTGACATAAATAAGCTTGATCTACCGCGCGATCTGAAAAACCTTTCAACAGATCAGTGCGAGCAGCTTTGCAAAGATATCAGAAGCATATTGATAGATACCGTATCCAAGACAGGGGGCCACCTGGCTTCCAACCTCGGCACGGTAGAGCTAACTATGGCTATCCACAGAGTTTTTGATTCTCCTGACGATAAGATAGTATGGGACGTAGGTCATCAGGCATATACCCATAAGATCCTTACCGGCAGACTTGATAAGATCAGCACTCTCAGGCAGGAGAACGGTCTTTCGGGCTTTTGCCGTCCCGATGAATCTGTCCATGATGCTTTTGTAAGCGGTCACAGCTCGACTTCTGTATCCGCAGCGCTTGGCATAGCTACCGCCATGAAGCTAAAGGGCGATAATGAGCACTATGCAATAGCCGTTGTTGGCGACGGTGCTTCTACGGGCGGTGAGCTCTATGAGGGCCTTAACAATGCAGGCAAAAGCGATACCAACATCATAGTTATACTTAACTATAACGAAATGTCGATATCTAAAAATGTCGGCGCTATGGCAAAATATCTCTCCACAATGAGAACCAGAGACACCTATAGAAAAACTAAAAGCGGTGTCCAGCGCGTCCTCGACCATACCCCCTTGGTGGGCAAGCATGTGGAGAACGCTATCAGAAATTCCAAAGATGCGATAAAAAATATGCTTATCCACAGCACCATGTTTGAGGACCTGGGCTTTGAGTTCATCGGCCCCCTGAACGGACACGACCTCACCGATCTTGAACGCGGCTTAAAAGCTGCCAAAAATATAAAAAAGCCTGTGTTCATACACGTGAATACCGTTAAGGGCAAAGGCTATGAGCCAGCCGAGGCAAACCCCGGCGAGTATCACGGCATAGGTTCATTTGAGATAAAAACCGGCAACCCCGATGTCGTTCTGTCTGACAGCTTCTCCTCCGTTATGGGAAGAGAGCTTTGCTCTATCGGACAGAAGAACAAAAAAGTCTGTGCAGTAACAGCTGCAATGAAATACGGAACAGGCCTGCAATACTTTGCAAAGCAGTTCCCATCTCGCTTTTTTGATGTCGGCATCGCTGAGGAGCACGCAGTCACCTTCTGCGGAGGCCTCGCATCAATGGGCTGTATCCCTGTCTTTGCGATCTATTCTACCTTTTTGCAGCGTTCTTACGATCAGCTTATACATGACCTTGCGATCATGAAGAGCCATGCAGTCATCTGCGTTGACAGAGCAGGTATAGTAGGAGATGACGGCGAAACTCATCAGGGCATTTTTGATGTTGCCTTTCTAACTACCATCCCGGGTGTCACTGTCTTTTCTCCCTCTATATATTCTGAACTCCAGGTCTGTCTGGACAGAGCAGTCAATAAAGAAAAAGGTCTGTGCGTTGTCAGATATCCAAGGGGTGCTGACCGTTCGCCCAGAACTGCACCCAATACCGAGTATGAATACCGACAGAACGGCGGAGATATCCTCTTAGTCACATATGGCAGACTTACCGATAATGTCTATAAGACAGCAGGCTCACTTGGAGCAGAGGGCATCATTGCCGATACCCTTTCCCTTATAAGGATCTTTCCGATAGAAGATAAAATAGTTGACCTTATGAAAAACTATAAAAAAGTCATATTCTTTGAAGAAACTTATTATTCGGGCTGTCTTGCTGAGAAGTATTCTGCATTGCTTGATAATATCGAGAGCCATGCCATTTATGATTTTGTACCTCACGGCAGGCCGTATGATCTGGTCGATGAGCTCGGTCTTTCTGCCGGAAAAATGGCGGATACAGTCCGCAGGAGCGTTCGTTATGCCGCAGAGACTTGATCTTTACATTGTTGAGAAAGGCCTTGTCAAAAGCCGTGAAAGAGCAAAGCTTATGATAAAAAACGGCTCTGTTTTTGTGAACGGAGCCGCAGTTACGAAGCCCTCTTTGAGTGTATCCGACAATGATAAAATAGAGTGCCGTGATGACCCAATAGGTTATGTGGGCCGCGGCGGCTTAAAGCTGGAGCACGCCTTCAAAGTATTTTCATTAGATGTCAGCGGTAAAACTGCCGCCGATATAGGCGCTTCAACGGGCGGCTTTACCGAGTGCCTTTTAAAGCACGGCGCCTCTAAGGTCTATGCCGTTGATGTCGGTCATGGCCAGCTTGATGATACCCTGAAAGATGACCCTCGGGTCGTAGACCTTGAGGGAGTAAATGCGCGCTATATGACACCTGACCTCTTTGATGAGCGCCCTTCCTTTATCTGCGGAGACCTTTCCTTTATCTCTCTCAGATTGGTCATAGGACCGATCATTGATTGCCTTTGTGATAACGGCGAGCTCGTCTTGCTTATAAAGCCCCAGTTCGAGGCTGGCCGCAGCGCCCTCAATAAGCACGGCATCGTCACAGATATCAAACAACATATCAAAGTGATAAATGAGCTCATCGAGCTGTTCGTGCAGCTCGGCTTGGCAGTTATCGGCATCACCTATTCAGATATCAAAGGCTCTGACGGCAATATCGAATATCTTGTATGGCTCAGAAAGGGCGGTTCTGAAGACAGCATAACCTTTTCTGCCGAAGAGACAGCCTCTCAGGCCAAGGCATATTTTTCAAAACAAAAGTAAGTGTACCAGTGAAGGGAGAAACTAAAGTGAAGATATATATGTTTCCCAATCTTGATAAGGCGAACTGCTATGAATATACCCGTGATGCCGCAAAGATACTTTCTGAAAACGGCGCTGAGGTCTATCTCAGCGAAGCTTACAGCCAGACTTTCTCGGAACTTGGTTATATCTCGTTTGCAGATGAGGACGACTTCATTCCCGAATGTGATATGATAATAGCAGTCGGCGGTGACGGCACTATCCTTAAATGCTCAAAAAAGGCAGCCGTCCATAATAAGCCGATCCTCGGCATCAATTGCGGCAGGCTTGGCTTTATGGCATCGCTTGAGCATTCTCAATTGTCGCTTCTTGAAAAGCTGCTCAAAGGCGAGTACCTTCTCAGCAAACGTATGATGTTAGATGTCAAAGTCAGCTCCGACGGTGAAGATACTCGTTATACAGCCCTTAACGATGTTATAGTTGCCAAATCAGATGACTGCAAGATAGCCGATTTTTCTGTTTCCAAGAATGATAAGCTCATATCCTCCTTGCGTGCAGACGGCGTTATCCTTTCAACTGCTACAGGCGCTACTGCATATTCTATGTCGGCAGGCGGCCCTATAATCGAGCCCGATATGGAGTGTATAGAATTCACGCAGATATGTGCTCATTCTCTTTTTGCAAGAACAATGATCCTGTCAGCTGAAAGCAATGTAACAGTTCAGTGCAGTACAGCTCAGGGCTGTCATGTCTGGGTAAATGTTGACGGCACCAACGTTATGAAGCTCTCGGACGGAGATAAGGTCTACGTTTCTCGCTCTCGGTATTATGTATATATAATAGATATAGCAGGCGGCAGCTTTTTTGCATCGATCAATAAAAAGCTTATGCAGCCCCTTAAAGGCACAGAGGAGGATAACTTATGAAGCATCAGCGCCATGAGATCATTCTCAGTATCATAGCCGAAGAGAGCATTTCCACTCAGGAGGAGCTTCGTGATGCACTCAGAAAACGCGGCTGCGAGGTTACACAAGCCACCCTTTCCCGTGATCTGCGAAAGCTCAATCTTGTAAAAACAGCTGATCCGCAGGGAGGCTATAGATATCAGGCTCCCTCTATCACATCTGATGACCTCTTTGGCGGAAAAGCACTCTACAGTATTTTCTCCGAAACTGTCCAGCGTGTTGATTTTGCTATGAACACTGTTGTAGTGCGCTGCCAGACGGGCATGGCGCAGGCAGTCTGTGCAAAGCTTGACAGTATATCTCTGAACAATGTTGTCGGCACTCTCGCAGGTGACGATACCATCTTCATCCTTATGAGAACAGAGAACGATGCAAAGCTCCTGGTCCATGAGCTTGAAAACATAATCTCAAATCAAAACAACGGGATCTGATACAAATGCTAAAGGAATTATATATTGAGAACCTTGCTGTTATTGAGCAGGCAACTATCACCTTTTCCGATAAACTTAACGTTTTCACTGGCGAAACAGGTGCAGGTAAATCTATACTCATTAACGGTATAAACGCTATCCTTGGCCAGCGTTCCTCTAAGGATATAGTAAGAAGCGGCACAAAAAAAGCAGTTGTATCAGCTCTCTTTACCGATATTGGTGATACTGTTTCAGCGAAGCTAGATGAGCTCGGCATCGAATGTGAAGACGGCCAGCTCCTCCTTACCAGAGAGATATCCTTCGACGGCGGCAGCCTTGCAAGGATCAACTCAAGAGTCGTCAATGTCTCAGCGTTGAAGGCCGTTGGCGAGCTGTTAGTCAATATCCACGGTCAGCATGACAATCAGATACTTATGTTTCCCGAACGCCATATAGATATCTTAGACAGCTTTGCAGGCTCTGATGCTCTTTTGAGCGATTACAGAGATTCCTTCAGACAGCTCCAGCAGAAAGCTAAGCAGATCAATAAGCTCAAGGCAGACCGTGCCCGCAAAGACGACAGGTTAGATATGCTCAAAGAGCGTTATGAGGAGCTTTCATCACTGAATATCCGCGAGGGCGAAGACGATGAGATAGCACAGGAACTCAATGTCCTCAAGAATTCCGTTACGATCAGTGAAGCGCTCTATTCTGCAAGGACCCTTATTTCAGGCGATGACGATACCGACGGCGCAGTAACAGCCGTTCAGCGCTCCCGTGATACACTTTCCGATATCACAGATGTTTATACAGCATCGGCAGCCCTTTTTGAACGCCTTGATTCAGCCGCTATCGAGCTTGAAGACATTTCCGAAGAGCTTGCATCACTTCTTGATAAGCTTGAGGTCGACCCTGCCAGATATGATTATCTTAATAACCGCTGGGAGGAGCTTAGGCGCATAAAGAAAAAATACGGCCCCGACCTTTCCGATGTGCTCAAGGTTCTTGAAGAGACCGAGAATGAGCTTTCAGCCCTTGAAAACGCCGAAGAGAACCTGAGCGAGCTCAATAAAGAGCTTGAACAGCTTCTAAAAACTGTTACGATAAAAGCAAACCTCCTTTCTGAGCACCGTATGAAAGCAGGCGAGCGCTTTGTTAAACAGGTCGCCGAGGAGCTTGAATTCCTCAATATGCCCGATGTAAAGCTTGCCGTTAAGAATGATAAGGGCAAGCTGACAGTCAACGGTATGGATAATATTGAGTTTCTCATATCCGCCAATGCAGGCGAGGAGCCAAAGCCTATCGCAAAGATAGCTTCGGGCGGTGAGCTTTCGAGGATAATGCTCGCACTCAAAAACGTCATTGCCGAAAAGGACGGTATCCAGACCCTTATCTTCGATGAGATAGATACAGGTGTCAGCGGCAGAGCAGCCCAGAAGATCGGTATAAAGCTAAAGCAGATATCCCGCCTCAGACAGGTCCTTTGTGTAACTCATCTCTCACAGATAGCCGTAATGGCTGACGATCACCTCCTGATTGAAAAGAACGTTCACAACGGCAGAACTCTCACCTCTGTTCGTTCTCTTGACCACGAAGGCAGAAAGAGAGAGCTTGCAAGGATAATGGGCGGCGAGAATATTACCGACCTTATGCTCGAAAATGCAGAACAGTATCTTAATGATGCTATGAAAATGTAAAATTACTGTTAAAGACTGTCTTTTAAAGGCAGTCTTTTTTGGCAGTCATCAAAAAATACGCGAAATTTGTTGACTTATCATCAAAATGATGTTATAATCAATATGTATGTAATTTGATATTATGCGGAGGTATGCGTTATGAAGGTTAAGCTCATTGCAAACACGCCTGAGCCTGAAAAGATCGTTGCTACAGCTGCCAAGCTCTGCTATTCCAGCAGTGATGTCGGCTCTCTTATGGACGGCCTCACAGATGAAAAGATCGAGAGCTTTGTTGATATGCTCGCATCTATAGGTCATGAAAGCCCGATGGAGCACGTATCCTTCACCTTTGCGATAGAAGGCATTTCCAGAGCCTGTTCGCACCAGCTCGTAAGGCACAGGATAGCCTCCTACTCTCAGAAAAGTCAGCGCTATGTCAATGAGAACGGCTTTGAGTTCATAACTCCGCCTGCAATAGAGCAATGTCCTGAAGCTAAGGCTGAGTTTGAAAACCAGATGGCTCAGATAGTCGAGAGCTACGACAAGATATCAGAGGCTCTTACCGAAATGCACTATAAAGCATTTTTAGCAGGGGGCAATGATGAAAAATCTGCGAGAAGCAAGGCTAGAAAGAAAGCAAATGAAGACGCTCGTTTCGTTTTGCCTAATGCCTGTGAGACTAAGATCGTAGTCACTATGAATGTCAGAACTCTTTTCAATTTCTTCAAGCACAGGTGCTGTAACCGCGCTCAGTGGGAGATCAAGGCTGTAGCTGATGAAATGCTGAAGATCTGCTGTGAGATCGCACCAAACCTCTTCAAAAAAGCAGGTCCTTCGTGCGTTATGACAGGCAGATGTCCCGAGGGAAAGATGTCCTGCGGTAAAATGCCCGAGGTAATAGCTCAGTACAAAGAGATGAAAGCAGAATTTATAGGAGGTAAGGCGTAAATTACGCTGATACATATGAGCAGAATAGTTGTTTTGGAAGGACTTGACGGCAGCGGAAAGTCTACTCAGTTTGAAAGACTGGACAAATACCTTGAAGATAAGGGAATAAAGCATAAGTCTATAAGCTTTCCCGATTATGATAATGAGTCATCGGCGCTGGTCAGAATGTATCTTGGCGGTGAGATAGGTTGTTCTCCGTCAGACGTCAATGCTTATGCAGCCTCCAGCTTTTATGCCGTTGACAGATATGTCAGCTATAAACAGCTCTGGGAGGACGATTACAAAAGCGGTTCCTTTATAAGCGCTGCCAGATATGTTACATCAAACTGTATCTATCAAATGACCAAGCTCCCTGAGGAAGAGTGGGAGAACTATATAAAATGGCTGGAGGACTATGAGTATGATAAGCTCGGTCTTCCAAGACCCGATCAGGTCATATTCCTTGATATGCCGATAGAGATATCTCAGAAGCTTATGAGCGGAAGATATAACGGTGATGAGACCAAAAAAGATATCCACGAAGCAAACATTTCATATCTCTATGCCTGTCGAAAAGCAGCTCTGTTCACAGCTGAAAAATGCGGCTGGAAAATAATCAGGTGCAGCAGCGGTGACGAGTCCCGTCCTATAGATGATATCTTTGAAGATATCCTGTCAGCTATCGGCGGCATATAGATCCAGTAAAGGAGAAACAGTTATGGTATATGTATTTCTTGCTAACGGTTTTGAGGAGATAGAAGCGCTTGCACCTGTTGATATACTCAGGCGCAGCGGAGCAGAGGTAGTTACGGTCGGCGTGGGCTCGGATACTATCGTAAGCTCGCATAAAGTCACCTTCAAGCCTGATATCACATCAGATCAGATAACGCTCGGAGCTGAGCTTGAAATGATCGTTCTCCCCGGCGGAATGCCCGGCACTCTGAACCTTGAAGCTGACGCTGATGTTCAGGCAGCGATCGACTACTGTGCCGAGAACGATAAGTACCTTGCTGCTATCTGTGCAGCACCGTCTGTTCTGGGTCATAAGGGTCTCTTAAAGAACAAAAAGGCGACCTGCTTCCCAGGCTTTGAAAAAGACCTTATCGGTGCAGAGCCTACAGGCGCTCCTGTTGAGCATGACGGTAAGATCATTACTGCAAGAGGTGCAGGCGTATGTATACAGTTTGGCTTAAAGCTTGCAGAAGTTCTTATCTCTAAAGAGAAGTCAGATACCGTAAGGTCAAATATGCAATGCGAATAATGGGTAAAAAAGAACTCAGAAGCCATTTCAAGCAAAAACGCCTTTCAATGACACCTGAGCAAAAGCAACATATGGATAAGCAGATCACAGAGCTCTTTCTTAACAGCAAAGAGTATAAGACCTGTGAGACCCTTCTTTGCTTTGTCTCTACCGATATCGAAGTTTCCACACGGGAGATACTTGAAAGATCCTTTGGTGAAAAAAACGTTCTCTGTCCTCGTTGTGAGGGAAACTCTTCTAACGGCATAATGTTCTTTTATAAGGTGAACTCATTTGATGAGCTCACTTCCGGAAAAATGGGTATACTTGAACCCTCTCCCAAAAGCCCTAAGGTGACCTCCTTTGAAAACGCCTTGTGCGTTTTGCCGGGGCTTTCATTCGATAAAAACGGCTATAGGCTTGGCTTCGGCGGCGGCTATTATGACAGATTTCTTGTCGGCTTTAACGGCATAAAAGCAGGTGTCTGCTATGAAAGCTGTGTCTGTGACGAGCTTGAACACAATTCTTATGACATAAAAGCCGATATGCTTTTTACTGATAAAACGATATACAGATTTTCTGAATAGGAAAGGAAGATTGATCGATGAGCGATAATAAGAAAAATCAGGGCAGACCTGTGAGACGGCACAGGGAGTCAAATCCCGATTTCGTTCAGGGAATTGAAATAGAGGAGACCATACCCAAGTTATCTGAGGAGCCTGCCGCAGAGCAGATGACACCTGTAGATGATACCGACCTTCCTGCCGTACCGAAAGAGGATACTGTACCTCAGTCAACAGACACCGAAGAGCCCTCTACCAAGTCAGCTCTTGAGGAGATCGAGTCTCTCACAAAGGCGCTTGATGAAAAGATCTCATCACCGAAGTCCGATGAAGAAACTGTGCCTGAAACAGCGTCTGAACCGATAGTATCCGACCATGCCGAGCCTGACTCTTCCGATCTGTCGGAAGCATCTTTTGACGATAGTGTTCAGGATCCTTCACAGCCTGAGTCTCCTGTTGAAACAGTTCCTGAGATCGAACCCAAAGCAGCTGCTTCCGTTGCAGTGATTGAGGAGCCTGTCACCAGGATAAGAACATATGAAGATGTTACCACCGCTAAGCAAAAGGCTGAGAAGAAAACTCCGCCTCCTAAGAAAAAATCAGCTCCGGCAAAAAAGAGCACCAAGAAAAAGAAAAAGAAGAAAAAAAGCCGCTTTAACGGAACCATTTTCGGCGGTATAATAATCGTTGCAATTATCCTTACAGTTTCTCTTTTGCTTGCAGTTACAGGCATAAGGATAGGAATGGAATTTTACGGTATCGGCAAGAGCGAGAGCGATATCCGATTTAATATTCCCGAGGGCTCCAATAACGACAGGATAGCTGATATCCTTGTAGAAAACGGCGTTATCGAGAATAAGACTCTTTTCAAAATAGCGTTGAAGCTCCAGCATGATCCCACTCTCTATCCCGGAGATATCACACTCCAGCCGTCTAACGGTTATACTGATATCATCGAAAAGCTCTCCGTTCAGAGAGAATCCTATAAGTCAGTTACCGTTACCTTTACAGAGGGGGAGAACCTTCTTACCATAGCATCAAAGCTTGAAGAGGCAGGCGTTTGCCCCGCAGAGGATTTCATTTTCCAGTTCAACCGCGATCAGGGCTTCGTCTTTGAAAAGCAGATAGATGCAGCTGCCGATACCTTCTACAGCAGAGAGGGCTTCTTCTATCCCGATACATATGAGTTCTATGTAGATGACTCTGCCGAAAATGTTTCAAGAAAAGTGAAGGAAGCCTTTGAAAAGCAGTATACAACAATTATCGAGCCAAAGCTTGCATCAACTAAGCTCAGCTTTACCGAGGTAATGACTCTTGCATCTATCGTTCAGCTTGAGTCTGCATCAGTAGAAGAAATGCCAAATGTAGCATCGGTATTCATCAACCGTCTCAATGACCCAGATACCTATCCGATGCTCCAGTCTGATACGACCAAGAACTATATCAAAAACGTCATAACCACACAGGCAGATACCGAAGCCTCCCTCACTCATTATACCGAGAGCTACGATACCTATACCTGCAAGGGTCTCCCTGCAGGACCTATCTGCAACCCGGGTATTGACGCTATCAAGGCAGTTATCGATCCTGCCAAGACAAAGTACTATTACTTCTGTAATAACCTTACTACCAAGCAGACCTTCTATGCCGAGACTCTTGAAGAGCATGAGGCTAACCTTAAAAAGGCAGGTCTTGCATAAAAAGGAATGATCTGATGTCTGATATAAATAACAGATTATTGGAAATACTCTCTCCTGTAGGAGATATGGAGCGGCTTTATGCCGCTCTTGATTTCGGGGCAGATGCCGTTTACCTGGGCGGCACAGGCTTCGGTATGAGGGCTGCTTCAGCTAATTTTGATGCGCCTCTCTTAGCTAAAGCCTGCGATGAGGCGCACTCACGCGGCAAAAGAGTATATCTTACCTGTAATACTCTCCCTCATAACAACGAGATACCTAACCTCGCGCAGTTCGTAAAAGAAGCTGAAAGCGCAGGTGTTGATGCTCTGATAGTCAATGATATTGGCGTTTTCACTCTTATCAGAAAATATGTGCCCGATATGGATATCCATGTTTCCACACAGGCAGGCATTGTTAATTATGCAAGCGCCAATGCCTTTTATGAAATGGGCGCCAAGCGTGTGGTTTTAGCCCGTGAGCTCGCTTTGGAGGAAATTGCCGAGATAAGAGCTAAGACTCCTAAAGGCCTTGAGATAGAGTGCTTTGTACACGGTGCTATGTGCGTCAGCTTTTCGGGCAGATGCCTTATCTCACAGTATCTTACCGAGCGTGATGCCAACCGCGGCGAGTGTTCTCAGCCGTGCAGGTGGGGCTATCATCTTATGGAGGAGACCCGACCCGGTGAGTATTATCCCGTGTTTGAGGACGAAAAAGGTACCTATATTCTTAACGCTAAAGATATGTGCCTGATAGAGCATATCGATAAGCTTGCCGAAGCAGGGATAAACAGCTTCAAGATCGAGGGCAGGGCAAAGTCTAGCTACTATGTTTCGGTCATCACAAACGCTTACCGTAAAGCAATGGACATCTATAAAGCTGATCCCGAACATTTTCAGCTACCTCAGTGGCTCAAAGACGAAGTCTTTAAAGTCAGCCACAGAGCCTATTGCACAGGCTTCTATTTTGGTCACCCGAAACAGAGCCAGTATTACGGTACCAGCGGCTATGTAAGAGAATATGATGTTGTCGCTGTAGTAGACAGCTGGTCTGACGGCAGACTATATTGCCAGCAAAAAAATAAATTCAATGTCGGTGATGAGGTCGAGGTCCTCTCATTTGATGGTGAACCCGTAGTTATCTCGGTCCGTGACCTCTATGATGAATGGGATAACCCGATAGAAACTGCAAACCACGCTGCAATGAAGTTTTCTATGAGCAGTGATGTACCATTTTCAAAAAACTCGATCATCAGAATTAAAAAGTAGCAAAGGCTCGCGGTTGCGAGCCTTTCAGTATGTCGTAAAACCCTATTTTAGTTTAACGTACAAAACGCCGGATTATTAGATATTTAGTTGCATTGTCAGGGGGGCTTTCCACCCACCTCTAACTACCGCTTCGGACAAATAATTAAAAACAGTACTTTGTTGACATACTGAAACGGGAACCTTATGGTTCCCGTTTTTAATAATTCTCCGCACGCAATTCAAAATAGCTCTGTGCGTGAGAGCATACTGGGCACTGCTCAGGAGCCTGTGTGCCTACCACGATGTGACCGCAGTTCCTGCATTCCCAGACCTTTACTTCACTTTTTTTGAATACTTCCTGAGCTTCAACATTGTGCAGCAGCGCTCTGTATCGTTCCTCGTGCTTCTTTTCTATCTCGCCCACCATACGAAATTTCTGCGCCAGTTCGCTGAAGCCTTCCTCTTCTGCCTTTTTTGCAAACCCCTCGTACATATTTGTCCATTCATAGTTTTCACCGTCAGCTGCTGCCTTAAGATTATCAGCCGTCGAGCCTATGCCGCCAAGCTCCTTGAACCATATCTCGGCGTGCTCTTTTTCGTTGTTTGCTGTAAGTTCAAATAGGGCAGCTATCTGTTCAAACCCTTCTTGTCTCGCAGCTGCCGCAAAGAAAGTGTATTTGTTCCTAGCCTCAGATTCCGATGAGAATGCCGCCATAAGATTTTTCTCAGTCTCAGTGCCCGAGTATTTATTCTGTGTTTCAGGTACGTCCTCCAGCACTTCTGCTCCGTCGGCATTTTTGCCGCAATTAGGGCAAATAGCCTCAACACCCTCAGCAACTGAGAATTCATTTTCGCATTGCCTGCACTTGTACTTTTTCATTTTGTTACCTCCTGAGATTTTTTATGTTTATTATTTCCTCATTTAGCATATTTATTCAGTTCAGCCTTTATACCTGTTTGTAACAAGTGTATAATTAATTGAATACAATAGGAGACTAAATTGTAAAAAATGTCAAAAATGTTTTATTCCTATTGACATACTAGGAATAGTATGATATAGTAAAGTTACACTAAAACATCAATGGAGGCTGATCTATATGGCAAAGGTTTATGATAACGTATCACAGCTTGTTGGAGGCACACCGCTTCTGAAAGCAGACAGATATGCAAAGAGCGTTGGAGCAGAGGCAGATATACTTACAAAGCTTGAGCTTTTCAACCCTGCTGGCAGCGTTAAGGACAGAGTAGCATCTGCAATGATCGAGGACGCAGAGGCTAAGGGCGTTCTGAAAGAGGGCGCAACGATAATCGAGCCTACATCGGGCAACACAGGTATCGGACTTGCATCGATAGGCGTTTCTAAGGGCTATAAGGTAATTCTCACAATGCCTGAGACGATGAGTGTTGAGAGAAGAAACCTTCTTAAAGCATACGGCGCTCAGATAGTTCTTACTGAGGGCGCAAAGGGTATGAAGGGCGCTATCGCTAAGGCTGATGAGCTTCACGAGGAGATCGAGAACTCCGTTATACTCGGACAGTTCGTAAATCCTGCAAACCCTGCTATCCATCTTGGAACAACAGGTCCTGAGATCTGGAACGATACCGATGGAAAGGTAGACATCTTCGTAGCAGGTGTTGGTACAGGTGGAACCGTAACAGGTGTCGGTCAGTATCTAAAGTCTCAGAACCCTGACGTTAAGGTTTATGCAGTTGAGCCTGCAACCTCTCCTGTTCTGTCAGAGGGCAAATCAGGTCCTCATAAGATTCAGGGTATCGGCGCAGGATTTGTTCCTGAGGTTCTTGACACTAATGTTTATGACGGCGTTATCAAGGTTGAGAATGAGAACGCGTTTGCAGCAGGCAACAAGTTTGCTAAGACTGAGGGCGTCCTTGTTGGTATTTCTTCAGGTGCAGCCCTTTTTGCAGCTACCGAGCTTGCTAAGAAGCCCGAGAACAAGGGCAAAACTATAGTAGCTCTTCTTCCCGATACAGGTGAGAGATACCTTTCTACCGCTTTGTTTGATTGATCCATGGTTTTCTGACATAAATAAAAAATGCAGGCAGTCTTTTGTCAGACTGTCTGCTTTTTGTTTTATTTATCCGAATGCTTCACCGTCATAGAACTCATATCCGCTGTAGTGGTCTCCCAGATACTCTCTGAACTGTTCATCAAGCTTTTCGTAGTCAATATCCAGTCCCTCTCCACTGAGCTCTTTCTTACCGTTGTCATCATCGTATGCGTCTCTGACAACCGAAACACCGAAGCAGATGCTCTTTCCGTCATCTGTCACAACAGCATTGATCCCGTAGAAGCAATCCATGTTCATTATAATGCTGTTATTCATATAAACCATCTGCATAGCCGCACTCAGACCGTCAACACCTTCGGGTAGATCAATCGAATAATAAGCCGCAGCCTCGTCGCTGTCCAGAAGCTCTTTCATCTTCTCCGGCAGGTCATAAACACTGTCGATCTTTTCCGCATTGTTGCATATGTAGCAGTATTTCGTGCTTGTGCACTCAGGTATGTCATCTTCATCGCGGTCCCAAGGGTAGTCTCCCATTTCCTTTGCAGAATCAGGCACGTTGAAAAACGCATACGCAGGCTCTCCGAAACCACCGTCAAACAGCACATCAACGTGATACCAGTCACCGTCTACCTTTACAACGTCCCATGCATGCTCGCCCTGCTCAGTCGAGTGGATTATCTTGCAGTCGATATCCAGTGCGTCCATAAACAGCTTGAATGTAGTTGCATCACCTACACATATAACATTGTGGTCATGAAAGAACCCATATGGTGTGTGAGAATAATCCGACTCCTCTATCTCGCTTATCGCATTAAGCGAATCCTCATCGAACTGTGTGTTCTTGTAAATATAGTCGTATACGGCCTTCTCTTTTTCGTAGTCCGACATATCCTCGCTTATTATCTCATCAATTGCCTTTTTAAGCTCTGTAAGTATGTATTTGTCCTTTTCATCAGTGAGCTTTGAATCGTCACCGCTTTTGTATGCTTCGATCACCGCCGTGTCATCGTAGATTGGGTGTATATCATCATCAAATGATATATCGTCCTCATCTATCAGCTCTTCATATTCGCTGATCTTGTTGTTCAGCTTATCGACCTTGTCAGTCAGACCGTCTATCTTTGCTGACATTTCCTTCAGCTGCTTGCTGTCGGTCGATGTGTCTTTCTTTTCCGAACAACCGCAGAGCAGGGCAGTGATACACAGCGCCGCAGCGATCGTCCTTTTCATTGTTGCCTTTTTCATTTGTTATCCTTCTTTCTTATATTTCTACATCATATCATCAATTGTTTGATGTATCGGATCGGGGTCATCAGCAATTATCAGAAACCAGTAGCCGCCCTCCTCAAATATCTGTGCAGCATCTATCTTTGGCATTTCTGACGGCTTGTAATTCTGAAACTGCGTAGCTCTGTATTCTACTCTCGCCTCAAGTACCTTTTTAGCAGACGAATCGTCTTTAAGCTTTAATACAGATATCTCGTCCGCTGAACCGCTGTTTCCGTAAACTATGCCGCCGTCCTCCAGCTTATCAGCATCGATACCGTATAGCTTGTTTATGTTGTTTTGAAACTTCTCATCACTGAAAAAAGCCTTTTCTGTCATTGTCTCGGAAGCGGCCTTTTCAAGTATATCCTGTGCCGAAAGCTCACTTTCGCTGCTGGCAGCAGCTGAGCTTGAACTTGAAGAGCCTGAACTATCACTGTCCGAGCAGGCGCACATACAAATACCTATTGCAGCACAAAGTGCTATTGAAATTATCTTTTTATACATAGTTATCTCCTCAAATTGAAAGAATTTGACAGCAAGAACATTATATCACCACAAGCTCTTGCTGTCAATATGCAAAATTATCTATTAAACTCAATTAAAAAACCATTTTTTATCTTATTCTACCAAGGCTTAACAGTTCCCACTATCTGTGAAATGTTGTCAATATTATTAGCCTTGCAGTATTCTTCCAGCCCGTTGATGATCTTTATCGGCGCAAAAGGATCTGCAAATATAGCAGCACCGATCTGTACAGCGCTTGCTCCTGCCATCATTATCTCAACAGCGTCCTCCCAGGTAGCTATACCGCCCATACCCATAACAGGAATATCAACAGCATTAGCGACCTGCCATACCATTCTTACAGCCACAGGCAGCACCGCAGGCCCTGAAAGCCCACCTACATTATTTTTAAGTATTGGCCTTCCGGTCTTTATATCTATTCTCATTCCGAGCAGTGTGTTTATCAGCGATACCGCATCTGCACCGTTCGCCTCAACACTTTTTGCAATCTCAGTGATGCTTGTCACGTTAGGGGAGAGTTTTACCATAAGCGGCTTTTTTGTAGCCTCTCTCACAGCCTTTGTTACAGCTCCTGCCACCGTGCAATCAGTTCCGAAAGCAGCTCCGCCTTGCTTTACATTCGGGCAGGATATATTAAGCTCTATCATCTCAACGTCTGTATCATCTATCCTAGCCGCCAGCTCAGCACATTCCTCAACTGTGCTACCCGCGATATTTGCGATCACCACAATATCGCTCTTCCTGAGATTTGGCAGCTCATATTCGATGAACTTGTCAACTCCGCCGTTTTGCAGCCCCACAGAATTTAGCATTCCGCTCGGTGTCTCTGCAACTCTGGGTCCGGGGTTTCCTTCACGCCTGTGCAGTGTAGTTCCCTTAACAGATATCCCACCCAGCTTTGACAGTGGATATAAGCTCTCATATTCTCTTCCGTAACCGAAAGTACCGCTGGCAGGTATAACAGGATTTTTAAGCCTCACACCGCAGAATACCGTTTCAAGTCTGTTACTCATCAAAGAGCACCTCCTCGCTGTCGAATACAGGTCCGTCTTTGCAAACGTGCGAGTTGAACTCCTCGCCGTCCTTGACCGTTTTGCATACGCATACAAGGCAGGCTCCCACTCCGCACGCCATTCTCTGCTCAAGCGATACCTGACATTCTATGCCGTTCTCTTTGCAGATAGTCGCAACATTTTTAAGCATCAACATAGGTCCGCAGGCGTATACTATGTCTGGCTTCTCAGCCTTTATCTCATCTCTTAAAGCGTCTGTCACAAATCCTTTTCTTCCGACCGTTCCGTCATCGGTGCAGAGCACACTTCTTGCGCCCATTTTCTTGAAGTCTTCCTGCAATATAACTGCCGCCATATTCCTGAATCCCGAGATAGCAGTCGCATTCTCTCCGTATTCCTTAGCAATAGATACCATTGGCGGTGTTCCGATACCTCCGCCTACACAGATCACTTTTTTGTTCTTTCCGATCTTTTTGAACCCCTTACCGAGAGGCGCGATAAGATCAATATTATCACCGCAATTAAGCTCTGCAAGCTTTTCGGTGCCCTTTCCTCTGATCTCAAAAACCAGTCTTATAGTACCCTTATCCTTGTCTATATCACAGATAGATATAGGCCTTCTCAGGAAAAATCCTTCAGCAGTCGCTTGTACGAACTGTCCTGCCTCAGCTATTTCAGCTACCTCAGGGCAGAGTATCTCAATATCGTAGATACCTTTGGCAAGATTTTTCTTTGATACTATCCTGTATTCTCCCTGCCTGAACATATCATCACTTCCTATCAGTATTCTTATCCTATTATATCTGAAACAAAAGTGATTGTCAAGGAAAAAGCCCGACTTTTCATCGGGCTTCATTCTTATTCATATCGATTATCATATCAAACACTTCTTTGCACTCAGTATTCTTTTGTGCAAGCACGTCCAGAGTTTTTTCTTTATATAGCTTCTTTGCAGTCTGGACAGCGGCAGCATTTGTCTTGCAGAACATATTCAGTACCTTGTCCGAACAGCCCCTGTCAATGTGCCTGAGCTCATAATAGCTCTGTATAGTCAGCTGAAAAACCTCAAGCTCATCGCCCTCATAAACACATTTTACACCCTTCCCGATGTAATACGGATCAGTATTTGTAAGATGTATCATTCCGCAGTAGCTGTCATATGCAGCATATCTTATATCCTTAATATGTCCCATTATCGCCATGCCCATGCACATCGGGCAAGGCTCCATTGAGGTATAAAGCGTAAGCTCTCTCGAATTGAGCACCCTTGTGTCCAGTCTCCGCAGCGCATTAGCCTCCGCATGAGATATCTCAATGTTTACCGTGTCAGCCTCATGGCTGCGGTTCCTGTCGCTTAAAACAAGCTCTCCGTCTTTTGTGAAAAGCGCAGCCCCAATCGGCGTGCTTCCGTTTTTAAAAGCATTCCACGCTTCCGTCAGTACTGTTTTCCACTCGTAAGACAAATCATTCCACATAATAACTCCCGTCAGATGATCTCAAACTTTCCGCTGCTTCTTGCCTTGTTTACTGCTGCATCAAAATCAATACAGAGCTTTGAATACTTCAGCTTCTTATCCAGCTTCATAGCGCCGCACCAGAGAGAAACCGCTGCCTCACCGCCGCTGTATTTTGTTTTCTCGCCGTTTTGTGACAGTACCTTTTCAGCAATTTCAGAGATAAGCTCTTCGTCGCTGCTCTCAGTTATCATTACGAACTCATCTCCGCCCATTCTGACGCAAAGCATATTTTCATCCGCCGCTTCATTTATCCTTCTGAAAGCTTCGATAAGCACCTTGTCACCTGCTTCGCGACCGAGATTTTCGTTAACGGGCATCAGATTTGCAACATCAAAGCAAAGTACATAAGTTCCTGCCTGTGAGCGCAGATAATCATAAAATTCAGTAACATCATATTTTTTATTAGTCATAGCAACCTCTCCTTCAAGATACTCAGGGTTCAGCTTTGGATACAGCAGAGGGCTGCCTATCCACACCTTCTTGAATCGTGACGGCGATATCCCCCATACCTTTGTGAATGCTCTGGTGAATACCTCGTGAGAGTTATAGCCGTATTTCATCGCAGCATCAAGCACAGAAATATTATTTTGCAGCATATCTCGCCCTGCAAGAGTTATCCTGCGCTTAGTTATATATTCCTTCACGCTCAGGTGTGTGCAGTATTTCCACGTTTTCTGCAAAGAAGACAGCGAGCAGTAGCAGTTAGCCGCAATATCCTCCTGAGAAAACTCATCAGTCAGGTGGCTCTCGATATATTCAAGAGCAGTGACGAACAGAATAAAGCTGTTTTCGTAAACTCTCATGTTATTCACCATTCTCAGTAACGTTACTATGATTATAATATAACATAACTCTTAGATCTTTTCTTGATTTTTTGAGTAAACTTGAAACATATAAATTTAGCCCGACCAAAAAGATCGGGCGTGATTTTAATAATAATGACACTCTTCTTGGAGGCTTTACGGTCGCCCCCAACCCCCTTCGGGTATAAATAGTTAATGCAGCAAGCTCAATTTTACTCCGGAAGAGCGATCTTGGGAAGATAGGAGATTATATCCTCCTTCATCCTGATGACTTCGCGCCTTGCAGCCTTTGCAAAGTCCTTTTCATCGCAGTCCTTTTCCTTTTTGTAAGCGCACATAACTCCTCTTGATGAGTTAACTATCGCACCAAGGCCGTTCGCATCAAACGCCTTTGATACGCCCTCAGCGCCGCCGCCCTGAGCTCCGTATCCTGGCACCAGGAAGAATGTGTGCGGCAGGGCAGACCTCATTTCGGAAAGCTGTTCGGGATAAGTAGCACCTACAACGGCACCAACTGCCGAATAGCCGTATTTGCCCATAGCGTTTTTCCCCCAGCGCTCACACATATCTCCGACCGTAGCATATACCGTCTTGTTTCCGATCATAAGGTCCTGCAGCTCGCCGCTTGACTTGTTAGATGTTTTCACAAGCACGTAAATGCCTTTGTCGTATTTTTCACACATCTCAAGCAGCGGGTCGATACCGTCAGACCCCAGATATCCGTTCACTGTCAGCGCATCAGCACCAAAAGCTTCCACCGTATCTCCGTCAATGTCCGTAACTCCCAGATGAGCCGCAGCATAGGCCTCCATCGTTGCACCTATGTCATTCCTCTTACCGTCAGTTATAACGAACATACCCTTTTCTTTCGCATACTTTATAGTCTTGTAAAGCGTTTTCACGCCTTCGTAGCCGTACATTTCATAGTATGCAGCCTGCGGCTTTATAGCAGGGCATATATCGTGTATCTCGTCGATTATAGCCTTGTTGAAATCAAGTATAGCCTTAGAAGCGCCCTTCAAAGTCTTGCCGTATTTCTTGAATTTCTTCACCTTGATAAACTCGGGAACATAATCAAGCTTCGGGTCAAGCCCTACCACAGAAGGGTTCTGTGTCTTTACTATATTCTCAATAAGTCTGTCAAAACTCATTTTATTACCTCTCTTCGATATTATAGCTGATATACGACCTTTCCGCCGCATATCGTGTAAAGGTTCTTGCCTTTGAGCTTTTCACCCTTGAACACAGTGTTCTTGCTCTTTGAATGCAGCTCTGAGGG
>JAFUTU010000017.1 GCA_017484095.1 Ruminococcus sp. | reverse complement strand
GAGGTGACGCAGGCAGCTTTGTTCCACAGCCTGCGCAGAAATCTGCGCCCTCACGGTTCTGTTTTCCGCAGTTAGGACAAAACATAATGATACCTCCCGGAATAATTTGTCAACAACATTTAATTTATTTGTAGTATTATAACATATAATCATAAAAAAGTAAAGACGCGTGGGTAAAAAACACCCCGAGGCTTTTAAGCTTCGGGGTGCTTGGTCTATTTACAGTTTTGCTTACGAGAGAACAAGGTCAAGAACCTGGAAATTGGGCTTTGCATCGTCCATTACGGTTATCTCAACTTCGTGCTCTGCGACTTCATCGGAGGAGTAGACCTCATCTGCCTTGGCATAATTGCCCCAGCCGCCTGTGAAGTCAGAATTTATAGCTGCGGTGGATTCACCGTCTACCTTAACGTCAACGGTGCCGTAGGTGCCGTCGGTATTCATAAAGTAGATAATGCCGATGTTCTTTGCCTTTACCTTGAGCTTCAGAGTGCCGCCTGTGGTGGTGCCCCAGCCGTTCATGAACTGCTGGAAGGTGGTAACTGTAGTGAAGGTGCCTTCGTCTACTGTCTCAACAAGGTCGGATTCTCTGTCAGCTATAACTGCGCCTGAGTACTTATCACCGTAGGGTGCTTCTGTAGAGTCATCAAACGGTGCAACGTCTGTACCGATAGTGGAGATATTGTCCTTAACGGTAGATGCGAAGTTTGTGAGAAGCTGACCCATAAGGATATGGCCTGCAGTGTTCGGGTGAACAACGTCTGCCTGGAGAGTAGACCACTCAAAGTTGCCCGCTTCGATCTCGGGCATTATAGCGTCATGGTAGGAGATCATCGGGATATTGTAAGCCTGAGCTATTTTAAGGTGTGTGTTCTGCGGTGAAGTGCCGTCCTCGCAGGTGGGTTCAAGAATGATAACAGCAGGGTTGTTCTCCTGTGCGAGACACATTCTTACAAGGCTGTCCATGCAAGCGCCGTAGAAGTCGTTGTCAAGGTCATTGATGAACTCGATGAAGATGATGTCGGGGTTCTCGGCAAGGGCATCTCTTGATGCTCTGTGCACACCTATGTAGGAATCGGTAGCGCCGATGCCTGCGTTCATAACGTTAACATAGAAGCTGATATTGTCCTCCCACCAGGTACCGAACTGGTTGACATACTGCTTGGAGGTGGACTCAGCAGAGGAGCCCGCGGTGATAGAGTCACCGAGGAAGCAGATCTTTGTGATCTCCTTGGGATTGTCAAGAGCATACTGTATCTTCGCTGCGAGACGGGTGGTATCTCCCTCATTGAGGACACTTCTTGCGAGCATATTGTCGGTAGCGCCCTGTGTAGGATCGAACGGACCGTCATTAACGGGATACTGTGCAAGAAGCTGGCCCGACACGCTGTCATCAACAGGTGCTTCGGGAGTATCGGTGCTGTCATCAGTGGTGTCTGTGGTACCGTCATCTGCTTTGCTCTCGGTCTGCACTGCGGAAGCGGATGCGCTCTCGGCTGCAGAGGAGCTGTCGGAATCGCCGCAGGATGTCAGAACTGCACAGCAAAGGCACAGTGACATTGCGGCTGCAAGAAATCTTTTCATAGCTTAGTTCCTTTCATATTAAAGATTTAACATAAGGTATAACCTCTACAGGCATTATAACACATTTTTGATCAAAAGTAAAGACACAATAAGAAAAAACGTATTATATTTAAAAGTTTACACCCCGAAGGGGTTTTATGACGGGCGGGCAACAGCAAGCTGCTGCCGAAAAGCCCCCAAGAAAAGAATGCAGCTATTTACAAAAAGCATAAAAAGCTCTGTTCGTTAAGAGCAGAGCTTTTTTATATCGTTTGTTCTATTACTGACCATTTACAGCCTTGTTTAACTCATTCTGCATAAGGCAGTAAGCTGCTATACCAAATACCAGCCCGAGAACCAGATAAAGCACAGCATTACTGGACTGCATAAAGCCCTTTGATGCGTAGTACTGATCTATGCACTGACCTCTCTTGTAATACCAATAGATGCCATATATGCCCAAGGTAACAAGCGAGAGCAAGAATGCCATTCCACCCGAGGTAGCGTTCGGATCACCTGAAAGCTCGTTAGTCTCATCAGTAAGCTTGATGAACCAATAAATACCGTAAATGCCAAAGGTTATAAGCGAAAATACTACCGCCATAACTATGTTCCTTTCTTGGAAGGAGTAGCTCCTCATCGGTTGGGAATACATAGGCTGACCGTATGGCTGCTGACCATAAGGCTGCTGGTTGTTGAACTGCTGCTGACCGTTGAACTGCTGCTGGCCGTAAAAAGGCTGCTGCTGATTGAACGGAGTTCCGCAGATAGCGCAAAAGGCAGCACCGTCATTGTTCTGTGCTCCACAGGAATTGCATATCATAAAAACACCTCCATAATATTGTTTTCAACGCTTTGGATATGTTTATTATATAATAATCGGATTTTTTTGTCAATAGCATAAGAGCATCAAACACTGTTCTGCGGCGTTGTGTACAAAAAATGAGGAAATATTTCTACAGTAAGGATATTGACTTGCTGTACACAGTATGTTAAAATATATGTATTAGTTATGTCATTATATTCAACAGAATGGGTAAATATTATGAGCAAGAACAAAAAGCTTATCCTGGCATCAGGAGCGGCAGCTGCGGCTGCGGGAGCAAAGATACTTATTGACAAGAAAAAGAAAAAAGGCTCCGATCAAGATAACGAGATGACCTTTACAAAGCTGGCAAAGGCGCTGGCTGATGACTTTGTGAGCGTTTATTACATTGACCTCACCGATAACAGCTACGTTGAATTCGGGACGCAAAGCGAGAACGAGAAGCTGAGTGTGCTGTCTGAGGGAGATGACTTTTTCGAGGATACTCCCGTCAATGCTGAAATAATGGTGTATGAGCCCGACAGAAAACGCTTCATAGAAGCGATGCGAAAGGATAATCTGCTGCAAGCTCTTGAAAGCAGCAACGGATTCACTGTCGGCTACAGACTTATGATCAACGGTGAACCTCAATATTTCAACCTCAAAGCTACCAGAGCTGACGGCGAGCACATCGTTGTGGGTGTCAGAAATGTTGACATTCAGATGAAGCATGAGGAAGAAGAAAACAGGAAAAACGCGACCTACAGCATGATAGCGACTGCGCTGGCAAGCAGGTATGAAGTCATCTACTACGTTGACACTGTTACGGACGAATTTACAGAATACACTGCCAGCAAAGCTTATGCAAAGCTGAAAATAGGAAATCACGGGTATGACTTCTTCGGACTGACGCAGAAGAATATGAAAAGAGACATATATCCTGACGATTATCCGATGATGTCAAAGGAAATGCAGAAGGAAAGGCTGCTGTCAGAGCTGAATCGCGACGAGACCTATTCGATAACCTACAGGCTGATGATGGAGGGCAAGCCGATATATGTCAACCTCAGGGCGGTAAGGCCGCAGGGAAATGAGAGGTATATTATCATCGGTGTGAGCAATATAGACTCATCCAAGAAAAGAGAGATGGAATTCCAGGCGGCTCTCGGAAGTGCGATGAATCTTGCAACGAGAGACGATCTCACAGGAGTAAAGAACAAGAGAGCTTACTCTCAGATTGAAGCAGAGATAAACGACCAGATCGTAAAAGGTATCTCGGAACCGTTTGCAGTGGTCATCTGCGACATGAACGGCCTTAAAACGATAAATGATACTCAGGGGCATCATATGGGAGACAAGTGCCTTCAGGATGCGTGCTCCTCTATTTGTAAGAAGTTCAAGAGAAGCCCTGTTTTCAGAGTCGGCGGAGATGAATTTGCTGCTGTGCTCAAGGGTGATGACTTCAGGAACAGGAAAAACCTTGTTCGCTCGTTCAGGGCGGCGATGACGAAAAACAAGGGCGAAGGCAAAGTAACTGTAGCCTGCGGCATCGCAGATTTTGATTCCGCACATGACGGTGAGCTTGCAGATGTTTTCAAGCGTGCCGATATAGATATGTACACAAACAAGAAAAAGCTTAAACAATAAAACAGAGACCGCAGCTGAGATAAGCTCTCGGCTGCGGTTTGTTTTTTATATAAATGTCTCGGTCGCTGACCTTTCGGCAGGAACTGCGCTTCGGTAAGCTTCCATAAAGCTTTCAAAGCCTTGTATCTCTTCTTCTGTCGGGGTAACGGTGCTGCCCTTAGCACCTAAGAATATCTCTGATGAAAGGTAATCGGGAAGAGAAATGTCACTCTTTTGCCTTTTCAGCATATAGAGCCCCAGCAGTGCCGCTCCCCAGGGACCTCCCTCGCCTGCGGTCTCCATTACGGTGACGGGCGCGCCCATAGCTGCCGCAAGATACCGCTGACCTACGCCCTCCGTTTTGAAAAGGCCTCCGTGTGCGGTCATTGAGCCTACTCTTGCGCCCTCTTCTTTCAGAAGTATATCCATTCCCATTTTAACTGCTGCAAGTGAAGAATAAAGATGTGCCCTCATAAAGTTCTGTATAGTAAAGGCTGCATCAGGCTTTCTCATAAAGAGAGGTCTGCCGCTTTCAAGCCCGGTAATGGACTCTCCCGAATAATAGCCGTATGACATCAGACCTCCGCAGTCAGGGTCACCCTCAAGGGAGGCTTTGTAGAGCTTTTCGTACAGCTCATCAGGCGCTGTGTTCACCCCGAAAAGCCCCAGCGCTTCACCAAACAGCCTGACCCATGCATTAAGGTCAGAGGTGCCGTTGTTTGCGTGAGACATAGCAACAGGTGCGCCGTCGGGAGTTGTGACCATATCTATCTCGCGGTGGAGCTTTGTAAGCCCCTTTTCAAGCACGAGCATTGCAAATGTGCTTGTGCCTGCCGAAACATTTCCCGTAGCAGGCGCAACAGAGTTCGTGGCTGTCATACCTGTGCCTGCATCGCCCTCGGGCGGTGCAAAGGGTGTGCCTGCTTCAAGGTCGCCCTCAGGGTCAAGAAAGGCTGCGCCCTGTTTTGTCAGGGTGCCTGCCTGCTCACCTGCTGTAAGTATCTTCGGAAAAACTGCTTCGGGGTCTTTATCAAAGCCTTTGGCTGCAAGCAGAGTTTTTAGCTTTGTCATCATAGAGCGGTCATAGCAAAGCTTATCTATCGGGAATATGCCCGAGGCATCACCGATACCGACAACATATTCTCCCGTCAGCAGACAGTGTATATAAGAGCTGAGCACGGTCACTCTGTCAATATCTTTAACAAAGGGCTCGCCGTCGAGTATCGCCTGATAAAGATGAGAAACTGTCCAGCGCAGAGGGATATTGAAGGAGAAAAGCTCGGTGAGCTCATCTGCTGCCGCCTGAGTGTTTGTGTTTCTCCAGGTGCGGAAGGGCGTAAGGAGGTTGCCCTCTTTATCAAAGGCGAGAAAGCCGTGCATCATAGCGCTTATGCAGACTGCACCAAGCTTTCTGAGCGTGACGCCGTATTCGTCATTAACTGCCTTTTTAAGCGAGGCATAGCAGCCCCTGAGACCCTTGTGTATCTCCTCAATGGGATAGGTCCACAGGCCGTCAGAAAGGGTGTTTTCCCAGTCATAGGCGCCAACTGCGAGCACGCTGCCCGAAAGATCAGTCAGCACAGCCTTTATACGGGTCGAACCGAATTCTATTCCGAGAGAGGTGCTGCCCTCAGCTATCATATCTTTGATCTGCATATATTGCCTCCCGTCACTTTTTTCCCTGACCGTAGTAAGCATTTGGGCCGTGCTTGCGCAGAAAATGCTTATTTTGCAGCGCTGACGGTACAGGCGCTGCCGAAGGGTTCACCTGAAGGGTGAGCAAGCTCATTTTAGCTACCTCTTCCAATACCACCGCATGATAGACAGCCTGTGCAGCGTCCCTTCCCCAAGTGAAGGGGCCGTGGTGCTTGCATACAGCCCCGGGAACATAAACAGGGCTCCTGTTTTTGAACGACTCAACTATCGCCTTGCCTGTGTTGCCCTCATAATCTTCCTTTATCTCCTGCTCGGTAAGGGCTCTGGCACAGGGTATGCTGCCGTAGAAATAGTCTGCATGGGTAGTACCGAAGCAGGGAATGTCCTTTCCTGCCTGAGCCCAGGCTACAGCATATGTTGAATGTGTGTGGCAAACTCCGCCTATGTCTTTGAATTCTTTGTAAAGTCTCAGGTGGGTGGGTGTATCAGTCGAGGGATTGAGCTTGCCCTCAACAACGTTTCCGTTCATATCAACGACCACCATATCATTTGCAGAGAGCTTATCGTAATCCACTCCGCTGGGCTTTATAACAAACAGCCCTTTCTCACGGTCTATACCGCTTACATTGCCCCAGGTGAACGTTACAAGCCCGTGCTTCACAAGCATCATATTTGCCTCATATACCTGCTGCTTCAAGCCTTCAAGCATTTGTATTACCTCTCTTTCAAAAAACGGACAAAGCTGTTACGGCTCTGTCCGTTTGATGTTTTATAATTATTTTACCATTGCTAGCGTATCTCTTGCGATAAGAAGCTCTTCATTTGTAGGTATTACCCATACCTCGACCTTAGAGTCAGCTGCGGAGATCTTCTTGATCTCGCCTCTTGACTTGTTAGCCTCTGCATCAAGCTTTATGCCGAGCCAGTCAGCATCGGTAAGAGCATCGCGTCTTACCTCGGGTGCGTTCTCACCTATACCGCCAGTGAAGATAACAGCGTCAACGCCGTTCATAGCTGCCGCATAAGCGCCTATGTACTTCTTTATCTGGTACGCGAGCATCTCGCAGGTCGCCTGAGCTCTCTCATCGCCCTCAGCAGCAGCCTTCTGTATATCTCTGTTATCCGAGCTTATGCCCGAAAGACCGAGGAAGCCTGATTTCTTGTTGGTGTAAGCGGTCATCTCGTCAGGGCTGAGACCCAGCTTCTTCATAACGAACAGTATAGCCGAAGGGTCAACTGCGCCGCAGCGTGTACCCATTACAAGACCGTCGAGAGGAGTAAAGCCCATGGTGGTGTCAACGCTCTTTCCGCCGTCAACAGCTGTTATGGACGAGCCGTTTCCGAGGTGGCAGGAAACTATCTTCAGATCCTTGATATCCTTGCCCACTACCTCAGCAAGCTTTGCCGTTACGAACCTGTGAGACGTTCCGTGGAAGCCGTACTTTCTTACGTGCAGATCCTTATAACAATCATAAGGCAGACCGAACAGATATGCCTTTCTTGGCATAGTGGAATGGAAAGCAGTATCGAAAACAACTACCTGAGGTGTACCCTCGGGAAGTACCTCCTTGCAGGCTCTGAGAGCAAGTGCATGGGGGTGATTGTGAACGGGTGCAAGCTCAGCCAGATCGTCTATCTGATCTATTACCTCATCGGTAGCAACACAGGTCTCCTTGAAGATCTCTGCGCCCTGAACTACTCTGTGGCCGACAGCAGCGATCTCTGACATAGATTCTATCACCTTTGTATCGCCCGAGGTAAGCACCTCAACGAGCTTTTCAAACGCCTCGGTGTGAGTAGGGAAATTACAGTCGGCATCAAACGTTCTGCCGTCACCTGTCTTGGCGCTTATGTGACCGTCAATGCCTATTCTGTCGGCATTGCCCTTTGCGATAACACTCTCATCGGTCATATCGAGAAGCTGATACTTCAGTGAGGACGAGCCTGCATTAACAACTAAGATTTTCATAGGAAATGATCTCCTCTCAATTAATTTGACTTATTCGCTTGACTTGAAATGCAAATTGTCATATACTAATAGTATATCAGCATTTTCACCTTATTTCAAGAGGTTTTGATTTTTTTTACATTTTGCACAGTTTTAACAAGCTGTTTTTGTAACAGCGGAAAGGAGCTCCAATGACCACAGCAGGTATCGTAGCTGAATTCAACCCGTTTCACAAGGGTCACGAATATCTTATGGCTGAGGCTCGGAGCAAAGGGGCTACGCATATCGTGTGCTGTATGAGCGGTGCTGCGGTCCAGCGGGGAGAGCTTGCGATAACAGACAAGCACACCCGTGCGGCAGCTGCCGTGCGCGGAGGGGCTGACCTTGTGGTGGAGCTGCCTGCGCCGTTTTCCTGCTCATCTGCTGAGATATTTGCAAAGTATGCCGTCAGAACTTTGCTGAAGCTTGGTATAGACGTGCTTGCCTTCGGAAGCGAATACGATGATGCGGCTGTTCTGAAAAAGGCTGCCGAGGCATCACTTGGGCTGCCTGACGAGGATCTGACGCACAGGTTCGAGGCTGACGGTATGACCTACCCTGCGGCGATAGCTGCGGCTGCGCGCGAGCTTGCAGGTGATGATGTTGCCAAGGTGCTCTCAAGCCCGAACAGCACCCTTGCGGCAGAGTACATCAATGCACTGCACGGACAGGCAGAGATAATGCCTGTAAAAAGGATAGGCGCCGCACATGACAGCAGCTCACAGGGAGAACTGCAAAGCGGTATGGAGCTCAGAAGAAAAATACTTGCAGGAGAAATGACAACCGAATTTGAGCCGACAGACCCGACCAAAGCTGAAAAGATCATTTACTATACGCTGCTGACTGCCGACAGGGAGCGCCTGATGAGGCTGCCAGAGCTTGGCGAGCCTTTGGTCAACCGCATAATAAAGCTTTCGGCTGAGCCGCCGCAGACACTGGAGGAGTTTCTTCTGGCAGTGAAGAACAAAAGCTGCACACTTGCAAGGCTGAGACGCTCTGCAATGCATCTGACTATAGGAGTCAACGGCAGTGAAGACGTTATCCCCGAGCCGCCGTTCATAAGGATACTTGCGATGAACGAACGCGGCACTCAAATACTCCGCAGAGCTGAGCCCGATATACCTGTCTCGACCTCACTGAGCACGCTGACGGCGTCATCGGAGAGGGCTGCACGCATTATTGATACCGAGAACCGCGCCGTAAAGCTGATGCAGATATGCTCGGGGCGGTTTGAGAACGAGTTTACACGAAAGATAACGGTGATGAAATGAAACGCTTTATAGCCGCGCTTATCACAATCGCATATTGTTTTGTGAGCCTTCTGCCCGTATCGGCGGAGGGTGTGGACAACTATGACCCGAGAGGTTCTGAGACAGTATCCTCGGTGAGCTCTCAGGGCAAGAGCGGAGCCTGCTGGGCATTTGCGGCTATAGCCTGTGCCGAGCACGACCTGATAGCCAAGGGATATGAGAATGAGACTGTAGACCTTTCGGAAACAGCTCTCGTTATGAGCGTGGGCGGCGAGCAGCCGTTCTCATCATCGGGCAGTGCTGCGGCAACAGAGCTGGCTATGGCTTCGGGCAAAGGGATAAGCTATGAGAGCTACGAGCCGTTCATTGCGGTGGAGCCCGAAGCGGCAGTTGTTAGCGAATATAAGAAGAACGTGTGCGAATACGGGCTTTATGAAGCAAAGGAAATAAAAAAGTATGAGATTAAAGCTGCCGTAAAAAAGCACGGCGCCGTTTATGTCAGCCACTATTATGACAGCAAATATATGCACGGCGGTGCTTATTACGACCCCGATGCCAAAAGCGATACGCCGATAAATCATGCTGATGTCATAGTCGGCTGGGACGACGATTATCCTAAGGAGAATTTCTCTCCTCAGCCTGAGAATGACGGTGCATGGCTGATAAAGGGCTCCTGGGGAACGCAGATGTCAGAGGACGGATACTACTATCTGTCTTATGATGAGGCAGAGCTTGCAAACTTTACGGTGTTTGATATGGGCAGGGCATATGATGAGGTATATGCCTATGCCGATAAGCTGCCTGCACAGAATATCACGGCAAGCAGCGAGATAAGCGCAGCCTGCGTTTTCACTGCGGATACCGAGCAGACTATAAAACGGGCAGGCTTTATGTATATGAACAGCAACGAAGCCCAGTACGTACTGAGCGTTTACACAGAACTTGAAAAGGGCTCCCCTGTAGGGAAACTGACAGCCACAGCAGAGGGCAAGGTCTCATCAAGAGGGTTTTACAGTGCGGAGCTTTCTTCGCCCGTTAAAATAAAAAAGGGAGAGAGCTTTTCTGTAGTGCTTACTCTCAAGGGAAAGAGACCGTCACTTGCAGCCATGAGGGGCGTACCTGTCAGCGCAAGGGCATATATAAGCATTGGAGGAGGCGCCTTTACAGACCTTGCAGATACCTCTTATCAGGCGGCGGCACCGTATGTTTTTGCCTACGCAGACGAAGAGAGTACCGAACCCTGCCGAGACGAGCTCAGAGCAGCGATAAACAGGCTTTTCTCCGACGCGAGATGCCAGAAAGAGACAGTTTATGCTCTGAGGGTGTTCGCAAACAAAAAAAGCTCTGCCGCAGAGCTTAAAAATGCACTTTATCTTCTGCTTTCGGCAGAGGAGGAAAACGATGAAGCTTTGATAATAAGCTCACCTGATGAATGGGAGGAGTTTGCAAAAAAGGTCGCTGACGGAGATGATTTTTCGGGAAAGCTCGTCACACTTGCCTGCGATATCGACTTTGACGGCAAAAATATCAGCCCTGTCGGCAATGACGAAAACGGCTTTGCCGGCATCTTCGACGGCTGCGGACACATAATAAAAAACGCTGTCATAGACAGCGGAAACAATGAATATGCAGGACTGTTCTCGGTGCTGGAGAAGGATTCTTCCGTTATGGGCGTTACCTTACAGAACTGCCGTGTTATGGGAATGACGGCAGGAGGCATATGCGGAAAGTCGGAAGGGTTTGAGATAAGAAGGTGCGCGGTCTATGCCGATGTTCAGGGCGCCGACAAAACAGGCTATGTTGCAGGGGAAGCAAGCGGCGTTATGATATCTGACTGTATTGCAGACAACACCGATAATCTGAGAGGCTGCGTCACCGAACGCATTTACCCTACTGACAGCACCGAGCCGTTAAGAAGCGGCATCTGGGAAAGGTGCGGTGAGGTGCTTCGGGAAAAGAGAGGTCTTTACGATAAAGCCTACGGGATAAGCGTCCGCAAGCTGCCCAAGACGGGCGGCGTGACCTTTTATCACATAGTGTTCGGAATTATGGAGGAGCGCACCTTTGATATGCTTATGACGGCTCTCAGAAGTGCAGGTTTAAATTAAAATATCAAAGCCCGAGGACAGCTTTTTATCTGCTGCCTTCGGGCTTTATTTATTTTTTCGTGAACAGTTCCTTTACCAGAAAAGCCGTAAGCTCCTCTGACATCTCATACTGCTCGCTGAGCCTTGGGTGTCCGGGTGTAGCCTTGCCGCTTCTTGTAAACTGAAAATGCTTTATCCTTTCATCAGAAAGCTCGTTCGTTATCTCCTCTATCGCCGTATCCCACTCGGGGGCATGGTTCAAGACCGTAAGCGTCAGAACGAAAAACGCATCGGGATAATGCTCTCTCAGAGCTCTTATTATCTTCTTGTAGCTTTCCTTCCAGCTCTCTCTGAAGGATACATCTGTTATATCGGGGTCGGGCTGACCTTCGATATGGCTGTCGTTCTGCCCGACAGCAAAGATGACGATATCGGGAATATACCTCTTGAAGTCCCAGTCAGAAAGACCGCCCTCAGCCTCGGGAAAATACCTCAGCTTATCATAAACGGATTCCATTCCGATACAGTCAGGCATATGATACCAGCCCGTATTGTCTCTTATCGCAATACCCCCCTGAGCAGTATCATTTATCTGTGCGCCAAGGTTTCTCGCAGTTATAAAGGGATAGCTGTGCCATGCATTGTCATATACTCCCTCGTGCCCCTCGGGATCGCCTTGTGCGGTATATTCCACAGCCTCGCAGACCTCTCCTGCGGAAACGCTGTCTCCGAAGCACTCTATCTTGAGCTCGGGCAGACTTACCGCCTCAAGCGCTTCGCCCTCTATCTCAAAGCCGTAAAGATCAAAATAATGCGATCCGCCCTGCCTTTTGAAAAGAGTGAGCGTATGCTCGGTATCGTCCAGTCCATCCGCAAGAGTGATATCTGTCACGCTGTAGCTCTCGGCGATCTCGCATTTGCCCTCTTTGCCGTCGAGGACAAAGCCGAGCATCGAAGTTGCATAATACCTGAAATTTTTGATCCTTGCCGAGACTGCCGTACCTCTGAATCTCAGGGTAACGTTTGAGCCTGCAAAGAAAAAGCCTGCTTTATCGGGCGAGGATACATCTATCCTGCCCATATATGTAAGAGCGCTGCTCTGCGGTACTATAAAAGTTTTCATAATGATCCCTCCCAAGAATATTTTAACCTTTAGCACTGTATTTGTCAAGCATTTGATAACATTTAGCTGCATATATTTATAGTAAACGTCATAATAATGTCGTTTGATATATCGGCGGTCAGCCGTATTGATGATCTTATCAGGAGGGATACTATGTCAGACAAAGCTATACAGGGCAGGCACAATATGATACTTGAAAACAGGAACAAGCTGTTTTTAACAGGCATCAATGAGATACTGCAGTTTGACGAAACGCAGCTGCGTATGTTCACGGAGCTCGGAGAGTTGAGGATAAAAGGATCGGGGCTGCATATCAGCGATATGAGCGTTGAAAGCGGCGAGCTGAATGTAGAAGGACGGATAAACTCGATGACCTATGAAAACAACAGAACTAAAAAACGCACTGCCGTTTTTGACAAGCTCAAGAGGTGACAAATGGAAAATATGCAGCTGGGTCTTGAGCTGGAAACAGAGCTTTATCTGCTGGCAGTTATCATAGGGTTCGCTATGGGCGGAGTATATGATCTGTTTCGTATGATGAGGGTGGTTTTTAAAAGTGCAAAGGTGTTCACTTTCATCTGTGATCTTATCTATACGCTGCTTTTCTGGTTCGTACTGTTCACGTTCTGCACAGGTCTGACGGGGCAGATAAGAGTGTTTGCCCTGACGGGTATGCTCATAGGCGCACTTATGGAGAGGGTCAGCATAGGCAATGCAGTCGTCAGGCTTTTTTCAAGAGTATGGAAATGGCTCTCGGAGAAGGTGTTTAAGCCTCTGGGCAGATTTATGACCAAATCAGCAGGAAAAATCAAGCGAGTATTTGTGAAAAATAGCTTAAATTATCAAAAAGATGAAAAAAATGAAAAAAACCACTTGAAAGTTGAGCTTTAGTTGGTGTATAATGTTATGGAGTAGAATTATATTTGTGTGAACTTTGAGGAGTGGACATCTTAAATGCTTTGGTTCGGTAAAAGAGACAGCGAACAGACAGAAGAAGCTGCCGTATCAGAGGATGCTGCGCAGGAGGCAGTTACCGAGAAGCCTAAAAAAGCAAGGCTTGTTAAGCTGCTGGTATTTCTCGCAGTGATCTTTTTGCTGGGGTATTCTGTGTTTACAGTGGTATCGCAGCAGGCGCAGGTCGCTCAGCTGAGGAAGGAATCGGAAGCTATACAGAAAAAAATAACTGCTGAAAAGCAGCTGCACGATGAGTATGCGAGACTTCTGAAGACGGATAACGAGGACGAATATATGGAAAAGATAGCTATAGAAAAGCTCGGCTATGCTTATCCTAACGAGAGACGATACTACATCGTCAACAACGGTGCATAAGCACCATTACAATGGGAATATGCGGCTTGCCGCAAATATAAAATTTCACCGCACAGGTACCAGAGAGGATCAAAAATAATTTTATGCAGCTTGAAGTAGGAAAAATTTACGAGGGAAAAGTAACAGGCATAACAAAATTCGGGGCATTTGTTGAGCTTGACAAGGATCAGACGGGAATGGTACATATCTCCGAGGTGGCGAACTCATTCGTCAGCGAGATAAAGGATCACCTTACCGAGGGACAGACCGTTAAGGTAAAGGTGCTCAGCATGACCGATGACGGAAAGATATCCCTTTCGATCAAGAAGGCTCTTCCCGATCAGCAGAAGCCGTTCAGAAAAAACGACAAGGGCGGCAGGCAGTTCAGTAAGAACGACCGCCGCGATGCTCAGCCGCGCCAGCGCTTTTCATCTCAGCCGAAGGAGCAGCAGGACTTTTCAAAGAATCCTCCGCCCGTGTATGACCCGAATGCGACCTCGGGCAATGCAGATTTTGAGGATATGCTCTCAAAGTTCAAGGCAAGCAGCGAGGAAAGATTCTCGGATCTAAAAAAGGTGATCGACAACAAGAGGCGTTCACCGTCAAGAAGAAAGTAAAAAAATAGGGAGGGTACTGCCCTCCCTTGTTTGTTGAAAAATCATGAGGCTGAGGAAAACACTATGAAGAATTTCAAAAAGACATTTGCATTCATATTTTTTATGCTCGCAGGGATAGTTCTCGGAGCGTTTATAGCTTATATATGTTCGGGCAAGGCTTATGTGGGCTGGCTGGCATGGGGCAAAAATATAGGTATAGAGAACGTTTCTGTAGACCTGTACGTGATAAAGTTCAGCATCGGGCTGATGATAAAGGCAACTATCTCGCAGATATTCACGATAGCAGCTGCGCTCATTATCTTTGCGAAGACCTGTAAAAGTCTCTGATCGGAGGGCTTGCAGGGCTTATGAAAAGAAGAAGTTTAATGCCTGTTCTGATCGCAGCGGTAATGTCGCTGGGGCTGTTAACGGGGTGCGGTGAGGTAAAAGATGCCGAGGGCGCAGACCTCATCTTAAATGCAAGAAAAGAATATGCAGAGCTTGATTCTGCCAAGGTGATAATGGCAAATCTCTCCACGGGAGAGGTAGATCAGGAATTTACGTTCAAGTATGATGAGAAAGACGTTTGCGTGTTCTCATACTACGGCAAAAACGGCGACGATGTTTACGCGCAGTTCAACAACGGCGTCGAGGATATGAAGTACGAAAACGGCAAATACACTCACGCTGTCAGGGGTGACAGGACCTTCAATCAGTATACCAGAAGCGCCAAGCATCCTCAGGCTGATGAAGGCTTACTGGTATATACGCCGCAGGCAGTAAAAAAAGCCGAAAAGACCGAGCAGGACGGCGAAATAAGCGTAAAATATGAATACGATCTTGCTAAGCTGGGAGCCGAGATAGAAGGCATCGAGGCAACAGGCTTTGAGACAGAGTACCGTTTCACAAAGGAAGGGGATCTGCTGTGGTTCACAGAGACGACACTCTCAAAGGACGAGACCTACAGCTACAAAATAGAGATCACCGAGCGAAACTCGGTTGAAAAGGTAGTTAACACCGTCAAGGAACACGGACTTGATAAATAGCAGCAGGTGCGTGCACCTGCACCATCGCCCCCACCCCCACGCCTAGCGGCGCGCCGGACGCCCCCACCCCTCGCAAGTAGCTGTTGACTATTACAAATTTTGCCTTCCCCGTAGGGGAGGGTTTTTATTTAGCTTATAGTTTTTAAATAGTAACGCTGCGCAAACATTGTGAAAAACTCTACTATTAATAAAGAGAGCCGACCGTTATCAAGCGGTCGGCTTTGTTTTTACTTCTTTGCTTTTTTCTCTTTTTTCTCTCTTCTTTTCTTTCTCTTGTTTTCCTTTATGATCTTCAGCGGATCACCGAAACGCTCACGATCGCTCTGCTTCGGCTCCTCCTCTTTTTTCTCGCTTGCCTTCATTATGTCGGTCATCTGCTGCATAAGCAGTGACTGCTCAAACATTTCGATAGCTTCCTCTACAGTATCAGCCTCGCCGTCAGTCATAAATTTCTTGATCTGTCCGACATTGCTCATATAATCAAGCGGTACGTCAACTCTCTTGCCAAGAGCCTTGTAATAATCATCTTTCTGACGCTCCAGCTGCAGCTTTCTGTCCTCCAGAAGCACTATCTGCTCTCTGATGCCTTCGTTTACCTCGCGCTGCTCCTTCTTGGCAACATCGAGCCTGTACTTGTTGAGCCTGAGCACCACGATAACGCCCACAACGATAGTAGCAACAGCCAAAGCTCCTGCAATGAGCCAGTTAGCCGCCACACCCATTACCAGCAGCATGACAACAGTTATGATCGATGTGATTATAGCGCCCCTCTGAGTCTGATCCATCATATTGAAGTTTTTAGTGACATACTGGTCATCATGGATATACGTTTTCAGATACTCCATGTTCTCTTCGTTGACAGTTACCGCATTTTCCATTTCAAAATATCTTCGAAAATACTCTTCGGCCTGTTCGATCTTTTCAAGCTCTTTCGCATCAGCCATTATAAAACCCCTAATCTCTTTCATCAAAACGATGCATAATCAACTATTTAGATTATAGCACAGCCTTTCTGACTTGTCAACAACTTTTAAATAAAAACCAAATATTTTTTAACAAAATGTAAAAACCGCCCTGCTCGGACGGTTTTGTTTTTTATTTATTCTTCAACATTTTCATTTGTTGTATGGGTTATTCCGCTCCCCGAAGCTGACTCTCTCTCCTGTCTTGCCTTGATAAGAGTAGCCTTGATAGAAGAAAGCATCTCCTGAGTGAAGGGGAGGTTCTCATGGAAGGGATTTATAACAAAGCCCTGAACGGTCTGGGTCTGCTCGGTAAGGGTAGCTATATCGCCGAACTTCATTGCGAACAGCTGAAACTTACGGTCAGCCTTGAGCTTTTCTGCTTCCTCCTTGGAAGTGAACGCAGGGAAGAAGGTACCTTTTGTTTTATTATTGTTGATAAGAATGAACTTAGCCTTGCTCTTGTTCTGGAAGTCAACGTGGTTATCCTCATCGGCTACCAGCTCTGTTGACTGCTCAACTGTTGCGGGAACGAGGTAAGTACACCTGAGTGCGGCATTGATGACCTTATTCTGTGTGTCAGGAGAAAAATTCTTTCTCATCTCGGTGATAGCCTCTATAAGCTTAGGGTTGTTGTCGAAATTAGGCTTTTCATTATTAGCTCTGAGTTCGGGCATAGTGATTACTCCTTTTCATTTTTTTCAAGATCAATGTCTATTATATATTTTGGGCGAGCTTTGGTCTCAAGATAGATCTTGCCAATATATTCGCCAATAATACCGATGGATAATAGCTGCAGGCCGCCTATCGCCCAGACGGACGTTATGGTCGAAGCCCAGCCCCTTACAACGTCGCCGACAGCCCACGTTATAAGGAAATATATGAGCATTATGAGGGATATCAGGAACACTATAAAGCCAAGCGCTGTGATGAACCTTATAGGCTTTACTGAAAGAGAGGTGATTCCCTCCACTGCGAAGGAGATCATTTTTTTCAGCGGATATTTGGATTCGCCTGCCACTCTTTCATTTCTGACATAGGTGACGGTATCGCTCTTAAAGCCGACCATAGGGACGAGACCTCTTAGGAAGAGGTTCACCTCCTTGAACTCTGCCAGTGCTTCGATAGCTCTTTTGCTCATAAGCCTGTAATCCGCGTGGTTATAGGTGATCTCAACACCCATTTTTTCAAGCATTTTATAATAAAGCTGTGCTGTGTTTCTCTTAAAGGCGGTGTCCTTTTCTCTTGATGACCTTACGCCGTAAACTATGTCACAGCCCTCAGCTCTTTTATCAAGAAAGCCGTCTATCGCATCTATATCGTCCTGAAGGTCAGCATCCATAGACACTACTATATCGGCGTAGTCCTTAGCGGTCATCAGGCCTGCTAAAAGGGCATTCTGGTGACCCTTGTTCCTTGAAAGGGACACACCTGTAAAGTAGCTGCTGAGCTCGTGGAGCTTCTCTATTATCTCCCACGTTTTATCCTTTGAGCCGTCATTTACAAACATTACCTTGCTCTGAGGCGATATCCTTCTGTCCTCAATAAGCTCGGAAAGCTTTTTCATAAGAGCCTTCGCTGTTATCGGAAGCATTTCCTCCTCATTATAGCAGGGGATAACAATGTACATCGTTTCTGCCATTTTGGTTTTTCATCTCCGTTTTTCTACTTTATTCCGAAAAGTCTGCAAGCGTTTTCGTTTGTGATATCTATCATTTTCTGAGGGTCTATCCCTCTTACCTCGCCTGTGACCTTTGCGACCTCTTCTATCATATAGCTCTCGCTTCGGTGACCGCGGTAGGGAGGAGGCGCCATATACGGGCAGTCTGTCTCAAAAAGGATCCTGTCAAGAGGGACTGCTGCGATCACTGCTCTGCCCTTCTTATTGTTTTTAAATGCCAGAGACCCTGTGAACCCTACATACATACCGAGCTTTACCACCTCAAGGGCTGTTTCAGCAGAGCCTGAAAAGCAATGCATGACACCTCTTGGCTGATAGCGGTGAAGTATATCCATACAGTCCTGTACCGCATCACGGCAATGAACGATTATCGGCAGGCTTTTTTTAAGGGCAAACTGCACCTGCCCCTCGAAAAGAGCGATCTGCTTTGCCTTATTATAGCCCTCATAGTGATAATCAAGACCTATCTCTCCGACGGCAACTAGCCTTTGAGTGACGCAGGCATCTTTATAAAGCTGCTCCAGCTGAGTCTCCCAGTCATCGGGCAGGTCGTCTATGACCTCGGGGTGAAAGCCTATTGAAGTATAGAAGTTTTTATATTTCTTTGCAAGCTCTATCCCGAAGCGTGACGATGAAACGTCTGTAGCAGCGTGTGTGAGCTTATCTATCGGCGAATCGGGAGAACTGAGCATCCTGTCAAGAAGAAGGTATCTGTCCTCATCAAAGGCAGGATCGTTATAATGACAATGAGAATCAAATATATTTCTGATAGGTATTCACCCTTTCTGTAAGAGATAAACATCACCGAGATATAGTATAACACAAAAAACCAAAAAAGTAAAGAGTGCTCGCCGCACGCCTGCGCGAACCATTTGCATCTAATAAATAGATTTGTACCCGAAGGGGGGGGGTTAAGGGAGGGCGTGCAACAGCAAACTGCTGCTGGAAAGCCACCCTTAAAAGAGAACACACGGTTTAGTAGTTCTCTGCTGCTGAAAGTGTGTAGCAACGACCCGTCTGGCAGGACTACAATAACGGCGCTATAGTCCTCAGAATGACCGCCATGAACTTTTCTATCGGGCTGCGGTTATTAACGTCTTCAGCTGTTACAAGGTGGCACCTGTTTTCAAACATATCATCAAAATCTGCCTTGATGTCCTTCACGCAGTCGGTACCGTGCATATAAACGGCACACTCAAAATGAAGATAAAAGCTGCGGTAATCAAAGTTTATTGTGCCGACTACAGCGTTTTTGTCGTCGCAGAGACACTGCTTTGCATGGTTGAAGCCGCCCTCATACTCATAGATCTTTACGCCCATTTCGAGAAGGTCTTTATAATATGACCTTGTGATGCAGCTGACGTATTTCTTATCGGGTATGCCGGGGGTGATTATTCTTACATCTACGCCTGATTTTGCGGCAAAGTCAAGCACGGTGAGCATCTCATTGTCAGGGATAAGATACGGAGTTGAAATATAGACATAGTCCTTCGCATCGTTTATCATATCCATATACACGAGCTCGCCTACGTTTTCAGTATCAAGAGGTGAATCGCCGTAAGGGATAACAAAGCCCTTTGCATCGCTGACGGGGCAGTCAACACGGTAGTGTGAATAATCGTCACGGGCACCTGATACAACGTCCCACATATGGAGGAACATTACGGTAAAGTTCCAGACGCCGTCACCCTTGAGCATAACAGCTGTATCCTTCCAGTGACCGAAGCGGTCTACGCGGTTGATATATTCATCAGCGATATTTATGCCGCCGCTGAAAGCTACCTTGCCGTCGATAACGAGTATCTTGCGGTGGTCACGGTTGTTCTGGATAGAGGAGAGGAAAGGTCTGAACGGATTGAAAACACAGCACTTTACGCCCTGCTCGGTAAGCTTTTTCTTATACCTGAACGGCAGTGTGAACTGCGAACCCATTCCGTCATACAAAAGCCTTATCTCAACGCCCTGAGCTGCCTTTTCAAGAAGTATCTTTACTACTGCCTGCCACATTTCGCCGTCATCTATGATGAAGTACTCCATAAAGATGAACTTTTCTGCCTTTTCAAGCTCTGTGAGCATAGCCTCAAACTTATTCTCGCCCAAAGGGAAATACGTTACATCGGTATTCCTGCAGGCAGGAAAGCCGCCGTAATCATCAACATAGTTTGAGAGCTTATACTTCTGCGGAGAGTTTTTCTTTATGCTTTCCATAAGGTCATTGTCTGTTTCAAGGTAGGCTCTGGCGGTCTCCCAGCGTTTTGCGTAAAGCTTTCTTACGGGGCGGGTCTGGAACTGGTTTTTCAGTATCACATACAGAGCGGAGGTGAACACGGGCAGCGCTATAAGAGGTATTATCCACGCAAGCTTATAGGCAGGGTTCTCGTTAGTGTTCAGGATATACACAGCAAGGACCGCCGCTATCGTCGAAAAAGCGATATGAAGATAGGGATACTGATTGTACAGGCTCTGGAAGGTGATAAAAATAAACAGGAACTGCAAAAGCAGCAAAAGGATAATGGTAGTTCTCTGCGAGAAGATAATGTTTATCAGCTTTTTCGGCTTTTTCTTCTTGATCTTGTCCTTGGCGTTGATAACGTTCGTTTTTACGTTATCCTTCACATATTTTACGTTTTCGCCTGCTCTGCTCATTTTCAACACCTCCTGACACTTAAAAGTCTGCATACACAGTTAGTATAACACAAAATTATATTATTGTAAAGGATTTGCTCTTGTTTTTTTACTATAAGATAACGCACCTCTTTACTTTTTTGCTGCATTGTGTTATAATACTCATCGGGGTTAGATTTTTCAAGAAAGGACAGATAATAATGAAATTTACAAAACTGCTCAGGACAGCTGCCATAATGGCTGCCTGCGTTATGAGCTTAGGTCTCTTCGCTGCCTGCGGAGATACTGATGATGCATCAAGCACGAGCTCAACAAAAAAAGCTGTGGCAAAGCCTGCCGACACAGATAAGAGCTTTGTAATAACCATGTATGCCGATAAAGCTCCGCTGACCTGCGAAAACTTTGAGAGCCTTATCAAAGACGGCTTCTACGACGGACTTACCTTCCACAGGATAGTTGACGGCTTTATGGCACAGGGCGGCGACCCTAACGGCGACGGCACAGGAGGCTCTGAAAAGAACATCAAGGGTGAGTTCTCTTCAAACGGTGTTGAGAACGACCTCAGCCACACAAGGGGTATCGTTTCAATGGCAAGGTCTCAGGACCCTGATTCGGCGTCATCACAGTTCTTTATCTGCTTCAGCGATCAGTATGCCTCGACCCTTGACGGCAACTACGCTGCCTTTGGCGAGGTTACCGAGGGCATGGAGGTCATAGACGATCTGCAGAACGTTGAACGCTCTCTCGGAGGAGACAACGCCATATCAAAGCCTGTTCAGCCTGTAACTATCGTCAAAGCAGAGATGATCGACGATGATGAGAACGGCAACCACAGAGCACGCTTCTATATCAACTACACTACAGATAAGAAAGAGATAAGCGAGGACGACTACGACAAGCAGACAGGTGAATTCACGGTCGCTCTTTACAAGGATAAGGCGCCTGTCACCTGCGAGAATTTTGAAAAGCTCGTCGGAGAAGGGTTCTATGACGGTCTCACATTCCACAGGATAATCGAAAACTTTGTCGTTCAGGGAGGAGACCCCAACGGAGACGGCACAGGCGGTTCGGGAGAGAGCATAAAGGGTGAGTTTTCATCTAACGGCGTTGAGAATGACCTTAGTCACACCAGAGGAGTTATCTCAATGGCAAGGGCTTCTGATCCTGATTCGGCATCATCACAGTTTTTCATTTGCCTGAGCGATGATTACTCATCTATCCTTGACGGAGACTATGCAGCTTTTGGAATGGTAACAGAGGGAATGGACGTTGTTGATGCAATGTCACTGATCGAAAAGACAGTAGGAACAGACCAGTCTGAATCTCAGCCGCTGCTGCCTGTAACTATTGAAAAGGCTGAGGTCACCGATCCTGATGCGGACGGCAACACTCAGGTAAAGTTCACGGTATCATATTTTACAGCTAAGCAGTAGTAAAGTATAGTATAACAAAAACAGGTATTTCCTATCATCGGGAATACCTGTTTTTTGTTGATCTGATTTGGTCGTACCTAATAAATAGATATGTACCCGAAGGGGTAGCAGCCGAAGCAGTCGCTGCTAGGGGGCGACCGGAAAGCCCCATAACAAGGAGGACAACAGCAAACTGCTGCCAGAAAACCCCTATAACTATCGCTGCCGTCTCTCATAATACACCGCAAAGACGGAAGTTATTATCGCACTGATACAGAATATCAGCAGCAGCTTGTTTGAAAGGCGCCTGTTTATAAAATTCATCGTCGGATTCAGAATGTCCAGTATCCAGAAGATGATGAACATTCCTGCCAGAATGATAGTTATGTGCGGAAGTATCCTCGACAGCTTTTTCATCACTCAGCCTCCTGCCTTTCAACATAGATTATGTCGCTCATATCACGACCGCCGCCGTCGGGTCGGTTCAGTATACGGCCGTCAAAATACATCATTGCGGATTTTCCGCCGTCAAGATTATAAGCATAAACACAGCCCTCTTTTGACATTATCGCTGCAAGCTCACTGAGAGTAGCTCCGCTTGAATAGCCCTTGTCTCTGCCGTCGACCGTAGCAAAGATATAGTGCCCCGGTTCAACATAGCCTGCCGCAGAACGCGGATTTTTACTGTTAAGATAAGACGTTGTGTTAAACGTCTTATTAAGACCGCCCTCACCATCAAGAAGAGAGGGGCCGAAATTCCATGCCTGCCATGCACCCTGAGCTATCACCTCATCGGGGTCATATTCCTCGGGCAGATACGCACGCATAACACCGTCAGTATACAGAACGAGAACATCAGCATCGTTGGTAGTGTCACGGTATTTTACGCCGTTTCGTATCACTATTCCGTTCTCGGCATTGCCGTAATAGTCTCCGTTCACTGCGAAAAGAGCGTTGTTGTCCTCCGCCATATTGTAAACTGTGTCCTTGATGTTCTTGCCGAAGGTATCCTCGGCAAAGGCGGTAAGGATATCGCCTGCGTTTGACACATAAACATCAGCCAGATAATACGTTATTTTCTCATCGCCGTCAAGCAGACTTTTTTCATAGACGGATACATCTGCATTGTCTGTTCTGCTGTGGCCGATAAGCTCCGTATTGGTGTTTGCATCAAGTATACGTCTGAACTCGCTCTCGTCAGACTCAACATTATACGTATACTGGTTGCTGAGATTGCGCTTTCCGTCCTCGCGCTCGGGCTCACTGTCGCCCCTGCGTGAGGGTCTTTTTCCTTTGCCGAGATCATGATCGCTTATGCTGTCAGCAGGCTCTGACTCACTGTCGGCGGTATCAGCCTGTGAGCTGTCTGACGGCAGATCGAATGATCTTGAGCTGTCCACCTCTGCCACGACCTCAGTCTTTACATCGAGCTTGTGCGGCATAATGTAATCAAACAGCAGATAAACGCCCATGCCTGAACAAATGCCCAGCACATCGATTATTATCAGCGCCCAGAACGGGAGCATTTTTCGTTTTTTTGAGGCATCCTCCATCAGGCGTCATTTCCTCCTCTTTTGTTTTTGAAAACAAACCTTCTCTGCACCGCCCAGCTTATCATAAAGAGCAGCACCTCAACTATTATCTTTGAGATAAACTTGTTGCCTATCACGTGCTTTACCAGCAGGTTCAGCAGCAAGGTATTGGCTGCAAGGATAAAGGCTGCAAGCGCAAAATATTTTACCGCTGTAGGCAAAAGCTTAGACCTGTTCTTGAAAACGTACTTCTTGTTCAGCGAGAAATTAAAGCACGAGCTTATTACCCTTGCGCAGATGTTTGACAATGTAAGGTTCTTGGTCGTAAGAATAAACAGGGTGTAAAAAAGGTAATCTACCAGAAAGCTCAGCAGTGACGAACACGAAAACCGCAGTATATCGCGGTATATCCTGAAAGAATCCGTTATCGTGTTAAAATGCGAGGTCTCATTCTCACCTATATACACGGTCTCTATAGGCACCTCAAAGAAGGGTACGCTCTCTCTTGCACATTCAAGGAGCATATTCATCTCATACTCGTATCTGTCTCCGCTTATGCCGAGCATAAAGCCGAGCTTATCCGACATAAAGCCGCGAAGTCCCGTCTGGGTATCGCTGACCTTGACTCCTGCTGCAAATGAATAGACGTGCCTTGTAACAGAGTTTCCGAATCTGCTCCTCAAAGGCACATTGCCTGTAAACATACGGCAGCCCATAACTACACAGTCGGGGTGCTCTGCAACAGCCTGTGCCACTCTGACGATGTCCTCCAGCTTATGCTGGCCGTCAGCGTCTGCGGTAACTATGATACAGTCCTCGTTTTTCGCCTTGATATACGAAAGTGCTGTTTTCAGGGCAGCACCCTTGCCCTTGTTTTTCTCATGCGTTATTAACTCCGCATTCTTCTCGCAGAAAGCGAAGATATCGTCCTTATCCGCAGAGCTGCCGTCATTGACGACAACAATGTGATAATCCGTATTGTCACTTATCCCACTGATGACACCGACAAGCTTTTCATCGGGCTCAAAAGCAGGAACGATCACATAAGTATTCAGTTCTTTCATAGCTCTGCCTCCTCAGTGACCTCTCCCTTTTTCCCAATGAACAGTATAGCACAACTACTTAAAAAATACAATAAATGCTCCCGCATAGGGCAATTCCCCCACCCTCTTTCAGTAGCTATGGACTATTAAAGCGTTATCCCTCCCACGGAGGGGAGGGGGCTAGTTTCGCACATACTATTAAAATGTAACGCTACGCGAACCTTGGAAAAGAGTTATTGGGCATTCTTTCTTTTATGTTAATATATCCGAAGGAGGTAGGGGCGACCGGAAAGTCCCATAACAGGGCGTGAAACTATTTTTAGTTACCTATAAACTACGTGCGTATAATAAAACCATGGGAACAAAAGCTCCTGCGCGATCAACGCAGGAGCTTTCTTCTAAATATCAGTTGCCGTACTTAGCTGTGCTGATCTTGATCCCGGGACCCATTGTAGATGCTACTACAACGCTCTTGAGATACTGACCCTTTGCTGCTGCAGGCTTTGCCTTAACGATAGCCTCCATAAGAGTATCGAAGTTCTGCTCAAGCTTCTCTTTTCCGAAGGAAGCCTTGCCTATCGGGCAGTGGATGATGTTTGTCTTGTCAAGTCTGTACTCGATCTTACCTGCCTTAGCATCGGCAACTGCCTTTGCTACGTCAGGTGTAACGGTACCAGCCTTGGGGTTCGGCATAAGGCCTCTTGGTCCGAGCACCTTACCGAGACGTCCTACAACGCCCATCATATCGGGTGATGCAACTACTACGTCAAAATCCATCCAGTTTTCCTTGGTGATCTTCTCAACAAGATCCATACCGCCAACATAATCAGCGCCTGCTGCCTTAGCATCTTCGTACTTCTCTTCCTTGCAGAATACAAGAACTCTTACATTCTTACCTGTTCCGTTAGGAAGAACAACTGCGCCTCTTACCTGCTGGTCTGCGTGTCTCGAGTCAACGCCGAGACGAACGTGTAGCTCAATAGTCTCATCGAACTTTGCCTTTGAGTTCTGTGCTGCAAGCTCAAGAGCCTCGGGAGCGTCATACTGCTTGGATCTGTCAATGCTCTTAGCAGCATCAACATACTTCTTGCCATGCTTCATACTACTTACCTCCCTTAGTCTTCAACTACTACGCCCATAGATCTGCAGGTTCCTGCGATCATGCTCATAGCGCTCTCGATATTAGCAGCGTTAAGATCGGGCATCTTCTGCTCTGCGATCTTCTGAACATCTGCCTTGCTGATCTTAGCTACCTTTGTCTTGTTAGGTACGCCTGATCCCGACTCGATCTTGCAAGCCTTCTTGATAAGAACTGCTGCAGGAGGAGTCTTTGTTATGAATGTGAATGATCTGTCAGCATAAACAGTGATAACAACAGGGATTATAAGACCGATGTCGTTCTTTGTTCTCTCGTTGAAATCCTTTGTGAATGCCATGATGTTTACTCCGTGCTGACCCAGTGCAGGTCCGACGGGGGGTGCAGGAGTTGCCTTTCCTGCAGGGATCTGAAGCTTGATATAGCCTACTACCTTCTGTGCCATTATTTGTGCACCTCCATAATTAAGTGGTAAGGCGAGCGTTAAAGCTCTCCCACGTTTTTGGAAGCGTTTATTTTTCCGTTATACGGTCATGCTTCCAATGCGAATGACTGCTTTTCCTAAGCGATTACTTTTCGGCGCTTTCCTGATGCCGCGTCCCGACTCAATATGCTGCGACCCGACCTCATAGGTGTCCTTGCCCAACACGCTGCGCCCGAACTCAACACGCTGTGCCCGGGTTCAACTCACCGCACCCAGACTTAACTCACCGCGCCAAGACTTAACCTTCTGCCTTGATCTGTGTAAGCGGCAGGGAGACCGTTGTCTCTCTTCCGAACATGGATACTCTTACGTCTGCGGTCTGCTCCTCCATATCGAGCTTGTCAACGATACCAGTAAAGCCCTCGAACGAGCCTGCAGTAACAGTAACGCTGTCGCCCTCCTTGAAGCTGACCTCAACAACAGTCGACCTCTTGGCCTCAACTCCGAGCGCTGCTACCTCTCTGTCAGAAAGGGGAACAGGCTTGGATGCAGGGCCTACAAAGCCCGTAACGCCTCTGGTATTCCTTACGATATACCATGAATCGTCTGTCAGTATCATCTTCACAAGTACATAGCTTGGAAAAAGCTTCTTTTCAACCTCAGTAGTCTTATTGTCCTTGACCTCAGTTACCAGCTCAACAGGTATCCTGACCTCAGGGATAAGATCCTGAAGCTTACGGTTCTCTACGACCTTCTCAATATTCTGCTTTACCTTGTTCTCATAGCCCGAGTAGGTATGAACGACATACCATTTTGCTTCTTCTGCCATTGTTTATCCTACCTCCGTAATATTGATGTGTCCGAAAACCTTTTGCTGCTTATGCACCGATCTTTAAGATCGCCTGGATAGCAGCTCCGAGACCTGAATCAACTCCGAACAGAAACAGCGCCATAACTACCATTATCGACAGTACAACGCCCGTATTGTTGACGACCTGCTTCCTCGTCGGCCATACGACCTTCTTAAGCTCAGCCTTCAGCTCACGGAACCATTTTCTCATTCCGCCCTTTTTCTTCTTTTCAGGAGCCTTCTTCGAGGTTTTTGCGTCGTTTTCCTTCTTTGCCATACGCGCACCTCAACTACTTGGTCTCTTTGTGAAGAGTGTGCTTCTTACAGAACTTGCAATATTTCTTCATTTCAAGTCTGTCAGGATCATTCTTCTTGTTCTTCTTGGTGTTGTAGTTTCTCTGCTTACACTCTGTACAAGCAAGTGTAATCTTTACTCTCATTTCGGCACCTCCTGACGAAATTTATACCCCGCAAGAACGATCGGAGTACGTCTGCCTCCCTCTGAACACCGCTTTACGCGGTTTTGAGGTAACTTATGATCTCTGCGCACCACTCGTTCCCGATCAAATATCCGCCCGTTCCCGAAAAAAATGCGCAAAAAAATAGACCTCACAAAGAGGTACGATAATTATAGCACATCGAAGCCTCTTTGTCAAGCCAAATTGTTAAATATCTGTAAATTTTAAGCCCTGCACTATCTATAGACAATCAAGCCCTGCAAAAGCACACTATATAGAAGTGCTCGCCGCACGGCTATCTCGCTGCTCTATGTACGGATTAGTAGCAACAAATCTGCCCGAAGGGTAAGACCTGCAACTGTCAGGCGCCTGACTTACAGATCAGCTACTGCATTTTGTACGCGCGGCTTTACAATTGTGCTCGCCGCACGGCCGGACATCGCACATAAAAAAGTTTGGTCTATTATTTTTTGTACGCACGACTTTACTTTTATTCAGAACTATGTTATAATAGTATATATTTTAAAGCAGGAGGTTTTACTATGAACAAATATGATATATCCGAGGCTGTGCGCTACATCGGTGTGAACGACTACGATCTTGACCTGTTTGAGAGCCAGTACGAAGTTCCCGACGGCATGGCATATAATTCATACGTTATCTTGGATGACAAGATCGCTGTTATGGACACGGCTGACAAGAGAAAAACTGCCGAGTGGCTCGAAAATCTTGAAAAGGCACTTGACGGCAAAAAGCCTGATTATGTGGTTATCTCTCATATGGAGCCGGACCACACGGGAAGCCTTATGGCACTTATCGAAAGGTACCCTGAGATAATCCCTGTGGGCAACGCTAAAACGTTCCAGCTGATGAGCCAGTTCTTTGAGGTCGGCGATCTGCTAGACAGAGCTGTTACCGTTAAGGAGGGCGACACGCTTTCTCTCGGAAGCCACACGCTGAGATTTATCTTTGCGCCTATGGTACACTGGCCTGAGGTAATGTTCTCTTATGAAGAGAGCGAGAAGCTTCTCTTCTCGGCAGATGCTTTCGGAAAGTTCGGAACTCTTGACGCTGAGGACGAGGACGGCTGGGCTTGCGAGGCAAGAAGATACTACTTCAACATCGTAGGCAAGTACGGTATGCAGGTACAGAACGTTATGAAAAAGCTTGCAGGCACAGAGATAAAGGCTATCCTTCCTCTGCACGGTCCTGCTCTCACCGAGGATCTTGACTACTATCTCGGTATATATAACACATGGTCTTCATATCAGCCTGAGGACGAGGGTGTACTTGTTGCATATGCGTCTATCCATGGGAACACAAGAAAGGCAGCCGAAGAGCTCGGCGAAATGCTGAAAGAAAAGGGCGCTCCCAAGGTAGTAGTGAGCGATATCGCAAGAGAGGACATCGCTGAGGTGATCGAGGACGCATTCAGGTATGATAAAATGGTACTTATGGCGCCTTCGTATGATGCAGGCGTGTTCCCGATAATGGAGGAGCTGCTCTGCCACCTGAGAGACAAGGCTTACCAGAACAGAAAGGTAGCGCTTGTTGAGAACGGTTCGTGGGCACCTTCGGCAGGAAGAGTTATGAAGGGCTATGTTGAGGCGTTCAAAAACGTTACTATTGTTGGAAATACGGTAACTATACGCTCATCGCTGAAGAACGATTCAAGAGCAGCTCTTGAAAACCTTGCCGATGAAGTTGTAAAGGCATAGATAAATTTGGTTCGCTCTCTCCGCTATTTGCGGAGGGAGCATTTTTTTGCACTTTACATAATTATAATAGTATGCTATACTTAAATCAGCGGTTCTTTGGCAATATGCACAAATAAGCCTCCCTTGTCAAATGATTGTTTGTGAAAGTTTTTGCCATAAAACTACTCGCCGCCAAACGTATATATTTATGAAAGCGCAAAACACCGCTTTCTCTTTAAGGAGTTGGACGTCTTGACCGATTTACAGTTTGAAAGCTGTATCCGCCTTATGATCGAAAAAGACCGAAACGGACTTAAAGATATCTACACTGCCTACGCCAAGCAGATATACCGCATTATTCTGGGTATAGTTCACTCGGCGCAGGACGCTGAGGACATCACATCGGAGTTTTTCCTCAAGCTGTGGGAGATCGCTCATACATACAAGAGCGGTCAGGGTCACAAGCGCTGGCTGACAGTGATCGCCAGGAACATGGCTCTGGATCATCTCAGGAAAAACAAAGGTAATACTCTCTCGCTCGATGACGATGAGCAGACGCTCACTGAGATAGCGGATAAAGGCTCAGTCGAAGAGAACGTATCAGACAGAGTGACGCTTGACAAAGCACTTTCACAGCTGACAGAGCTTGAAAGACATACCGTTGAGCTGAAGCTCGCAATGGACCTGACCTTCCGAGAGATCGCTGAGATACTTGATGAACCGACGGGAACAACAGCGTGGAGATATCGGCAAGCCGTTTTAAAGCTTAGAAAAATCATGGAGGAGGAACAGGTATGAGCTTTGATATTGAAAAGCTTTACAAAGAGAATATTGAAAACACTGTCCCCGACATGGATAAGCTCTGGGACAGGATAGAGGCCCGTCTCGATGAACAAGAGAAGGCAGACAGCAAAACGGAGCATCATGATATAACACCGTCAGACAGACCTAAAAAGATAAAGTGGTCGGCACTGATAACGGTGGCTGCTTGTGCAGTGATAGCTGTTACGGGAGCATTCGTTGTGATGAACAGAAACGAAGTTAAAACTCAGAAACAGAGCAGCACATCTGAAACGAAAAAGAAAAGCTCCGAAAAGACAGGCATGGTCAAGGCTCTCGATGAGGAGAACGATGCCGAACTTAACTACGAGAGTGACAACAGCGGCATATTCGGGATACGCGAAAACGGCGATAAGGCTGAAAACAAAGCCGAAGACATCGCTGATGAGGCCGCACCGGACGACACCAACAATGCGGCAGCAGAGCAGGAACAGATCGCTGAAGAGACCCCGAAAAACGACGTTACCCCGACAGAGCACACCTCAACGACTGCACACAGCGGAGGCACCTCCGCAACAACAGCGAGCGATACCACAGCTGCCTCTGACACAACTCAGTCAGCAGAGGATATCTCAAAGAAGATAGAAGCCCGTGTGAACGAACTTCTTGAGTCAGACGAATATCAGGATGCAGACGCAAGCCAAAAGGCGGAGCTTGTGACTGCGCTGTTCGACGAGATGATGAGAGAGGGCGCTGTGACAAGCTACAACGTTGACGGAACGACAGGAGAAGCATATTGCTCAGGCGATGGCTTCACTGTCACAGTCACGTTGGGAATATAAAAACTATAATACGTTGACAATGACAAGGGAGGACGATCATGAATACTATGAACATAAAAAGAGCCGCAGCAGGTATCTGTGCGGTAATGATGATGATATCTACAGCCTGCGGCAGCGCAGAGAGCAGCTCAAAGGCAAGCAAAAAGGCTGTTAATTCCGAAAAAGCTTCGGTGGCAGCTGAAAAAAAAGTAACGACCAGAATACCTGAAAGCACAAAGGCAGTTAAACAGGACAGAGAACTTGAATATGAGACAGCAGAGGACACAGCAGACGGCTTCTATATGACGAACGACGCGGTCTCAGCCACTACTTCAACAACTGCGGCAAGCGCTTATGAAAACACAGAAGAGTATGCTCACGTTGAAGAGAGCGGCTTTATCGACACGGCAGACCAGCCTATATCTACCTTCTCGACGGATATCGATACAGCCTCCTACACAAACGCAAGGCGCATGATAAATATGGGCTACGAGGTATACTCCGATGCGGTAAGAACAGAGGAATTTATAAACTACTTCAAGTATGATTATCAGATGCCCAACGGCGAGGCAGTTTCTATAAACACTGAGCTTTCAGACTGCCCCTGGAACCCTGAGGCAAAGCTTATGCTGGTAGGCATACAGGCTATGGAGGCACCGGTTCAGGATATCGACTCGAACATAGTTTTCCTGATAGATGTCAGCGGCTCTATGGAAGAAGAGAACAAGCTCCCGTTGGTAAGAGAGGCTTTCGCTCTTCTCGCAGATCAGTTAGGTGAGAACGACAGAGTATCTATAGTTACCTACGCAGGTGAGGACAAGGTAGTTCTCGAAGGAGAAAAGGGCAGCCACACTGACGTTATAAACAATGCACTCAATTCACTTACGGCGGGCGGCTCCACAGCCGGTGCAGCAGGAATAAACTCAGCCTACAGCATTGCTGAAAAGTATTTCATCAAGGGCGGCAACAACAGAGTTATCCTCGCTACAGACGGTGATCTGAACGTGGGTGCTTCAAGCGCAGAGGAGCTTACTGAGCTTATTGAAGAGAAGAGAGATTCTGGCATAGCGCTTTCAGTGCTCGGCTTCGGCACAGGCAACTTCAAGGATTCAAGACTTGAAGCGCTTGCTGATAACGGCAACGGAAACTATGCATACATTGACACTCTTGACGAGGCAAAGAGAGTTCTCGTTACAGAGATGAACGGAACGATGTTCACAGTTGCAAAGGACACAAAGGTGCAGGTAGAATTCGATCAGAACAAGGTACGCTCCTACAGACTGGTCGGCTACGATAACAGACATCTCAGCACCGAAGACTTTGAGGACGACACCAAGGACGCAGGCGATATCGGTTCGGGTCAGCAGGCAACTGCACTTTATGAGATAATCCCGAGCGGCGGCATCGACGGAGACCTGCTGAATGTATCTGTCAGATATAAGTACCCAGAGGAAAACGAGAGCAGACTTGTACAGACAAAGGTGAACGCTTCACAGTACAGCGCTGAGAAGCCTGCCAATCTCGAATTTGCAGCACTGGTAGCAGAGTTTGCAATGTACTTAAAGGGCAGCGAATATCTCAACGATATGTCTCTCAGCGAGATCATCGGGCAGCTGAAAAATGCACAGCATCAGGAGCCTGAGCTTATAGAGCTTGCAGAAAACTATGCAAAAATGCAGTGATACTGATACACAAACAAAGCCGACGGGGATTATCCTGTCGGCTATAATTATTCTCTCTTTATATGGGGCTTTCCGGTCGCCCCCTAGCAGCGACTGTGTCGGCTGCTACCACTTCGGGTACAAAACTAAAATGAGTAGAGATAGTATAACATGAACACTGTCTGCACCATTTCAATGCAAACGTCTAGCCACCTCTCCGAGGTGGTATCGCCGTTTGCAGGGCTCTCGCCCTTGACAGGCGACCAGTACGGAGTGGAAAACCACTTTCTTCTCGCGGCGAGAGCAGATGCCGCCCCGTAGGGATAGCTGAATGGTCTCGCCTGAAAAAGAGCAGTGCGTTATTTATTCTTAACAACAGTTTTAAAAGTGTTCTTGCTATAAATCAGAATTTGTGCTAGCGCGCACGGCGCAATGCCCTCGCCCACAGCATTGATGTGTCTTTCATTTTGCTTGGCTCGGGGCTGACAGTTTTTTAGTACTATAAATCATAATTTAGCCTATATAAAATTCAGGATACAGGTCGTAATCAGCATAATTGCTTCTTATTTCGGAAATATATTTTGATATTTCGGTCATTGATTTTTGCTGTAGGTTTTCTTCGTAGATATCAGTTTCCGCCCACATATATCCACGCTTTTCTTCATCTATATATCCGCCCATTCCAATTCGCTGCTCGTTGATTCTGCAATATTCATACCAGATAATCATTTCAACATGACCGTTATTTAAAAAGAGAATGTTCAAGAATTCTTCCCAATCTCGAAAAACCAGAAAATTTGCAGATGATACTTTATGAGTTTGAATGTACTGTTCAAGTTGCGTATTCATAATACACCTCTAAACTCCGATTTATCTCAGTAATGATAAAAAACAAAAGTGCTTTTTAAGTATATGCTCGGCGCTCTCTTTATAGGGGGCTTTGCGGGCGCCCAGCGCACCGCTAGGCGTAGGGTGGGGGAGATCTAAAAAACGCCTCTTGAATAGAGACCAAAAGTCACGTTTTTAGGTTTTGCTGCCGTTCTGCCAGAGCCGTTCAGAGCGTTTCTGTAGTCATTTATAACAGCGTTTATCTGCCCGGCATTTTCATCAAGAAAATCAAGCAGAAAGAAGTCAGCGCTCTTAAACTGAGACAGCTTATCGGCAATATAAAGAGTGTCGCTGTTGAATATCTCGGCATAGCCGTTTTTCTTGTCGCAACGAACAGGCATTGCACGCTTTGTGCGGTCAATGATATGGCCTGTGCAGCGCTCACAGCCGAGCTGCTGCTTTATCGGACAATTGGCGATAATCATAAGAGGGAGTTTCCCGTAAGCATAAACACCGAACGGCACAACCCTTTTTATCACGGATATCTGTGCAGCGGTAAGCTCTGGCGAGATGACACAGTCACCGGCGCCCATTTTTGCAGCCTGCTCCAAAGAATAGCTGTTTGCGATATTCAGAGTAAAGTCGGTATGGAGAATGAAGCCGTGCTCCTCTGCGACCGTAAAATGACCTATGTTCTCACCCAGCATATGCCTGATGCCTAGCGCCTTTACTGCTTTTAGCTGAGTTATCACCGCGCTCTCGTCAAAAGTGAACCTTGGCATGATAACTGCAAGCTTTTCGGCAGGCACAAGCCTTGCCGCCTGCTCACAAAGCCTTAGTGGCACGCCGATAAGCTCTATATTTTCTGAGTCAAACCCCTCCAGCTGTGAAATGGCTCTTATTTTTATCCTGAAGGTACGGTCTTCACTGTGTGGTATCGGAGACACTTTATGCAAAGGCTTGTTTGAAGTGAAGCTGCGAGTAAAGTGCTCTGCTCTTTTTTTATCAAGTGCCGATACAGCTTCGCGCCTGATCTCAGTAAGCTTTGACGGTGACAAAGCAAGACCCTCGCCTATCTCACAGGTGAAGGCTTTCGGCTCGTAAAGCGTACCTCCGAACTTTAAAAGCCTGCTTTTTATAAAGGTCTCGTCCCAGGGCTTTGATATCGCTTCCTCGGGCTCATCGGAGAATACCGTCACACTTATGCCGTTATCATCAGTAAGGGTAAGAGACATAGCCTCTTCCCTGACAAAGCGCAGGCGTATATCTACATTGCTGCGTTTTTCATCACGGCGGTAAAGCTCATGTGTCGCAGGGAACACTTTTGCACCCGCAGCAGCGTCCTCCGCAGAGCGCACGCCGAACATCTCTCTGCCCAGCTTGTGACGATAATAACCGTCAGTAAATCCGCTGCGCGAAAAGACACTTTCAAGCACAGCGAGATCATAGCTCTCCCCTCTCAGTGACTTTGCACAGGCATCGACCGCAGCAGCAACATATTCGGGTCTTTTCATTCTGCCCTCTATCTTGAAGGAGGTCACGCCTGCGGCTTCAAGCTCTTTCAAGTGAGGCACAAGCGATACGTCTTTTAATGAAAGAGAGTAAGACTCTGTGCCGTCGGCAGAGGCAGGCAGCCTGCACGCCTGAGCACAAAGCCCTCTGTTAGCGCTGCGTGAGCCTATAAAAGCGCTCATATAGCACTGCCCCGATACGGACATACAAAGCGCTCCGTGCACAAAGACCTCGGTCTCAATGCCCATACGGGAAAGATCTTTTATTGTTTCAAGCGGCAGCTCACGAGAGAGCACAGCTCTTGAAAAGCCAAGCTTTTTAACGGCAGCCATACCGCTCTGAGAATGAACTGTCATCTGAGTTGACGCGTGAAGCTCAAGCCCGGGAAAAAGCTCATTCGCTATTGCATAGACGGCAAGATCCTGCACTATAATAGCATCAACGCCTATAGCGGCTGCAAAGCTTATTGCTTTTACGCAGTCGTCTATCTCGTCATCACGAATGACCGTATTCACTGCCAGGTGCAGCTTTACTCCCCTGCGGTGACATTCATAAACCGCAGCTTTCAGCTCTTCATCGGTGAAGTTATGCGCTCTTCCCCTTGCGGAAAAGCGCTCCCCTCCGAGATACACAGCATTACAGCCGCACCTGAGAGCCGCCTCCAGCACCTCGGCAGAGCCGCACGGCGCGAGGATCTCAGCACTCATCAGAGGTCGGTCTTTCTGTCAGGATAAACAGGGCTTTTAAGCGCAGCATCTATCTCCTGAGAGATAAGATCCTTAGCGTTTATCACCTCATCGTCAGGAACTCTTTTAACAACGGTCCTCTTTTCAAGCTCGTCCTCCAGAGACTTCACCTGACGCTCCAGCTCAAATATCCTCTTGCGGCAATTATCGGCATCGTTCTTAGATCTTGCTGCATCATCGACATATCCCTTGATCTGAGAACGGATATTCTCGATGTTAGAGCGTGCCTTTGAAAGCTCATCATACGCCTCCAGCGATGCGAGCACCGCAGCATCGGTTATGGAAAGGCTGGGGCTTGCCTTCAAGATCTGCCTGAGCTTATTGTCAAGGGCAGATGCAAGCTTGTCGGTATAGACCTGTGTCTCTTCGGAAACAAGAGTGTAGTTTCTGCCGAACACCTTGATCTTGAGCTTGTTTTTCATAATTATTCCTCCTCACAGAGATGATCTCTTATCTGACATTTTACTATATTGACATTATACTACAATTTTCACAAATTGTAAAGTGCTCGCCGCACGGCGAGCGCCAAGCACTTGACAAAATCTTAAGATGTGGTATAATATTAAGCTGTATACATATTAATCGTTTAAGGGGCGTTTTTACGAAGAAAACAAACCCTTTGTAAGACATAAAGATATTGAACGGAGAACAATAATGGAAAAGCTGCTTTTTGTTTATAACAGCAAGGCGGGCAAGGGTCATCTGAAAAGTAATCTGTGCGACATTATCGACATATTCACCAAGGGCGGATATGATGTTACAGCTTACCCGACCCAGGCAAAGCTTGACGGCTACAGAAAAATAATGGAGGACGGCAAGGATTACGACCTTATAGTTACCTCCGGCGGTGACGGAACACTTTCTGAGGCGGTAAAGGCACTGCTCACCTTCGATGAAAAAAAGCCTCTGGGTTATATACCTGCAGGCTCTACTAACGACTGCGGAAACTCACTGAACATCTCAAAAAAGCTCATAGATGCGGCTCAGGAGATAGTCGACGGCATTTATTTTGATTACGATATAGGTCTTTTCAACGGTGAAAGCTTTGTCTATGTCGCAGGATTCGGCGCTTTTACTGATGTTTCTTATGAGACAAAGCAGAACATAAAGAATATTTTCGGCCATGCAGCTTACGTTGCAGAGGGCTTAAAGCGCGTGCCTACCTACCGAGGTCATAAAATGTCGGTATGGCATGACGGCGAGGTAACTGAAGGAAACTTTATCCTCGGTCTTGTATCCAACGCGTTTTCTATCGGAGGCATGAAAAATCTGGTTTCCGATAATGTTGTGCTGGACGACGGTCTTTTTGAGGTAGTGCTGTGCAAAACTCCGCGCAACCCTATAGATTTCAGCACAGCTGTATCAAACGCTGCTTTCAATAACCTTTCTGAGAGAAATTTTGTTACATTCAAGGCATCTCACATTGTTTTCAAGTGCGACAATGAGATAACATGGACTCTCGACGGAGAGGCAGGCGGCTCTCACAAGACAGTCGATATACAGAACCTGAAGCAGGCTGTACGTCTGAAGCTGAAAAGCACAGGCGTGACCGCAGAGCAGGAGGAGTTCAACAAGGCACTGTCAGATGCCCTAAAATACTCGCTTTCGGTAAATATTGACGAACGCTATGAAGACGCTGAAAACGATCAGTAACACAAAAGCCCGAGGCTCTGAACGCCTCGGGCTTTGTTTACTTTGTGTTGGAAAGATTCCATCTCATAGGAGCTATTCTCTTTGCCTTGGTGTTGTCAAGATTCCAATTGTTGAAAGTCATCGAAGGATCAAAATAGCGGTAATCCGTTCTCATCTTGCCCTTGTTGAGCCCCAGTCCGCCTGTTCCGGACTTCTGTATAACGGCACCTATACGGTGGTGTTCCTTCTCGTAGTCGATTATCTCCTTGGCGGTAGTTATTCTGGAATCGCACACATTATAAACGCCCTCATATCTGCCCGTAGGTACATTTATGATTCCGTTGATAAAATCTATCAGATTGAATACGCAGCAGAAAGTATAGCCGTATTCGCCATCCTGGAATATATAGGCGACATTTTCCTTGGTGTCAAATACTCTGTCATGCAGGTTCTGCGTATACTCTGAATCGTAGATCGGTGCTACCCTTGCAATGACAGGCACCGTGTCAGACTTCTTGAATGCCTTCTGCATGAGCTTTTCGCTCGTCATCTTCATATCTGCATAGTTCGTGATGCCCTTCTCGGGCGCAGTCTCTCTGATCGGCTCTCTTCCCTTCTGGATACCGTATATCTGTGTGGTGCTCAGAAGTATGAACGATCTTACGCCTGCCTTGTCAGCAGCGGCGTATATGAACTTGTCACAGTTTTTGCTGCTTTTCATCTCCGAATCTGTGATGTAAGGATCAAGATCATTATCCACCGAGCATGCCAGATGTACTACAACATCTATCTTGTTGCTCGATATTACAGACGTGATCGAATCTTTATCTGTGATATCACACTGTATAAATGTATAATTAGTATCCTGTCCTATATACTCGTTAGACTTCGAGTCAATTCCGAATACGCGGTGCTTCTTGTGCAGAAGACTGGAAGTAAGATACTGTCCTATCATTCCGCTAGCTCCTGTTACCAAAACTGATGCCACGAAAGTCACTCCTCTCCCAAAAGTGATATTTACTTAATCTATATTATAACACATATTTTGTTTTTTGCAAACACTTTTTGAAAAAAACAGAAAAATTTAGATTTTCTTTATAAATTGACTTGCTATATTTAGTGAATTGTGATAAAATTATATTGTGGTTCTTTGTTTATCATCGGGTTTGGGTAAATGTTTTAACACTTACCTGTGCGATTTTTGCTATTTCTTACCATTTCTGACACACTTATGCAAAGCATCGCAGGCCCATTATCAATATATTATCATAAGGAGACGTTTTTACATTGGTTTACTCAGATCTCATATTTCTGCTGGGACTATTCCCTATCGCGGCTATACTGTCCTTTCTTGACAGGAGCGCCGAATATAAAAATCTTATCCTGATACTCACCTCGGTGCTTTTCTTCTCATGGGGAAGACCTTTTGCGGTATGTCTGATATTTCTTTCGTGCATTTTTGACTGGCTGATAGGTATGGCAGTGTCGAAAAATGTCGAGAGGAGAGTGCTCTGCACCCTTTTGCTGATACTTGACGCCTTGTTCAATATCGCACTGTTTTTGGTGTTCGGGCACAATTATCTGTTCGACAGCATCAAGGATCTCTCATTTGAGAGCACTGTTCTGCCTCTCGGAATGGGATACTACTGTGTAAGAGGGTTCTCTTACGTGTTCGACATCTACAAGGGCAGAGCTGAATACGAGCGAAATATCCTCTGCCTGCTTACGTATATGGTCTCCTTCCACTTTATGATGGCAGGTCCTCATATCAGCTACAGCAAGCTGGAGCCCTCTATCAGGAACCGTGAGATGGACGGCAGAAAGCTCAATGACGGCTTTGTATCGCTTGTTCTGGGGCTTGGCAAGGTAGTTATACTGGCGCCAGTTTTTGAAAGGATAAAGCTTTCAGGGCTTAACGGCCACGAGATAACGACTCTTGGCTGTTGGCTGGGTATGATGTCGTTTTTCGCAGAGGGCTACTTTATCCTTACGGGTCTGAGCGATATGGCTAAGGGCTTCGGCCTTATAAACGGGTTTGAGTACCCCTCCAACTATACGGATATCGAAGCGGACAACCTGTTTACAGGTCTGGTGAGGAGCTTCAACACAACGATAGTTGACTTCTTTTCCGATGTTTTTGCCTGCAGAAGAGTGAATAACCCTATATTGAAGGCTCTGCTGATACTCTTGTGCGGTGCTGCGATATCAATGTGGTATGAGGCAAAGGTAACGTTCCTTATTGTGGGGCTTGCGGCTGCACTGCTCATAGCAATAGAGAAGCTGTTTCTCGGCAAGGCTATGTTAAAGCTGCCTGCTGCGGTAAAGTATCTGTACCTTGTCATCACGGCAATGGTCATCTTCGGCGGACTTTATTTTGACAGCCTTTACGGCTACAAGAAATGGCTGCTGGCACTTGTGAACGTAAATACAAAATATATGCTTTCTGTCTCCGTTAAAGACGGCGTTATGAAAAACCTCACACTTATAATCATTGCGTTTTTCATTGTTTTCGCCCCTGCGAAAAAGTTTGTGCTGGGTCTGTGGAAGGACCTTTCGCGCCGTTCAAGACGCTTCTACGGCTTTACCAAGATAACTCAGACTGTACTGACCGCGTTTATCTTTGTGCTCAGCATAATAACTCTGGCAGTACAGACAACAGCGTAAGGAGGGCGGAAAATGAAAGACTTCAAGAATTTCAGCATAGTTGAAGAGGAGGGCGAATACGAAGCCCCCAAGGAGTGCGAGCTTGCAGAGCTTGCCTCTCAAAAGCTTGAAAAGGATAATACAGAGGCACATTACCGCTTTATCAATATACTCACGCTCACTCTTATCCTTATATTTGCATCTATACTTTTCCTGACCGTATCGGGCAGCGATATAGTTGACAATAACAATGTTCTCAACTGGAAATCATTTTCTTCGGGTGATTATACGCGCTCGTTAAAGCGCTCATATGACAGCGATCTTCCCTTCCCCGAGGAGATGAAGATGCTTGAGGAAAGACTGTCGCTTATCTACGGCATCGGCAATAAGGTGTCAGACCCTGTAAAGGAGATCGATGAGTTCACCGATACCCAGCACAACAGCTTTGACCAGCCCGATGAGCCCGAGCCCGAAACAAACAACAATGACGAAAAGGTGGTTACCTCCGTCGTTACTGACGAGATGGGCATTACCGTTACTACAGAGGCAGAAAAAGACGATGACGGCAAGGTGACGACCACTACCACCGCCATTGACCGCCCCTATGATGAGGACGAGGATTCAACGACCTCGACCACTACAACGGCGACGACCACAAACACCGATCCTCCGGAGTTCACTGTGACGGAGACATACCCCGTTGAGCAGCCGGGGCCGACGACTACTACAACGACGACCACTGCCGAGACGACAACTCCGACAGAGACCGAGCCTGAGCCCGTTATACCTGATGAACCCGAGGAATAAGCCCGTCAGCGCCGACAGGTTTGAGTTTTCGGACGATAACAAAAGGTACCACACCTACAATTACTATCTGAGGCACCGCTTCGGGAAAAAGGTGTTCAAGGTGCCGCTGAATGTTGATCTGGGCTGCCCTAACAGGGACGGAACGAAGGGTGTGGGCGGCTGCGCGTTCTGCTCGGCTAAAAAGAGCGGCGAATTCGCAGGAGACCCGAAAGACGATATAAAAACTCAGTTTGATGAGATGTCAGCCATAATGCGTGCCAAATGGCCTGATGCGCTGTGCATACCGTATTTTCAGGCAGGCTCAAACACCTATGCGGACACAGACACTCTGAAACAGATGTATGAAGCTGCGCTTGCGCTGGATAACTGCGTCGGGCTGTCTGTTGCGACAAGAGCCGACTGTATCGACAGAGAAAAAGCAGAGCTGCTCGGAGATATGGCAAAGAGAACTTATCTCACGGTGGAACTCGGGCTTCAGAGCGTTCACGATGAGACTGCTCTCAGAATGAACCGCTGCCACACCTATGCAGATTTTCTGGCAGGATATGAGCTTTTAAGGCAGAACGGAGTGAATGTATGCGTTCACATTATAAACGGGCTGCCCTATGAAAGCCATGAAATGATGCTTGAAACTGCCGAGCGCATTGCAGAGCTTGATCTGCACGCCGTGAAGATACACCTGCTGCATATACTCAGGGGTACAAAGCTGGGCGAGCTTTATGAGCGCGGCGAGATAACGCCCATGACGCAGGAGGACTACATAAACACCGTCTGCGACCAGCTGGAGAGGCTGCCTGCACATTTTATAATAGAGAGAGTTACGGGCGACGGCGCAAGAGCAGATCTGTTGGCGCCCCTATGGAGTCTGAGAAAGCGTTCGGTACTCAACGGCATCGATAAAGAACTTAAAAGACGCAACACATGGCAAGGCGCCCGCACAATCTATGATAAAGAAGGTAAAGTAAAATGAAAAAAGCAATGACTATTTCCTATGAGATAGAGGACAAGCTCTATCTGAATATCACCAACAAATGTCCGTGCAACTGCGCATTCTGTATAAGAAACAACGGCGACACGGCTTACGGCTCAGACCCTCTCTGGCTCGATCATCAGCCTAACGAGGAAGAGATAATCGAAAATCTCAGCTCGCGTGAGCTTGACAGCTACAAGGAGATCATCTTCTGCGGCTACGGCGAGCCGACCTGCGAATTCGACCTTATGAAAAAAACGGCAGCTCATATACGCTCCGTTTCAAAAACACCGATAAGGGTGAACACAAACGGGCTTGGCAGCGTTATCAACAAACGCGATATCGCTCCCGAGTTCAAAGGTCTGTTCGATACCGTATCCATAAGCCTTAACGCATCAGATGCCGAAGCTTACGACAAGGTAACAAGGCCGTCATTCAAAAATGTGAACTCTTTTGAGGAAATGCTTGACTTTGCAAAAAAGGTCTCGGCATATGTGCCCGATACGATGCTCACAGTGGTAGATATCATCGGCGAGGAGGAGATCAAAAAATCTCAGGCGATCGCCGACAGCATAGGTATAAGACTCAGAGTGCGCGAGTATATTGATGAGGAGTGATAAAATGTCCGAATGGGAGAAAAATCTTCTTGATATAGCACCTTATGTCGCAGGGGAACAGCCAGATAACGACAAGATCATAAAGCTCAATGCAAACGAGAACCCTTATCCGCCCTCACCTATGGTGGAAAAGGCTCTGGCAGAGCTTGATGCAAAGGAGCTCAAAAAATACCCCGATGCCAACGGCACTCCGCTTGTAAAGCTGCTTGCCGAGAAGCACGGCATAGGCACTGAGAACGTGTTCGTCGGCAACGGCTCGGACGATGTTCTTGCGCTGTCGTTCCGCGCATTTTTCAATTCCGACAAGCCCATACTCTACCCCGACATAACATACTCGTTCTATCCCGTGTGGTGCGACCTTTTAAAAATACCGTACAAGCTCTGCCCCGTAGACGAGAACTTCAAAATAGACCCCAAGGACTACTACGCAGAAAACGGAGGCGTCGTCATCGCGAACCCGAACGCCCCGACAAGCATCTGCGAAGGAAAAGAGTTTATCCTCGATATCCTTGAGCACAACAAAGACTGTGTCGTTATAGTTGATGAAGCTTATGTTGACTTCGGCACCTATTCGGCAGTGGAGCTGATATCTAAATATGAGAATTTACTAGTTACGCAGACGTTCTCAAAATCACGCTCTCTTGCAGGCATGAGAGTGGGTATGGCATTCGGCAGCGAAAAGCTTATCTCGTGCCTGAAGGCAGTGAAGGATTCCTATAATTCTTATCCTCTCGATACAGCAGCGCAGACGGCTGCCTGTGCGGCGATAGAGGACGAGGTATACTTTATGAGAACTGTGATGAGAGTAAAGCAGACCCGTGACGATACCGCACAGTCCCTCAGAGAGCTTGGCTTTAAAGTGCTTGAAAGCGGCACAAACTTTCTGTTTGCATCTCACCCTGACTTTTCCGCAGAGCAGATATTCTCCTACCTGCGCGAGAACGGCATATTCGTGAGATATTTCAAAAAGCCGAGGATAGATAACTTCCTCAGGATCACAGTCGGCACGGACGAGCAGATGAAACTTATGTGCGAGCTGCTGACAAAGCTTATCATAAAATAAGAAAGGACGACAGAAAATGAAGCTTCTTATCAAAAAACTGAACGAAAATGCCGTTATCCCACAGAGGCAGACCCCTTACAGCGCAGGATATGACCTCTGCGCCTGCATTGACAAAGAAGAAAAGGCGGTAACTATCAAGGCAGGCACCACCGAAAAGATACATACGGGCCTTTCGGCGGAGCTTGAGGGCGAAAAGAATGCCGTGCTTCTGATATATGCAAGGAGCTCTCTTGCCTCCAAATACGGTATAGCGCCGGCAAACTGTGTAGGTGTGGTCGATTGGGATTACCGCGGCGAGCTTATAGTTGCTCTGCACAATTCAAGTGCCGAGGACTTTACCGTCAATCACGGAGACCGAATAGCTCAGCTGGTGATATCACCTATCTTCACGCCCGAGGTCGAAGAGGTGTCCGATCTTTCCGATACTGAGCGCGGTGCCGGAGGATTCGGTTCAACAGGAAAATAAGAACGTTTTTTAATACTATATTAACACTATAAAAGAGGAGGAACCGGAATGATAATCTACAATGCAGAGATCCACACTATGAACGACACCCGCGAGGTGATCGAAAACGGCTGGATAGAGATCGAGGACAAAAAGATCAAGGCCGTATGCTCGGGCAACCCCATTGAGGTACAGAACACCGATATAAACGCAGGGGGCAAGGTGCTCTACCCCGGATTTATCGATACACACACCCACATAGGTCTGTTTGCAAGCGGCGTAGGCAAAGAGGGTGAGGACGTTAACGAGATATCTGACCCTATAACACCTCAGCTCAGGGTGCTGGATGCTATAAACCCTCTCGACCATGCCTTTGAAGAGGCAAGAAATGCAGGCATAACCACCTGTCTTGTGGCACCGGGCTCGGCTAATCTTATCGCCGGCTCTATCGCAGCTATAAAGACCTGCGGCAGAAGAGTGGATAAAATGCTCATCGGAACTGTCGGAATGAAGTTCTCTCTCGGCGAGAACCCGAAGATGACTTACCTCGGAAAAAACGCTGCACCGATGACAAGAATGGCATCTGCTTCAATGATAAGGGCGGAACTCAAAAAAGCGTGTGATTACAGGGACGCTATCCAGGAGGCTATCGTAAACGGAACAAAAGCCCCTGCTTATGATGCAAAGAGCGAGGCTCTTCAGCCTGTAGTAAAGAGAGAGGTCAAGGCACATTTCCATTGCCACAGAGCTGACGACATTTTCACAGCTATGAGGATCGCAAACGAATTCAATCTTGACTACGTTCTGGTCCACTGCACAGAGGGACACCTCATTGCTGATGAGCTTGCAGCAGAAAATGCTAAATGCATAATCGGACCGATGATAAATGACCGTTCAAAGCCCGAGCTTGCAAGTCTTACTCCCGAAAATGCTGCTCTGCTTGCCAAGGCAGGAGTTGAGATAGCTGTCTGCACCGACCATAACGAGATACCTATCGAATATCTGCCGCTTTCCGCAGCGATAGCGGTTAAGCACGGCCTTGACAGGGAAAAGGCTATCGAGGCTATCACCAGCGCCGCTGCACATATAAGCGGAGTTTCACACAAGGTAGGCGCACTTAAAAAGGGTCTTGACGCTGACCTGGTGATATTTGACGGCGATCCTCTCGATCTTATGAACTCACCCGTGCTTGTGATGTGTGAAGGAGAAACGGTAGTAAACAAGCTTTGATAACATAGAAATAACAGAAAAACAAAGAAGCCGCAGGACGATCAAAAACGTCCTGTGGCTTTTTAAGTGAGATATATTAATTATAATTTAATGTACTGTACACCTAAAGAGGTAAGGCCGGCTCGCATCTTTTGCACTTTATCATCTGAAAAACGTCTGCCAATGCAGTTTTCAAGCATAAAACTTTTACACCTGTTTTTACAGCTGCTTTTCAGTTGTTTTGAAGGCAAGCGAGGTTACATTCTCACAACGTTCGCGCAGCGTTACACTCAAAAGTCCCCAACAAAACCAAAGCCCTCCCCTCCGGGGGGAGGGCAAATTATTTACTAAGTCTGTAACTACTGAAAGCGAGGCGGGGGCGTCCGCCCCGTGCGGCAAGCACATTAGTCGTCGTATTCGCAGATGTAGCCCATCTGGTTATCCTTTTTGAAGTAAGAATAGTCTGCCGCCGGGTCGTTTCGCTGGTCGTTCCAGCTCCACTCATCGTTTATCTTCCACAGCATAAGATACATCTCAACAACGCCGTCCTTGTCGTTTCTGGAAGGCTCGCCGTCCATCCAGCGCTCATAGTCGAACGCTTCACCGGTCACCCAGTGGCCGTATGTGTCCGAGCCGCTGTTAGAGGTGTAACCGCCCATCCATACGTATTTAAGGCCGTTCTTGTCGGCAAGGTCGCTTGCGGTCTTCATTTCCTCATCGGAGGTTATCGTGATAAGGTGTCCGCCTCTTCTGATACACTCTGCGTTTGCTTCCGTCCATGAGCAGCTGTCTATGATGACCTCATACCTAGAAGAATGCTTCTGCTCCTCTATAGTTTCAACAGGTGTGAAATCACCGTTTATCTCTGCGCCGTAATCTTTATCACAGAATGCGTAATCTATCTTTCTGGGCGAATAAGCATCTGCTGAGCTGTCAGATACATATTCAAGGCAGTACATCTCCTCCTCCTCTGACCTTATCTGCGAAAGAATATCCTCAAGGTCATAGATGCTGTCGATGAACCAGAAATAGCCGTTTGTCGAAGACGCTATACTCTCAAGCACGGAATAATCAGCATTTGAGGTGCCTATTATAAATATCGGCACGGAATACTGCTTTGCAAGATCTATAACGTCCTGCTGAGAGTGATAGCTGCTGTTGTCGGCACCGTCTGTAAAGGCGATGATACACCTTGCACCCTTCTGCATACCGCTGTTGAATACTGCCTCATAAAGAGCATCGTAAAGAGCAGTCTCACCAAAGGCGGAAATATTGTTTATACCGTTTTTGAGCAGGGTCTTGTCGGTAGTGTAGGTACACATATACATTACATATGTATCAAATGCAAGAAGCTCAGCTCTGTCCTTAGTGTCAAGAGCGTCAACAAAGCTTCTCATTATCGACTGCATATCAGACATCGAGCTGTCCATACTGCCCGATTTGTCAGCCGTTATGTTATAGCTTATGCCCTCGGTCTCCTTGACCTTTATAAAGGACTTTACCTCGCGCTCTATCATCTCGCCGCTTGATATCTGCTCCTTGACCGCGAACTTGGGAGCGCTCAGCTCAACAGTTTCCCCGTCAGGCTTTTTGACCGAGAAATATACCTTTACATTCGGATAATCCGAAACATCAGAGGATACGAGCTCAACATCGAGAGAGCTTCTGGAGGCAAGCTTGTTCACTATCCCGCTGAATGAAAAATCATCGTCCTCTTCGTCATCGTCTTCCTCATCAAGCTCAGTTCCGACAGAGCCCTTGCTGCTGTCATCGCCGCCGTCTTTGCTCTTTTTTGTGCCCGACTTCTCACTGCTCACCGATGATGAGCTTGAAGAGCTCGAGCTGCTCTTTTTGCTGCCGTCATTCTTCAGAAGCAGGAACGCAACTACCATTCCCAGAATAACAACAACTGTGATAAGCACTATTATCAGCACAATAACGCCTGTATTGCTCTTTTTGGGCAGCTCGGGCTCCTGCCTGACATCTCCCTGCCACGGCTGCGGATCAGGCTGCCAAGCAGTATTCTGCTCAGGCAGGACAGGTTCACCCTGCTCATACTCCTGAACAAAATCGGGCTGAGGCTCGCTCTGCGCAAAATTACCCGCTGTGTTCTGAGCCATGAACTGTGCTATATTAGTACCGCAGAACTTGCAGAATTTGCTTCCGTCATTCAGTTCTGCTCTGCATTTAGGACAAAACATACATTTTCCTCCCCGGTTTTTTAACAGTATAACACAAATCATTTTATTTTGCAACAAAAACAGGTAGTTTTTCAAGGTACGTGTATAACTGCCCCATTCGATCCGTGAATGTGGGCTGCGGATACGCCCTGCTTTAAAAAAATAGTAATGTTTTTTAATATTATTGTCATTGACAAATCAGCGCGAATAGTGTATACTAACAAGAATAATAGCAAATTCATAAGCCAAAAACAGGAATTCTGATCGCTGTGTGTCGTTTTTCGCGCCGAAGGCGCGCAAAGCGATATCGGGCTCTTTTTCAGCAGAGCTCGTAAGTCAAAGACAGGAAAGTAAAATGAATGTGGGAGGTAATGTTATGCTGGAAACAAACTACAACAACAAGTTTATCAAGGAAGGTCTTACCTTTGACGATGTGCTGCTCGTTCCGAGAGAGTCGAACTGCACGCCCGATATGGTGGACCTTCATTCACATCTTACGAAAGATATAGTTCTCAATACTCCGATAATCACTTCCGCGATGGATACGGTCACCGAATCGAAAATGGCTATCGCTATAGCAAGAGAGGGCGGTCTCGGAATAATACATAAGAATATGACCATAGCCCAGCAGGCAGAGGAGGTAGACAAGGTAAAGCGTTCTGAGAACGGTGTAATCGTTGATCCGTTCAGCCTTACTGCTGACAAGACCGTTGCCGAGGCTGACAAGCTGATGGCTAAGTATAAGATATCCGGTGTGCCGATAGTTGATGGAAACGGGAGACTTGAGGGAATACTCACAAACCGTGATCTTCGCTTCATTCAGGATTTCAACACAAAGATCGACGATGTGATGACAAGAGAAAACCTCATAACAGCACCTGTTGACACCGATCTCGAGGCTGCTAAGGCTATCCTTATGAAGCACAAGATAGAAAAGCTCCCTCTCGTTGACGAGAGCGGTATCCTCAGAGGTCTCATAACTATAAAGGATATTGAAAAGAGCGTTCAGTACCCGAATTCTGCAAGAGATTCACAGGGAAGACTGCTCTGCGGCGCCACGATCGGTATGACTGCCGATGTTCTTGACAGAGCAGGTGCTCTTATCGACGCTCAGGTAGATATCCTCGCGCTCGATTCCGCACACGGTCATTCAAAGAACGTTATCGACTGTCTGAAGAAGGTCAAGGCTGCTTTCCCGCACATACCTGTAATAGCCGGTAATGTTGCCACTGCCGAGGGCGCTATAGCTCTCTGTGAAGCAGGAGCTGACGCTATCAAGGTAGGTATAGGTCCCGGATCCATATGCACGACAAGAGTTGTAGCAGGTATCGGTGTTCCGCAGATAACAGCGGTTTACGATGCAGCTTGTGCAGCAGCTAAATACGGCGTGCCCGTTATCGCTGACGGCGGTATCAAGTATTCGGGCGATATCGTGAAAGCTCTGGCGGCAGGAGCAAGCGTTGTGATGCTCGGCTCTCTGCTTGCAGGCTGTGAGGAAGCACCGGGCGAGACCGAGATATATCAGGGCAGACAGTTCAAGGTATACAGGGGCATGGGCTCTCTGGGAGCTATGAACAAGGGCTCCAAGGACAGATACTTCCAGACAAACACCAAGAAGCTCGTTCCCGAGGGCGTTGAGGGAAGAGTTGCATACAAGGGCCCCGTTTCAGACACAGTTTATCAGCTGGTCGGCGGTATTCGTGCAGGTATGGGCTACTGCGGCTGCCTCACTATCGAGGAGCTTGCCGAGAAGGCTCAGTTTGTGAAGATCACAGGCGCAGGCCTTAAAGAGTCTCACCCTCACGACATTTACATCACCAAGGAAGCTCCGAACTATTCGGCAGGCATCTGACAGACAAAAAATCGGCGGCAGCTGTTTTTCAGCTGCCGCTTTTATCTGCCGCAGTTGACGAAGCTCACAAATTATGGTATACTGTCTGTGCATAAAAATATCGGAGGAACTATGGAAAAGCTGAAAGCGATAGGTGAAAGGATAAAGAAGGTTTTCTTTTTGGCAAAAGAAAAGCTCATCATTGCGAAAGACAAAATAATATCGCTTATACACCGCTTGCAGGAAAGGTTCGGCACTATAAGGCTGAGACTTATTGCTGCAGGCGCCGTTTTGCTTGTAATTTTACTGATAATACTGCTCGCTCACGCCTGCTCACATTCTTCTGCAAAGACAGACAGCTCATCATCACATGAAAGCTCATTTGTTTCAAAAAGCGAGAACAGCGAAGCTTCTTCTTCAAGCCGTGATGCGGTCGATGTTCAGGCTGTGATAGATCAGGAGGGCGAGCTTTACGATCTGAGAATGATGATAGAGTCTGTAATAGCAGGCTACCCTGGAAACTGGTCTGTCTATGTCAAAAATCTTGACACGAACGACTGCTTCTCCATAAACGACCACATAGTGTACCCTGCCAGCATGATAAAGCTTTTTGCGGCAGGTGCCGTTTACCAGCAGATAGAGGAAGGGCTTGTAGATGAGAGCGCTGTTTATCCAACTATCTGCGATATGGTGTCTCACAGCCTTAACGAAGCCTTCAACAGCATCGTGTGGTACATAGGCAAGACCTACATAACAGAATGGTGCGCCGAGCACGGCTACGCCTCAACAACGCAGTGTCACGGGCTTTTCCCCTCAACAAACGGAGAGGGGCTCGAGACCTCTAACGGCTATAACACGACCTGTGCGAGCGATGCAGGAAGAATGATGGAGAGCATCTACCGCGGAGAATGTGTCTCGAAGGAAGCCTCCGAAAAGATACTTGATATGATGTTCGATCAGGAATTTCGCAACAAGATACCCTCGGGTCTGCCCGAAGGAGTTAAGGTCGCAAACAAAACAGGCGACACCGATGATGTCTCTCACGATGCCGCCATAGTATATTCAGACGGCGCCGATTATGTCCTCGTTATAATGGTTGAGGCTTACGGCTTCGCCTATGATCTCGACCCCGATTTTATTGAGCTGTCAGGGCTGGTATACAGCTATTTCAACGATTAATCTGATTTAAAGATGACCCGAAATGCCTCTTAAAATGGCGCTGTTTATATTATCCGTACTGTAATCCCCGATGTTGTCTTCGGTGACCTCCTCGCACTGGGAGAGGACCTCATTGAAGTCAGCATCGACTTTTTTTATCTCCTCACAGCCGAGCATACACACTCCGCACTCATAGTCATACAAAAAGCTTCTTGAATCCACATTCACAGAGCCCACAAAGCACAATATGCCATCGGTAACGCATATCTTCTCATGGCAGAAGCCCGGAGTATACTCGTACACCCTTACTCCCATACCGATAAGCTCTTTATAATAAGACCTCATCGCTGCCTGCACGGAAATGCTGTCACCTATATGTGGAACTATAAGCTGTATATCCACTCCTCTTTCAGCGCACTCGCCAATGGTCTTCAAAAGCTCAGCATCAGGAATAAAATACGGCACTATTATATGAACGCTTTCTCGTGCACATTCAAACATCTCAAGATACATTTTCCTGCCTGCTCTCACATCATCGAAGGGACAGTCGGAAAACGCGATCACATAGCCCTCGCCCTCTGCAGCCTGGTGCTCTCTTATCAGCTCCCAGGGCTTTTCTTCTTCTCCGTAAATGTTCCACACCTGCAAAAACATGATAGTAAAGCTGTTCGCAGGCTCACCCTCCAGCCTGATGAAGTTATCCTTCCAGTAACCGTAGGGGCTGCTTATATTTATATATTCGTCCGCAAGGTTCGCCCCTCCCGTATAGGCGATGTCTCCGTCTATCACTACGATCTTTCGGTGGTCACGGATGTTTGACTTCTGCTGACCCTGTGAGGTGAACGATGCGAACACACGGACATCTATCCCTTTTTCTATAAGCCTTTTTTTCAGTCCTGAGGTAAAATCCGTGCTCTCATGGAAGCCGTCGGCAATAAGCCTTACTGTAACGCCCTGCTGTACCTTTTTTTCAAGTATATCCTCTATCCTGCCCCACATCTCGCCGTCGGAGATTATGAAAAACTCCAGCAGGATAAAATCCTTTGCACCCTCCAGATCCTCGATAAGCTGCTCATAGCCCTCATTGGTATCAGAAAAATAGGTCATGCCCGATCCTCTGTAAACAGGGTAGTCTCCCTCACGCCGAAAGACCTTATAAAGCTCATAAAAGTCCTCATCTGCGGCTTTCAGCTCATTTTCAAGACCTGTCTGCGGCAGCACACCTGATGTGTTTTCTATCTGTGCCAGCGCCTTTTCTTTAAGGGATATCTCGGTCTCGGGCACACTGCTGTCAGCTGCCTGTTCAGAGGATCTGTCGCTCTGCACCTGCGGCTCTGATGAGCTTTCGCTTACAGTTTTAGTGCTCTTACCCGAGCCCGTAACTATGACCGCCGCCAATGCCATTACAAGCACTGCGCCGAACACTATCACCTTTATCAGAGCCGATCTCCTCATAAGAGCACCTCCTCGGAACAAAAAAGCGCAGCAGAAATAACTGCCGCGCCCGACTTATATGAAAAATATGGTAACTCTGACCACCGCAGTGATAAACACCGCTATACAAGAAACACCCATAAGCAGCTGGTTGACCCAGAAAATATCGTTTGATGTCGCTTCCTTGTCACCGAAGCCTATCGTATGCCGTTTTATCAGTGTGCCCTTGCGGTAAATGTCACCGCCGAGCGTAAGACCAAGAGCCCCTGCACATACAGACTGTGTCTGCGCTGTGTTCGGGCTTGGTGAATGGCGCTTGTCTTTTTTGTATACCTTCCAGGCGTCCTTTACCGAAAGCCCTAAGAAAGCACTGTCAAGCATCATGAGCAAAGCACATATCCTTGCAGGGATAAAAACAAGTATATCGTCAACTATCGCCGCTGCCCTGCCGAAATGCCTGTACGTATCAGACTTGAAGCCTATAGTGCTGTCAAGAATGTTCATCGTTCTGCAAAGGAAGCCAGCCGCACCGCCAAGTATAGCGCACCAGAATATCGGAGCTACCGCCATATCGGCAGTGTCCTCGGCAACGGTCTCAACAGTGCCCTTTATAACGCTCTGCATATCGAGGTCGTCAGTATCGCGTGAGCTTATCTGGCCGAGCCTTCTTCTTGCACCCGTGAGATTGTCTCCCTTGACTGCTCTCATTATACCTGTTGAGGATAACCTCAGGCTCCTCACAGATATTGCCGACCAGCAAAGTATGCCCTCAAATATTATACCGAGCAGGTTGCTCACACTGTAGCAGACAACAGTCAGTATCCCCGAAAGACCTCCGACGATTATCATCACTGCACATACGAGCATAACTCCGCCCATCTGCTGGGCATCGTCAGCATTTTTATAGCTGTGCCGGAATGCCTTATCCAGCACCTTTATGAGAGCTGCAACAAGCCTCTGCGGGTAAATGATGATCTCGGGATCTCCGAAGAGCATATCAAGAGCAAAACCCAGAGCCAGCGCAGACAACGAATTCATCAGCATATTTTTGTGCCCCTTCGATCGAAAATAAGCATATAATGTCTGTATCTGATATCATCAGTCTGTCGGTTCTTTTTGTCCGAAGGGGTTTGGGGGCGACCGGAAAGCCCCCAACAGGGCTCGCATCTCCTTGGTTGCCGCAAAAAGCTTCGGGCATATCACCGGGTATAGCTTTAAAACAGTCTGATAATGTCGACTTGCTGATATTATATCACACCTTTTTAAAAAAGTAAAGGCTTTTGACTATCTCTTTTGCAAGTTTTATTTCAAAACCCTTGATTTTTTTATAATAATAGTTTATAATAACTCTGTATGATTTTTAATCTGCTTTTAGGAGAGGAATAAAGAAATGGAAATAATCAATAAATCGGATAAAAAAGTTTTAGAGGAATACGAGGACTTCGTCAAGAACAGCGAATACGGCAGCTTTATGCAGTCTCTCAGGTGGCCGAAGGTAAAGGACAACTGGGGCTGGGACGCTGTTATCTCAAGAAATGACGAGGGTGAGATAGTCGGCACCTGCCTGATACTGACCAGAAAGATACCGATCTTCGGAGTGCATTTTCTTTACGCTCCTCACGGCCCTGTTTGCGACTGGTCTGACAAAAAGGTAATGAATGATCTTTTTGAGGGAGTAAAGGTGCTTGCGAAAAAATACAGGTGCTATCAGTTCATGTGGGACCCTCCGTTTGAAGAGAAGGAAGAGGAAAGAACTGCTCTTATCGAAAAAATGGGCTTTTCGCATATTCACAACGCACCCGAGCTCACCACTATCCAGGCAAGGAACAACTATATGATAAGGGGCATCAGGGGTAAATCGGCAGACGAGCTTATGGCGTCCTTCAAGCCTGACTGGAGAAACAGGATAAGAAAAGGACCCAAGAAGGGCGTTACCTGCGAGATATGCGGAACTGAAGCTCTTGACGACTTTTATCCTCTCATGGAGGCAACAGGCATAAGAGACGGCTTCTCTATCAGAGGAAAGGAATACTTCGTGAAGTTCATTGAGGGTCTGGGACCTGAGCACTGCCACCTGTTTATGTGCTACTGTGAGGAGGACGGAAAGAAGATACCTCTTTCGGGAGCAGTGACAACACAGTATGCAGGTAAGACCTGCTATGTTTACGGCGCATCGGCAAACCACCACAGAAACCTTTACCCGAACTATCTTATGCAGTGGACAATGATAAACTGGGCTCTTGAAGGAAACAGTGATATCTACGATTTCCAGGGCATACCGTTCTATAATGATGAGACAAACCCGAACTACGGTGTATACAAGTTCAAGAAAGGGTTCAACGGTGAGGTCGTAACCTACGTAGGAGAGTTTTTCTACGTATTCAAGCCGTTTATGAAGAAGATCGTCGATCTGTGCGAAAAGATAGTTATGGACCGCCACGAAAGAAAGAGACAAAAGCTCTTAAAAAACAGAAACACAGACATGAAATAGCACCGCTGCGCGAACCTTGTGAGAATGTACCCTCGCTTACCTTCAAAACAACTGAAAAGCAGCGGAAACAAAGGTTGCATTTTTCTCTTTGTACGGCGTGAGATAGCCGCGCGGCGAGCGCCGATCGGAAAGCCCCCTATATCAATCGGAAATTTGATTATGAAAACTTTCAGGATAATACGAAACATTTTTGCTATCCCGATAGCGGCGATGACCTTGAGCTACGTCGGTATGTGTGTATACTGGGTGTTTACAGGCTGCCGTTATGGGGTAAATACCTGCTCGGTCGTTTTTGTAAAGCTGCTGCCGTGGATGCTGATAGTTTCGGCAGTGTGTGTGATGATCGTGAACGTGCGCTCTGTAAGACGGATAAAGGGCTTCAGGGCTGCGCTTGATGGCTGCCGCGAAAACAATGCCGACGATGCCTCCGTAGCAGAGCTTGACCGCCGGCTCGATAAGCTCGGCGGTGACGATGAATACAAAAAGCTGCTCAAGGCATCGGCAATGCTGAGCTGCTCGGCCTATGAACAATGCTGCGCCGAGCTCGACAGTATAGATTTTACTGCCCTCACTCCTTCCGAGGAGGAGGAGTATTTCAATATGCTCATCTACTGCCTTCTTATGCAGGGCGAGCGCGAGCGTGCCGTTGAAACTTATCTTCTGTGCGGACATTATTTCAAACGCGCTCTTGCGAGAAGCGGCACCCAGCACATAAGACACACGGTAGCCATGATATATTATGCTGTAGGTGAATATGATAAGGCAGAAAGACTTCTTATCGAAGCGAGAATGGTGAATGACAAGGAGCTCAGGTGCGACTGCGATCTTTATTTAGCGCTTTGCTTTCTTAGAACAGGCAGATTAGATGCTGCAAAAAATGCTGTCATATCGGCAGCGTCAGGGGTCTCCACCAAACGTCAGCAGGAGGAGCTCGAACACTTGAAAAAGGCTGTGTACGCTGCTGCACACAGATAAAATAGTATGATATATGCTCAAAGCTCGGCGTTGATCTGTCGTGCGGCGGGCACTTGGAGGTTTTATATTGTTACTTAATGCATTCAGAGGTTTCTGTATGGCGCTGGCTGACAGCGTCCCCGGAGTGTCTGGCGGAACTATCGCCTTTCTTATGGGGTTCTATGACCTGTTCATAAACTCACTTAACGACATAATGGGAAAAGACAGTGAAAAGCGCAAGGCAGGTCTTGTATTTATCATAAAGCTCGGCATCGGCTGGGTGATAGGTATGGCGCTGGCTGTGAGCATACTCGCTACAGTGTTTGAAAGCGGTATCTACCGTGTGAGCTCTCTTTTTATGGGCTTTATTATTCTGGCGATACCTGTTATGGTCTATGAGGAAAGAGAAAGCCTGAAAGGAAAATACATAAATATCATCTGGGCTGTCGTGGGGATAGCTGTTGTTGTCGGTATAGCGATGATAGGCACCTCGGGAGAGACTGATGTTTCTCATATGAGTCTTGGGCTTGCTGCCTATACGTTTTTAGCAGGAATGTGTGCGATATCGGCAATGGTGCTGCCGGGTATCTCAGGCTCTACGATACTGCTGACCTTCGGGCTTTATGTGCCTGTTATCACAGCGGTAAAGGATGTTCTGCACTTTAAGCTGTCGGCGCTGCCGATATGTATAGCTCTGGGGCTCGGTATACTGGCAGGCGTGTTCATAACGCTGAGGCTTATAAAAAAGGCTCTGGCAAAGTTCCGCAGCCAGACGATCTACTGCGTTATCGGTATGATGGTAGGTTCGCTTTACGCTATAAAGCAGGGTCCGACCACTCTCAAGGAGCCAAAGGCTGCAATGACCTTCGAGACCTTCAGCATAGTGTTTTTCATAATAGGTGCTGCGATAGTTTTTGCTATGCAGGCAGCTAAGATGTTCTTTGAAAGAAAAGAATCGAACTAGAATGTGACGGAGCTTTTAACGGCTCCGTTTTCTTTGTCATTAATAAAATATTTACAAATGTTTTTTGAAGCGCTGCAACAAAACAGCGTTTTTTTCACACTTATATTATAACGAACGATCTTCGTTTCTCTGATGCACTCCCCGAACGCGGAGCGTTTCCCCCCTAAGATAACATACATATCTCATCACGCATTGCGCAAGGGGGTGGGCATCGGCAGAAACAGACCTGTTTGTAAAAAGGGGGGACAAAAGGTGGATAAGCTGAGCCGAAAAAGGCTTGTGGAAAGAGCTGTCAGCGGAGATACTGAGGCTTTTTCAAAGCTGTATGAGGGTATATACAAGCAGCTGTATTACTACGCTTTGGCTAACCTCAGAACAGTTGAGGACGCTGCCGACGCCGTTCAGGACACCGTGCTTGACGGGTTTGTTGGAATATCGTCTCTCAGAGACAGCAAGGCATTTGACAGCTGGATGTTCACCATACTTGTCGCCCGCATAAAACAAAAGCAAAAGGAATACGCCGACCGCTACGGCGGCGCAAACAGCACACAGCCCGTGGAGGCGGTGATCTCAGACCCCTCGGAATTCAGCTACTGCGAGGTGCTGGAGGAGTTTCAGGGTCTCAGAGATGAGGAGAGGCTTTGCATAACTCTTGCGTGCATAGCAGGCTACAAGACCGCAGAGATAACCAAGATCACAGGCATCAACAGTTCAACGGTGAGAAGCCATATTCTCAGGGGGAAGAAAAAGCTTCGCAAAAAACTCAGTGAGTGAGGAGGTGATACGATGAGAAGAACAAGATATATCAAGAGAATGGAAGCAAATAACAAGGTGCCCGATAAGCTTCTGCCAAAGAGGATAAAGGATATGCTTGATGAACACGCAATGCCCAATGCTGTCATCACGGATACCAGAAAAGAAGAGATAAAGCTCAGCAGAAACAGCTTTACAGCCGCGCGTTTGTTCGCATTTGCGGCAGTGATCGCCCTGCTTGTCGGAGGGATAGCCTTTGTAAGATACAGCCAGACCCATTTTATAAAGACCTACCCGAAGGAGCAGCCGTCAAACGCAGCAGACACTAACGGACTGGAAGGCATCAGAGGCACCACCTACAACGGTTTGTTCAACGCTTTGAAAAACAATAAACAGAACAAAGAAAAAACAACAGTTCAGACGGATTATATATATTCAAAGGTGCTTGACGTAAGCCGGAAAGACGGTGAGATCGACTATAGTCTCGACTCATACCTGCAGGCGCTCAGGCTCTACCAGATCACAGGCAATGCTATCAGCTATGACAGTCTCAACATCTATGCAAACGGAAACGATGTTTCTGTCACAGACCATACTGACAGCTACACCACCCAGCTTGAATACGGAGACTATCTGCTGCGTGCAACAGCAGGTGAAAACGGTGATCTGCCAACGCTTTATTCCTATAAGTTAAAAGACGGAAAGGCAGAAAAGCTCGACTACGATTTCTTTGCAGAAAGTGCCCTGATGAACAGCATTATCGACAAAGAGATATGTGCACAGTATGAGTATGAGCCTGCACCGCTGATATGTGATCTGAGTATTTCGGGAGATACTCTTAAAGTTTTCTTCGGTTTTAACTTACCCGCCCGAAAAAACGATAAGACATATTTTCTGGATTACTGCGGATTCACGCTCTATGATATATCGGACATGGAAAACATAAGGCTGATAGGAGAGTACGAACAGCCCGGAACCATGACAGGCCTGCGCGAAACAGGCGGAGAGCTTTTCATCGTATCACAGTACACTCAGGGCTCTTCCCTTATAGAGCCGGACGAGAGATATTCAGAGGACAACACGGATTTTATACCCGTAAGATATATAAACGGAGAAAAACAGCTGTTCCCCGAGGGGGATATGTATATAGTTGCAAGAAATAAGGTCCCCTCGATGATGATAGTTTCATCATTTGATGAGGAGAGCGACTGCTCGCTGATATCATCAAAGCTTATACAGAGCGAATCGAAATATTGTTATATCGGTGAGGAGAACATCTACCTCACGGGAATATCAAATATGGTCGGAGACCACGACGGCGAAGGAAATTTCACGATAAAGATATCGAACGACGACGGTGTTCTCGACATTGCAAAAACGGCTTACCTTGATATGCCATACACAAACTATGCTGCCGAGGAATACAACGGAAGGCTCTACTTAGCGTGGTATGAGGAGAGTACTCGCGAGGGGCAGAGCGACCGGTTCATCACCGACGACGGTATGGAATACGAGACCACGAACTACACCGTATATGAAAAGGCGTTTGATGAGGAGCTTGAGGAGATATCCTCAGTTTCAAGAGATTTTGACGGCATATCGCTTTATATGTTCTTTACGTTCACGGTTTATCACGGAAGGGTCGATGTTTACTACAGCCCGATTTACAGCGAACAGATTGACGACCCCGAGCACCCGATCACAACGGAGCTTGCATATGCAGGTTCATTGTCTGTGCTGGCACCGGAGCAAAGCATTGATATAGAATGGGATACCTTTGTGCGCGGAGCAAACCGCAAAGACGGTCTCGCAGGAGACCTTATAGTGAGAGTTGACTATGAGAATGTGCCGAACGAGCTTGGAGAAGAATACAGCGGCAACAAAATGGTGCTTCAGGTGCTCGATCTTGCAAAATACAGGCACGAACATCTCAGTGATGAGATAAACGGGACACAGTTCAATATCGCGGATCCCGATCTTATCTCGACTATGGAGCTTGCGGAGAACGAAGCCTGTGTAGAAGAAAGAGAGCAGTATACCGATACGTATGAGCATATGACATATGCAGACAAGAACAGCTACTGCGCGGTGATAGTATTGTCAGAGGAGACTAATTACTCAATTGACGGAAGCTGGAGCGACGACCCCGTAAACGTGCAGAAAGAGCGCATAGTAGGTATAAAATACGATCTGGTATCGGGAAAGATCACAAAGGTCTTCGATGAGAAGCTGATGCGTGACATAAGGCGCGGCGCTTACCCGATAGAGCTCTACCCCTACACTGACAAGCCAGAGGCTGACATACCCGAGGAGGAGCTTTCTGCTGAAAGGTATGAGCTGAAAAACATATATATCAAGGACGGATACGCCTACGTGTTCACCGATAAGGGTGTGCTCTCGTATTCGTTCGGAGAATAAAACAACAACTGATGAATGAGCATAAAGAAAAGCGGCGTCCGCTCCTACGGGAGCAGGCGCTGCTTTTTGTGTGAGCTGTTCGGCAGGTGTCGAAACGGTCCGCCTCTTTTTATCAAGCGACCAGAGCTTTGCCGCAAACTTTGCGGAGCAGAGCATCATAGCGCCCAGCATAACTGCTGCGGCATCTACCTTTGCAAAGGCTAATGCTGTGAACATGAGCGCTGTTCTTATAAGCGCTTTTATGAGCCATTTTTCGCCGTCCCCTGACCTTATGCTGAACAGAAATATCGGTAATGCTGTCATTGTTTATCCTCCCCTTATATGCTCAGTGCTTATCTTACGATATGATTATAGCACAACGCAAAACATTTGTGGGGAAAATTTTTGGACAGTTGTTACTATTTCAGAAAACCTGTCAGCTTTTTGATAAAGCCCTCGCCTGCTATGCCGTTCGGCTTATAGCCCCAGTCGGAAAGGAGCTTATTCACTGCCGACTGTGTACCCTCCCCGAAGCCGTTATCCTCAAGCACCTTTACGCTCACTATCTTCTTGTCGTAGGCGAGCCTCAGCAGCTCCTTCATTGCAAGAACGCCCAGAGACTTATCTCCTTTTTTAAAGCCTGAGGTGTCAAGAGTCTTCTTCTCGGCTGACTTCGGATAGCCGTTTTTGCCAAGGCTCTTTATCAGTGCGGGATAATCCTTATAGGCGTAATCACAGTCGCACTTGCCTGTTACTCCGCTTATGCTGCCCGAGGACGTATACTGCCACATTCCGTAGGCGCCGTTATACGACGGCTTTGAAACGTCAAAGTTTGCGACCCAGATATCATACTTTGATCTGACAGCCGCAGGAACCTTGTTTTCAAGGAACGAAACATAGCTGTAAAGCGACACGTAATAGCCCTGCTTTTCAAGATATGAGCAGAAGGTCGTTATTATCTTCCCTATCTTATCTGCAGAGAGTGATGACTGTGTTCTGTCCTCGATATCAAAGGCTACGGGGTAATCGAACTGCTTGCCTGTTATCGCTTTTACAAAGGTCTTAGCCTCTTCAAGCGCCTGCTCCTCGTTGAGAGCATAGCTGTACCAGTAAGCACCAACGCCTATGCCTGCTGCTTTTGCAAGCTTATAGTTTTGTTCAAAGCGTTCGTCTTTCTGGCTGTCAAAGCGGCCGTAGCCTGCGTTGAGCATCACGAAGCTTACGCCTGCCGCCTTTGCTTTTTTGAAATCAACGCTGCCCTGCCAGTGGGAAACGTCTATACCCATTGTTCTACTCATTGGTGTCTCCTCCTTTGCTTTTTGCCGCCTGTGTTCCGAAATAGAATGAGATTATCACTGTGAAAACAGTCATAAAGTCATCGGTGTCCGTCCTGCCTGCAAGAGTGCTGACACAGAACACAAACGTTATCATCAATGTTACGATAGACTTCACATCTATCAGCCTGTATAGCTTTTCCTTCATTTTATCACTCCTTATGCATCAAAGCGCTGAGCTCTTGCTCCCGAACGCTCGATATTCGTTATCCTCTGCTCCGCAACGCTCAGCCGTTCAAGCATACCGCTTTGCTTTGAAACGGCTCGCTCAAGCTGCTCAAGCCGATAAAGGATAAGGCTGTATTGTTTTTCGCGTGCAGATCTTGACTCCTTGGTGACTGTCCGCTGGATCAGTATCTGACAGAGCACGCTCGCTGCCGCTGTTATCAGAGCCGTAATTATTGCCGTATCCATTTTTTCACCTCCCCATTGCTTTTTCACGTAAGCAGTTGATAGTCGCCGCCGTAGTTTACTTTTCACATTCAGCAAGACAGATCATCTGCTAAAACTTATCAAGGTTCGCGCAGCGTTACTGATCAACAGCATCAAACCAAGTTTACCCCCCTCCCCTCCGCGGGAGGGCAAACGGTCTGATAGCCTGCCGCTGCTTATGAGGGATGGGGCGGTGGTGCAGGGGCTCGCCCCTGCCCTCTACTTATACACGAAAAGCGGGGGTTTTGTTGCATTAAAAATGCAACAATTTATCGTTTGTGTCCAAATTAAAACAAAAAACATTTGTTTGCACAAAATCGCGGTCATCTTTTTGTGGATATCGACAACGTCTCGCGAACACTTTGAGCGCACACTTTATTCTATGCCGAAAGTGTCCTGCACGACAATTTGCCCGATGAGTGCTGTTTGCGAAAAAATCGGTTATATTACACAAAAAATTCACTTAAAGGGTATTTACAAATCGGTCAAAAAGTGGTATACTGTAATAGTTAATATGGATAAGCTGTCAGTGCAGCTTATCATATGCTCTTTCGGAGGGGAATGCTCCGAAGGGTCTCTTTCCGCAGGGCGGAAAATTTCAAGAAAGGATTGGTTCAAAACATGGCCAGAAAAATGAAAACCATGGATGGTAACAACGCTGCCGCTTGGGCATCGTACCCGTTTACGGAAGTCGCTGCTATCTATCCGATCACACCGTCGTCCGTTATGGCAGAGGTGACAGACCAGTGGGCTGCCAAGGGCAAGGAAAACCTTTTCGGAACTCCTGTAAAGCTCGCTGAGATGCAGTCTGAGGCTGGTGCTTCGGGAACTGTTCACGGTTCTCTTGCTGCAGGCGCACTTACCACCACCTACACAGCTTCACAGGGACTTCTTCTCATGATCCCTAACCTTTACAAGATCGCAGGTGAGCTTCTTCCCTGTGTTGTACACGTTTCCGCAAGATGCGTAGCTTCGCACGCACTTAACATCTTCGGAGATCACTCGGACGTTTATGCCTGTCGTCAGACAGGATTTGCGATGCTCTGCTCCTCCAACGTTCAGGAGGTAATGGATCTCGGTACAGTGGCTCATCTTGCTACTATCGAGGGCAGAGTTCCGTTCATCCACTTCTTCGACGGCTTCAGGACCTCTCACGAGATCCAGAAGATCGAGACATGGGACATGGAAGATGTAAGAGACATGGTGAACTTCGAGAAGATCGAGGAGTTCAGAAAGAGAGCTATCAATCCTGAGCACCCTGTACTCAGAGGTACTGCTCAGAACCCTGATATATTCTTCCAGGCTCGTGAGGCTTGCAACCCCTACTATGATGCAATGCCTGCTATCGTTGAAGAGTACATGAACAAGGTCAACGCTAAGATCGGCACTGACTACAAGCTGTTCAACTACTACGGCGCTCCCGATGCTACACACGTTATCGTAGCTATGGGCTCTGTATGCGATACTATCGTAGAGACTATCGACTACCTGAACTCTACAGAGGGCACAAAGCTCGGTCTTATCAAGGTAAGACTGTTCAGGCCTTTCGTTGCCGAGAAGCTCGTTGAGGCTATTCCTTCTACTGTTGAGCAGATCACAGTTCTTGACAGGACCAAGGAGCCAGGTGCTGAGGGCGAGCCTCTGTTCCTTGACGTTGTTGCAGCTCTCAAGGGAACTCAGTTCCATGATGTTCCTGTTGCAAGCGGCAGATACGGTCTCGGTTCAAAGGATACAACTCCTGCACAGATCAAGGCTATCTACTGGAACGCAAGCTGGAAGGAAGACTTCAAGCCTAAGTTCACTGTTGGTATCGAGGACGATGTTACCAACCTTTCGCTCAAGGTCGAGGACAAGCTCGATTCTGCTCCTGCAGGCACAACAGCTTGTAAGTTCTGGGGTCTCGGCGCTGACGGTACCGTTGGTGCTAACAAGAACTCAATCAAGATCATCGGTGACCACACCGATCTTTACGCTCAGGCATATTTCTCCTATGACTCCAAGAAGTCGGGCGGCGTAACTGTTTCTCACCTGAGATTCGGTAAGACTCCTATCAAATCTACTTACCTTATCAACCAGGCCGATTTCGTTGCCTGCCACAATGAGTCCTATATCGACAAGTATGATATGGTTCAGGATATCAAGCCGGGCGGAACATTCCTCCTTAACTGCCAGTGGGACGAGGAGGCTCTTGAGAAGCACCTCCCCGGACAGGTAAAGAGATACATCGCTCAGAACAACATCAAGTTCTACACGATCAACGGTGTTAAGATCGGTAAGGAGATCGGTCTCGGAAACAGGATCAACACTGTGCTCCAGTCTGCATTCTTCAAGCTTGCCGATATAATCCCGATAGATGATGCTATCAAGTACATGAAGGATGCTGCTACCGCTTCTTACTCCAAGAAGGGTGAGGCTATCGTTAAGATGAACCACGATGCTATCGACGCAGGCTGCCAGCAGGTAGTTGAGGTCAAGGTTCCGGCTGCTTGGAAGAAGGCTAAGGATACTCCTATGGGAATGTCCGCAGTTAAGACCAAGGACAAGACCCTTGAGAACTTCGTTAACAGCATCCAGATACCTTGCAACGCTCAGCAGGGCGACCAGCTGCCTGTCTCTACATTCAGCTCCATGCCTGACGGTACATTCCCTCAGGGCTCGGCTGCTTTCGAGAAGAGAGGCATCGCTGTTGATGTTCCCGCTTGGAACGGTGAGAACTGTATCCAGTGTAACTTCTGCTCTTATGTTTGCCCGCACGCAGTTATCAGACCTGTTGTTATGACAGACGCTGAGCTGAAGAAGGCTCCTAAGCTTGCTAAGGACAAGGCTGTACCTATGACAGGTATGCCAGGATATAACTTCGTAATGACTATGTCTGCTCTTGACTGCACAGGCTGCGGTTCCTGCGTGAACGTTTGCCCCGGCAAGAAGGGAAACAAGGCTCTGAGCATGATGCCTCTCGAGACTCAGCTTGCTGAGCAGGAGGTATTCAACTACGGTCTGACTCTCGCTGAGAAGCCTGAGGTGCTTGAGAAGTTCAAGCAGACCACTGTTAAGGGTTCACAGTTCAAGCAGCCGCTGCTCGAATTCTCGGGCGCTTGCGCAGGCTGCGGTGAGACACCTTACGCTAAGCTCATAACACAGCTGTTCGGCGACAGAATGTACATCGCTAACGCTACAGGATGCTCGTCTATCTGGGGCGGCTCTGCACCTTCAACTCCTTACACAGTAAACAAGCTGGGCAAGGGTCCTGCATGGGCTAACTCACTGTTCGAGGATAACGCTGAGTACGGCTACGGTATGTTCCTGGCTCAGTCCACTATCAGAAACAGAGTTGTTGCTAAGGTTCTTGAGCTGTCTAAGACAACTAAGACAGCTGCCCTCAAGAAGGCTTGCGAGGAGTACCTCGAGACTGTCAATGACGGCGATAAGAACTCAGTAGCTACAGATAACCTGATCGCTGCTCTGAAGAAGGCTAAGACCAAGGCTTCGGCTGAGATACTGAAGGATTCCGACTATCTGAGAAAGAAGTCAATGTGGATCTTCGGTGGAGACGGCTGGGCATATGATATCGGCTTCTCGGGCGTTGACCACGTACTCGCATCCGGCGAGGATGTAAACATCTTCGTATTCGATACAGAGGTTTACTCCAACACAGGCGGACAGTCCTCCAAGTCAACTCCTACAGGCGCTATCGCACAGTTTGCGGCAGCAGGTAAGGAAGTTAAGAAGAAGGATCTCGCAGGTATTGCAATGAGCTACGGCTATGTATACGTTGCACACGTTGCAATGGGCGCTGACTACAACCAGTGCATCAAGGCTATCGCTGAGGCTGAGAGCTACAACGGACCTTCGATCATCATCGGCTATGCTCCGTGTATCAACCACGGTATCAAGGGCGGTATGAAGATCGCTCAGACCGAGGAGAAGAAGGCAGTTCAGGCAGGTTACTGGCATCTGTACAGGTTCGATCCTCGTCTCAAGGAGCAGGGCAAGAACCCGTTCATTCTCGATTCCAAGGCACCTACAGCTGACTACAAGGAGTTCATCATGGGAGAGGTTCGTTACAACGCTCTCGCAAGACAGAACCCTGAGAGAGCTGAGGCGCTCTTCGGCAAGGCTGTTCAGAACGCTAAGGACAGATATGATTATCTGCTCAGATATGCTAAGCTCTACAACAATGAGGAAAAATAAGTGCTTGCCGCACGGCGATAAAAGCAACTGATTTCTAAAAGTAATGGCACGGTACTATGTATAGCTACCGTGCCACTATTTTTTATCATACAACTACGAATGATGCGTGTCCGCCCGTGCGGCAGCACCCCTCCCCGTAGGGTAGGGGGCTGGTTTTGTTATGAGCTAATAATGAGTAACGCTGCGCGAACCTTGAAAAACAGAAAACGGAGTCTCCATTTTTGGAGGCTCCGTTTTTTAGTACTTGACAAATTGATGTGTTTGGTGTATAATGTGTGCAGCTAGAAGAGATGTTATGTTCATAAGGACATACAAGCGAAGCTCCGAGGAGTGCCAGCTCCTCGGGGCTTCTTGCGCTATTTCTTTATTTCTTCTTCATTCTGTTTTTTATCCACACAGTGATTATCACAAGTGCGAGGATAAGAACCGCAAGGATTATCAGAAGTGGTACTGTCAGCTTTTTGGCGAGATCTGTTCTCTCGTTCTCTGCCTTTGAAGAAGAGCTGCTCTTTGCAGACGATACAACATCTGCCTGTACAGGCTCGGCGTCCTCGGTAATCTGTGTCTCTGCGGGGGCTTCGGTCTCGATAACTGTCTCTGTAGTCTCGATCGGCTTTGATTCTTCGGGAACGGAAGACTCAGCCGCGGTGGTGGTCGTTGTTGTCTCCTCGGGCTCATCGGGCTCATCGGGCTCGGGAGGAAGAGTTCCTCCGACGGTGACTGAGCTCTCTGCCGAAAGGTCGGCTATGACTGTGCCCTCTGCATCAAAAACATATCCGCTGACAGATACAAGTGCATCGCCCTCGGCTATTGCATTGAAGTTAAAGTCAAGAGTCATTTGTGAAGACGGACTGTCAGGAAAGGCAGCCGGGATAACGAGCTCCCCTCCTCCTCCTGAGGCATAATCTGAGGAAACAAACTGCAAAATGCTCTCATCATAGCTGAAGTTGCATGATATCGTACCTATATTGCTGTCACACTGAACATTTAAATAGACCGTAACACTGCTGCCTGTCTGAGTGCCCTCGGGAACATCAATATAAGCCGAGCCGTCTGCATATACATTAAACTGAGTAAAGAGCACACAAGTCAGCATAAGCACCGCCATGCCTGCTCTGAGAAATGCTTTTTTCATAGAGATCACGCTCCTGTTTTTGTTATCAGGTCTATTATATACTATTTTTTGCATTTCGTCAATCGCGCAGGAAGCTTTTTTGTGTTGACAAAACAGTGCAGTTAAGGTATAATATATATATCTGTTGGCAAAAAACGAACCTATTCTATTAACGAAAGGATAAGATATTATGTGCGGAATCGTAGGGTTTACAGGAAGTAAGCAAGCAGCACCGATCCTTCTCGACGGTCTTGCAAGGCTTGAATACAGAGGATACGACTCAGCAGGAATAGCTGTAAGAGACAGAGACGGAGAGCCCGAGATCATCAAGGAAAAGGGAAAGCTCAAAGTTCTTCAGGAGATGACTGACAACGGTAATGCCGTTAAGGGCACCTGCGGAATAGGCCACACACGCTGGGCTACTCACGGTGAACCTAACGAGACTAACGCTCACCCCCATTATTCTGATGACGGCAACGTTATCGGCGTTCACAACGGAATAATAGAGAACTATCAGGAGCTGCGTGCAAAGCTTACAAAAAAAGGCTACACGTTCTACTCGACTACCGATACCGAGGTTGCTATAAAGCTTATCGACTACTATTATAAAAAGTATCTTGGCACACCTATAGATGCGCTCAACCATGCGCTTGTCAGGATAAGAGGTTCATATGCTCTTGCGGTAATGTTTGAGCAGTATCCTGAGGAGATATACGTTGCAAGAAAGGACAGCCCGATGATAATCGGTGTTGCCGACGGTGAGACCTACCTTGCTTCCGACGTGCCTGCAATACTTAAATACACAAGAAACGTTTACTATATCGGTAACATGGAGCTTGCAAGGCTGACAAAGGGCGGAGTTAACTTCTACAATCTTGACGGTGACGAGATACAGAAGGAGCTCAAAACTATCGACTGGGACGCTGAGGCTGCTGAAAAGGGCGGCTATGAGCACTTTATGCTCAAAGAGATACACGAGCAGCCCAAGGTTATAAAAGACACTATAAACTCAGTTACATCGGACGGAAAGGTATCGTTTGAGGATTTCGGCCTTACCGATGATGATATGAAGGCTCTCAGGAAGGTTTATATAGTTGCGTGTGGTTCGGCATATCATGTCGGAATGGCTGCACAGTATGTGATTGAGGAGCTGACTTCTCTCGATGTGAGAGTTGAGCTTGCCTCCGAATTCAGATACAGAAAAATGACTCTTGATACCGACAGTCTTGTTATAGTTATCTCTCAGTCGGGCGAGACGGCTGATTCTCTCGCGGCATTGAGAATGGCTAAGGACAAGGGGGTAAAGACCCTCGGTATAGTTAATGTGGTAGGCTCATCTATCGCAAGAGAGGCAGACAACGTGTTCTACACTCTTGCAGGCCCCGAGATATCGGTCGCTACTACAAAGGCATACGGCACACAGCTGGTCGCAGCTTATCTGCTCGCACTTGAATTTGCAAGAGCAAGAGGAGAGATAGCCGACGAAAAATACGCGGCGCTGCTTGAAGAGATAAACACCATCCCCGAAAAGATAGAAAAGATCCTCGAGGACAAGGAGCGCATACAGTGGTTCGCAAGCAAGCTTATCGGAGTTAAGGACGCTTTCTTTATAGGGCGCGGCATAGACTATGCTATAAGCTTAGAGGGCAGTCTTAAAATGAAAGAGATAAGCTATATCCACTCAGAAGCTTATGCTGCAGGAGAGCTAAAGCACGGTCCTATCTCTCTTATCGAGGACGGAACTATCGTATTCTCGGTAGTTACCCAGCAGGAGCTTTATGAAAAGACCGTCAGCAATATGGTCGAGGTGAAAAGCCGCGGCGCTCACCTGTTCGGGCTGACGACCTACGGCAATTACGAAATGGAGGATACCGCCGACTTCACAGTCTATATCCCAAAGATCGATCCTCTGTTCGCTGGAAGTCTCGCTGTAGTTCCGCTGCAGCTCATGGGCTACTACGTGTCTGTCGCAAAGGGATTTGACGTTGACAAGCCGAGAAACCTTGCTAAGAGCGTTACGGTAGAATAGATCATCACAAAGCCGCGGGGGCGCTTCGCGGCTTTGTTCTTGTGTTGAGGTGTATTATGGAGAGCATCGTCATAGGCGGCGTTAAAATTGAAAAAAGTGCGGCGCTTGCACCTATGGCATCTGTTGCGGACAAGTCCTATCGGCTGATGTGCAAGGAGTTCGGTGCGGCATATATGGTCAGCGAGATGATATCATCAAAGGGGCTTTGCTACGGCGACAAGAAAACGGCTGTCCTCTGCGAAATAGAGCAAGAGGAGCTGCCCTATGCCCTGCAGCTTTTCGGAGAGGAACCCGAATTTATGGGCAAGGCAGCTTACCTACTGAACAGGTTCAGCCCCGATATCATCGACATCAATATGGGCTGCCCCGTGCCGAAGATCGTCTCAAACGGAAGCGGATCGGCACTGATGAAGGATCCTGTGAGAGCAGGTAAGATAATAGAGGCTGCTGTAAAAAATGCAGACTGCCCCGTGACCGTGAAAATAAGATCAGGCTGGGATAAGGATAGCATAAACGCAGTCGAGACGGCTAAAATAGCCGAGCAGGCAGGAGCCGCAGCCGTCACCGTTCACGCGAGAACGAGAACGCAGTTTTATTCGGGCAAGGCAGACTGGGATATAATAAAACAGGTAAAGCAGGCGGTCTCGATACCTGTTATCGGCAACGGCGATGTTACTGACGGTAAAAGCGCCGAGGCGATGTATGAGGAGACAGGCTGCGACCTGGTGATGATAGGCAGAGGCTCATACGGGAGACCGTGGGTGTTTAAAAATGTAAGAGAGTATCTGCAAAACGGTACTGCTCCCGATGAACCGACTGTCGGCGAGCGAATGGAGATAATGCTGAAGCACGCGGAGCTTCTCTGCCGATATAAGGGCGAGGAGCGCGGGATAAAAGAGATGCGGCACAACTTTGCCTGGTATATAAAAGGCTTGAACGGTGCATCAAAACTGAGAGGCGCTTCGGGAGAGATATTCACTTTCGATGACCTGAAAAAAGCCGCAGATATCATACTTGAAACAAACGCTTAGGAGGATATATGGGCACGCTTTATGTTGTGGGAACACCTATCGGAAATCTCGGTGATATGACCTATCGGGCTGTGGAGACACTGCGGAAGGTAGACTTTATCTGCGCCGAGGACACAAGAGTTACCATGAAGCTTCTGAACTATTTCAATATAAAAAAGCCCGTGATCGCTTATCACGAGCATAATGAGGATTCTGCGGGTGACGGCATTTGTGAACGTATCGCTGCAGGTGAAGATGCCGCTATCGTTACGGACGCTGGTATGCCCTGTATCTCAGACCCGGGAGAAAGGCTTGTTAAGCGCTGCCACGAGAGAAATATAACGGTCGCTGTTGTTCCCGGGCCTGCTGCCTGTATATCGGCGCTGGCGGTAAGCGGCCTTGATACCTCACGGTTCAGCTTTGAGGGGTTTCTCTCTGTAACAAAAAAGCAGAGGCTGCCTCACCTTGCAAAGGCTGCAAAAGAGGAAAACACCCTTATCTTTTATGAAGCACCGCACAAGCTGACTGCAACTCTCAGCGATATGCTCGAATACTTCGGAGACAGAAGGATATCTCTTTGCAGAGAGCTCACAAAGCTCCACGAAGAGGTGATACGCACAACTATTTCGGGCGCAGTGGAATACTATAAGGAAAACAAGCCGAGAGGAGAGTACGTTCTTGTGATAGAGGGCGCGCAGGAGAACTCGGAGGACAAGCCCGAAACCATAGAAGAGGCTATGATACAGGTGAAAGCGCTTGTTGACAAGGGAATGAGAGGCGCTGACGCCTGCAAGAGCATTGCTAAAACGACAGGGTTTTCAAAAAGTGAGCTATATGCAAAGCTTCTGGAGGAGGAGCAGTGAGCATAACTATATCTTCGATGAGGGCTGAGGACTGCAGTGCCGTATCGGAGATAGAAAAGGAATGCTTCTCTCAGCCGTGGAGCCCTGAAGATATCGAAAGACAGCTGACACTGTCGATGGCGAGAACTTTTGTTGCGAAAGACGGCGAAAAGACAGTCGGCTTTATAAATGTGTGGGTAGTTGCTGACGAGATAAACCTGAACAATATTGCAGTTACTTCTGCTTACCGAGGGAAAGGCATAGGCAGAACACTGCTTGAGCATATGGAAAAAAACATCACTGCGGAGCGCTGCAATTTAGAGGTCAGGGTATCGAACGAGGCAGCTATAGGGCTTTACCGCTCAATGGGCTTTGAAGAGGTAGGGCTGAGACGCGCCTTTTATAAAGAGCCGACCGAGGACGCACTGCTGATGACTAAGCATTACCGATAAACAAATATTATTTATGGAGATTATTATGGAATATAACGATCTTACATTTGAACAGCTTGGCGAGCGCTATCGGGTGTGTATCTCAACTGAGCACCGCTTCGGTACGGACGCTTTTCTGCTGGCAGATTTTGCAGGCGCAAGGCATAAGGACAAATGCGCCGATCTCTGTACGGGAAGCGGAATAATCGCATTGCTGTTAGACAAAAAATACAGCCCGAAAAAGACCTATGCCGTAGAGCTGCAAAAGAAAGCTTATGACCAGCTGGTGCTCTCGGTAGAATATTCCAAGGCGGAGCAGAGCGTCATACCCTTGAACGCTGACCTCAGAGAATGGCGCTGTGAAGAGGAGCTTGACCTTATCACCTGCAACCCTCCGTACAAGCTGAATAATACGGGCGCAAAAAATGAAAGCGAAGCGATCTCCATTGCAAGGCATGAGCTGATGTGTACCATACGAGATGTGTGCGCCGCAGCGAAGAGGAACCTTAAATTCGGCGGAAGGCTGTGCATATGCAACAGGCCCGAACGCCTTTGCGACATAATAAGTGCAATGAGAGAAAACGGCATAGAGCCGAAACGTCTGAGAACAGTACACAAAAATCCCGATTGCCCACCCTGGCTGGTGCTTGTTGAGGGCAAAAAGGGCGGAAAGCCGTTTATCTCGATCGAAAAGCCGCTGTATGTACGCAGTGCTGACGGAGGGATCTCCGAAGAAGTGCAGGAGATCTACACAGGCTGAGACAGCCCGATACGGGAAAAGGAGCAGAACACATGAAAATTTTAGGTATAGAAAGCTCATGCGACGAGACTGCCTGTGCGGTGGTAGAGGACGGAAAAACTGTACTTTCAAACGTGGTAGCATCTCAGATAGATGAGCACAAGCTTTACGGCGGAGTTGTGCCAGAGATCGCCTCACGCAGACACGCGGAGAACATCTCATGGGTAACAAAGCAGGCGCTCAGTGATGCAGGCTGCACTGTTGACGATATCGATGCGATAGCAGTTACCTATGCGCCGGGGCTGATAGGAGCTTTGCTTGTGGGAGTGAGCTTTGCAAAGGGTCTTGCGATGACGGCAAAAAAGCCGCTTGTGCCTGTTCACCATATCGCAGGGCATATAGCGGCAAACTATATATCTCACCCTGAGCTGGAACCGCCGTACCTCTGTCTGGTGGTTTCGGGAGGTCATTCTCATCTGATAGAGGTGCTTGACTACACCAGATATCACGTTATAGGCAGAACGCGCGACGATGCCGCAGGAGAATGCTTTGACAAAGCAGCAAGAACTCTCGGATATGAATACCCGGGCGGAAAATATATCGACAGTGCCGCCGCAAAGGGCGACCCGAATGCCTACAAGCTGCCCCACCCGAAGGTAACAGGCAGCGAGTTCGATTTTTCGTTCTCGGGGCTCAAAACGGCAGTCATCAACCAGGTGCATAATGCTGAGCAGAAGGGCGAAGCTGTCCGCCGTGAGGATATGGCAGCATCGTTCCAGAAAACAGTGGCTGATACACTTGCCGAAAAGACAATGCTTGCGGCAGAGCGTTTCGGCTATACGAAAATAGCCTGTGCAGGCGGAGTTTCGGCAAATTCGGGAGTAAGGAACAGACTGACGGAGGAGTGCAAAAAGCGCGGATATGAGCTTTATCTGCCCGAGCTTAAATACTGCGGAGACAACGGCGCTATGATAGCCTGCCAGGGGTATTACGACCTTATTGCAGGCAAGCGCGCGGATGAATCTCTGAATGCGATCGCAACTCTCTCTCTCGATGATATAAGTGAGCAGTAACAGGAAGGATAACAAAATGGCAGACGAGAAAAAAGACATATTTGACAAGATAATGGGGTGGGGCTTTTTAAAGCGGTTCGAGCCGTTTTACAAGGCTCACAAGGAGGTCCTCCTCTACCTCTTTTTCGGAGGGCTGACAACTGTAGTCAGCGTAATATTCTTTGCCATACCTATGAATATGCTCGATATCGGCAAGGGAAAGCTGTTCGGAGTGACTATAGATTATGACGTTACGATATCCAATATCATTTCGTGGATATGCGCCGTAACTTTTGCATACCTCACTAACAGGAAATGGGTGTTTGAGGATAAGGCTCACGGCTCACAGGCAGTAGCTAAAGAGTGCGCCGCCTTTTTCGCAGGGAGACTGTTCACTCTGGTGGTAGAGACTGCCCTGCTGAACGTCTGCACGAACACACTGAAAATACAGGAGATCATCGCAAAGATAATCGTATCCGTAGTGACGATAGTTTTGAATTACATCATCAGCAAGCTGCTGGTTTTCAGAAACAAAGACAAATAACAGCAAAGAGCTCCCGGAAAACTCCGAGAGCTCTTGTCATTTCATAAAGTGCAGTAAAAGCTCTGTGATGAATGCTGCCGCACTTGCCGTCAGAGCTACAGTTATGAGCGATCTGCCAAAAAAGGCAGGTATAAGACAGCAAATAAAGCCTGCTGCCGCAGATATCCCGTTGCCCGTTGAATAGAACACCGCAGGTATCGTCATTGCACCAAGAACGGCATAGGGAACGTAATATAAAAAGCTTTTTATGATCGTTGAATCTATCCTCTTGCGAAAGAGCGCAAAGGGTACCATTCTGACAAGATATGTCACACCTGCCATTACCAAAAGCATAAGAAAAAACCTCATTGCTGTGCTCCCTCCTCATCTTTTACAGGGAAAAGCACTGCGCCTGCCGCAGCTGCTGCCACTGTACAGATTATTATGGCAAAGCCTGACGATATACCGCTGAACAAAGGTATATACCTGAGAGCACAGCTTAAAGCCGCAGCCGTTGCCGCCACTGCCAGCACCCCGACAGCCTTTCTTGCGGCAGGTACGACTATCGCCGTGAACATTCCGTATATAGCTATCCCGAGAGATACCTTTATCATCGTCGGAAGGACCTCTCCTGCTGCCGCACCGAGAAGTGTACCCAGTGCCCATGCAAAATAAGGCGGTATTATAAGCCCGTAAAGATAGTGCTTCGATACCTCTTTTTCTCTGCCTGATGCAACGGCGAAGACCTCATCAGTTATGCCGAATGAGCCTATCAGTCTTGCAGGGAGATCAAAGCTTTTGTCGAGCTTTTGCGACAGCGATATGCTCATAAGGGAGTATCTGAGGTTTATTATAAACTGTGCGATCGCCATTTCAACAAGTGTGCCGCCGCCTGTAATGACGGAAAGCCCTGCCACCTGCCCTGCCGAGGTAAGATTAGCCATTGAGATGATAACAGCTGCCCATATTGAAAGCCCTGCCGATACCGCCATTATCCCGAAGCCGAACGATACCGAAACATAACCCAGAGCTATAGGTATACTGTCTTTTATCCCCGAAAAGAACTCAGATCTACTGCTTTGCAGCATTATATCTGCCCCCTTATTTTTTCTTACAAAACAACAGCCCGACCGCCCTCCTGCGAGAACGGCCGAACCAGATATACATATTTTGTTGCCGCGCGAACTACAGCGTTTGCTGCAGATCAGAGCTTGGAATAGCCGAAGCTGTTTATAAGTGCATCTACCTTTTTTCCTGCCTTGCACATCGGGCACTCAGAAGGCATAAAGGTATCATAGGTCGGCAGATCGGTCCCCTTGAAAATAGCGTGAACAGGTATGCCGTTAGCCTCATCGATAGCTGAGAATATCGCGCCTATTGCAACAAGCTTTCCGCTGTAATACTGCAGGCAGTCAACTGCCCTGCTGATCGACTTACCTGTCGATGCGGAAGAGATCATGAGCAGAACGTTCTTGTTCCATATCTTCTTCTGGGTGTTGTCTCTGAAGATCATCTGATTTACAGCGTTGAGCTCAGGCGTGATAACGCTTATATCCGTGCCTGCATTTATCCCGCCCGAGGACAGGCTCTCTGCCAGAAATGCACCGAGTATCTCTGTGCCCTCAAGGCAGATTATCGTCTCAATATGAGTCGAAGAATATGTCGCCGCAAGATCCTTCGCAGCCTCTCTCGCCATTTTTGAGCTCGTCTTGATCGCGGTCATATCCACATAATAGTTAACATGAGAATGGTTCGTAGCAAAATGCCCGGGGATAACGCCTATCTGTATCTTGCTGTTTGAACGGGATTCTATATTCTGTACACGTTCCTCCAATTGTGATTCCTCCTTAGTATATAGTCGGGACCGTCAGGCGCCTGTGTTTGATCGGCACGACCTGAACAGCGACCCTTATATCGAACAGATACTGTTCTGCATATTGTTTATTATACCATATTGAGCTTAATAAATCAATAGTGCTTTGTTTAATATTTCATAGTTTTTTCATATTATACAAAAAGCAAAGGCTCTCTTTGTTTAATATGTCTTGTTTAGTGTCAGAGTATTTGTATAAAATGAGGGTTGTAAACAGAGAAAAAATTATGTATAATATAAGGGGTAATACTGAGGAAGGGAATGATAGTGTGATAAGATATATTTGCACAGTGTTTTTTTGCGCTGTTCTTATGATACTGGCGCTGCCTGTTAAGTGCACTGCTGCCGATTCCCGGAGCTCGGAAACATCGGACAGAAAGACCGTCTCGGCAGAAGAAAGCCGTGAGGGCAAGTCGTCGGAAGATAAAAATGACGGCGACTGGAAAATATTTTTAAGCATCGGTGCAGGTATAACTATAGTTGCCGTAGTTATCGGAGCTATCGCCTCACGTGATGCGAAATGACGGTCGGTTTTTGAAAGGAAGGTAAATATGTCAAAAAGGTTCAGATCTATCATAAGCGGCGTTTTATGTGCAGCGCTTTCTGTCACGAGCTTTACATCGCTCAGTGTTACAGAGGTATCTGCGGAAACTTTGCTGCAGCCAGATCAGCTGATAACAGCTTCTACGCAGGATATCCTTGCCGATATG
>JAFUTU010000016.1 GCA_017484095.1 Ruminococcus sp. | reverse complement strand
TCTCGCACCGGGAGCTAAGTTCTGCCCTGTTTGCGGAACAAAAACACCTGAGGCAGATGCTCCTGCAGCACCCGAGCCCGAGCTCGACAGAAATCCGACTATGGATTCGGTCGATGTTCCCGAGATCGACTACTCAGAGTACCCTGAGCAGCCTGATGTGAGCGACATTCCTAAGCACACTGATGATATGCCTACTATGGACAGCGTTTTTCTGCCCGGTCAGGAGCCTTATCAGCCCGAGCAGCCTAAGCCTGCTCCGCAGCCGATACCTCAGCCTGTACAGCAGCCTCAGTATCAGCAGCCTCAGTATCAGCAGCCGGTTCAACAGGCAGCATATCAGCAGCCGCAGCCACAGTATCAGCAACCACAGCAGCCGCAATACCAACAGCCTATGCAGCAGGCACCTGTTCAGCCACAGTATCAGCAGCCCGAAGCTCCTGTACTTCAGCCGACACAGCAGGCAAATGTTACTCCGGGTAAAAGCGCAAATATGTTAGTGCCTATAATACTTATAATACTTATCATAGCAGTGATAGTTGTTGACGTGTTCGTTCTGTTCAGAAAGCAGATCTTCGGAGGAAAGGACGACAGTTCATCAAAGAAGGCAGCTGTTGTGATAGATATTGGCGAGGAAGCACCTTCACCGTATTTTACAGAATAGCTCATAAAAAACAAGTGCAAAATATATATCCGAAAAGGTTTGGGAGAGGTGCTCGCCGCATGGCTAATTCACGCCGTACTTTGGTTTAACACTAAGGTAGTGGCCGCACCTAATTAATAGTTATGTACCCGAAGGGGTTTCAGGGGGCTACCGGAAAGCCCCCTATTATTTTTTCATATACGGCTTTACTTTTTTAATATTATGTGCTATAAGTGCTCGCCGCACGGCTGGACATCGCGCATAAAACCGAAAATACCGGATTATTGTTTCCGCGTCTTTACTTTTTTAATATTATGTGCTATAATAGTGTTCGTTGGTTTTTATGGTTTCGGAGGAGAATTACAATGAGGATAGTTACGCTTGTGGAAAATAGTGTCGGTGCGCAAAACTGTATCGCTGAACATGGACTGGCACTCTATTTAGAAACAACTAAGCACAAGCTGCTGCTCGATGCGGGACAGAGTGATGCGGTCATAAAAAATGCGAAAACACTTGGGATAGATCTGGCAGACGTTGACAGAATGTTCCTGAGCCACGGCCACTATGACCACTCAGGCGGGATAATCGCGTTTAATGAGCTCAACCCTACGGCAAGCATCATCATGCACCGCCGTGCACCCGAAAGGCATTACAACCACAGAAAATTCATAGGGATAGACCCGAGGATACTGGAGATAGAAAATCTCAGGCTGATAGACGGAGATATGAAGATAGATAACGAGCTCTTCCTGTTCAGCGGCGTTAAGGGTGAGAAATTCCGCCCCGAGGGAAACAAGAGGCTGCTGATGTATCAGGGAACTAAAAAGGTGCCCGATGATTTTGCACACGAGATATATCTGGTGGTATCATGCGAGGGAAAGAATATTCTGATATCGGGGTGTGCGCATAACGGTATCGTGAATATTGTGGAGAGATACGCAGAGATATTCGGCTCATTCCCTGATGCGGTGATAAGCGGATTCCACCTGAGAAAAAAACACTGGCCATACAGAGCGCGTGATCTTAAAACTATCACTGACACTGCCAAGGCTTTGTTGAAAACGGGCAGCGTTTACTATACGGGGCACTGCACGGGCGAGCCTGCTTTTGAGATAATGAAAGAAATAATGGGAGAGAAGCTGCTTCACCTGCACAGCGGTGAGGAACTTGACCTGAGTATGATAGGTCTGTAGACTACAAAGCACAAACCCCCTGCCGTTTTACTGCGGCAGGGGGTAGTTTATTTACTGCATTGCCTGAACGTCTGCGACGTCATTTGTGTTAAAGTGAAAGTTTGCTTCAAAGTTGCCCGAAGCTACCACCTCGCCGCCGACTGTAATGGTGTTCAGTCCGAAGCTGATCTCGGCGTTCTCGTCGACCTTCGTATCGGCCTTAGGCTCGGAGTATACGAGGAAGCGGAACGTTCCGGGCTCTCCCTCCTTTTCCCAGCCGCCTGAGATATGCAGGTTCTCGGCATCGGTGGTCTCCATGAACGGAGTGAGGTCATTATAGATGACATCAATTCCGCTGTAGAGATCCCAGTAAAGGGGTGTGCCGTCGGCGCTCTTTACCTCGATAGCTACGCCGTATTCAAGAGTAGCAGGAACATACCAGAGCTCGGAGATCCGGATATCAAGGCCTTCAAAGCCCTCGGTGATCCTGCCGTGGTCATCGACATTCAGAGTTATAGCCTTTTCGCTGAGCTCCTGAGTGGTGTTCTGAGAGTCATCGAAAACGGTGGTCTCGGGCTCAGCCTCTGAGGAAGCATCGGTCTCTGGAACTGAGATCACGTCGATAGGTTCGGTCTCCATCGCATAGGGGATTATGAGCTCTTCGTCAATAGTTCTCATATCGTCAAAGGTCTCGGCGGCGATGAATTTGCCTTCGCTCTTTTCTATTCCGCCGGTGGCTCTGCTGTCACCCCAGTAGATGCCTGAGATGCCGAACATTACTTCTGTGCTGCTGTCAAGGTCAAAATCGTCAGCGACCTCTGCTGCTATAACAAATCTGAAAACGTCCTCGCCGTCATTGTTTACGGTCTTGAAACCGTAGCTCAGAACGGCGTCTGTATCCATGAGCCTGAAAAACTCGGAATGGTCTGTGTTGAGCCACAGCTCTCCGAAATGCATATTTGGAGCCGACTCCTCGCCTGACCACGGAAGCTCATAGCCTTCCTTGGTGCTTACGTCAATAACTACGCCGTAGGAATGCTGAGCGTAATTGGCAACGCCCTTCCAGAGGTCTTTTACAAGATACGAGACCTTGATGTCAAAGCCTTCAAAGCCGTCCTCTACTGTTCCTGCATCGTCAGGAGCTATGACCACATCGGGTGATGTAGCATAAATGGTCGGCGTATCGGGATCAGAGATCACAGGCTCTTCGAGCTGAGGCTGTGAGACTTCGTCTGCCTGTGATGAGCTTGCAGCAGGCGCTGCCGATGCTGCCTTGGGTGTGGTCTCGGGGGCTTTCATAGAGAAGTAGGCTGCTGCTCCGCCGCCGATAACTAACGCTGCGCAGGCTGCCGCGATAAAGCCGCCCGCCCTGCTCTTTACTCTTGCCCGTCCGCTTGTTTCGATAACGTTTGTTGTCATGGTTATGTCCTCCCTGTTGTCTGCGGGGGACGAGACGTTTTCAGCGCCGATAACAGCGTTAAGGATATTCTGTTTTTTTTGCTCGCTGTATTTAGCGACTCCTTTCGAATAACGCATAGTTTTCATCCTCCGTCAATTGTTTTTTCAGCTTGCTGAGTGCGCGGTACATCTTCGATTTTACTGTGGATTCCGTCATTCCCAGAAGCTTTGCCGTTTTGTGCAGGGTATGACCGCAGCCGTAATGCAGATAAAAGATCCTGTAAGTGGTCATGTCCGTTTGTTCCAGATCTCTCATTATATCTTCATAGAGAAAGGTATCGTCGTTTTCTAAGGTCTCCAGGGCGCGCTCGTCAACTATAGGGATATTATCGTCTAAGGGCTCCTCTGCCGGAGCTGTGCGGTAATAGTCGGCGATGCGCCTTTTTGCAACCGTGATAAGAAAATGCTTTGGGCGGAGGATAGTCTCACCCGAGAGCATTTTTTTATAGAGGTCAAGATATGTATTCTGGAGAATATCCTCGGCTGTCTCCTTCGGACTGACCTTGAGAAGGATATACTTATATATTTCTTCGTATGTCCTGTTATAGAGCTGCTCAAAGGTCTGCTTTGTTTTTATATCGGCCACGGTTTCACCCCCCTTACACTTATATAGTCGTGACGAAGAGAAAAATAGTTTCACTTTTTTGAAAAAAGTTTTGGTTTATGATGACTTTCTATTTTACCATAACGTTAGGCATTCGTCAAGAGTTGGGCACGATTGACCGCCGGCATGAACGGTGGTATAATTTTGTTGCCATTGTCAGTTTTTTTGGTTTTAGCTTGAATGTAATAGATGAAACGTTTCAAAAGTGAGGTTTTCATATGACGGATACTGAGTTGCTGGGGCTGCTGAGAACAGAGCCCGAAAAGGGGCTTTCGGCAATGATCGACAAATACAGCGGTTATGTGTATACGATCGCTCACAGCAAGCTGTCGGGCGTCTGCACACGAGAGGACATTGAAGAAGCCGTAAGTGACATATTCATGAAATTTTATGAGTATATAATGACGACTGACAAGGAGATCACGGCTGTCGCTCCGTTTCTCGCAGTGATAGCAAAAAGGCACAGCATAAATCTATACAAGAAACACATATCAAAAGAGGAGTGCATATCCTTGGATATTATCGGCGGCACGGTGGCTGACAAGACCGAAAGCAGCGATACCAGAAGGCTGCTTATCGAGGCGGTAATGTCTCTCGGAAAACCTGACAGCGAGATATTTATGAGAAAATACTTCTTCGGGCAGAAAAGCCGTGATATTGCGGCTGCACTTGATATGAAAACTAACACTGTTGACAAGATCGTATCGCGGGGTCTTATCAAGCTGAGAAAAAAACTAACCGAACAGGAGGGAGAATAATGGATAAAGAGCTTTATGATCTGCTGGAGAATGTGACGGCAGAGGAACTTATGCCTGCGGCGGAGCTGCTTGAAGAGATAGCAGAGAAGAGCAAGAGCGCTCTGCCGAACGATATGGGCTCACGTATCCACTCCTGCGTCATTAGAAAGGCGGGAATTGAAATGAAAGGAACTAATGAGAAAAAGATAGGAAGACACAGCAAAAGATTCGTGGGAGCTATGGTGGCAGCGGCTGTGCTTGTAACCGGAGCGATAGGAGCAGGGGCATATGCTGCATACAACAACGGATTCTTCAACGGCGCAAAGGCTCTTTATCCGGACACAGAGCTTAGCGACAAGGACATCGACAACATCGCGAGCATTACCGGTGAATGGAACGGCGAAGTGTTCGAGAATACATTTGACGGGCTTGAATTTACAATAGACGGAACGGTGAATGACGGTCAGACAAGCTGTGTAATGCTTACTGTGAGCAAAACTAACGGCGAACCGTTCACGCTTGAAGAGGGTGAGCATTATTATTTCAAATATGGCGGAGGCAGTGTGCCTTTCGACGATTATCATAATGAGCCGGATCCGGCGTATAGAGAATACAAGACACAGTTAAATGAAGACGGAACACTTAGTGTTATCATGTACAATACGTGGCCGCCCGTAGAAAATGCACCCGAAAAAGAAAGTAAATTTCAAGCACGCTTTGTCGAACTTTATAAGTCGGACATGAGTAAGGAATATTTTGATAATGAGCTGGCAGATGCAGCGCTTCCATGTCTTCTTGACAGAAATGAAACCGCTGACGGGAAACCGACGGATGAGCATGATTCAGCTTATCAAGCGATAATAGACAAAATAGCAACAGAAAAATATGACGGCAGTTTTACCTTTAGCTTTGAGCTGACTGATGCAGTTCAGCCAATAACTATATTGCCCGAGGACAATGAATATGGATATGAAATAACGATCGGATGTATTTGCATTCAAGGCAGTACTGAAAATGATGACTTTGCTAAGTCAAAAGTAATTGACGCTTTTGACAATGAGGTGACAATATATTTCTCCGATGAAACAAGCATTATTATGAATACAACAGGAGGATGGAGTGAGGATACGAAAACTGGCGAGTGTATCGGATCAGTGTTCACCGAGGAATATCCTAAGCCTATCAATATTAATGATGTAACAGCGGTGGAGATAAACGGCAACAGAATAGAGATCGATAGGTAAGAATAATTTTCTGTTCAGCGCACCTTCGGGTGCGCTGTTTTTTGTTCATGAAAAGTTTAAAGAGTTTGGTGTATAATTTATTTGTCAGATGTGATTTTTGGCACTTTTGTTTTGACTGTATATAGTGAAACGTTTCAACAAGCGAGGTTTTCATATGAACGATAAGGAACTGCTCATGCTGCTGAAGAGCGACTCGGAACGAGGGCTTGCACAGGTGATCGGGCAATATGGTGCTTATGTGCATAAGGTGGCATACACAAGGCTAAGAGATGTGTGTTCCAGAGAGGACATTGAAGAAGCAGTCAGTGATGTTTTTCTTATGTTCTATAATACAGGCAAAAAGACAAGCTTTGATATGAGATCGGTGCAGGCGGTGCTATCAGTAATTGCCAAGCGCCACTGTATAAATATATTCCGCAAGCAATGCAGGCACGAGAAAACGGTCGGTTACGATGATCTTGAAAATATCATTGCTGATGATGAAAGTGACAACACAGACCTTATTGAAGCGATAAAACAGCTTGGTGAGCCTGACAGCCTGATCATTATCCGCAAGTATTATCTTGGGCAGAAAAATATCGAAATTGCTAAAGATCTCGGCATGAACATCAGTACTTTGAATATGAAAATTTCCCGGGGACTCAAAAAGTTAAAGAAAATATTGGAGGAGGGTATGTGATGAAGGAAAAGTTGAAGGCATTGGAGGAGAGCGTTTCTTTAGCTGATGCCGAAAGGCTCTCAAATGAGCTTGCATCATTCGATGAGAATTACAGCCTCAGCGATGACGAGCAGCAGCGCATTCTTTCCTCCGTCATGAGAAAGGCGGGAATTGAAATGAAAAGAACTACAAGTGTAAAACGAACAAAGAAACGGACGATATTCATTGCGCTTATTGCGGCGGCAGCTGCCTGCCTGAGCGGTATCACAGCCTACGCTGTTTATCATTACAACTACGGCAATGCATTTAAGTCAAAGGCTGCCGATAACGGCGAAACGATATCAGGCGATATAAACGAGCTTGAAAGCACAACTCAGCCATTTAACGGCGTTGTGCTGGAAAATACTTTTAAAGACATTGATATCACAGTTGAGGGAATTGTATCTGATATAGGGAGAGACTATGCCCTTGTGACTGCAAGAAAAACTGACGGAACAGCCTTTGCCGAGGGTGACGAGAAGCGGTTTGAAGCGGGTCTGCAAATGTGTATCCCATATTCATATATGGATCATTTTAAGGGCAAAGAGATAAATGACGCATCACAGCTTCACTGGGGCCAAGAGTCGGTAAACTGTGAGCTGAACGATGACGGGTCACTGAGCATAACTATAGCTAATGACTGGAAGATCGGTGACGAGGATTACGATATTATTCTCGGTTTCGGAGACATTTTCTCATTCAGGTACAGTGAAGAAATGGATGATGAGTACATTAACTTTCTGAACAGTCTTAATGATCTTGATGATCTCGGAGTATATAACGGTGCAGTAGTTACCGGCGAGTACGATCGTAAGCTCGCTGCTCACAAGAAGCTTTACCGTGATCTCGCAAATGAATACTATGAGGGAAGCTTTATTATCAAGGCTCATATTTCTGAAAACGACTTTATCATAGAGCCCGAGGAAAATGACTATGGCATGAGGATCGTGCTCTCGGGAATGACCTGCACGATAAAAGGTGACGGAAAAAACTTCCTTGAGCTTGCAGGAACAGAGCCCGATGATATGGGCTGCGGCAATGTTGATGTTACCTTCAGGCTGGATAACGGCGAGGAGAACACCGTGACAAGTTCATTCTCGATCGCAGAGCACAGCTATATAACTGATGACGGATTTATAGCAGAAGCAGATGACGACCGCTCAGCAGCCTTGACATATACAAACTTCAGCCAGTTCACCGACCCTTATAAGGTAACTGAGATACTGATAAACGGAAGGACACTCTGGAAAAGTAAAAGCTTAGGCTAATGTATGTCAGAGCTGCAGTATGGCTTCGCAGAATACCGGCACCGATTTGAATAAAAATGGCACTCTATCACTCCGCAGGAGTGTGAGTGCCCACAGCTTTCATTTTTTAACAAAGCAAAAACCGCCTGAAAAGGCGGTTTTCTGCTTTCGCTGGTCGGAGTGACGGGACTTGAACCCACGGCCTCTACCACCCCAAGGTAGCGCGCTACCAATCTGCGCCACACCCCGATCGCACATAATATTATACTACATATCCGCACGTAAGTCAAGGGCTTTTTATCTAAAATTCAAAATCTATTAAAAATTACCATTTTTGCACGGGTTTTCTCATAAAACAACTTGAAATCACTCTCGAAGGGTGGTATAATACTGGTGAAAATGCAGGAAAGGCAGGTGAAGCACGGTGAAAAAGAACATGGCAAGGTGGTTGATACCGCTTTTATGCAATATGCTGCTTTTGATGCCGTATATAAATATATTTGATGATCTTCGCAGATTTGTAATTAAAAATGTTTTTTTCACTCCGCTGTACTGGCTTTTCGGTTTTGGGCTGTGCTTTATATTTGTTGTGAGCAAAAAAACAGACGGGTGGTTCTGGATCGCTTCAGAGGCCATTGTGACAGGGCTGATGCTCTTGCTGATGTTTATCGACAGGCACAGCATTTTTGAGTTTACTGATGTTCCCGGCGGCTTTCTCGGCGATGAGTTTTCAATACTGTTCTTACAGTTTGTGAATTTCTGGGTGCAGTTTGCTGCGATTGTGCTGGCAATGCTGGTGATGTACATAAAAAACAGGCGAAATAAAACAGCCGGCACAAGTGATGTACCAGCTGCTGAGATCGCTGACGTGGAAGCCGATGCTGAGACGGTGCAGGCCGACGGTGAGGCTGCGGCAGCCGGAAAAGCGGTAAGGTCAGAGGGCATGAAAATATTTCTCACCGTATTTATCACAGTGTTTTTCGCAACACTTCTTATACATTTTCTGCCGGACCTTATCTACAGATCTGCAAGAGATAACTACGCCGACAGCCATTATATCAGCGAGAGCAACGTTGACGAGTTCAGCGGTTCGGATATGTGGGCTGAGGTGCTGGACAGGTCTGATGAGTTTGGGATACACTCTGTCAGGACCTCATGCCGAAAGGATAATGCCGATCACAGCGGTGACTACAGAGCAGAAATAGACCTCATATCTATGAAAAAAGAAGACCTTATCTTAGAAACCAAAGAGATAATGGGCTTTATCTCAGATCATCTGAGCAAGAACCCTGAATGCGAGATCAATAAATTCAACAGCATCACGTTCAGTTTTTCGGCCGGCAGAGATCGTATCGACATTTCAGACAATTGGCTGAACGAGAAGCTGGACGGCTTTGACTGTGTCATTATCTATAACGATCATTACCATGACTATGAAGTAGGTCCGCAGCTTTCGGATCTGCCTGAATTTGACGGATACAGGTACATCAAGGCGACGGTCCCGCTTGACCTTGAAAGTGATCTTTCGGTGATGAAGAAAATGGAAAACACAGAAAAGATCGTTCTGAGAATCGTTGCCAATGAAACAGACACTAAAAAACTTGAGCAAAAGGCAGCTGATCTCGGTCTTGATGGCAAGGTCTCATTTAGTTGATGTGGGCAAGAAAGGAGAACGCCATGACCAAAAAACCGATAATAATATCATTAGCTGTGACGGCGGCTGCGCTGGTGCTGGCGCTGCTGCTGCCCTCTGAAATTAATATGGCGCTGCCATATGACCGCTATGCCCTGTTCCACTTCGGGCTTGTATCAGCGGAGAACGAGCATTGCAAATGGGGCTTTATAGACGAGTTCGGCAGAGAGATGATACCATTTGAGTATGACGAGGTCAGGGAGTTTGATGAATACGGGGTAGCTGTTGCCAGAAAAGGCAAGGAATACTATATGCTGGACACACAGGAATGGCATATAGGGAACGCCGCCTACAGTTTCGTAGACACGGTGAACTGTAAGCCCGGAACATATATAGTGAAAAATGACGGCAAGGCAGGTATAGTTGACAGTCAGGGCAAATATGTGCTGGCGCCCGAATATGATGATCTGGACGGTTTTGAATCAGGATTTGCCAGAGTCTGCATCGACGGCAAATGGGGCTTTATGAACGAGGACTATGAGATAGTTATCCCCTGTAAGTTCGATAAGGAATACTGGTTCGGTATACCTGAGTGTACCTCGGCGGCAGTAAACGACCGCTGGGGAGTTATCGACAGCAAGGGCGACTGGATAATCGAGCCACAGTATGACCGTGTCATAGCGCTCGATTCCACCGAGTATTTTGAAGCCTATCAGGGCGGCTATTACTTCTATATTGACCGCCAGAACATCATTGTCAGCAATAAATATGAAAGTTTTCTGGATCTTGATAAAGAACGTCCATTTACCCTGAACAGGGAAGAAGAGACATATCCCGAGCCGGAATATAAATACCCCGAGCTCAAGGACTACACGGTCAACAATGAAGGCAGCATCTCTAAAGTCTATAACGAAAAGGGAGAGGAGATATTCTCCACCGAGGGCTATATCTACAACTTTACAACAGACGGCTATGCGCAGTTCTATACAGACTGGTGGAAGTGCGGTATCATCGACCGCTTCGGAAATGTTGTAGTTCCGCCGACATATTACGGTATCTCAGATATGAACTGGGACGGGTTATGACGGGTGTGAAGCTGAAAAAAGCGGTTTAGTTTTTTCACAAAGCTCTTGAAATAACAGCACAATTGTGTTATACTTTCTTAAACGGCAGTTTGCCGGAAATAGTTCAATTTTTTTACGGAGGTCAGTTATGAGAATAAAAAGATTGCTGAGCGCTTCAATGGCGGCAATGATGCTGCTGGCGTGTGCTTCCTGCGGCAAAGAGGAGGTCTCCTCAAAGGCGCTGGAGGTAGATAAAAAGCTTAAAGACAATGCAGGCACTTCACCTGCACAGGTCGTTGTTGAGGGTACGGAGTTCAAGGTCGGAGGACAGACACTCTGGATAAACGGTGTAAACACCCCATGGGATAAGTGGAACGACTTCGGCGGCGGTTTTAATTTTGAGTTCTGGCAGGAGCATTTTTCAAAGCTCCATGAGGCAGGCTGCAACGCTGCAAGAGTGTGGATAATCTGCGACGGTACCACAGGTATCGACATTTCCCCTGACGGCACGGTGAACGGTGCTACTGATGCTCACTGGAGCGACCTTGACGACCTGTTCTTCTTGGCGGAGCAGTACCAGATATACATAATGGCTACGGTACAGTCATTTGACTGCTTCAAGGATCAGAATGCGAATTACCAGGCATGGAGAGACATGGTAGCCGATGAAACGAAAACGCAGTCCTTTATCGACAACTACATAGTGCCTTTCGTTCAGAGGTATGACAAGAACGATTATCTGTGGTCGATAGACCTCTGCAACGAGCCTGACTGGATAGTTGAAAACGATGAATGCGGAAAGCTCAGCTGGGACGGTCTGCAAAGGTATTACGCAGAGGCAGCTGCTGCTATACATGAGAATTCAGATGTGCTTGTAACTGTCGGTCTCGGAATGATAAAGTATAATTCAGACAAGCAGGAAGGCAACAAGATATCTGACGGAGAGCTGCAAAGCTTTATGACTGCCGACAAGTACGACAAGGCATATGCTTATGTTGACTTCTACTCAGTACACTGGTATTCATGGATGCAGAGAATGTGGGGTTATCCGTTCTCTATGAGCCCTGAGGATTTCGGACTTGACGGTACGAAGCCTGCGGTGATCGGTGAGTGCCCTGCAGTGTCTGACGGAGATTTCGATATCGCTGCTGCCTATGAAGAGGCTTATGACAGCGGCTGGAACGGTGTTCAGGCTTGGAAATCAAGCGGACAGGACGACGGCTGTGGTCTCTGGGCTGATATTGAGCCTGCTATAACTAAAATGGCAGATAAGCTCGATGAAAAAATGCTCTTCCCGACAGGAAAGAATGAAGTAGCGGTATAACAGTAAAATTAAAAGCAGCATACTCTATTCTGAGTGTGCTGCTTTTTGTTGCGCTTAATTAATAGATATGTGCTGCGAAAAAGTTTAAGGGCATTATAAAAGATCACGTATTAAAATGTATATGCCGAGACAGACGAGGACTGCTCCTCCGACGATCTCGGCTTTGTTTTTGTAGGCAGCACCAAATCGGTTGCCTATACCTACTCCGCAAAAGGAGATCATAAACGTTACAACACCTATGGTTGCCAGCGCAAGAGGTATATTGACATCGAAAAATGAGAACGTAACTCCAACAGCAAGAGCATCAATGCTTGTCGCGACTGCCAGCATAAAAAGCTCTTTTACATCGAGCTTTTTCTCTTCTTTTACTATATCTTCTTCATTTTCGTGCAAAGCCTCATAGATCATTTTTCCTCCGATAAATGCAAGAAGAGCAAATGCTATCCAGTGGTCTACAGACTCTATATACTTGGCGAACTGCTTTCCGAGGAGCCAGCCGAGAAACGGCATGAGCGCCTGAAAACCACCGAAAAACAGCGCTATTATAAAAGCATGGCGGTAATTGATCTTCCGCATATTCAGCCCCTTACAGACAGACACTGCAAAAGCGTCCATCGCAAGACCTGCGCCCAACAGCACAAGGGCAAAAAAATTCATCAGCGTTCATCTCCGTCAGTTTGTTCAAAGGGAAAGCCATTATTTTTCAGAAGCTCAACCACAGCCTTGTAATTTACTCCCTTTACATAGTGCTTTGTTGCACGGCTGTCATTAGTATATACATATACGGCACAGGTGCCGCCTATGCGCTGAAATGGATGCCGAGATACAACTATCTTTGATATTTTATCAACAGGTGCTGCGACCTTATGAAACTTATACCAGCCGCAAAAGCTCATAGTGCAGAAGCCGTTCTCAAAACCAATATAGGTACAAACGGATGCAGCCGCCTTAACTATAGTCAGCCAGATGAGAGGTATAGTTGCGATGACTGCGGTCATTATTATCTCTCTGTGCCAGCGCGGAAAATAAGGATATGCCACATATGCGGCAGCCGCAGGCAAAAACGAACACACAAACGGCAGCAGCATAAAAAACGGCATTGAGCTTTTATCGGTAGATACTGTGCCCCTAACGGGAGGAAAGGTCGGAAGAAGCTCTTTCATAGACTCGTTTACACGGCTGTTGGTGGTGATAGGTATCATGGCAGATATCTCTCTGTGACGCTTGCCGTAGCCTGTACAGCCGACCTCAACAGTGGTGATGCGAAAAAGCTTCATCAGAAATGACTGCTTATAGTCGATATAGTTTATTCTTCGTCTTCTCAGCACATGGCGTCTTCTTGCGCCCTTGCCGCTTCTGATTATGAACAGGCCCGAGGACTTTGTACATGAAAAGCCCCAGTGTCTCATAAGGTTTGCCACGAATGACACGAGCCACAGCCCGAAGATAAGGGTAGCGCCTGCAAGGATATACGCAGGAATGACCTCTAGGATAGGAGAACTCTCTATCCTGCTGTTAACTTCACGCAGGAGGCGAAGCTCGACCTCTCTACCCATGATCCTGTACGCCTGAAAGATGATACCCACAACGACCAGCATTCCCGAGAGGGTGGAGGAGAACAGCAGTGAAAATATCATAAGGTCAGATCTTCTCGATCTGTAGACATACTTTGGCTTATTATGACAGACCGAGGTGATGCTGTGATATATCTCAAATGCCTGCTTGCGGTTAAGGTTGAAGGAGATATCCGAGGTTCTTGATGAGCTTGCACCTGTGTCTATATAAATAGTGCAGGAGCGTATAAGCCTGTCAAGGTAGCCCTGATTAAGCGAAAAGGCAGATATCTCGGAAAAATTGACCCTTGTGGTCTTTATGCCGAAAAAGCCTGTATGGGTAGTGATATGGTCTTCGCCGACCTCATAATATACGAATACCCAGCGCAGCACAGCATATCCGAATATCAGAGCGACGGTGAGTATCTCCAGCCAGTGAGAGCGAAACCAGCTCTCGAAATTGAACTGAGCCGCTATAAGGTACTTGGCTAAAGGTATCACCAGCAGCCACAGCTGCTTTGTCGTGTAGGAGATTATCTTTATCGGGTGCTGGCGGCGGCGAAAGAAGTCTGCCACGGATTTTGTAAGAGAAAACTGTCTCATGGCGCCTCCTTTTCGGTCTTTTCCGAGGAGGATCGGTTCCTGATAGCGTTGTTTACTATGTCGGCTATCTCTTTAGCGTCTTTTTTCAGTATGAACGGGATTATAAGGTTCGTGCCCTGAGCGTTCAGGATAACAAAGTTATAGCCTAAAATATTGCCGAAGGGCACCTGGATCACGGTAACAGACTTTACCGAGGATACGGGCATCAGCTGCTTTGCGGTAACTATTATGCCTGTTCTTGCGGTGACGACCTTTGAGCTGACAGTGTAGAACGTATTGAAATAGTATATCGGGAGCAGCACAACACAAACGACAGCGCCTGCTATCTCAGCGGACAGCTGAAGATACTTCGCCGAAAACGGTATATACTCGTCCAAATACCCGAGCGCTCTGTAAAGCACATAAAACAGTGCTGCCACAAACACCATTGTAAGCAGCACAGGCACTTTTGCAGGCTTATATCTCTTCAAACGTTCTCACCTACTTTTACGGATAATTCTACTATGAAAGGTATCGGTCATATAGTCGCTTCGGCGTGCCTTGTAACGTGGCACCCCACATTGACCGATACTGGCAGACCTGCGATATGCGTGGGCGCCTCCTCGATATTGACAGCAAGGCAGGTCTTGGTGCCGCCAAAGCCCTGAGGCCCTATGCCGAGCTTATTTATCTCATCTAACATTCTCTGCTCTAGGTCTCTGTACAGAGGCTTGGGGTTTCTTACTGATACGTTCCTGCAAAGAGCTTTCTTTGCAAGATATGCACATTTTTCAAAGTCTCCTCCGATGCCGACGCCGATAACTATCGGCGGACAAGGATTTGAGCCCGCCTTTGCACATACGGACACTACCCAGTCAACTATCTCGTCATGAGTTACTGATGGGGTCATCATTTTCAGCTGAGACATATTCTCACTGCCGAAGCCCTTGGGCGATACCATTATTTTTACTTGCTCACCGTCGGTGTATTTGAGGTGTACCACAGGGGGAGTGTTATCGTTCGTATTCACTCTTTCGAGAGGATCGGACACTATGGAGCATCTTAATCTTCCCTCGGTATAGCCCCTTGCAACGCCCCTGTTTATGGCATCATTGACAGACCCGCCCACAAAATGAACGTCCTGCCCTACCTCCATAAAGATAACAGCCATTCCCGTATCCTGACAGATAGGGATATTCTCGTTCCTTGCGGTCTCGATATTTGCCTTGATATCATCGAATACGTTTCTGCCTACGGGTGAGAGCTCCTCCTCCCTGCCCTTCAGGATACACTGCTCCATATCCTCGGGAAGGATAAGGTTTGCTTTTATGCAAAGGTCTCTTACGGTCTGCTCCACAAGTGAAACATCTATCTCTCTCATTGTTCGGTATCTTCCTTTCCTTCCTCGGGGTCAGCTGTCTGAAAAACAGCTTCGTCTCCGAGCTTTATGAGCTTTATCGGGTCAAGCAGCAGGATATGCCTTTCACCAAGAAGTATCTCGCCCCTGAGAAATCTTGCGCTCGCTTCCTCATTCAGATCGGTGGGAGGCATTATATCGCTGTCGTTAAGCTCGGTGAAGCCTGCTACGCTGTCACAAAGAAGTCCAACTCTCTTATCCTCGCTGAGAGCGACTATTATGCAGTTTCTGTCGGTAACGGGCTTGTCCTCATAATGAAAACGTCTTCTCAGACTTATGACGGGAATAACACTGCCGTCAAAGGCTATAGTTCCCAGAACGTAATCGGGGAAATCAGGCAGAGGCGAGGGCTCTTCGGCTGCGATTATCTGTAATATGTCCGCAAAGGAGACAGAAAACTGTCTTCCGCCTGCTTCAAAAAGCAAATATTTTTCCAAAGCCAAATCATTCTCCCCCTTTACAGACCCTTATTTATGAGTGATGCTCTCTTCTGCACCTCTGCTGCTATTGCCGAAAGAGGACACTGCTTTTTAACAGCTCCGTTATCGAAGGCTGCTCTCGGCATTCCGTATACTACAGAGGTCGCTTCGTCCTGTCCTATATTATATGCGCCCATCTGCTTCATATTAAGCATTCCCTTTGCGCCGTCCTGTCCCATGCCTGTAAGTATGACGCCTATAGCGTTCTTCTTTGCGGCATAGGCTACACTGTCAAAGAAAACATCTACCGACGGACAGTGTCCTGACACTCTTACGCCGGGCTCTGAGGTGACAAAATAGCCCTTCTTATCACGGAAAAGCCTTAAATGCTTACCTCCTGCCGCAATGACTATCTGGTTCTGCTTGAGATACAGACCGCTTGACGCCTCTACCACCTCATAATCCGTGATATCATTCAGCTGTGAAGCATAGATAGCTGTGTACTTATCAGGCATATGGAGAACTGCCGCCATCGGCGGGATATCTCCTTTAAGGCTCTTTATTATCTCGCGGAGAGCCTCAGTGCTGCCTGTTGAACCGCCCACCGCTATAAAGGCAGACGCATTTACCGAAGGTCTCGAAACGAGGGCCTTTCTGGTGACGGCATTTCTTTCTATGCTCGATATCAGCCTTTCGGCAAAGCGTTTAACATTGGTCTCATGCTTGGCGAGAACGTCCATAGCGCCTGACTGGAGCATAGTATATTTTATGTTCGGAGTGGAGGTGCATACCACTATCGGAACTGAATATCTCGGCACAAGGCCTATGAGATAATCTGCATTGGCGCCCTGAGAATCAGCGTCCAGCAGGATATACGAGGGTGAGAAGGATATGGCGGTCTTTCTGCCCTCTTTAAGGGTACAGGCTGTTACGATATATTTACCTGCGCTCTTTTCATTTATCATTTTAAGAACAGAGCTCTTGAAGTCTGCATTATCGGAGATGACAAGTATTTTTACGCTCATACCGCCTCCTCCTTTCTGTAGATGGCAGGCTCCTGCTTTTGATATGGAATATCCTCGGGGGCAGATTCTGCATGGCCTATGTAGAGGTATCCGCCGTTATTGGTCGCTTTATAAAAGCGCTTGCAAAGCTCTGATTTTGTATGCTCATCGAAATAGATCATAACGTTGCGGCACACTATCAGGTCAAAGGTCCTTTTGAATTTTATGTCGTCCATCAGGTTATGATACCTGAATTCGACCTTATTTCTTATTTCGTCCTTCACCTGATAGAGACCCTTGCCGTATGGCTTGAAGTATTTCTCACGCCAGCGGGCAGGGATCTTTGCCATTGATTTTTCAGTATAAATGCCGTTCTTTGCCGCACGAAGGGCATTATACGAGATATCGGTAGCAAGTATTTTCAGATCCCACACATACTTCTTCATACCGAAATACTCATCCATGCACATTTCGAGGTTATATGGCTCATTGCCGAAGGAGCAGCCTGCGCTCCAGATGCAGATATCGTGATCTTTTATATGGTTTTCGGCATAAGGAAGAAAAACGTGCATAAGATGCTCAAAGTGATTAGCCTCACGCATGAAGTAGGTGTAGTTAGTGGTCAGCCTGTTTATGAGGTTCTCGATCTCGCTGCCCATATAGTCATTGTACAGGGTCGGCAGATACTCCTCGAAGCTGTTGAAGCCGCTGTCCATTATGTAATTGCTCAGCCTGCTCTCAACGAGCACCTTTTTCTGCGAAAGGTCAAGGCCGTAGTTTGTTTTTATAAAGCCTGTAAGCTTTTCAAAATCCCGCTGAGAGATCTCTAACATAGCTATCCTCCAATTAGTTCTTGATAAGCTTTCTTGTATTCAACAGGTATATCCTGCGCTCTCCTGAGGTGATAAAATAACGTTCTGTGCTGTCCTTGACCGGGTTTGCGGCGATCTGTGCAGGAATAACGTTCTCAACATCGTTCACACGGTCAACAAGTATACCTGCCTGATAAACGCCCTTTTCAACAAGTATGATACAGCTTTTTGAGTCATACTCGATATCGGGGCTGCCAAGCTTTTTCCTGAGATCGATTATCGGCACCACCTTGCCCCTGAGGTTTATAACTCCTGTGATATGATCGGGGGTACACGGTATGACGGTTATTTCGGGTATCTCGATTATGTCCGTCACATCGGTTATCTTAAAAGCATACAGCTTCTCGTCCGACATAAATGTCAGTATCTGTCCGCCTGTCTGCGAAAAATCCTGTTTAACTTCTTCCGCCATTGTTTCACCCTCCTGTGCTGCGAAGCTTATCCGTCAGGTAGCCATTATTTCCTGAACGTCCAGTATTATCGTTATGCTTCCGTCTCCGAGAACGGAGCAGCCGCTCATTCCTGCTTCCTTCAGCTTCATATCTCCAAGCACCGCAGGGAAGGGCTTAACTACTACCTGCTGGTCAAGGGTTATCCTGTCAGCCATAAGGATAGCTCTGCTGTTGACGTTCTCACACTCTATCATTATTCCCTTGGTAACGTCTGTTTCGGCATTGTCTATACCGAAGTGCTTTGCGAGTCTGATGAGAGGTATCGCTTCTCCTCTCTGCATTATGAATTCATTGCCGTCGGTGTCTCTGATATATTTATCCTCCGTACAGGAGAAAGCCTCGTTGATAGAGCTTATAGGTATCGAGAAATTTGTCTTTCCGACATCTATGCTCATAACATCAACGATCGAAAGCGACAGCGGTATCCTGATAGTGAAGGTGGAGCCCTCACCGAATACGGAATCAACTATCAGCTTTCCGCCGACTTTTTCAAGGTTCTGCTTAACAACGTCCATTCCCACGCCGCGCCCCGAATACTCGGTTATCTGCTCATTTGTGGAAAAGCCTGCTGCTACTACGAAGTTGAACACTTCTTTATCGGTGTATTCGCTCTCGGGCTTGGTAAGAAGGCCGTTCTTTTTAGCCTTTGCCATGATCTTGTTTCTGTCCATGCCTGCTCCGTTATCCTTGCAGGCGATGACTACCTCGCTTGAATCATACCCTGCCGAGAGAGTAACTGTCGGCGGCTCCGTCTTGCCTGCGGCGGCACGCTCCTCGGGCAGCTCGATACCGTGGTCAACGGCGTTTCTCACTATATGCATAAGGGGGTCGTTCAAGAGGTCAACTATTGATTTATCAACCTCGGTCTCCTGACCGACAAATGTCAGCGTAACGTTCTTTTTGAGCTTTGTGTTCATATCCCTGACAACTCGGTTCATCTTCTGGAACGCAGTTGATACGGGCACCATTCGTATGGACATTACAACGTCCTGAAGCTCATCTGTAAGCTTTTTGAGTTCACGCGCAGATTTATTGAAGCGGTCAAAGTTTCCGCCTGCATTTCTTATATCGGGAGATGATATAACAGAGCCTTCGGTTATAACTATCTCGGCAACAAGGTCAAGCAGTCTGTCGAGCTTTTCAAGCTTTACCGACATCATTGACTGCTCATGCTTTTCGGCAGGCTTTTTCGCGGCTGTCTTTGCAGGCTGAAGGGCAGGCTTAGGTGCGCCTTCCTGTGCTGCAGGGGCAGAGGAAGCCTCCTGCTTTTTTTCTTCTTTCTTCGGTCTGTCTATCTTTTTGAAGCTCTCAACGTTCAGGGCATCTCTGAACATCTGCTCTACCTGCTCTGCGCTGCCTGTAGTGAGCTTTATATAGAGACCCTTTGCAGAGATATCGTCATCGGCGCTGTCGGCATCAAGGTCATCGGGGAAGGTCTTTAATATATCTGCAATTTTTCCGAGAGCTCTCATAAGGACAAGTGCTCTCATCGAGGGCATTGCGCAGCTCTGTGAATATACTATCTTATAGGTGAGTACGGCTTCGTCCTCTCCGTCCTCGAAAATGCCGTCATAGCCGAGAGCTTCCTCCTGCTTTGTCTCCTGAGAGCCTGTCTGTGCAGCTGCGCCCGAGCCGCCCTTCATAACATCGGCAAAGGCGTGTATCTTGCCCTCCAGCTCAGAGAAATCAGAGAGGGGTATGCTTTCGTCCTGAATGTTTTCAAGCTCGTTTTTCAAGTTATCGGACGATGCGAACAAAAGCTCATAAAGCGCAGGCTTATCATAAGTAACAGAGGGGTCCTCTCTGATTATGAAGAAAAGGTCCTCAACGGCGTGCGCAAGGGTAGACATATTTGAAAGGCCCATCATCGCTGCGGAGCCCTTTATAGTATGCATTGTACGGAAGATCTCATTCATATCGTCCGTTTCGATAGTGTCCTCCTGCTCGGTTCGCATCAGTATCTCGTCGAGCTTTTCGAGAAGGTCTCCTGTCTCGAATACGAACATATCGAGCATTTCTTCCATTCCGCTCTGAAATTTCGGCACAATAACACCTCATTCCGATAATTGATATACATAGTTATTATAACAAATTTCCGATGTATTTGCAATAGGTTTTCATCATTTTTAACATATTTAATCTAATAATCAAAACTTTCCCCACTTATAATTAAATCTACCCCTAACAAAAAAAGACCGCCCTCAAAAGAGAGCGGTTTCTTTCACTATTTTGATAAGGCACCTGCCAGCTGCTGTACTTACCCTTCGGGTACAAATCTATTTATTAGGTGCGACCACTAAGTAAAAGCCCAAGCGAAAGTACGGCGTGAAATAGCCGTGCGGCGAGCACAAAAAAAGACCCTGCCGATCGACAGGGTCTTAAAAGAGCTTATTATTTCTTCTTTCTGCTTACTACTACTGCGGTGCCTGCGAGTGCTGCGCCTGCAAGAGCTATCACAACGCCCGTTGCAGGGTTTGAAGCAGCTGCATTGTTTGTGGCTGCTGCAGTGCTTGATGATGCCTTGCTTGAAGACGATGCCTCACTGCTGTTTTTAGAGGACTCATCGGAGGAATCGTCGGTCTGGCTGCTGGAGTCAGGCTGTACTTCGCTTGAAGATTCTGAGCTCGAAGGGTCTTCTGTGGTCTCACCTGCATCAGCGTCTGCAAATACTTTGTCATCATCCTTAACAGTGTTCTCCATACCAGTTTCAAGGCTTGTTGAAGCCGACCAGCCGAGAGTTTCACTTATAAACGCTTCAAGCTCTCCTGCAGCATCCTTATGAGACTGCTCAGAGGGGTGCCAGTCAACACCGATACCGTTGTTTGTAGTATCCTGAACGTTGAACTTGAACGCATAAACGTTGGTCTCGCCTGTTTCAGTCTTGTAAGCATCAACTGCTGCCTCTACCTGAGGATAGAGATCCTGTCCCATTACTCCAAGAGAACAGATGATAGCTGAATTCGGGTTGTTCTTTCTTACAGTCTTTATGAACTGAACATAAGTATCCTGGAAGTCTTTGCACTTTTCTGCATTGCCCTTTGTGTAGGAACTGTCGTTCGTTCCGAGGTTGATGACTATTGCCTCAGGCTGATAGCCTGCAAAGTCCCATGTGGAATTGTTTCCGCCCCATGAGAAATAGAGGCTCTCATAATATGTAGGTGCAAGGTTACTCTCATTTTTTGAATCATTTGCTGTGTATCCCGAGATAACACCCGTGCCGCTTACAGAAACAAAGCTGTAATCTGCATCAAATGTATCAGCAGTCAGATAAGCATATGTCTTGGCAGCGTTCTCGTTCTTAACGTTGAAGCTTTCACTGGTGTCGCCGTCAACTCCGTATCCGCAGGTGATAGAATCTCCGATAAACTCTATCGAGTGTGCCTGCTTGTCTGTCGGGGTCACAGTAGCTCCCTCTTCAACCTCTATGCTCTCAAGCTTGAGTATGGAGTTAGCGCACTCTGAAAGCTTAACAAGCTTTACGGTGTTCTCGCCCTCCTCAAGAGGAACATCGATAACAGGATTTTTGCTCTTGCTGTCGGTATAGCCCTTAACAGCAAGCTTGCCGTTTACATAAACAGCTATTCTCGTTGTATCCGTCTTTTTAAGGTTGAACCTTACCATTGAGCCCGTGGTCTTGAACTCAACTCCGCCGGCAGACCAAGGGATAGAAAGAGTGCCGTTTTCATAGCTTGTCCTTCCTATCATCTTAACGTTCTCAGCTGTCGGCTCGATCTCCTTAAAGCCTTCCTTTGCTGCATTAGCAGATACTGCGAACATTGAAGCTGCTATAGCTGCTGATGTAAGTCCGACAAGTATCCTTTTTTTCATCTTCATAACAATCGATCCTTTCGTTTTGTATTTTCCAAAACACTTATACAGATACATTATAGCACATTATTATTCATTTGTAAAGCACTTTTTTAACTCCCCACCCCGTTTTCAGTAGTCTGGTACTACTAAACCGTTTACCCTCCCCGGAGGGCAAAATCGCTGATAGTACCTAGCTACTTGCGTGGGGTGGGGGCGATGGTGCGGGTGCACGCACCTGCCTCGTGTCAGGTCATTAAGTTTTTATTTGACAATACCTGTCATTTATGATATACTTTCAACAAGGCGTATCGCAGATAACGGTAGGCGGTCAAATCTTCCTCCTGCAAAGGAGGTGAGCAAAATGGACGTTCTGGACGTAGTAACTTTACTTATCCTGATAACTGACATTGTTGCCCTTGTGGTAAACATTTGCAATAAAAAAAGATAACCGCCCAAAAGCCCACAGGACGGTTATCATAAAATAACTCAACTGGAGGTGACCGCTTACTTGCGATACGCTCCTTTTATGGCTATATTATATCACATACTGATTCAATTGTCAAGTAGCAGGTGCACGCGCCTGCTACTTGAAAAAAGTAAAAACCTATGCTATACTGTAACATGAGAAAGTATGAAACGGAGTTTTATTATGCTGAATAATGTTACTGAACATTTTGATATAGCTGTTATCGGAGCAGGCCATGCAGGCTGTGAGGCTGCTCTCGCTGCTGCAAGGCTTGGTATGAAGACGGCACTTTTCACTATCTCTCTCGACGCTGTTGCAAATATGCCCTGCAACCCCTCTATCGGCGGAACGGCAAAGGGTCACCTTGTACGGGAGATAGACGCCCTCGGCGGTGAAATGGGCAAGGCTGCCGACAAGACCCTTATCCAGAGCCGTATGCTCAACATGGGCAGAGGTCCCGCAGTTCACAGCCTCAGAGCGCAGATAGACCGTGTAAAATACCACTGCCTTATTAAGCAGACCATAGAGCATACAGAAGGGCTGTACCTAAAACAGGCTGAGATAACAGAGATACTTTTCGATGAAAACAAAAAAGTCACAGGAGTGAAAACAAAGCTCTCAACAATTTATTCGTGCGATGCGGTAATAATAGCCAGCGGAACATATCTCGGAGGTACTGTACACGTAGGCGAGACATCTTACCCCAGCGGTCCTGATTCTTCCCTCCCTGCCGAGGGGCTGACCGACTGCCTTAAAGCCGCAGGAATGACGATAAGGCGCTTTAAAACGGGCACCCCTGCAAGAGTACACAAGCGCTCAATCGATTTTGACAAGCTTGAAGTGCAGCACGGCGACGATAAGATAACCCCGTTCTCGTTCTCAGACGATGAGCCGCTTGAAAACAAGATAGACTGCTATGTTGCCTACACAAATGCAGACACCCACAAGGTCATCAAGGACAATATTCATCTTTCGCCGATATATTCGGGACGCATACAGGCGATAGGACCGCGCTACTGCCCCTCTATAGAAGACAAGATAATGCGCTTTTCCGACAAGCCTCGTCACCAGCTGTTCATCGAACCTATGGGGCTCGATACGGACGAATACTATCTTCAGGGTATGTCATCATCTCTGCCCGAATTTGTTCAGCTTGAATTTCTGCACACTATAAAGGGTCTGGAGCACGTTGAGATAATGCGTAACGCCTATGCGATAGAGTATGACTGCTGTGACCCTACAGAGCTTTTACCCACACTTGAATTCAAAGCGTTTGACGGGCTTTACGGAGCAGGACAGTTCAACGGAACCTCGGGCTATGAGGAGGCTGCTGCCCAGGGGCTTATCGCAGGGATAAACGCAGCTCTCAAATTAAAGGGAGAGGAACCTCTTATACTTGACCGTGCATCATCGTATACGGGAACGCTTATCGACGACCTTGTTACAAAGGGCTGTCAGGACCCTTACAGGATGCTGACGTCAAGAAGCGAATACAGGCTTCTTTTAAGGCAGGACAACGCCGACATCAGGCTTATGCCCGAAGGACACAGAGTCGGCCTCATAAGTGATGAGAGATATGAGCGCCTTAAAGAGAAGATAAAGCTCATAGACGATGAGATAAAGCGTGTATCAAAGGTGAACATCGCTCCCTCAAAAGAGCTGAATGATTATCTTGAAGCTGTAGGCACTGACCCTATCGACAACGGGTATAAGCTGTCTCAGCTGATACGAAGACCTGCTGTAAGCTATGAGGGAACGGCTCCCTTTGACAAACAAAGACAGCCCCTTCCCGAAGATGTGAAGGAGCAGGTAGAGCTGCAGATAAAATACGAAGGCTACATAAAGATACAGCTGGAGCAGGTAGAGGCTATGAGAAGGCTTGAAAACAAAAAGCTGCCTGCCGATGCCGACTACACCAAAATAAAGGGGCTCAGGCTGGAGGCTGCCGAAAAGCTCAATAGGATAAAGCCTTTGTCTGTAGGTCAGGCAGGGCGCATAAGCGGAGTTAACCCTGCCGATGTGAGCGTGCTGCTCGTGTGGGCGGCAGGAGGCTACAAGCAGGGAGAATAAAATGGAGATGACCAGAGAATATTATGACAGGCTGTTTGAAGGGCTCGGGCTTGATGACGGAAGATATGAACGTTTAAGAGAATACGAGCGCCTGCTTATCGAATGGAACGAAAGAATAAACCTTACTGCGATAACCGCCCCCGAAGAAGTGGCGGTAAAGCACTTTTATGACAGCATTTATCCGTTTACGCTTTTTGATCTGCCAGAGGGCTCAGAGCTGATAGATGTAGGCACGGGAGCAGGGTTCCCGTCATGTCCGCTGAAAATATTCAGAAACGATATCAAGCTCACCCTGCTGGACAGCCTGAACAAAAGAATAAATTTTCTTGCAGCTTTATCCGAGAATATTGATCTCGGTGTCGACTGCATACACGGCAGGGCGGAAGAGCTCGGAAGAACTGCCACGTACCGAGAAAAGTATGATATCGCCTGTGCAAGAGCTGTAGCAAATCTGAGAGAGCTTTGCGAATACTGCCTGCCGTTTGTAAAGGTAGGAGGAGCATTTGCAGCGCTTAAAGGCTCTGCAGGCCGAGAGGAACTGAAAGAGGCTCAGAACGCCGTAAAAACGCTCGGCGGCGAGGTATCGCAGGTAACAGACTACACTCTGCCGACAGGAGACGGCCGCACGCTCATAATCATCGGCAAGGTAAAGCCCACTCCCGAAAAATATCCCCGAAACAAGGGCCAAATGAAGAAGAAACCACTCTGATTTTGCTTTTTTATTGTTACTGAGATAAAACTGTTACAGTTTATCATTAGTGCTTTTTTGTAAAAAGAAAAGCCAAAGGATACTAAATTATCCTTTGGCCTTGAAATATCATTATTTGCCTATGAATTCGCGGTAGGAAGCATTGAAGGTCTTGAGCTCGGAGTTCAGGGTAGGAGTGTACTGCTCCTTGAGCTGGCTCCATGTGAACTGTGTGTCGTTATCGTCACTCTTCATTACTGATGTGTAAAGGTAAGGTATAACTGCTTCAAGGGTCGGGTTCGTAGCTGAATCGTTATCCGAAAGAATCGTCGAGATACCGTAGCCCGGATCGAAGAAACGGACGAATTTGTTTGAAATGACCTCCTCGGTCATCATCTGATACATCTGCTCGGTGTAATAAGGCTGGTTTACAAAGAACTTTTCTTTGCCTGCCTCAAGATATTCCTCCTGAGTGCTTGATATCCTTGCACATTCCAGCCAGCAGCGCATAGCGTCATTCTTCCGGGAGCCCTTGACCCACATATATGCATTGGTCGCAAGGGTCGTATAGAGCTTATCTGAGTTAGGATCCTTAGGCATCGGAACTATTGCCCAGTTATCGCCCGATCTCGGGGTAACTGCCCAGGTGCCCATTGCATAGAAAAGAACATGGTTGTTGAATGCCTCGGAACACGAGCCTATCCAGTTAGAGTTGTAAAGGCCGTCCTTCTGGAGATTGTATAACAGCTGTGCAGCTCTGTCAAGGTCGGGATCCTCAATGTTGTTTATATACTCGTCCTTTTCGGCGTCATACTGTATGATAGATTTGCCCGTTGAGTGGAAGATAAACGGTGCGAACCAGCCGTTTACTCCCCAGCGCTCCTCATCGGCAGGAGCATTCTCAACATACTCTGTCATAAGGTCATACCAGGCGTTCCAGTCCCATTTGCCCTCAAGATAGAGCTCATACGGATCATCAAGGCTGTTGTCCTCGAACACATCTACGTTGTATGTCATAACAGACAGTGCACCAAAATCAATAGGTGCAACATAGTGCTCACCGTTAAGGGTATACTGAGCTGCTGTCTCCTTAACGTCTGCCCAGATGGGGCTGTCAAAGTCAACTATCGGATCAACAGGCTGGAACATTCCCTTGATACAGTTTGCAGGGAAGGTCATTCCTGTCTCATACCAGAACATATCAGGCGGATCATTCGCAAGAAGTCTGGCTGCAAGATCATCATACTTTTTCATAGAGCCTGTTCTTGTATACTTTATCGTACCGCCCTTCTGCTCGAAGAGAGCAAGGTCTGTACGCTTTTCAGGCGAGGCTCTGGTCGGGTTGATATCAAAGTAAGAGAACCACTCGATCTCGGTGGGCTCGCCTTCCTTGATAGCTTCAATGTCATCTGAGGAGGCAACTTTTACGGTCTCGGCAAAGGAGCTTTCGTCCTTTTTGGAGGAGCTGCCTGCTGAGCTTCCGCAGCCAACTGCCGCCGCAGTAAGAGTCAGCGCAAGCGCTGCTGCAATACATTTTCTCGCTTTCATGATCATTTCAGTCCTTTCATACGATTAAAAGCCGAAAGTTACTCAATTTAATATCTTTATAGATATTTTAACATATATTACAAAATATTAATATGACTTTATCGCCAGAAAACCGCACAAATTAGTCATTTTTTATTATGATTCCTATCAGGAGGGTTTGCAAATGCAGGAAATGGAACCTATGAAGATGTATTATTTCTCTCAGGACGAGAATTTTCCGTTCTTCATACAAATGGGAGATCAGCAGGGAGATTTCAATATGCACAGACATGAAGATTTTTTTGAAATGGTCGTAGTAACTGACGGAAAGGCTATGCATATTGTTGAAAATGAAAGCTATCCTATAAGCATGGGAGATGTGTTTGTCATCAGCGGCAATACATCTCACGGGTTTAAAGATGCTGTTGATTTCAAACCCTGCAATATAATGTTCAACCCTGATATTTTTCTCGCCTGCGCTCAGGACCTGATGAAAACGGCAGGATTTCAGGCGCTGTTCGTGGTGGAGCCTAACCTCTCAAAGACAGGCGGATTCAAAGCACGGCTGAAGCTCAGCCCAGATGATTACCGCAGGATATCGCTTATCACTGCGGATATGCTGGAAGAACAGACAAACAAGCCAAGCGGCTGGCAGACAAAATTCAAAGCAGATTTTCTGCTTCTGTGCACTATGCTTTCAAGAGCATATGAGGTCAAAAGCAAGCATAAGGAAAACAGTCTGTATTCTATCGCGCAGTCACTTGCGTATATCGAGAAAAGCTATCTGAGCGACATATCAGTGAGCGAGCTTGCAAAAATATCAAATTACTCAGAGAGGCAGTTTTTGCGCCTTTTCAAAAAGACCAGCGGCTGCACGCCTACAGAGTACATACGCAGGCTGAGGATAAGAAATGCCTGCCGCCTTTTAAGATCAAGCCCCGAAAGTATCACGGAGATATCCTCTCAGTGCGGTTACAGCGACAGCAACTACTTCACCAGAGCGTTCAAGACCGAAACGGGAATGACGCCGAGAGAGTTTCGCTCCTCAACACTGCCGGATTCAGTTATGCTTCACGGCTAGCGGTGGAAAGAGGAGCTGATCCCTGCAAAAAAGGTCTCCCCACATTTTTGTGGAGAGACCTTTAAGTAAGCTATCAGTCTTTAAAATATCTGTCAAGAAGACCCTTGAAAGCCTTGCCGTGTCTTGCTTCATCTCTTGCCATTTCGTGAACCGTATCATGGATAGCATCAAGATTAAGCGCCTTTGCTCTCTTAGCAAGATCCGTCTTGCCTGATGTAGCACCGTTCTCAGCGTCGACTCTCATCTGAAGATTCTTCTTTGTGCTGTTTGTAAGCACCTCTCCGAGCAGCTCTGCAAACTTGGCAGCGTGCTCTGCTTCTTCATATGCAGCCTTCTCATAATACATACCCACCTCGGGATAGCCTTCTCTGTAAGCAACTCTAGCCATTGCAAGATACATTCCTACCTCGCTGCACTCGCCCTCAAAATTGCTTCTCAGATCCTTCTTTATATCCTCGGGAGCATCGGATGCCACACCTACAACGTGCTCGGCAGCCCAAGTCATTCCTGCGCTCTCATCCATCTTATTGAACTTAGATGCAGGCGCCTTACAGACAGGGCACTGCTCGGGAGCAGCTTCGCCCTCATAAACATAACCGCAAACTGAACATACAAACTTTGACATACTAACATTCCTCCTTATTTAGTATCTAATAAAGTTTAGCATATTCCGGCCGCAAAGTCAACAAACAGTTAAGTAGAATTTTCACCCGATATTTTGTGCATGCTGACTATGGCAGAGGTATTGAATGTTGATTATTGAAAATGCCCATATTATTAATAACAAGGTGCGCAGTTTCGTGAAAAGCTCTGAAATTTTGCAGGATTTGAAAAAAGAACTTGCAAAAATCCAACTTATGGTATAGAATAGTATAGGTTTGAAAACATAATTCGGAGGTATTGTAATGGAATTGGCGGAAATGAAAAAAAGTGAGCTTGAACAGTTTTACAAGCAGACAAAAGAAGAGTATGAGAACTACAAGGCAAAGGGATTGTCTCTCAACATGGCAAGGGGTAAGCCTTCGGCTGAACAGCTCGATCTGACAGAGGGACTGCTCTCTGCGGTGAAGAGCAACAAGGACTGCTATGCAGAGGACGGCACTGACTGCCGCAATTACGGTATTGTTGACGGTATTGCCGAGGCTAAAAAGATTTTTGCTCCTATGCTGGGCGTTAGTGAAAAAGAGATCATGGTGCTTGGAAACTCGAGCCTGACGATAATGTACGATAATATTGCAAAGTTCATGGTGTTCGGAACAGGAAACGGCGCTGAGCCGTGGGGCATTCAGGCAAGAGATAAAAAGCTCAAGTGGCTCTGCCCCGTACCGGGATATGACAGGCATTTTCTGATAACTGAAAAATTCGGCTTCGAGATGATAAATATACCGACAGACGAAAACGGTCCCAATATGGATATGATCGAAAAGCTGGTCGCTGAGGACGACAGCATAAAGGGTGTCTGGTGTGTGCCTATGTATGCAAACCCTACAGGCATCACCTTCTCCGACGAAGTAGTAAGAAGATTTGCACAGATGAAGACTGCTGCTAATGATTTCAGGATATTCTGGGATAACGCTTACTGCATCCATCATCTGAACGATACGCCCGACAAGCTGCTTAACCTGCTTGAAGAGGCGAAGAAGGCAGGCAATGAAGACAGAGTGCTGATGTACGGCTCGACCTCAAAGGTGACATACCCCGGTGCAGGTGTAGCAGTGTTCGGAGCGTCTGAAGCTAACATAGCTTATATAAGATCGCTTATGACGGTACAGTCGATAGGCCCTGATAAGCTCAATCAGCTGCGCCATGTGAAGTTCTTCAAGACATTTGACGGCATCACAGAGCATATGAAAAAGCACGCAGCGCTTATCGAGCCAAGGTTCAAGGCAGTGCTCGATGAGCTTGACAGAGAGATAGCACCTCTCGGCATTGCAAAGTGGACGAAGCCAAACGGCGGCTATTTCATCAGCTTTGACGCTATGAAGGGCTGTGCAAAGAGAATATGTCAGCTTTGCAAGGAGGCAGGCGTTATTCTTACGGGTGCAGGCGCTACATTCCCCTATGGAAACGACCCTGACGACTCAAACATAAGGATAGCACCCACCTATCCTCCGATCGAGGAGCTTGAGCTTGCAGCAAGGATATTTGCACTTTCCGTTAAGATCGCTGCCTGCGAAAAGCTCGGAGCATAAAAGCAGCATCAAAAACAGAATAAAATTTATCGGGACTGCATCTTTACGGTGCGGTCCCGAGTTTTTATAATTGGCAGAAAGAGAGTTTTTGTCTTTGAAAAACATAGCCGAGAGCGTGGCTCTCGGCTATGGGGATCGGATTTTCGCTAGGATCACAACTTAGAAATCATTATCCTGCTGTCGCAGAAACGTACTGTGCATTCAGCTTTGCATTCGTGTAGATGATATGATCATCATCGGTATACTCAGTTGCGCCCTTCTTAACCTTTACTTCAACCTTGAACTTGTAATTTGAATAGAGATAATCCTCTATTTTTTCAAGTTCAGAACCGGTTTTCACATAGAATTCCACATCTGAACTAAACTGCCTCTGTGCACCTGTATCAGAATAGTCTAATGTCCACTGACTCTTATCCTTAGTTATGGGCATAGTGTAAGTGTAATACAGAGGACCGCTCTCATCATTATGTGGAGTCAGTGTCAAACTGTTTCCATCTTTATCATAGAGCTTCAGATCTTTCAGATAACCTGTGTCATCTTGATTTTCAAGATCTTCGATGTTCACCTGATGATACTCAAATCCCGGTGAAGCTGCTTTATCTCGCTTCTGCTCAAGACTTATGGTAAAAGTCATCTCATAGCTGCCGTCAGTAAATACCTCATCAGGCAGATTAGTAACGTCATAATCAAGACCTGCTCTGATCTTTTCAAGCTCACCTGTGGCGGTATAGTTTACGCCGGTGTTTATATACTTGCCGTTTACACCAAGAGCGCTCTTATTCTTACTCTGCTCACCGTACATATCGTATCCGTCGTTATCGTTCTGCTCAAGTGCTGTGAGCGTAAGAACGCCGCTCTGACCGATCCTGTCGATGTAGTAAGATCTATAAGTCTTATAAGATTGCTGGATATTGCTGTAAGCAACTCCATCAAATGTAAAATCGATCTTACTTGTCGCGTCTATTCTGATACCGCGTTGATCATCTGTAGTTTTGGTTCTTGGCGGGAATTCCGTTACCAGATCTGCTTCCTTAGAACCAAAGTCAAGTGTAACGGTAGCAGTCTGCAAACTAGTCCATGTAGGTGAATCTTCAACATATTCTCCGATCTTGACTGTAACCGGAGGAACATAGAAGTATGGTGCTTCATCATCGACTCCGCCTGAAGTGGAAGAGCCAAATTCGCTGCCGCCAACTGTTCGTGTATACCTGTAAGTCGGTTCAGTCTTTATCGCGCAATCGCTTGTCGGATTACCGTCTTCATCAAGTCTGTTGAGATAAAGGAAGAAGCCTTGATACAACTCCTCTCCTGCAAGGTTCTTGTTGTAGAATATCTTATTGTCTTCATCTCCGTCAAACTCAATGACTGATTGCATTGTAGCCGTGAGAACGTGGTTGTCAGTATTAATGATGTATTTTTCATTAACATCTGTAATGATCAATGACTGCTTAAGGAAATTTCCAAGGAAGATCTCCGTATCCTTTGATTTGTCCTTCTGACAAGTGATAACCGTACTTGGGAATGTAGTAGGACACTCGACCTTAAAGTAGTAAGCATCATGTCTTTCAGCTGTTTGAGTGTTTTTGGATTTATAAGTATACATACTGAGGTAGTAGGTCTCTGAAATGACTTCTCCCTGCTTCAATGTAAGAGTATACTTTGTATCATTTGTATCGCCGGTAACAGCCTTAAAGAATTTCTTAGTAGTTCCGCTATAGGCAATGACTGTAGCATCATTCTCCGAACACTCGATATAAGCGCCGGTTGCATCTTCCTTGTATTCTATCTTATCGCCTGCAATATACATAAGATACTGAGGTGTAAAGCTGTTTTTCGGTGAAACAGTACCTTTATCACGAGTGGTAGTGAATTCAGCAAATTTGATAACATCATATTTGTTGTTGGATGAATTCACATTTGTGTCTTCATTATCCTTTGTTTTATAATACTCTTTATCAACTCCATTATTGTTATCCAGTAAAACGAACTCTGTAGATGTATCAAGTGACTTCGTGCCGTTATAGCTGAACTGGACTGACTTTGTGGTATTCCATTTAAGACCCTTTCCTGTCGCAAGGAACTTATCTATCTCATCTTTGGTGTAATCGTACTTCAGATAGATAGTCTGCCATGTATCAAAGCTGGAGCCTAACTTTGAGGTCTTATTATCCGAAGTTGGTATATTTGCCAAATATACTTCAGGTTCATATTCTGTGCCCTGCAAAGCAGTTGAACTGAAATTGAACTTAAGAAGCTTTTTGGTCAGCACCGGAACATAGAGATGATAAGCTACTTTGCTGCTGTCTGTTGGATCAAAGAAGCTGATATCTATCATGGAAAACTGGTTGTTTGGTGCAATAGAATCGGCATTATTATCGTTCATTATGAACATTCCAGTAGTAGTATTCAATTCTAAGCCCGGGGTAGCATTATCAACCTTTTGATATTTTCCGTTTATATACTGACAAGCATAGATATCGACCTTATACTTACCTGCAACACTCTCACTGTAGTCATAGTCATCATTTGTGTTGGTAAGAACTCGGATATAAGCGTTGATCTCAGCGTCATAGCCTTCGTTTACGGTCTTCTGACCGCCGATAGCCAATATCGGGAAATCTGTACCTCCGTTTTCTTCATAGCCTGCAGGAAGACCCATTTCTGCACCGTAGGTCGTCAGCTTGACATCGCCGTCGGTCATATTGCCGACCGCAGTTATATCATCAGCCGAAACAGTCGTATAGGCTATTCTGTTGTCTGCAGCACCGCTCTTGTTCTCTGACACTATAAGATTTGCAAGAGGTGTACCGTTATTCAGGCTTATTCCGTCGCCTGTAAGGAAATTCTCTCCACCCATAGTGGTCTTCGGGCTTACAGTTACGTATGGGAAGTATTCTCCTGCCGCACCTTCGCCTACCGCATTTACGTCACCAAAACCTACAGCCATAGCAGTGCCTTTATTTGCCGTGGTGCTGACGTTCATGTAGTCGGCATCAATAACATAAGAACCTGGTAATGGCTCGCTGTTTGCATCCCAATCAAGCGTAACAGCTGTACCATCATTCATCTTATTATTTTTTCTTGTAAAACCAACGATCTTAAGTTCATTTCCGTTAGTGTTTCCGATAAAGCCACCACATTTAGCCTTTGTCTCAGATCCGTTATACGCAAAAGTATTATTATATGAAGCGATATTGTAGCCCCAGATTCCTCTTTGGGTATTTCCAACTACGCCTCCCATGCCGTGATTTTGCTTTGCACCGCCTGCCTGAATGACACAGTCGTGTACACTTGAGTTAACTATTGTTCTTTGAGCAGATTCTGCATAACCGATCAGTCCACCTGAACCGTACTGAGCATTATTATCGTCGTTTTTTGTTTGAGAAATGGTATAGCCATATACTTCACAACCGTCAACGTCATATATATAATCGGATCCATCATAACCTGTAAACACATCAGTATACGTCTTTGGTGTAATAAAGTACCCTGCTAGTCCTCCGACATTTACTACACCTGTAAGAGAAAATGTATTATTAGGATCGTCATCATATACTTTACAGTTATAAATCGATATTTTAGGAGATTCACCGTAGGTGAAATAAGTTTTGTTAGTTTCGTTGGCTAGATATCCTAGCATTCCACCAGCACAAGGGCCAGTAATGTTAATGTTTTTAACCTCACTGTTTGTTACAATAACAGATTTTGCTTTTCTTACCCAACCGAAAAATCCACCAACGCCTCTAGTTGGTTCCGCACTTGTATCTGTATTTTCAATTTTAGGACTATCACTACAACCAGTTAGTGTTACATTATTGACCCATAATTCAACATCATAACCGTTTCTGATCGAGCCTAAAATACCTCCTGTCCCACACTCATTGGCAGCAGTTACAGTAGAAATGGATAGTTCAATACTGCTTTTATAACGACCATCTGTTCCTTTCCTATCAGAATCGGTCTCTTTCGTGTTGAGCGCAGTGTTCATATACAGGCACAAGTACCCAGACTTGCTACCAGCTATAAAGCCACCGCAATATCCTCTATTTCCAGTGATATATAAGCCATTAGTGTTACATCCATTAGCATAAATGTAATTCATTCCAGAACCGTTTTTTCTGTTTCTTTCTGTAACATTACTGCGCCCTATATAACCGCCAACCATAGAAGTGCCTTTAACCTTCAAATTGTTAATATCGCATCTATATAGGTTAATATAATCATTAACTGTAAGCACACCGCTAAGGCCTCCAACACTGTATCTATCCCTATTTGCTGCCGCAGCACCAGTAGATGCGTTTCCATTACTTTCATATTCAGAAATCGCAATATTACCTGTCATTGTAAAATTACCGACATAGTAATTCTCAGAAAGATTATATGTTGGGTTACCATCTGAATTTGTGGCGTTGGATTTCTGCTTTAGATAATTAAATAGCCCAAAACCAATATGTACCTTATTCTTTCCGTATACTGTGCTTATATAATTATCTGCATCATTTCTATAAGTATTAAAAATAATATTTACGTTAATAGTAGAGTTATTCCCTTCGAATCCGTAGATCTTCATGGCAAACTTGCCATCTTCATCATTGGAACTATCTACAGGAATAGCTTCTGACTGCTTTTCTTCTGCGGCTTCTGGATTTCCACTTATCAATCTGCATATTGAGCCAATTCCCCTAAAAGACGCAGGAAGATTATAGGTTATGCCAGCATTGGAAAGTTTCATAAACTCGGTATTTCCGGTCATCATTCTGGCTGGATAATTACCATTGGTGTCAGCCTTTGTATAGTGACTTATAATATAGGGCACAGCGGTGCTAAGGCCATTTTTATCACCTGTCGAGAGATAATAATCACCTGATGTATTGGTCTTATAATCAATTGTTAATGAAGAGTCACCGACATGGTCGTACTTAGCCAGATGAGTAGCAGCGTTTTTTGCTGCAGTTTTAGTATTAAATTGAGTCTCACCGTCATAAGCAACCCCATAAACATAAGCGCCATCAGCTGTGGTCGCTGTGCCTGCACCAGACTGAGTTATCAGTGAAAGGATAAACAAAGACTGACCGTTAGGAATGTTTACTCTGTTCTTGTCATCATATTTATCATAATATAGCTTTTCGGAATCAGAAACATCGACTTTAACATTAGCTATCTGATAATTCTTTGTTCCGTTGTCAAGGGTATAAACATCGTTAACTGTTTCGTCGTATTTATATTGCTGAACTCTATCTGCGATTCTATCATCATTTTCAGGGTCAGTAACATCAGTCAGTTCTTTTCCGTCAGCATCATAGTACTTATAAACGTCATTGCCGTCCTCATCCTTCACAGCTGCAGAATCACCGCTGTACTTTGTCGTCTCATTTATAGCATAGCCGTTGATGACCCTTCCAACGTAAGGGTTGACGAAAAGGCGAGAATGTGCTGTTATATTATTTTCATCAAGAACCCAGTTTATATTCGTAGTAGCGCCGTCTTTATTGACCTTGAAAGTATCGGTATTGAAATGGTTGGAAGTCATATTTCTGAAAATAAGACCACCGTTAACTATAACGCCGACATATCCGCCAACACACATAAGGCATGAATCCAGTGTTTTAATAAAGCCATTATTTGAATATGTCATGGAAACATTGTCAATAATATTGTCCCCGCCCATGATTTCACCCATAACGCCGCCGTAAAATAGGGATTCATTAGTATAGCCAAATTGAGTAGAGGCACTTCCATTTTTGCCAAAGGTAGGAGTTCCAGAAGGACTAACAACTATTTTAAGATCCTTTACAACACTTCCATTGCTAACTTTTATAAACGGTGTAGTCGTATTATTAGTTACAGTAATGTTGTTATTTAGTCCAACGATGACACCCTTAAAAGCGTACTCGCTGTCATAAGCACCAAGTCCAGTAAAAGTAGAACCTAATGTAATACTGGTACCTATCTGATAATATGCAGATGCAAGATATTTACGGACATCATTGATATCCCATGTAGCAGTCCTAACAACTGTAGTTGTCTCTTCTCCTGTCTCTTGATCAGTAGTTGTAGTCGTAAAATCATGCTTATATTTTCTTAAACCACCATCATAGGTAAAAAGCAAGCAGGAATTCATGTTTTTCTCCTGCGCACCGGTGCCGGTACTGTCAGTGCAGCACCAGTGAGTACCGTCATTTGTTTCAGGCAGCATAATGTTAGGGATAAGAGCAGTCGCCGCAGAATTCGTATAATCCAGCATTGTTGCGACTGCTGCCAACTGTTTAGCACTTGTAATACTGTATGGATGATCATAAGTACCGCAGCCGTCCTTAAGATCAGAAGGCACAACATTGACCTTTATCTCTCTAAGAGTATAGGTTGCCGCAGGAGGACTTGCGATCTTAGTTGTATCTGATGTGAAGTATCTTACATAAGGTAAATAATCCGAGCTGAAATCATAAGCAGTGCCTAAAGGTGCTGTTGCTGAATCATATTTGCCAGGATAAGTAACAGGTGCAATATAGTTTCCATTTTCACCGTCCTCATAATATCTGTTTTCTTCATCTTCATATTCTACAGAATCTGTAAGCTCACGACCAAAAGTAACTTTTCCATAACCTTTTGATCTTGCAGCCATCGAAGGATTATTTGTTCCCCAGTCTTCTTTTTGCGAAAAGTTGTAAACAGCTACCGAGGTTGAATCCACGTCCAATTTATTCAATAATGTTGCATTTGAAAAAATAGATTTAGAAGTAGCATAAGTACCATTTTTATCACTCGCGCTAGTTCCCGTAATAGTAACATTCTCTTTATTTCTACCATCTATTCTTATATTATTGAATGTAAGATTGATGCCTGCACCCTGAACATCACCGATAAGACTGCTCGCATATGTTGTATCGTCACTTGTATCATATGCTACGCCAGTAATATACAGACCATTTAAATCTAAAACAGCCTTATCGCCTATCTTGTTTATAAACAAATATCTATTTATATCGCTTATTTCAAGTGGGATTTGATTATAAGCATCGCCTAAGTTAATATTTTTTGCAGCCGCAGTATTAAGTGTTCCAGTCAATAGTCCATTTATCAATGCGCCGGAATAGCTATTATCTACGCCAACAGAACCATATAATGTAATATTTCCCGTGGTAGTGATCGTAGCAGAAACATTCCTGAACAGACCCATATGCATCATATAATGCTGAGACTTGCCGTCTCTGGTAGAACGTTTGGTGCCTTCGGACATTTCTGATTCTTCTATTTGTGAATTATAGAAAATGAATGTTGCATCACCGATGCTGACATTTTTAGAAATATCAATAGGATAATATGAAATATTCTTGAGATCAAATGTACCGGTCAAAACATCGTCACTAAAGGGAGATTTGTTTGTTGTAGGATCTATAAAGCAATGTTTGATATTTGCAGCGGCATAACGATTAAGACTCCAGTACAGCAATTGATAACCGGGGTCTGAACGGTTAAAGTTATATGTCTCTATATCTGCATTGTAATAGTATCTTGATCTGTTGTTTACAACAGTTGTGTTATATATATTATTATAACTGTTTTTTATCTCATCACCGCTGGTGTAAACACCATCAGTCGTATAATACGAAATAACGCCTGCGGTATTGTTCGTCAGAATGCCTGCAGCCTCATTAGACAGGCACGCACATATCTCATCATATATCTTTCCGGTAGCAGTCATATCAGGAATATACGAAAGACCGCTTGCGAGGGTATAACTGTCATCTGCCATAAATTCCATAAAAATGCCAGAAGTAGTAGAGTAAAATCCATCGTGCAGAATGACTCCTAAGCCTGTAGGAGCAGCTGTAGCATTTCCGTTCTTTATAGCGATATCTTCAATATCTATGCCATTAGCATTGATCTTCCAATGGCCTGTTGCCCTGTAAACAAGACCACCGACATAATTTGACGGAGAATTGATCTCATTTCCGCTGTCAGCAACAAGCACAACATCATCAAAGGTCACATCGGTGCCGTACCAACGGTAACCGAGAATACCACCGGTTTCAGTAGTCGCAGTGTTCTTTATCTGTGTATTTTCTACATCAATATCATTTAGAACAAGGCTTCTTGTATCAGTGCTGTTCCATGCGATATCAGCAATAAGACCTGCCGTGGAAACATTAGCAGCTTCTGTAGCACCAGAAGCATCAATATTAGCAGAAAGTGTGATATACTGAACCTTTGTTGTTGCTTTACCCGTTCCTTTGATATAGCCAATGAGGCCGCCTATAGACTGATAAACAACCGTCTTATCGTTACCATTTATATTTGACCATAGTTTACCTGTAACATTGATAGTGGGATTTATTGTCGCTTTAGTTTCTTCGTCTTCTCCGCCTATGGTAACATCTTCTCCCTCGGCACAAACGGTCGCACCGATAATACCGCCTACATAATGATTCTTACTAAAATCATTATTGGTATCAGGTACATAATAGTTTATAGTTTCCTTAGCATCTACATTTGTCAAAGTAGCGCTGCCGTTAACGTATGCTACCGCACCGCCAATGTAAATATCAGGGCGGTAAGCGTTTATATTCATTGTACCACTGATATCAACGTTATTGATAGCAGCTCCGTCACCCGTGCAGGCAAAAAGACCGTTGTACTTGTGGCCGAATATCTTACCGCCGTTAGAGTTTGAACTGATACCATACACTTCTCCGACAGCCAACTTGATCTCAGCTACATCCTCGGCTTCTTCCTCTGAATCCTCATTGGCAGAGCCCTTGCTTAAAGTTCCCGTGAATGACTTGATATTAGTTGTATCATTGCCATCACGCATGAAGCCCGTTATTCCTGTTCCGCTAAGATCTATAATGCCCGAAACAGTAAGACCGGTGTTTTCCAGCAAATCGGTCCTGTTTGAGCCAGAGTCAAAGAGGAGTGCGCCGGTGCTCTGACTGTCATTAAGCTGCATATTGATAGCAGTTTTGACAAAGTCACGCTCGGTCTTCATATTGATAACAGCTGGCTCTACAGTTACTGTATGGGCTGAAGAGTCAAAAGTAACTATTTTTTCCTTTGCAGGAACTGCAGGAGAGCCAACCACAGGAGGATCTGCTTCAGGATCAGCCGGTACAGCCGGTATAGCCTCGGCTCCCTCCATACCTTCAAGCCGCACTACCTCGCCCCAGGTTCCGATATCATCAGCATTAGCCTCAGTTTCAGACCTGATGAAGCGCCAGCCTTTTCCGTACGAAGCCGTAGTATCATTTCCGCTGCCAAGGGCATAGACCAACGCATCGGTCCTGTTACCGACGAGCTGACCTCTGTTCGTATATTTGTCTTTTGCTAAATTATCACACCTAGCTTGACTAAGATCTGTCACTCCGCTAAGTCGGAGCACACCTCTACTAAGCTGACCGACTACACCGCCGCCAACGAATTGATCAAGAGCATTATTTTTCTTGACAACTACTGTCAAATCGCCTACGTCGATCATGTTAGATTTATCGCCCGTATTACCTATTACACCACCAAAGTTAGTGCAGCCCGAGGCTCCCGAATTTGAAGTAAGTGTAAAGTCATCCGCTTTGATATATACGTCAGATTCACTGCCGAGCAGACCTGCAACACCACCGTAATTGGTAGCGCCGCTGCCGCTCATTGTAACATTTGTATGCTCAACCGTGAACTCTTTTTCAAGGCTGTTGTTTGAATACTGTCCTACAATACCGCCATAGCTTGTTGTATTGCTTCCGGAAAGAGAGGATACAACCGATATAACCGATGCGTCGTTCTCCTCGGTAACGGTTCCGGAGTATGAAACATCATTACCATTTCCTTCGAGCACACCAACAAGACCGCCCGCTGTTGCTCCTTTAAGCGTGCAGCCATTTGTGCTTTTATAATAGGTAGGCGAAAACTTATCATTATCAGAAGGGATCTTATAGTATCCAAACACTCCGCCTGCAGCCGTACCGCCATCTATGGTGCCTGCTGCATCAAATACTAATTCATCAGTATCTGTTTCTGAATTTTTGAGCGTAACTGTGCCCTGGTCATTTTTTCCTACAAGGCCACCTGCATATTTGTCGCCCTTGATAGTCCTTGCGGAGGATGTCAATTCAAATTCTCCGAGATAAATATTGAGTGCAGAACCCGTCTTCATCTCTCCGACAAATACTCCTGCGGACCCATTGTTGGATGTTATCGTATTAATAGTCGGTGCTGTTGTATTTTTGAATTCAACATCAACTGTTGAATTTGTCTCCATGGTCCCACATATAAGACCGACATTATCGTCAGCCACAATATCTGCAGAAGAATCTACTGTGAGATCAATATCTACACTAGCTCCGCTTTCTACCGTACCGATAAAGCCCGAGTATTGTTCAGAAGCTGTGGTTGATAGTATCCATGTTGCTGTTGTCGCACCCTGTGTACCATCGTGTACAACGTGTTCAGCAAACAACGGGGTATTTTTAGTCGCATCCGTCCTAACAAGATTTATCGGTATGCTTCCGCCGCTGTTGCTTATTATCTCAACCGAATCATTTACATATCCGAATAAAGTAGTATTGTCTATCTGAATATTTCTGCTCATACCCGATTGAGTGCTGAGTTTGAGCCTTCCACAGAACGGCTTTGATTTTGTTCCTATCGGGGTAAAGGTATACTGTGTATCGTCGATCGTTCTTGTGGGAGACAGAATGATACTATCATTAAAATTGATCGATAATGTGCAGAACTGGTAGTCAGGATCACTCTGATAATTCTGAGAGAACTCATACAACTCAGTAAGAGAGTCGATGTTTTTCACAGGATGCCCAACAGGTGAATATGCGTTGGCGTTAATAACGATATCCTCTATATCCTCAACCAATTCAGGCGTGCACAGGCCGGAAGCCAGTATCAGCAATGATGTAACTACCGATACGGCTCTTTTAAACCATTTTTTTCTTGCACTGTTTCTGTATTTCATATGATCACCACTATTCATTAAACAAGGATGGATATATCATCATTGTGTCATTTACTCATCAGCTTTCCAATCTCTTGGAAGTGTGCCGGGCAAAAATTCCTCCACAACATCGGGATCATCATAATGCGCTTCTTCGTTTGACGGATCCACCTTGAAAAACTGTATTTCATATCTGTTTCGTTTAGAGGAATCAACGCCTATAGTCAGCGTTGCAATACCATCAGCATCTTTGAGGGAAGCCTCTGTTATGCCAGAGATCTTTGTATAATTGACCACTTCTTTACCATCTTGTATTTCTGTACTCTTTTCATAGAAAGTATTTTCAGGATTATTCAGAAAATCCTTATTTATCGTTACATAGTTTGTATTCCAGCTGAATGTCAGCTTACCCTTACCATTGCCGTCCAGATAATAATTAAAGCCATCATAATCCTTGCTGCTGCTTAGCTCTTCAAGCTCTCCCTTCCAACCGGTGGTCGCTTGCTTTGAAAATCTCACCTTTACGACTCCTGTCAGTTTTGGAAGGTCAACATTATAAGGATCGGCTTCAATAAGCATACAATAATTATTCGCAGTGTTGCCGAGCTCGTTTTTATCAAATACCAGCTCAAAAAGATCTCCGAAAGCTCTGTCACCGGAGATAGAGCAATTTTTAAAAGTATGAGTGATCTTATCTTCTGTGCCGAATTTGAAAAACTCACCGGTCTTATCATACTTTATAGTGTATGTCAGATCGCTAAGTGCTGCTATTTTCGTGCTGTCATTGATCGCCGAAAACTCATCTTGATCATTCAGTGTTCCTAAAGTCGCCTTCAGGTCATACAATGTCTCTTCACTTCTGTAAACAGCTTCCTTAGGATAAGCATAGTTGAAAACATGAACTGATACCGTAGCATCCTGAGTGCTGTCTGTAAAGGGCTCTATCGTTTTCATTCGGCCGACATTCATAAAATCAGAACTGAACAAGCTGTTTGCACCGGCTTCAGTCGAGACAACTCTTTTAGCTATAGTGATTCTTGTATATATGGCATATGCTGTGATTATGGAGAGGGAGAAAGCTGCTGTGATAAACCACACCATTATCCAGTTCTTTTTAAGTGCATCAAGAACCTTTTTCACAGTAATTCTCCTTTCTCTGATTTTGCTCTGTTTTAGTTAGAAACGACCTGAGCTGTGATGTATATAATATCTGTCTCCTTATCATTCTGAACATCAGGACCCCACAGAACTCTCAGAACGTAGAAATTTCTGAATGAGCGTGCGGCAGAATCTTCGTCATAATCTTCATCATTCGCTGTGATCGGGTCTCGAGTCTGCCAATACAAGGGCTCGGCATATTTCTGACGGGCATCAGCATTTGCTCCGTTATTTTCATCGTCATTAAAATAACTGGGCTCCTCGTAAGCCTTTGTTCCAATATCCCTTGTGACCTCATCGCCGTTTACGGTGTAGGTCTCCGTATCGCGGTTAACATACGTGCCCGCAAGAGCGCTTTCTGCAGGCTGATAAAAAACGGAATTACGGTTTTCATCCACATACTCAACTCCGCCGTTCGGAGAAGTTTTCGCCTTGTATATCTGATAAGAAAAATTAATATTTGTTGTATGGGCAAGCTGAATACTATATCTGGTGATATCCTCACCTTCAACACAGAAAACGAAATCCTTGTAGCTCTTGCCCGAAGCAAGGTCTGTATGACCGTTTTCGGTATCTATGCCTGACATTTTGAAACGTACGATATCTTCGCCTGCGCCCGACCTTAATGACAGCTTCGCCGGAGAATCTATCTTCGCCATAGTAGCTATACTCTTCTGTTGAGCAAACCACGCGATCGAAGGAACAGAAACAACAAATGCTATGGTCATGATCAATGCCGCAACAGACATTATCTTATCTCTGGTGCGCAAATTTTTATAGCGCGTTATGAACTTCTTGATCAATTTCAAAGCTGTCACCTCCGTTTCCTGATGTTTTTAATACTACATTCCTGCAGTTAAATTGACTAAGATATAATTAACGTTGTCGCCAACTGACTGATCCGCCTCGTTATACATTGTGCTGTATTGGCTATAGTCTCTTCCTGAGAGATATTCCGTAATGTTTGTTTCTATTAGAGTCTCTCGCTCTGCCACAGTACCGCTGTCAACTTTAAAATCGCTGAAGCTGACCTCACCCGTAGATTTAAGGAAGTGTTCGGGACTTTCAAAGAAGTACCTTCTGATCTCCTTGGAAGCTTCCGTATCGTTTAACGTATCGATATTTGCATCCAGAAGCTCCTGCAGTGTGGCAGGCCACACCCAATAAATAGTTACTAAAGTTCTTTTAGAAATGTTGCTGATCTGAAAACCATCGTCAGTGATAAAGTGCTTGTTGTTTTCAGGATCCTCATAGAAAAAAAGGATATGAGCATTAAGGAAGTTCTTTACAGTTGTATCAGTGACCTGAGTCATAGGATCATCGGTCTTTAGGTTAGTAACATTCTGATATGTAGCTTTATAACCGGTGATATCCAACTTAAAAGTTACATCTACCGCCTCATTTGTGGTCGGGATCACATAAAAACGCAGTGTACCGCTGGCGCCGGGCTTAAGACCATACTTATCTGAATCGCTCCTCGTTATCTCGGCCATATCCGGCGTGCCGTTTTCGGTATAAATGTTTTTTATCTCAGATTCGGAAGCGACTAGCTGCCACTTGATGCTCTGAGAGGAGCCGGTGGAAGAGTCTGCAGAATAGCCCGGGGCTACCTCGTCAATAAAATCATCGTAAAGCCCGGAACTACCGGCGGCAGCCAGCTCAAACGGCGATCCCTCGACTGTCACGCTCATTCCGTCAGCCGTGACATCATCATTCATTGCGAACCACGCTATAGTTGCAAATATTATCACTACAGCTGCGAGCACAGTCATCGAGCCGAACTTTATCAGAGCCTTCCTGCGCTTGTTTTTTTCATCCGCAGCAGCACGAGTCTTCTTATCGGTATCAAGCTTTATATTATCCTTCTCTTTCACTGTACTCACCTCGCTTTTTTGCGGTGTTTCCGTCAAAAGGGTATAGTATGCCCATAAAGACAGTTACTCTATTTTATTTTAACATATATTAACTGCTTTTTCAAGTAGTAATTACAAGGAATTTTCATAAGTACTTTTGGGCATATTGCGCAAAGATTATGGTAAAACATTTTCTTTATTTATACTTTTGCATATTTCCTCTCATTTTAAGGTATACTGACACAAAATCTGCACACAATTATGCACATTCTATCATTTTACATTATACTGCTGAATATGTGTCCGATGTGACAATGTGAAAAAAACTGTCTGAAAATCCCCCTCTCCGATACCGACAAAATAATCACCCTCCCCGATGTATAATACATTCAGGGAGGGCTTTCCATGAAGATATATCTTGACATTCTTCTTATAACAAACGCTGCCGTCTGTCTTATCCTTCTTGAGGCTGTTGCCTCCTTCACTCACACAGCTCTCAGACCTCTGCGCAGCTTTTGTGCAGCAGTTCTCGGATCATCGGCGTCGCTGTTCATCGCAGTCGAGTGTTCCTCCTGTTTCACTGCGGCACTTGTCTGCACCGCAAAGCTGGCAATAATGGCTCTCTGTGTGTTTAGTGCCTTCGGCAAAAGCTCGCGTCTGCTGCCGAACCTTCTTCTCTACATAGCCGCAAAGGCTCTTTTTACAGGCATTTGCTTTGTTTTCTGGCAGCTTTCCGAGAGCCGCACCCTCATAGTGCAGACCTTCACCGTCTACTTCAACGTATCTGTTCTGCGCCTTATCCTTGCGGCAGGTGCCGTATACGTCCTGCTGGAAGCCGCCGAAAAGCTGCGATCACTGCGAGGAAGGCTTGAAGGCTTCAAAGCAGTCTATCAGCGCGGCAGCCTGATAGTTTGTATGCCTGCCGTCTGTGACAGCGGCAACCGCCTTACCGACAGCTTTACGGGCCAGCCGATAGTTGTGCTCTGCTCTGATAAGCTTTACTATAAATTCGGCCTTGACAACGACCTCCCTGAGGGGCTGACGGGATTTCGGCTCACCCCTTACAAAAGCGTCGGAGGAACAGGCCTTCTGCATATAACATCTTCGGGTACGGTCCGTCTTGTTGACCCCTCTGGCAGATCGCGCCCCCTGCGCTGCACGGTAGGTATAGCGCGCTCCTACGGCAATTCTCAGCGTGCCCTTTTTTCACCCGCCCTTTTAGATTAGTCATACAAAGGAGACAATATGAAGCTAAAACACCTTATCAGCAGACTGCTCTCAAAGCTCATCGGCGAGCAGTATATCGAGATAGATTACATTAACGGCGCAGATACTCTTCCGCCTCCGCTTACAAGAGAGGAAGAGCTGAAAGCCTTTGACCTTCTGAAGCGTGACGAGAAAAAAGCCCGAGAGCTTCTAATAGTACATAATCTCAGGCTTGTGGTGTATATAGCAAAAAAGTTCGAGCAGACAGGCGTGCCGATGGAGGATCTTGTCTCGATAGGTTCTATCGGGCTCATCAAAGCGGTAAAGACCTTCTGCCCGACGAAGAACATAAAGCTTGCGACCTATGCTTCAAGGTGTATAGAAAACGAAATACTGATGTATCTGAGAAAGACTGCCCAGCAGAAAAACGAGATATCCATTGACGAGCCCCTGAACGTTGACCGCGACGGCAACGAGCTGCTCCTCTCCGATATCCTCGGCACAGACGAAGACACCGTCAACCGAGGTATAGAGAGCGAGGTCGAAAAGGAGCTCCTGCTGAGAGAGATCGCTGACCTCCCTGACCGTGAACGCACCATAATGGAAATGCGCTTCGGGCTGAACGGAAGAAAGCCTCTGACACAGAAGCAGGTCGCAGATAAGGTCGGAATATCGCAGTCTTACATCTCACGGCTTGAAAAGCGTATAATACTGACGATACGTGAAACTCTGGAAAGAATATGCTGAAAAAGGGAGGCTAAGCCTCCCTTTTTTACTTATCTTTATACTGTTTGAATATCCTGTAATACTGCATTGTCTGGTACTCATTGAGGATATCCTCATAGCCCTCGGCTGTCTCGGTCGATTCGTACCATTTCTTTTCGTCCGTCATATATCCGTAGGAGCTGATGCTCGGTATTTTCTCTCTTATCTTGTCGAGCTCCTGCTGATATGGCGCCTTTGGCAGATCTGCTACCTCCATAAGCTCGTTAGAAAGATAGTTCAGGCTTATGCTCTCTATCTCCTTTGGCTCGGTGCCCTTGTTGTCCCAGATGAAGAACGGAGTCTGTCTCAGTCTTGAATAATCCTCCACCGACAACGACCCAAGCGATGCCCCGTAAAGATACTCCGAGAATGACGGTATGTGCGGATAATGGTCACCGAAGAAAACTATTATCACCTCTTCGTCTGCGTTCCTGAAATAGTCGAGCAGCTCCCCGAGCGCCTGATCCGCTGAATAGATCGAGTTGAGATACTGAAGAGCTTCATCGTTGTTGTAGCCCTCGAACGTTATCTCGGACGGTACCAGCGAAAGGTCCTCATACGGACCGTGGTTCTGCATGGTCGCAGTCCACAGGAACAGACCTTTTTCTTTGTTTCTTCTTTCAAACTGCTGTTCAAGGTACTTGTAAAGCGAGCTGTCCGAAAGCTCTCCGTTTACATAGGTCTTATCCTGCATCTCGTCCTGACAGTTGTATATCCTCTCGTCAAACTGCAAATTCTCATACGCCGAGCCGATAGACCATAACCACTCCGAGCACGGCGACACAGTCTTTGTATAGTATCCAAGCTCTTTCAGCCACGTTACAAGACCCCACTGCTTATCTTCAAGATACTGCGTGAAGGCTGCGCTTCCGGGAGGAAGGAATGCCATGGTATTGCCCGTAAGGAATTCATATTCCGAATTGCAGGAATAGCCGCCGTATGCCGACACCGAAATATAACCCGTTACAGCCTCGTTTTTCAGTGCCATATAGTTAGGCATAAATTCCTTGTTCGTTGAAAACTCATCAATATGCCTGAAATCTGCGAACGATTCGTTCAGTATTCCTATAATGACTGGCTTTTTCCCGGGCTCCTCAGGCTTTTCAGTCAGTTCAACAAAAGCCCTGCCCTTTTCATCGGAATACCCGTCAGGTATCTCAACACGGTTATAAAGCCCGTCGTAGCAGAACATCAGGTTGAACCCTACCTGCCTGTATGAGTCCGTCACCTCGCTGCCCGAAAAGCCAAGTCTTATATATCTGTTTCTGATGCCGAGATCATAGCAATACCTTCCCGAAAAGATAACGCACAAAAAGCTTGCAAGCGTTATGCCGACGGTCATCAGCCTTGGGCGCAGGGTAAGCTTTTTGAGCCGTGTACGAACTATCACTACCGTTACGGCAGCAAAATGCAGCACCGCAAAAACAGGCATTGTCATCAGCTTGAATTCGTACTCTCCCTTTATTGCCAGCCCCGATCTTACGTTGAAAAAGTCAGAAAACTGTATCGGGTTTCCTCGGAACATAACTATATAATACTGCATAAACGCCAGAAAAGCTATTATGCCTTCAAACACGATGAACAGTATCTTCGGACTGATAGGTACTGCAGCCGCAAGCATAAACAAGAACAAGCACAGCAACAGTCCCATCAAAACGTAGATATAGCTTGATTTCGGGAAGTATGATCCCATTACAAGGTCAGGCAGAAGGTAAGAATCGACCGCCAGCATCACCGCCGCAGGTATCGGAGATATCGAAGCCTCTTTATTCCGCGGTTTTAGTACTATCCCGAAAAAAATAAGAAACGCTGAAAGTATATAGGACCCCAAATACATCAGCTTTGATTTTTCAACATACACAGACAGAGATGCCCCCGTAACTGTGAGAACGGCGGCAGTCATGGTGAAAAAGAAAAAATAATACATCTTCGCTGTATCAGAGGTGAAGACAGCTTTTATTTTGGCACCCATATTTCTGACTCCTTAACAGATATTTAACAGCAGTATAACATATAATTATAAAAAATTCAACCAATATTTTAATTTTTACGCAAAAGGCTGTTTTTTCCGATACGTCCCTTTATACATATCTCCTAAAATCTCGTTTATCTTACAGACTGAGCAAAAAAATCATCGGGGCGTAAAAAACACGCCTGTCGGTATTGTTTGTCACTGCCAAAGCTTTTAATAACAAAAAGCAGCCCTTTTAAAAAAGAAAAGACTGCTCTCATAACTTTTTCAGATCACATAATCTCCGCCGATAGCCTTTGTCTGCTCAACAAGATCGGCAAGGGTGATATTGTCAACAACATCGTTTATCGCGCTGTAAAGCTTTTCCCATACGCCAAGGGTAACGCACTGCTCTGCTCTCAGGCAGGTGTTCTCCTCAAACTCAAGACAAGCCACAGGTGCAAGACTTCCCTCGGTAAGTCTCATTATCATACCTACGGTGTATTCCTCGGGCTTTTTTGTCAGCTTATAGCCGCCGCCTGCTCCCCTGATGCTTTTTACATAGCCTGCTCGGTTAAGCACCGAGATGATCTGCTCAAGATATTTGTCGCTTATCTCCTGCCTCTTGGCGATCTCTTTTATCGGTACATAGCCGTTTTCTTCATTGAGCGCAAGATCCAGCATCATTCTCAGAGCATAGCGCCCTTT
>JAFUTU010000015.1 GCA_017484095.1 Ruminococcus sp. | reverse complement strand
CCAGTCGAGGTGACGGGACTTGAACCCACGGCCTCTGCGTCCCGAACGCAGCGCTCTACCAAACTGAGCCACACCTCGAAAAGTACTATGATATTATATCACTTTATGTGTTCTTTGTCAAGTCCTTTTCTGTTTTTTCTCACGCTCGCAGCTAATATTTAAACATTCAGGCGCTCACGAAACCTCCCGTGAACGCCTGCTTTACTACTATATTTTCTCAATTGTTTCGCTTCTGTTATCAAATGACTGAGCAACCTTTCTTACCTCGTCCTCCGCAGCCAGGAAAGCCTCTGCTACCAGCGGATCAAAGTGAGAACCAGCGTCCTCCTTGATTATGCTCATAGCCTTCTCAAACGTGAACGGCTTTTTGTAGCTCCTCTCCGATACCAGCGCATCGAACACGTCAGCCACCGCCATAATCCTTGCAGAAAGCGGTATCTCTTCACCGCTCAGCCCGTGCGGATAGCCCTTTCCGTTCCACTTCTCATGGTGATACTCTGAAACGTTCTTAGCCTCATTCAGATAGCTCGAATCCGCCACCATTGCAATAGCCTTGTCTATTATCTTGCTTCCCAGCACAGTGTGCGTCTTCATTATCTCAAATTCCTCATCGGTAAGCCTTCCCGGCTTGTTCAGGATAATATCAGAAATATGTATCTTTCCTACATCGTGCAAAGGCGCCGCATTTATCATATCGTCCATGAACTGATCTGTCATCTGCTCTTTGTAGAAGCCCAGCTCCTTCATCTTTTTTAGTATTATCCCGCAGTATGCAGCCGTCTTTCTTACATGATCGCCCGTACACTTGTCACGGTTCTCCACCATATCCGCAAGCACCATGATAAGTCCGTTCTGCATTTTCGATATAGTTTCGGTCTTGCTCTGTATGTCCGCAACAAAGCGCATACTCTCTTCTGTAGACTCCACTATAGCGCGGTACAGGTTCTCTATCTCATCACCCGTCCTGATGTCGAGCTGCTTTATCCTTTCAACACTCTTTTCTCTCTCTTCATCACTGTTGTAGGCAAACTGCCCCGCACTGTAAGCAATAGAATTCACAGGCAGCGTAACGTGTCTCTCAACAAGCCAAAGTCCGAACGTAAGCGTGAGTATGAAAAAGCTTATCAACAGTGAGACCAGCTTTGCTATAAAGCTATATCCGAATGTCCTCAGCAGATTCATCGAGATATCCACCGCCGCATAGCAGACACACTTTCCGCTGCTATCAATAACAGGCTTGTATACCGTCAGCAGCCAGCCGTAAGAATCATCACTTATTATCGGGTCTATCTCTCCACCCTTTAAAAGCGTAGGTATGTATTCCTCGAACGATTCATCGAACGGTATTACCTCACCAGGCTCAGAGCCCTCCAAATCCTCAGTATCCAAGTCAAAAACCACATGGCAGCCGTCTTTTTCTATCTTATAAACATATACATACTCAACATCGGGAGAGCTGTCTCTCAGCCTGTAAAGTATATCCTCTGTGGCGATGTAGCCCTCTGCCTCTTCTCCCTTTTCAACAAATCCTTCTACCTTGTCAGCTTCAATTGAGCCTGCCGCCGCCTCAGCAAGACCGTTAGCAAGCTTTATATGCTCATCAAGCGTCGACTGCTTATACAGCATAAAACTTATCACAGTAGAAGTTCCCGCGATCAGCAGCGAAGCCGCACTAAGTATCAGTACTACCTTAGTTCTCAACGAGACCGATCTGCACTTTGCATTTCTTACTTCCTTTTTTAGCTCTTTTGAAAGCTCAGCCTGTCTTATCCCGGCAGAATCCAGAGCCGCCTTCAGATGCTTAGGTATAAGCTTTATGATAAAATAAGCTATCACCACTATTATAAGCTTGTCAATAAGCTCTGTGATAAGGTCAGCACACAGCTGTGCCGCAAAAGACACAATCCCCCTGTCAGCAAAGTATTTAGCCAGCTTTTCTTCAGTTCCGCCTATCTTAGAACCGTTAAGATACCACGTTAAAAACGTTCCGGGAATACCCGTGATTATCGTCATCACAGGCACTGCTATCAGCGCCTTCGGGAACGACCTGAAAAAACCTCTATTAGCCATAAAAGCCGCCGTGAGCGCCGTAAGCATATTCAGTACACCGTAATAAAGCGCCTGAGAGCTTATCAGTCCCTTTATCATGTTTGTCAGAAACCCGACAACAACTCCCGGCAGGTATCCTCCTACCGCACCTGCGATAATTGAGCCTGCTGTGTCAAGATAAAGCGGCACACCCGTCAGCTGTGTTATAAGCACGCCCAGCAGATTCAGCGCCAGCACAGCCATACAAAACAGCGCCGTATCTTTCCCGTAACGTGGTCTGGTATTTATGTCCTTACTCATAACTTCACCTAAGTTTCTATCTGTGAACTACACTCCACGGTAATTATAGCACAGTTTATCCAAAATGTAAAGCATCATATTCAAAATAATTGTCAACCAAAATTGCAATTATAGGTTGACAATTAAGCGTAAATGTGCTATCATATATTTACTAAAATGACAGGAGAAATTATATATGGAATCATCAACTATTAAAAAATCACGTTTCAAAACGGTAGACATTGCGTATATCGCTATGTTCGCCGCACTTACAGCAGTCTGCTCGTGGATATCCATACCCACGACAGTACCCTTCACACTGCAAACCTTTGCAGTCTTTGCTGCAATGCTCATCTTAGGAGGCGAGCGCGGCTTTTTTGCAGTTCTCACATATATCCTTCTGGGAGCTGTAGGCGTGCCCGTGTTCGCAGAATTTTCAGGCGGACTCGGCGTTCTCTTCGGCATGACGGGCGGATATATAATAGGCTTTTTATTCACAGCCCTCATCTACTGGTTAGCTGTAAAATTCATCGGTCAGCACGCGGCTATAAAAATAGGCGCACTCATCGTAGGTCTTGCAGTTTGCTACGCATTCGGCACTGTATGGTTCATAAAGGTCTATTCCCAGAAGGTCGAGCAGATCGGTCTTAAAGGCGCTCTTGGTATGTGCGTAACTCCGTTCCTCATTCCCGATGCCGCCAAGCTTGCGCTTGCGTGGGTAATATCCGTAGCGCTGAAAAAGAGAATAAAAATATGACAGATGTGATACGTCTGCGCCCGCACCATATATTATGTATAGGCTTTTTTGAAGGCAAGGGCTATTCAGATGATTTTGTCCTCAATATGTATCATGTGATATCACAGCTTGATAACAATGCTTTTATCCAACTCACTATGCAGGGTGACGTTGTATGCTCGCAGTGCCCCCTTGATACCAACGGCGTATGTTCCACAGATAAAAAAGCCGCGAGCTACGACGAAGCCGTCCTTCGCCTTACAGGACTTAGCAGCGGCAGCACATATACATGGGGCTATCTTCGCTCAGTCATCAAAGAGAGGATACTTTTCTGCGGTGAACTTTGCACCGTGTGCAGCACCTGCAAGTGGTATGAAATATGCTCTAATAAAAATACAGCTAAAGGTCAATGACCCTAAGCTGTATTATTTATGCCTTTTTGCAAACAACAGTAACCCTCATCAGACCGTCGCTCGTCTCCGCGTAGACGTCTCCGCCCATATCGCTCATCAGCCTGCGGCAAATGTAAAGTCCAAGACCGCTTCCGGGCTTGTTGCCAACGTTCGGACCGCGCCTGAAGCTGAGAAAAATATCATCGATCTCACTCTCAGGCAAAATGCAGCCAGTGTTTTCCACCGTTATAAGGCGGCAGTTCTCCTCTTCGCTGACAGACACGCTTATCCGCTTGCCGTCACCGTATTTTATAGCGTTCTCAAATATGTTCTGTATTACCTCTATGAGCCTTTCGGGGTCAGCGCTCAGCATACAGTCAGAATATTCCTCAACAATTAACTCCGTCCCTGTCAGCGACAGCTTGTCACTGTAATATTCCTGTATCCTCCTGATGATCTCAGACAGATACACCTGTGTCATATTTATCTCGTAAGTGAGAAATTCATTCTCTGCCCTGCTTATTATCTGCCCTAAGTAGTTCTCTATCTCGTCAGCCTTCTCACCTATCGAAGCCGCCGTCTCTCTTCTCTTTTTCTCATCGCTGTAAAGCCCCCTTGAAAGCGCCTGAGAGCTGAGCTTGATAGCAGAGAGCGGCGTTTTGATATCGTGAGACAGAGAAAGCAGCATAGTCTTTTCCTTTTTTGCAAGCTCAAGCTCATCTTCCCTAGCCTTTTCAAGCCTCTGTCTCAGCATATCCAGTCCCCAGACAAATCTCCCGAAATGCTTTGAGCTTTTTTCTTTCAGCGGCATCGTCAGATTTCCCTTTGACAGCTCAAGCGGATAATCTCTCAGCTCGTTGAACGGCCTAACTATGCTCCTCCTGAGATATACCAGCACACCTATTACCGCAGCACTGAGCAGCCCCATTATCACATTAGCAGCAGTGACAGTGTTCATATCCTTTTTTTCAGAGCGCTCATAGTCTATCCTGTAAATCTTTCCGTTTATCCTTCTCACAGTGTATTCTCTACCCGTGCTGTAAAAATCCGAGCTTCCGTCGTCCTCGTGTATTCCCGTTATGTATTCAAATGAGGAAATATCTGCCTTTTCATCACTGGATATCTCCTGAACAGCTCTGTTTATCTCAACCTTGTATGCATTATCCTCCTTGCTTCCTTCACTCATAAGCAGCACGTCCAAAGCAACAAACCCAGCAATAAGAATAACTATGCACAGCGCAGCCAACCTGTCAAATGCCTTCATGTGCTTCCTCCCCAGCGATAACCCTTACCCCATACGGTAAGTATCTTTGTCGGACGCTTAGGGTCGTCCTCAATTTTTTCCCTCAGCCATTTTATATGTACCGTAAGCGTCTGCGGCTCGCTCACACTGTCAGAGCCCCACACCCTTGACAGTATCCTTTCCTTTTGAAGTATCTGCCCCTTGTTTTCCATAAGCAGCTTCAGAAGCTCAAACTCTTTCGCCGTTACAGCTATCTCGTTCCCGTTTTTAATTACCTTCTGAGAAGCAATATCTAAGGTTATTCCGCTGTCCGAGACCTCGTTCACCGCAAGCCTCCTGATGAAGATACCCTTTATCTTCGCAAGCAGTATATCAATATCATATGGCTTTTCAATGTAGTCATCAGCTCCGCTCAGCAGGCCGCTCAGCTTGTCGTCCTTGTCTGTACGCGCAGTAAGAATGATGATAGGTGTATTGTCCTGTTCACGAATACGCTTGCACACCTTAAACCCGTCGATACCGGGTAAATTGATATCAAGCAGCACAAGCCTTGCGCCGTACTTTTCATACAGCGACAAGGCTTTTTCTCCGCTTTCACATACACTTACCGTGTAGTTCTCCGCCCTGAGAAAATCAGTCAGCAGGGAGCTTATCTCCACATTATCTTCAACCAACAGAATATCTATCATCAGCTTGCCCCTTTTAGTATATTTTATGAGCTCATCTCTCTCAACAGCCGCGCTCTTTAAAACCACTATCTTCTCGCAGCGAGAGCAGATGCCGCCCCGTGGGGGGTGGCTGAATGGTCTCGCTTTTGAGATACTGTGCTGTGGAAAAATTCTATAGATTACTTTGTATATATATCTTTGATGAGTGGATACTAATAGTATTCTCAAAGATTAGAAGAACATATATTTTTTCTTATTTGGTGGCTTTCCGGCAGCAGCTTGCTGTTACCCGCCCGTCCAATACCCCTTCGGACACTAATCTTTTTAACCAACACCCTAAAAAACTAGAATATCAGAATCCCATTTCAAGCAGCCAGTTATTGAGTGCTCTCTCACGCTCTCTGAGTGCGAGCGTCCTGTCTATATTATACTCTCCTTTTATGTTTCCGTCAACTATAAATAACACTCTTGTGCATTTAGCCGCAACGCGCGCATCGTGCGTCACGAGCATAATGGTTGTTCCTTCGTCGTTCAGTCGCGTCAGCTCTTCCATAACCTCTTCTGATGACGTGCGGTTGAGCGCACCTGTCGGCTCGTCAGCGAAGAGCATCTTAGGCTCGTTTATCATAGCGCGGCATATAGCAGCCCTTTGCAGCTGACCTCCCGATACCTCGTTGATGTCGTTGTCTCCGATCTCAGAGATGCCGAGCTTGTTCATCAAAGCCCTTGCCCTCTCAGTAGTCTGAGCCGTGCTCTCATCAAGCTTGCCGCTCTTGCAGGCAGGCAGTATAATGTTGTCGAGCACCGACAGATTTTTCATCATATACATCTGCTGGAAAACAAACCCCATGTCGTCAAGTCTCAGTGCCGCCAGTTCGTTCTCGCTCAGCTTTGATATATCCTTTCCGCAGAATTCCACCGTTCCTGCGGTCATCTTATCCATTCCCGATACCGTGTAGAGCAGCGTAGACTTTCCAGAACCCGACGGCCCCATAACAGCGATCATCTCGCCCTCGTCTACCTTAAAAACCACATTGTTGAGAACATTGTTCTGTCTCTTGTTTACTATATATGTCTTGCAAAGATCTTTTACATTCAGTATTGTACTCATTTATTTCTTACCCCCGTATTATTCAATGTCAGCGGTATCGCTTGGCTTGATCGTAGCTGTGTAGAGCGATGTCAGTAATGCTGCAAGTGCCGTTACTACAAGTATCAGCGCAGGGTATACCGCAAACACTTCAACCGCCGAAATGCTGTATTCAACACCCTCTATCGCACCCATCATCGCAAATATCGGATCTACCACCAGATTTGTAAGCGGTATGCAAAGCAGCGCTGCAACAGCTGCCGCTGCTATCGCCACTATCACGAACCTTATTGTGTGAACAGCCATTACTGTCCTTCCCGTAAAGCCCATTGCTTTAAGCAGTGCTATCTCACTCTTTTCCTTGCTGATGAAAGAACGCTCCATGAGCACTGTTATCATCGCCACAAGGATCATATCTATAACCAGTATCATATTCTTCACAGCTGCTATAGGATCAGCCGCACGCGTGCAGTCCTTGACGAACTCCTCAGAATTATTGACATTGTCAGTTCCAAAGATTTCTTTCAGGTCTTCCTTGCGCTTTTCGATCTCGTCCTTATCGGGGTCGTCGGCAAAGTCTATCTGGAAGGAGAACGCCGAGCTTAT
>JAFUTU010000014.1 GCA_017484095.1 Ruminococcus sp. | reverse complement strand
TGAATGTCGATAGAGAGGTGCTTTCCGCGGAAGTTCTTCTCTATCTTGAAGCCGTCCCACTCGTGAGGGATAGACGGGCTGATAACAAGACCGTCAGCATTAGGTCTCATACCGCAGATACCCTCAACGCAGCCTACCATTACGGTTGAGCCTGTTCCTGTCAGCCAGTGAACGTGGCTCCTGCCGGCATAAGGTGAGCGTGTTGACTCAGTGAACTGACCGTGAACGTATGGCTCAAGAACTCTCTGCTCTGCCTTATCGTTCATGTTTGCAGGTGATGACTCAAGGAAGTACTCAAATGCTCTGTCACCGTGTCCGAGGAGAGACTCTGCCAGTATAGCCCAGCCCTGAGTCTGCGAGAAGATACCGCCGTTCTCCTTGGTATCAGGGTTGAAGATGTGCATGAGAGCGCCGTCAAAGTAATGATCTACATAAGGCGGCTCCATGATCTTCACACCGTAAGGAGTATTGAGTATCTCATGAACGCTTTCCATAGCGGTCTCAGCCTGCTCCTTTGTAGCGAAGCCCGAAATAACAGCCCATGACTGAGGATTGAGCCACATTGAAGCCTCAGGATCCTTCTTAGCGCCAACTACCTCGCCGTTGTCACGGATACCGCGGATAAATCTGTCCTCGTCCCAGCAAGCTGCAAGGCTCTCGCCAAGCTCAGCCTGTACCTTATCTATGTAAGCTATATACTCTGTATCGTTCTTTTCCTCAGCATACTTCTTGATAACGCTCATAGCATAGTAGAGCTGGAAAGCAACGAAGGTGCTCTCGCCCTGCTTGCCCATTCTCAGGCAGTCGTTCCAGTCAGCGTGGAGACCTGCAGGCATCTTATGTGCGCCAAGTCTCTCCTGTGAGAAGCGGATAGCATTCTTCAGATGCTCATAAACGTTAGCCTCTCCGCCGCCTGTCTCAGCATAAACGATGACCTCATCAAGGAAGCCCTTGTTGCCTGTCTCGCCTATATACTTCTCGATAGTCGGGAACAGCCAGAGAGCATCATCAGCTCTGTAAGAAGGATGCCCTGTCTCCTTAGCGTAAACACTGTTCTCATCGTTCTCATCGGGGCAGGTCTCATTGCCTGCATTATGATCGAACTTAACGAGAGGCAGTCCGCCTCCGTTAGATACCTGAGCCGAAAGCATAAATCTGATCTTTTCGGCAGCAAGCTCGGGATTGATATGAATGATACCCTGGATATCCTGTACAGTATCTCTGTAGCCGTAGCCGTTTCTCAGTCCGCAGTAGATGAACGAAGCAGCTCTTGACCAGATAAATGTAATGAAGCACTGATAAGCGTTCCAAACATTTACCATGTTGTTGAACTTATCATCGGGAGTGCTTATCTGGAAGTTATTGAGCTGACCGTGCCAGTAGTCGATAAGCTCCTTGATCTCAGTATCTACCTTGCCTGCCTGCTTGTACTCAGCCATTATAGCATCAGCAGTTTTCGGGTCCTTCTGACCTACAACGTAGATGACCTCAACACTCTCGCCTGCTGCGACCTTTGCTGCCGACTGCAGTGCACCGCAAGCATTTGAGTTATAGTTCATAGCGCCGTCGCAGGTGCCGTTCTCAACAGCTATAGGGTTGCCGTATGTTCTGTAAGGACCGATAAAGCTGTCAAGGTTACCGTTAGCGGAAACCACATCAGCTCCAACCAGACCGAAGAATCTCTCTCTGTGGTTTGAACCCTCAGCATCCTTTCCGCTGTTCTCATTTATATGCTGAACTATCTTGTTGCCCTCTAAGCTTGTCCTTGTAATGAAGAGAGTATACTGAAGGTTTACCTGATCCTGCTCGTAGTTATTCTCGTTAGTAAACTCGCAGAAGCCGAACAGAGAGAGGTCTCTCTCCTTATCAGAGGTATTTGTTACCTTAACTCTCCATATCTCATGGGTCTTGTTAAGGGGAACATAGTATGTTATCTCAGACTTTATGCCTGCATACTCACTTGTGACTGTGGTGTAAGCTGTACCGTGGCGGCACTCTGTCTTATACTGATCGAGGGGCTTGCCTACAGGCTGCCATGTTGCAGACCAGTAGTCCTTGCTCTCATTATCTCTTATGTAAACATATCTGCCCGGCAGACCAATATTTGAATTGAAGCGGTAACGAAGTATCCTTCCGTTAGCACCGCTCTTTACAAAGCTGTAGCCGCCGCCGTTATTTGAAACTATAGCGCCGTATTCGGGTGAGCCGAGATAGTTCGCCCAAGGCGCAGGGGTATCGGGTCTTGTGATAACATATTCCTTGTTTTCAAGGTCAAAATATCCATACTGCATATCTGGTACGCTCCTTTATACTTATTTGGCATATCCGCCCATAACTGTAAATCTATTTTAACATATCTTTACCGACTTTACAAGGGGGTACAGCCAAAAAACCACTGCCCAAAAATTAAATATTTAAGTCTTAAACGTTTTCGGGCGCTCGCCGCAAACAAAAAAGCTCCCGCAAAAACGGGAGCTCTCTGTCACGATACCTTCAGCCATGCGCAGGCATAATCGAGAGCCTCATACAGACTGCTCTTCTCTGCCTTTTTAACTATCTGCTTGTTAGGCGGCAGGGTCATATCTGTAGCCATTTTCCTGATGATGACCTTATTTGCCACATCTATACCGCCCTTCTTCTCGGTCGATACTATATCGATCTGCACTACGAACTCATCGTACATATGTCCGAAGAAAAGCTGATTTCCCTTCCTGACAAGCGGAAGTCCCTTGTAAGTAAAAAATGCTTTCTTTTCTGCCATGATTTCTCCTCCGTTCATTATTTGCTGCCCGATGCCGAACAGCTCTTTCAGTCTAGCACGTCCCGTGCATGAAATTTGTCTTAATATGTGTCCTGTATCTTTGAATCTGTGGTCGCTGCCTCAGTGTTCTTGATGCAAAGGTCGAACCAGCTGCTGGGTATCCTGTAAGAGGGCACGCCGTTGAGCTTAACTATATACCTTCTCGAAGAATCCTTATAGAATTCCATAACGTCCTCTCCGCCTGCCTTTTTGCTCATTGTGACCGTCATCACGCTCTCTCCGCTCGGCTCCTCAAAGCATATCTCGTCAGTCGGGCAGCCCATAAGATAGAGGTAATAGCTCTTGAAGTTATCAACATCGAGTTCCTTGCCGTCAAGCGTTACCTTGGTTACCTCGGGGTTCGCATTATCGGGCAGCGCCTCAGTCGACGAGCCGTTGCTCTCTATCGCAAAGGTGTAGGTATTATCCTCAGTCTTAACTTCGATGCTGTCAAGATCATAGATATAGTTTGTCGTCATCAGGCTGGAGATAACGTCCTCAGCCTTAACAGATGCCCAGGGCAGGCTTGCCGCAGCAACGCTGTAGATGCAGTCTCTGCCCTTGCTGCCTGTAACGTAGCAGTAGTATGACAAAACATTGTCTGTATCATTGCCGTCCTCGTCCTGCTCATATACTGCCTTGCCTATCTTCAGGTCATAGTCATATTCCGTACCGATGAGTGTTACCTCACAGTAAGGATCAGCTATGCCGTAGGTCTCAAAGTCTTCCTCTGTCGGTTCTATGAGCACGCACTCAGATGCTGTAAGCCCCCACATTCCGTGAGTAGTATCAGTTGAGTTCGTTATGTTCAGATATGAGAACACAGGCTCTGTCATCACCTGGCTCGAGATACCGCCTGCAAGTGTGCTGGTATCGTTCTCGAACTTCATATCATAGTCAAGGTCGCTCCTCTTTACCGTCAGCACTCCGTAATCAGGCCAGTTATCATCGGCAGGCTTATCTATCATCGTAAGGTTAACATAATCCGTTACCTTGCCTGTATAATATGAGAGCTTCCTCTGGTAAACCATGTATACGGTGTTTTCTTCGTCTATCCTTGCATAAACGAATCTTGCATCAGGCGCCTCATCACCGATACTCAGGGTCTTGATCTCGCCGTCTGCATAAGTGACGGTTATCACCGTCTTAGGGTCATCCAGACCATATTTTGCAAGGTCGGCGGCATTCTCCTCGACAGTTTTTTTAGCCTCAAATCCGTCAAGGTTATTCACCATCGACTGCTCAGCCGTAAAATCCTGAGATACTGACACAAGATCCTCTATCACCCAGTTTGTCTTACCTGAGGCAGGCTTCTCGACCGCGAATTCTCCGAACTCGTTCTTTACACCTACAGAGGCTATATCGTCAGCGCTTCCCGGCAGGATAACAACGCTCTCATCGGGCTCGGAATTCGACTTTGCCGCCTGAGACGATGAGGAAGAGCTGTCAGCTTTGTCCGCAGGCTGTGTTTTTGACAGGAACACTGCCACTCCGCCAAGGCAGGCAGCGCAAACTCCCAACACTATTATGCCTTGTACTTTAGAATTCATCTTGAATTACCACCACTCTTTTTTCAGGTAACGGTCACCTGTTCTTTCGTCTTACCCAGACTACTATCCCGACAACGAGCACACATACAGGGATTATCAGACAGAATGTCCATTTCAGCCTGGATTTCTGGCTCTCGTTGATGTCGAAGGCATTGCCGGTTATCGACTTCGGCTGGATAGTCAGGCCATCTATCGTGGTCTTGCCTGTCATTCCGTTAAGAACGCTCACAAAGTACTCAGAATTCTGATACCTGTTGAATTGCAGGTAATAGTCAGAGAGAAGAGCCTCTGAACCAAGTACCAGCACATTTGAGTATACCGTGTCATTATCGTCTGTAAACTTAGCCTTTGAGCCCATTACCGCATAGTTCTGGGCGCCCTTTGCCAAAGCATCGCCGACAGCTATCTCACCTGTCATCGTTGAGACCGATATCTGCGCCGTATATGCAGATGATGTTGATGTAAGGTAAGCCTCGCAGACGTTCATTCCCTGCTCATCGAACAGCACATTCACAGGTCTGCAAAGGGTAGACATTATCTTCGGAGCGTCCGACTGAACGTCCTGCGTGAAGTTTTCAGACACAGTATCTACAAGAGTCGTACACGGCTCGTTATAGTATCTGGCAGCGTCCTTCTCGCATATAACGCCCTCACCTACAGATATACCGTATTCCGCAAGGAACTCATCAAGGTTCGGGGTCTCCTCCTGTCCGTAGGAGGCAACATATATCATCTGCTTGCCGAGGTCTCCGCCGTTGTTGAGGAAGTCGCTGAGCTTCTGGACGTCCTCGGGCGTATAGTCTGCTCTCGGTGCTGGGATAACTATAACATCAGTCTCCTCGGGTATATCCTGAGAGGTGATATCTATAGAATTCACATCGTAGCCGTTAGCCTCCAGCAATGACTGAAAATACGTAAGTGCCGTAAGCTCATTGCTGCCCGTTATCATTGTTACATAAACGGGGTTCGGGTCGGTAACAGTCATCAGTGCGGAGGTAAATGCCTGCTCCGCATTTGAAGACTCAACATAACCGCCGTAATAATAGAGCACATTCAGGTCGCCGTACTGCTCGGTCAGCATATCTATGCTGTAGCCCGATTCCGACATCTGTGAAAGGAACTCGTCATTGAATTTCACAAGATCGACCATTCCCACAGACTTAACCCTTTTTATTTCTTTGCCGTCAGCATCAGCAGAGGTCTCAAAGTATATCTCAAACTGTGACGGAGTAGTCTCATAATCCTTAGTGATCTCAGGGTTAGAGTCTATATCAACGAACCTATAGGTTATGTGATGATTGAGCTTTGAATAGTTTTTCAAAAGCTCAGATGCCTGCTTTGTATATGAGTTATAGCCCTCAAAGGTCTCCTCATCGGCAAACACGGTGACGAGCACATCAGTATCAATGCTCTTTACATATTTCTCCGTTTTATCGGTAACGGAATAGATCTTGTTCTGTGTAAGGTCGATAGATATAGGGTATCTGTCAAAGATCATAGTGGTGACCACGTTCACCAGCACCACCAGTGCAATAAACACACAGGTGAGCACCGTTGCCATAGTTCCGTGCTTTAGCTTCTTGGCTGTACCTTTGACCTCTTTTTTCTTAGTTTTGTCTTTTTTATTCTTTTTATCAACGTTCTCCGTATTGTCTTCCTGCTTTGCCTTTTTCTCGCTTTCGATCACGTCGGCCAGCAGCTCCTCGTTTGAAACGGAGACTCTTTCGTTATTCTCGTTAGTATCCATATCTCTTTCCCGAGCGGGAATTACCTCCTTTTCTCGACAGTTTCTCTTTCAAATATTATGACCAGCGTCTTTTTTCGAGCACCCTGACCGTAAGGAACAGGAATACTGCGACCGCGCTTATAAAGAACACAACATTTGAAAAATCAAACACTCCGTAGGTAAAGGAGTAATATCTCTCTCCGAACGAGATCTTTCCGCAGGCAGCCTGCAGCCAATCAAACGGAAGGATATTCGCAATGGTAGACAGGAACGAGCACAGCAGCAGCGCTATAAAGCTCGACACTGCAGATACCACCTGATTCTCGGTGAAAGACGAGCAAAGTATCCCGATAGAGATATATGCGCCGCCGACAAGTGCCAGCGCAACTATGTTGCCCACTACGACGTTCCAGTCGGGGCTGCCGTAGACTGACACCACCACTGCCAGCACTACGGTAATAGACACTGCCAGCAGATAGATCAGAAATGCCGCAAGAAACTTTCCTAAAACTATGGAACCGAGCCCCACGGGAGCAGTCAGCAGGCACTGATCTGTCTTGGAACGCTTTTCCTCAGAGATCGTTCTCATCGTAAGTATGGGAACGAGCACAACTATTATTATCAGGAGAGAACCAAAAAGCGAATCAAGCTTGGTATAGCCGCTCTCCAGACTGTAGCTTGAAAACATTATGCCCGTATAGGCATAGAATGCAGCCAGAAATATGTATCCGATAGGCGAGGTGAAATAAGACCTTACCTCTCTGCGAAATATAGCTCCCATCAGTCCTCAGCCTCCTCTTCTTCATCGCTTTCGGTGAGGTCAATGTGCTCACCCATAGTAAGCTTGAGGAATATATCCTCAAGAGACAGCTCGCTTGTCTTCATCTCCAGCAGATACCAGCCGTTTTTGGCGATCCGAGTGAAAAGCTCTTTTCTTATATCGGTCTTTTCGCTTGCCTCTATGCTGTAAGTGCCGACGCCGTTTTTATGCTGCATCGTACACTCAGCTGTTATAACGCCCTTTATGCTCTTTATCGCTCTGAGAACCTTTTCGCTCTCGCCCTCTATCTTTGCGGTTAGCTTATGCTCGTTTGAGAGCTTCTGAGAAAGGTTCTCCTCGGTATCGTTAGCAACTATCTTTCCTTCATTGATAACAACTACCCTGTCGCACACAGCCTGCACCTCTGAAAGTATGTGAGATGAAAGTATGACCGTGTGGTTCTTTCCGAGCTTCTTGATAAGGGTCCTTATCTCGATTATCTGGTTCGGGTCAAGGCCGACCGTAGGCTCATCAAGGATAAGAGTTTTTGGGTTGCCGACTAGAGCCTGTGCAAGACCCACTCTCTGACGATAGCCCTTTGACAGGTTCTTTATCATTCTGTTATAGACGTTCTCTATCTTCACAAGCTGGCAGATATCCTTCAGATGAGATATCTTTGGCAGCTTGCATTTTTTCAGATCGTAGATAAAATACAGATACTCCTTTACAGTCATATCCACATAAAGCGGAGGTATCTCAGGAAGGTAGCCTATAAGCTTTTTAGCCTTTACAGGCTCCTCAAGGATATCTATCCCGTCGATAAGAGCCTTGCCGTCCGTGCAGGAGATATACCCCGTAAGTATATTCATAGTGGTAGACTTTCCTGCTCCGTTGGGGCCGAGAAAGCCCAGCACCTCACCGTCTTCGGCCTTGAACGAGATATTGTTGACAGCCTTTTTGTCGCCGTATCTCTTTGTAAGATTTACAACTTCTATCATTTTTCTTTATTCCTTATACGGAATACTGCCCCCTTTCTTAGAGGTAAGAATTTTTGCCATTATATATCCTAATACTCTCATGTGAAAGCATTGTGATGATTTGCAAGAGTATTTATGAAAGCTGCTCTATGCCCTTTTTTACTCTTGCGACAGAGTCCTCCTTGCCGAGCAGATGTGCAAGCTCAACTGCTCCTCCGGGAGTGGAGGGCTTGCCTGAAAGCGCAACTCTGAGCGGCCAGAGAATGATACCGTTCTTGACGCCGAGCTCACCTATCAGCCCGAACAGAGCCTCATGAACACCGTCCATGCTCCAGTCATCAAGCTTTTCAAGCACGGGCAGGACCGCTTTGAGCGACTCGAGCGAATTCTCGGGATTAGTCTTCATCTTCTTGTGGGTGTAGAGATCATTCTCATAAGCAGGCAGCTCATCGAAGAAGTCTACCATTTCAGGAATGTCTGTGAACACCTCTGTTCTTGCCTGCAACAAAGCTGCAACTTCGTTAAGGTCGATATCCTCGCGCTTTATGCTCTGCCTGATGTACGGCACAGCATACTCTGCAAATTTTTCGGGTGCCAGTGCCTTTATATACTTGGCATTTATTGCCCTCAGCTTCAGCGGATCAAATATCGCGGGTGACTTTGAAAGCCCGTGAATGTCAAACTCCTGTATCAGCTCATCGAGAGTGAATATCTCCTGCTCACCCTTAGGTGCCCAGCCCAGAAGTGCGATATAGTTTATGACTGCCTCTTTCAGATAGCCCTTCTGCATAAGATCCTGATAGGAAGCGTCACCGTCTCTCTTGGAGAGCTTGTGCTGCTTGTCCTTCATTATATGCTCAACATGGATATAGGTGGGCTCCTCCCAGCCGAAAGCCTTGTAAAGCAGCGTATACTTCGGCGCAGAGGCAAGATACTCGTTTCCTCTTACCACATGAGTAATGCCCATAAGGTGGTCATCAACAACGTTTGCAAAATTATATGTGGGCATACCGTCCGTCTTTATCAGTATCTGGTCATCAAGCTCGGCACAGTCAACGGTTATGTCACCGTAAAGCTCATCGTGGAAGGTTATCTCACCCTCGGGGATAGCCTGCCTGATAACGTAGGGCTTGCCCTCTGCAAGGTTTTTGTCTATCTCCTCCTGAGAGAGATGACGGCAGTGTCTGTCATACATAGGGGTAACGCCCTTTGACTCCTGCTCAGCTCTCACCTTGTCAAGCCTTTCCTTATCGCAGAAGCAGCGGTAAGCCTCGCCCTTGCTGATGAGCTCCTCAGCATAGTCCTTGAACATTCCCATTCTTTCAGACTGCACATACGGGCCCACAGGACCTCCGATATCAGGTCCCTCGTCCCAGTTCAGCCCGACATCTTTCAGTGTATCATATATAACATCAACAGCGCCCTCAACATAGCGCTCCTGATCGGTATCCTCTATCCTTAAAATGAAATCTCCACCGTTTTTCTTGGCGATAAGATATGCAAAAAGTGCAGTCCTAAGATTGCCTATGTGCATATATCCCGTCGGTGACGGTGCAAACCTCGTTCTAACCTTATTCAAAGCTATCATCCTTTCCGTTATCACAGTCAGTCCTTCAGAAACAGGAAGTATCCCACCGCTGCCGCTGCAGCCGCAGGCGCCAGAATGTCCCTCCTGAGAACGAACTCATAGCTGCTGTGCCTGTAAAACTCAGCACACATCACCTCATACAGCACCCACAGCCCTGTTAACACTGCGATAAAAATAATATACTTTATCCATTTGTTTTTGATCATGTCAGGTCACCGCTCTGCTGAAAATACTTTTGCGCCTGCATAGTGTTTCGCTGTATCTCTGCTTTGAGCTCGTCCACGCTTTCAAAGCGCTTTTCAGCCCGCAGAAATTCATAAAGTTCCAGCTTCACCTTCTTGCCGTACAGATCGCCCTCATAGTCTAAAATGAAGGTCTCTGCCAGCGGCCTTGTAAGCTGCGCATTCACTGTCGGCTTAAGACCTATATCTGTAACACCGCAGTAGGCCTTGTCATCAAACCTTACCTTTGAGCAGTACACCCCGAATCTCGGCAGCACTCTGCCCCTCGGGATAGACTGATTGATCGTCGGGAAATTCCACGTTCTTCCTCTTTGAAAGCCGTGCTCGACTTCAAGCTCAAAGCCGAACCGATAGCCCAGCAGCTCATTTGCTCTTGCTATCTCGCCCTGACGTATCAGCTTTCTTATAAGCGTTGAGCTTATAGTAACTCCGTCCTCTGTCAGCGGCGGCGCCACTGTTACGCTTATGCCGTATTTTTCGCCCAGCCGCACAAGATCATCAGCCTTGCCTACAGCGCCTCTGCCGAAGGTGAAGTCCTCACCGCATACAGCACCTGTGCAGCCCATTTTTCCGTAAAGTATATCCCTCACGAATTCTTCGGGTCTCATACCCTTCAGCTCTGCAAACTCGGGAGAGTAGAGATAATCCGCACCTGCCATAGCTATGCGCTCTCTCTTCTGCTCATCGTCGAGAAGCATCTCTATACGTCCGTCGTGACCCTTTGAAGTTACGCTGTCAGTTTTAAAACAGAACACAGCTGATGCTTTGCCTGCTTTTTTTGCTTTGCTCACAGCAGTATCTATTATGTATCTGTGTCCTCTGTGAACTCCGTCAAACAGCCCCAGAGCACAGACCGTTTCTTTTCCGCGAGGTATACCGCTGTTATCATCAATTATTATCAAAACATCACCCCGCAGCCAATAAATCATGCCTGTTGTTTTTAAACTTCAAAGAAGCTCTTGAAATTGCCGAGCTCCGTTCCAAAGAACCTTCCAAGCCCCAGAAATTCACCGTCAAAGCCATACACTCGGTACAGCCTGTCATCGGGCTCTTTTCCCGACTGCTCTGCTCTGAGCCTTACTCCGTTTTTATAGAGCCTTGTTTCAAAGGCTCCCAGCCTTATATCCTCATAAAGGTCGAATATCTTATCGGTCGGCAGAAGGATATCCCTCAGCTCCCTGTCAGATACTGCCTCGGTTATCTCCGCTATCGTGAAGCACTCGTCCAGTGAAAATCCGCCCGAAAATGTTCTCTCCAGCGCAGTCATAACGCCAAAAGTTCCACACTTCAATGCGATATCTCTTATCAGCGCTCTCACATACGTTCCCTTGCGGCAGCTTATTACAAGCACACCTGTCTGACTTTTTTCATCAAACTGCGTCAGCTTTATCTCATCGACGGTTATCTCTCTCGGTTCGGGCTCTATGGTCTCTCCTGCGCGGGCAAGCTCATAAAGCTTTTTTCCGTTCACCTTTATAGCAGAATACATTGGCGGCACCTGCAATATATCTCCTACAAACCCTGCCAGAGCCGTTTCTATATCCTCACGGCTGACCTTTTTGCCGCAGCTGTCCGTCACCCTGCCAGTTATATCGAGGGTGTCCGTAGTCTCTCCCAGCCTGAAGCCTGCTATGTAGCGCTTTCTGTCGTCAGGCATTATATCACAGGCTCTTGCAGCTCTTCCGAGAAACACAGGCAGCACGCCTGCAGCCATCGGGTCAAGGGTTCCTCCATGGCCTATCTTTTTTATGCCCGTTATGCCCCTCAGCTTTGCCACCACATCGAAAGATGTCCAGCCCTCAGGCTTATAAACGGGCAGAACTCCGCTTATTTTATTCTTTTGTGCCATTTAGTTCCTTATCTGCCTGCATCAGCAGCATACTTCTTACCTCAGCAAGAGGTGCGTGTATTTCGCAGCCAGCCGCACGGATATGTCCGCCGCCGCCAAAATTCTTGCAGAACGCTGAAGCATCTACCGCCTCGGTAGTTCTTACCGATATCTTATAAACGTTCTCATGGCGCTGCTTTATGGTGATACCGATAAGCACGCCCTCAACGCTGAGAGGTATCGACGCCAGCCCTTCAAATTCAGAAGCCTCAACGCCTGCCTCCTCCATCATCTCTTTAGTGAGCACTATCAGCGAGCATCTGTCATCAAAATAGTATTCCATATGCCTTGCAACGCTCTGCTCTATCCTGAGCCTTGCCTTGCTCTTCACATCGAACATTTTTCTGTTGATCGTCGTGAAATCTATTCCCAGCTCCATAAGCTCTGCGCTTATCCTGTGAGCCTCGGGCGTGGTGTTCTCATATTTGAAGCAGCCTGTATCCGTTGCAATGCCTGTATAAAGAGACTCAGCGATATGCTTTGTTATCTCTCTTCCCGACTCCTTGAATATCTTGTACATTATCAGTGCAGCAGCAGAGGCATCAGGGTCTACATAGGTCTGCTTTGCATAGTACTTGTTCGATATATGATGATCTATGCAAAGATCTATCGCGCCCTCCTTGGCATAGCGCTCAAGGTTGTGCCCCAGCAGCACAGTGTCAGCAATATCTACCGCGATGACATACTTCTCCTCAAAATCCTGCTCGTAGTAGCCCTCATAGATAAAATTATATCTTTCCGGGAAGCCCTCTGAATTGAGAACATTTGCCTTTTTGCCCATTCTTCTCAGGAACTCGCAAAGTGCGAAACCGCATCCCAGCGTGTCACCGTCGGGGCTCTTGTGTGTAAGGATAGTGAAGTTATCATTTTCTTCAAATATCCTGTTGATCTCAGAAAAGGTCATCATCTTCACTTCCTTCCTCATTGTCGGCTTCCTCGGGGACAAGCTCCCTGAGTCTTCTGCTTATCTCAGCAGAATGCTCTATAGAATCATCGGCAACAAATTTCAGCTCGGGGCATTTTCTAAGCCCCAGAACGTTAGATATCTCCCTCTTGATATATCCCGAAGCCGACTCAAATCCTTTGACAGCCTGTTTTGCCCTGTCAAAGCCCTCAAAGCTTGAAATATATACCTTGCAGTAGGAGCCGTCACGCGCAACATCGCACCTGACAACTGTCAGCATCTCTCCTCCTGCTATCCTCGGGTCTTTGAGATCTCTCATCATTCCCGAGATTATCCTCTTAATATCCTCGGACATTCGTCCTGCCTTGTGTGAAGCCATAGTGTACTCCTTTAACCATAAAGATATAGGATCTATTCCCTACTACCTGTTTGCTCAGTAAAAGTCATAACGAGCTGAAAGTCACCGAGCAGCAAAACCTGCAGCACGCTCTGCGCTGTGAACGTCAGAGCCGTGAGGCGAGCACCTATTCTCTGTACTCCTCCATAACATAGGCCTCAAAGATGTCGCCTTCCTTGATGTCTGTGAACTTCTCAAGTGTGATACCGCACTCAAATCCGGCTGCGACATCTTTAGCATCGTCCTTGAATCTCTTCAGGCTCGACATCTTATCATCAGCGATTATGATACCGTCACGAACGACTCTGATAAGGTCAGTTCTGCCGATCTTACCGTCAAGCACATATGAGCCTGCCACCGTTCCGACGTTAGATATCTTGTATACCTGACGCACTTCAACTCTTGCGGTGTCGACCTCTCTGAACTTAGGTGCCAGCATACCCTTCATAGCGTCTGTTATCTCTTCGATAGCATCATAGATTATCCTGTAAAGTCTGATATCGACACCGTTCTGCTCGGCATTTGCCTTTGCAACGGGGTCAGGTCTTACATTAAAGCCTACGATTATAGCGTTCGATGCATTAGCAAGCATAACGTCGCTCTCCGACACTGCACCAACAGCACCGTGGATAACCTTTACCCTTACCTCTTCGTTCGATATCTTCTCCAGTGACTGCCTTACAGCCTCCACCGAGCCCTGAACGTCTGCCTTTACGATTATCGGAAGCTCCTTGACCTCTCCCTCCTCGATCTGGCTGAACAGATTGTCGAGAGTTACCTTTCTGTGCTGAGCGAACAGCTCCTCCTTTGCCTCCTGCTTTCTCTGCTCAACGAGCTCTCTTGCGAGCTTCTCATCAGCAACAGCATTGAAGGTATCGCCTGCGCTCGGCACCTCGCCGAGACCTGTTATCTCAACAGGTGTAGAAGGTCCCGCCTCCTTGATAGTTCTGCCCTTGTCGTTCATCATAGTTCTTACACGGCCAACAGATGTACCTGCGATGATTATATCGCTGTCACGAAGCGTTCCGTTCTCTACCAGCAGTGTAGCTACAGGGCCCTTGCCCTTGTCGAGCCTTGCCTCGATAACTGTACCCTTTGCAAGCCTGTCGGGGTTTGCCTTTAGCTCCTTGACCTCGGAGATGAGCAGAACATTATCGAGCAGCTCATCAATACCCATACCCGTCTTTGCAGAAACAGGCACAGCGATAACATCTCCGCCCCATTCCTCAACAACGAGCGACTGCTCTGTCAGCTGCTGCTTAACTCTGTCGGGATCGGCGCCCTCTTTATCCATTTTATTTATTGCAACTATTATGGAAACTCCCGCAGCCTTTGCATGATTTATCGACTCTATAGTCTGCGGCATGATACCGTCATCGGCAGCAACAACAAGAATAGCGATATCGGTAACGTTCGCACCTCTTGCTCTCATCGAAGTGAATGCCTCATGTCCCGGGGTATCGAGGAAGGTTATCTTCTTGCCGTTATACTCTATCTGGTAAGCACCTATGTGCTGTGTTATACCGCCTGCCTCTGTCTCGGTAACGTGAGCATTTCTTATCCTGTCAAGGATAGATGTTTTACCGTGGTCAACGTGACCCATAACAACAACTACAGGGCATCTCTCAACGAGCTTATCCTCAGGATCCTTATCGTCCTCGATAAGTCTCTCCTCAATGGTTATATGAACTTCCTTCTCTACCTTAGCACCGAGCTCCTCTGCCACAAGCGCCGCAGTGTCGAAGTCTACGACCTCATTGATAGATGCGAACACACCGAGACCCATAAGCTTCTTGATAACTTCGGTAGCTGTCACTTTCAGTCTGCTTGCAAGCTCTGAAACAACGATCTCATCGGGGATCATTACCTTCAGCTGCTGCTTTCTTGCCCTCTCAAGCTCTAAGCGGCGCAGCTTTTCGTTCTCTGTCTCTCTCTTATGAGAGAACTGTTGCTTCTTTCTCTGCTGAGACTTCTGAATAAGCTTCTGCTTTTTCTGGAAGTTATCCTTGCTCTTGTTATGCTTTGAGTTTGCAAGAGTGTCATACTTCTCATTATACTTGTCGAGCTCAACGTAGCTTCCTCTGAGGTCGATAGTCTTGCCCGAGCCGTAGCTCTCGTTATCCTGCGAAATGGTATAACCCTCCGAGCTGTCCGCCTTGTTCTGAGAGAATCCTCCCAACTGGAGCCTTGTTCCGTGCTCCTTTTTCTTTGCAGGCTTCTTATCCTCTTTTTTCTTTCTTTCAGCCTTTTTCTTTTCTGCCTTTTCAGCCTCAGCCTTAGCCTTTGCAGCTTTCTCTGCAGCAGCTTTTTCCTCTGCCGCTTTCTTTTCCTCGGCAGCCTTTTTCTCTGCCTCGGCCTTTGCCTTGGCTTCCTCTTCTTTCTTCTTCAGATCCTCAGGCTTCTCGTTGTCAGCGAAAAAATCGTTGAAATTCTCAGCCTGATTATTCTGAGTAAAATATTCGAGAACATATGATATCTCATCGGGTGAAAGCGCAGACTGTGACTTCTTCGCCTCATCCGTAAGCTGTGCCAGACAGCTTATAACATCATTGTTCGATACATTAAGATCCTTAGCCAGTTCTCCAAGCTTATACTTGTTAGCTTTGATTGCCATAGGCGGTCGTTCCTCCTTATATTAAAATTTGTCGTCTTCGATAATGATCTTTTCAAGTCCCTTAGCACAGGACTTTGCAAATCCGCTGTCGCACACCGCAAGCACCCCGACTCTTTTTCCGAGCCCTTTCATCAGCTCATCCATAGTCATATCCAGCGCCCACAGTCCGACATCGTATCTGGAGCTGCAGTACCTTGCCTCTTTGAGCGATTTGTCCGATATGTCGCTTGCAACAAAAATGCCTTTGGCACTGCCGTTTTTGCAGGAGTCCTTCATCATATCCATTCCCATAGCAAGACGTCCTGCTTTAGCACACATCGTTATCAGACCTATCTTACTCTTCATTTGCAAGCTCTTCCTCCAGTCCGGCGAACACCTCATCATCTATGCGGCACGAAAAGCTCTTCTCAAACCTTCCTGCCTTTCTTGCCTTCCTGAGACATTCCGCGTTTTTGCATATATATGCGCCTCTTCCCGCTTTCTTTCCCGTAAGGTCGAGAGACATCTCACCATCTTTTGACCTTACTACCCTGACAAGCTCTTTCTTCGGCTTCATCTCGCCGCAGCCGAGACACATTCTCATAGGTATTTTATGACTTTTCATTATTCTTCCCCGGCACTCTCCTCGAGTACTTCCTCCTCGGGCTCCTCAGCCTTTGGCTTGGGCTCCTTGTCGGAAACGATATCTATCTTGTATCCTGTAAGGCCGGCCGCAAGCTTAGCGTTCTGACCCTTGTTTCCGATAGCGAGCGAGAGCTGATCGTCAGGCACCGTTACCCTGCACTCTCTTACCCCCTCCTCGGGGCTGATCTCAACATCGAGCACTGTGGCAGGCGCAAGTGCCTTTGCTATGAACTCTGCCTCGTCCTCTACCCAGGTGATAACGTCTATCTTCTCACCGTTGAGCTCATTCACTATCGAGCTTATTCTTGACTTTCTGGGTCCTATGCAGGCGCCCACAGCATCAACGTTCGGGTCCTTAGACCATACAGCTATCTTGCTTCTCGCTCCCGCAACTCTCGATATAGCCTTCACTTCAACAGTGCCGTCAGCTATCTCGGGCACCTCAAGCTCAAACAGTCTCTTAACCAGCTCCCTGTGCGTTCTCGATATCTTTATCGAGGGCTTTCTCTCTGGGTTCACGATGCCGACAACATAAACCTTGATGATATCTCCTGCTCTGAGCTCCTCTCCGGGTATCTGTTCATTTCTTATGAGGTATACCTCATTTTTGTCGATAGTGAGGATAGCGTTCTGAGTAGCAGGCTCGACCTTCTGAACAACAGCCGAAACGCATTCGTGCTCCTTATCGTGATACTGAGCGATGAGCTTTTCTCTCTCAAAGTCTTTGATATCGTGCTTGATCGACTGCTTAGCGTTCTGTGCCGCAACTCTTCCGAACCTTGCAGGGTCAAGAGGTATCTCTACCATATCACCCACCTTGATATCGGGGTCATAGGTCTTAGCCTCATCAATGAAGATCTCGTTATCAGGGTCGTCAACGAACATAACGTCCATTACCTCTTTGAGCAGCTTCATCTCGAACTTGTTTGTCTCAGGGTCGATAATGATGCTTATGTTCTCGCTGTAGGGATAATCCTTCTTTATCGCCTTTTCGATACCTGACTTTATCTTCTCGATCAGAGTCTCCTTATCTATATGACTTTCGCTTTCGAGGGCATCGAGCGCCATAAAGAAACGCTGCTCGAACGATATCTCCTCTTTCTTGTTTTTCTTCACCTTAGCCATTTTTCTTACCATTCCTTTCGATATATATGATTACAGTTTTTCTGCAGAAGATCATCTAAGCAAACAGGTCTGCGTCATCATTGAGCTTGACATAAGCACAGTCCGAAAGAGCAAACTCTATATCTCCCGTGCTGTTGCCCTCATCATCAAGAGTGCAGCAGAATATCCTGTTCTTCTCATAACCTGCCAGCCCGACGACATATTCCTTGTTGCCGTCCTTATCTGGTCTTATCAGCCTTACCCTTATTATATCTCCTATACAGACCTCGAAGTGTTCGGGCCTTCTCAGCTCCCTCCCGAGCCCGGGGCTGCCGCATTCAAGCACATAGCTCTGGCTTATCGGGTCAGCCTCATCCAGCAGCTTGTTCATAGGTCTTGTAAAAGCCTCACAGTCGTCCATGTCGACTCCGCCGTCCTTGTCTATCAGCACCCTCAGGTACCAGACCGCGCCCTCTTTTTCAAAGCGCACATCCCACAGAAACAAGCCCAGCTCATCGGCAAGCGGTTGTGCCAGCTCTCTCACGAGCTGTACCGTGTTTTTCTTTTCTGCCATTATTACCTCCATACAAAATCAAAAGACCGGAAGTCAAGTTCCAGTCTTTTAGTAAAGCCTATTGCATATATTATATCACATAAACCCCTGATTTTCAAGCGTTTTTAAAGCTCAAACCCGAATTTTTATGAACATTTCTGCAACAGACTGTAAACATTCTGTTATTCATCAGGCGGCTTTATCGCTCTCGGCCTCTTGACCGTACCCTCCACAAAGTCGATCGGAAGAGTAAAAAGTATTCCCGTATTCGGCTGTGAAAGGTCACCTACCGTATTGTATACGACCTTTCGCGCCGCATCGAGCTGATCGTTTTTTATAACGGAGATTATAGTTTTATTCTCCTCATCTCCGCTGAAAAGTCCTCTCAGCGAGGCGCTTATTATCGAGCTTCCAAGCTTTGAAAGAGTCTCCGCCATACCGGAGGAGTCTATTATCGTGGCACCTCTGATACCTGATGCCGACAATCCCTCGAGAAGATATTCAAGTGCATCTGTTTTATTAAGGATAATGACCATTAATTTCATTTTTATCTCCTTTGGCGTGAACAGTCTTTATCATCACATCATGCAGCCGAGCCGTCTACCACTGAGCCCTGTGTATCCATCATCATCTGAGCTACCTTGTCAAGATACTCCTGGCTCATCTTGAAATGCGTCTCATCGGTCCACTCGCCTTCAGGGATAAGAGCTGTTGCAGGTGTAAGGTGAAGGTCGAGCATCTCTCTTATCTTCATCTTCTCCTCAATGAACTGCTCTCTTGTCCAGTCGGTATTGCTGTTGCTTGTGATGAGATTATATATATTATCTAAGTTATCCTTTGTGAGAGAGCTCTGCTGGAAGGCATTGTTTACAAGGGCTGCCACGGCAGTGCCGAGGAACTTCATATTGCCGCCCCTGCCCTCAGAGAAAACAGGGTACTGGCTAATGAGCCTTATCTGTCTGCCCGAAAGCTGAGAAAGCTCACCTGCGGGAAGAGATATGTCATTCTCGTCATTGTCCTGCGAGAGGTAGTAAAGCTCCTCATCCGGGGCATAGGGTATGCCGCCGACTATATCGCATATGGTCTCAAACGCGGTATTGCTGACAGTAGCATAGTTATCAAACTTTATTCCCAGCATATCCGACACGGTATTCTCAACCTTTTTAAGACCCTCTCCCTCGTAGACCTCTCTGAGAGTCTTTCCGTCATCATTCACCGTGAACGCAGAAACAGGTATAACGATTATCTGCTGTGCATCGGGAGCGACTCTGAGCACCGTCATCTCCACCAGAACGTCCTTGCTGTTTATTCTGGCGAGGAAAGTGTTGTAGGTGGGGTTTTGTATCTCTCCCGTACCATTGTCATCATCATTTCCGAGCACGCCCATCTTCCTGAGCATATAAAACGCCACCAGCCCTATAATGACCAGAAACACTATCATCGTGATGAAATACACGAGAGCTATCGGCGCCTGAGATTTTCTTTTCTTCTTCCTTTTTGCCTGAGCCATAGGTGATGATCTCCTGTCTATCATATAGTATATAGTATGCCGCCGTTTGGTCTTATTAGACGGCTGAGAAAAAATTTTCTCTGACCCTATTGAAATATTTGCCGAATGGGTGTAAACTGTTAATTACAGATACCGCCGATATCCTCGGTGATTATCTCGATGCCTTTTTTCTCGGCAAGCCTTACGGTCTGCATAGTGCCCGAGGCATCGTTCGACGGGTCTACCACGCTTATAAGCCTTGACGAATGTTCTATCATAAAGGCATTTCTTTCACGGTAGCAGCCCTTTGAATACGCAGGACTGACATAAACCACAGCATCGCAGCCCTTCATACAGGCATAGTATCTGTACCTGTCCTCTGCGCTTTTCATTTCCTTGAACTGCTCGGGATAGGGTACGGCGCAGATCAGCCTTATTCCCTCATAAGCACCCGACATTTTCATCGAAAGCACTATCTCCGCACAGCATAGGTCTATCCCCTCGGACATTCCCGAGATAAAGGTCCTGTAACCGTCGCTGTAAGCGGTCTTTATCATAAGGTTCAGTCTGCTCGTGAGTATCTTCATAAGCTGAGAGGACATATCACCGCTGTCGGGAAGGGCTCGTCTTCTGTGCCCTGTAAAGCAGCAGGTGCTGCTCTCATCGCAGGAAAAATCTCCTGCTGCTACAACATTATCCAAAACTATCTACTCCGCACAAACAAATATATAAATCATTATAACACATCAGATTTTGTTTTTCAATAGGTTTTCGGCTATAATTTACAAATTATTTGTTTCGGTTAATTTTTCCGAGACATAACAAATAAATCACAAAGGAAGAATATGTATGAAATTTCCGAAAAGATGCTATGCCGAGATAGATCTTGACAGCATCGAAAAAAATCTTGACAGTTTCCGAAAGGGGCTGCCCTCCTCGGTAGAGGTGCTGTGCGTTGTAAAGGCGTGCTGCTACGGACATTTTGATGAGGCTGTGGTGCCCTTTCTCGAAAATGAGCTTGGGGTCCGCTGGTTCGCTGTTGCAAATCTGACCGAAGCGAACAGACTCAGAAAAATGGGCATAAAGGGCGAGATACTCATCCTTGGCTGGACATACCCCGAATATACTGATGAGCTCATAAAGCTGAACGTTATACAAGCGTGTACAGAGCTTGCCTACGCTCGGGAGCTTTCGCAAAGAGCTGCTCGGGGAAAGGTAAGGCTCCACTGTGCGGTCGATACGGGCATGACAAGGATAGGGCTGACGGGCACGGCAGAGGAAAATGCGCGTGATCTTCTTGAAATGACACAGCTTTCGGGTGTAAAGCTCGAAGGGATATTCACGCATTTTGCCGTGGCTGACTCTCTTGACGAGGACAAGGCAGCCTACACCAGAGCTCAGAGAGACAAGCTGCTGAAAACTGCCGACAAAGCTGAAAAGCTCGGAGTGATCCTTTCACAGGTGCATTTTCTCAATTCCGCAGGCGGAGTATACCACGCAGACGAGAAAAGCACACTGGCAAGGCTCGGTATAATCCTTTACGGTCTTTATCCCGACCCGGATGTGCCGCTGCCGTTTGAGCTCGCCCCTGTCATGACGCTGAAAGCAATTATCTCTCAGGTAAAGGAGATAGAGGCTGGCACCTCGGTAAGCTACGGGCGCACCTTTACGGCAGAGAAGAGAATGAAGCTCGCAACGATAACGGCAGGCTATGCGGACGGCTACCCAAGACTGCTCTCGAACAAGGGTTACGTACTTATCAACGGCAGGCGCTGCCCCATAACGGGAAGAGTCTGCATGGATCAGTTCATGGTGGACGTTACTGATGCGGGAGAGGTAAAGTCTGGCGATGAGGCTGTGCTGATAGGGTGTCAGGGAAACGAGAGGATAACTGCTGACGATATCGCAAAGATGATAGGCACTATCGGTTACGAGATAGTCTGCGGCATATCGGCAAGGGTGCCGAGAGCTGCATATCGACACGGTGAACTTACGGGAATTTATTCTCTGGAATAACAAGGAGGCAGCTATGAACGAATATGAAAGACTTGAAAAATGCCTTGCGGCAATAAGAGAAAGAACAGACTTTGTCCCCGATACAGCGCTGGTGCTGGGCTCGGGGCTGGGAGGATTTACTCAGAGCGTTGATATCAAGGCGGAGATACCCTATGAGGATATACCGAACTTTCCGAGGTCAACTGTTGAAGGACACAAGGGCCGTTTTGTTTTCGGGCTGATAGGTGATGCAAAGGTCGTGATAATGGACGGCAGAGTGCATTACTATGAAGGGTACACTATGAGAGATGTAGTTCTCCCTGCAAGACTTATGAGACTGATGGGCGCAAAAGTGCTTTTTCTTACCAATGCGGCAGGAGGGATAAACCCTGATTTCTCGGCAGGCGATATGATGCTGATAGAGGATCACATAGCTTCATTCGTGCCAAATCCGCTTATAGGGGAGAACATAGATGAGATCGGAACGAGGTTCCCTGATATGAGCCATGTTTACGATGCGGATCTTTCCCTCGCAGTAAAGGAAAGCGCAGAAGAGCTCGGCATAAAGCTGCAAAAGGGTGTGTATCTTCAGCTTACAGGACCTTCGTTCGAGACGCCTGCGGAGATACGCATGGCAGGCAGACTGGGTGCCGATGCTGTGGGAATGTCGACCGCTGTTGAAGCGATAGCCGCAAACCATGCAGGAATGAGAGTCTGCGGAGTTTCGTGCATATCAAATCTTGCGGCAGGGATAAACCCGACACCGCTCACTCATGCAGAGGTGCAGGAATGTGCAGATAAAAACGCACCCAGATTCAAAGCGCTCGTTTCGGAAAGCATACAGCGCATTTCAAAAATGTTATAATGACAGGAGAATAAAAATGATAAGATTCTATAACGGCAGGATAATGACAGACGCCTTTTCGCCCGTTACCGAAGGGCAGGAGGTCTGGACAGATGCAGACAAAATAGCCTTTGTAGGTGTGCCCTCTGAGGAAAAGCTGAAAGAGCAGACCTTTGAAAGAGAGATAGACCTTAACGGCGACCTACTTATGCCGTCATTCAAAAACGCACATACACATTCGGCTATGACGTTTCTGCGCTCCTATGCCGATGACCTTCCTCTCCAGGACTGGCTGTTCGAGCAGGTGTTCCCTATGGAGGCAAAGCTTGACGGCGAAAAGGTCTACTGGCTGACAAAGCTTGCTGTGCTCGAATACCTGACGACAGGCTGCACTGCGGCATTCGATATGTATTTTGAGCTTGACGATTACGTTAAAGCCTGCACAGAAAGCGGTTTTCGCTCGGTGATGTGCGGCGCTGTCAGCGGCGAAAGAGATAACGCCAAGGTGCTTGAGGAAAGATACCTAAAATACAACGGTATTTCTCCGCTTATCAGCTTCAGGCTGGGCTTTCATGCTGAATACACCGCCGAAAAAGGTCTTATGGAGGATATAGCGAAGCTTGCCGAAAAGTACAAACAGTCAGTATCAATGCACAGCTCAGAGACCGCCAAAGAGGTACGCGAGTGCGTAGAAAAGTACGGCATGACCCCTACAGAGCTGTTTGAAGGCTTAGGCATTTTCAATTACGGCGGCGCCTGCTTCCACTGCGTTCATCTTTCCGATAATGACATTGAGATATTTAAAAAGCGCGGTCTGTGGGCAGTTCATTGCCCGGGTTCTAACGTGAAGCTAGCAAGCGGCATCGCACCGATAGTCAAGCTCAGCCAAAGCGGCGTCGGCATCGCCCTCGGAACTGACGGACCTGCAAGCAACAACTGCCTCGATATGTTCAGAGAAATGTTCCTTATGACAGGGCTCCAAAAGATACTTCTGAACGATGCTGCTGCCTGCCCTGCCGATATGGTGCTCGACGCAGCAACAAGAGGAAGCGCTCTTGCCATGGGTCTCGATGACTGCGACGTTATCGCCGAAGGCAAACAGGCTGATCTTATAGTTATAGATCTCTTTCGGCCGAATATGCAGCCGATGAACAATATCGCAAAGAATATAGTTTACAGCGGCTCAAAGCAAAATGTGAAAATGACATTGTGTGCAGGAAGAGTACTTTATGAAGACGGTGAGTTTTTCATTGGTGAAGACCCGAAGGATATCTATAGAATGGCAAATGAGATCATAAGCTCTATGAAATAAGAAAAAACAGTGGGATTTGTGTAAAAAACTATTGACAAAAATGAAATAATGAGTTAATATATTAGTGATGTTTATGTTATGCAAAACATTGACTATAATTTGGAAATGGAGAAATGTATCATGGCAAAATTTTGTGACAAGTGCGGTGCTCAGCTAGATGATAACGCTACGTTCTGCACAAGCTGCGGAGCTTCTCTCGGCGGTGCGCCTCAGGGACAGCCTGCACAGGCTCAGGGTGTAGGAGCTCAGGCTTCTGCAGCTGCCAGCAATATCGCACAGGGCGTTCAGAATTTCACGGCAGACCTGCCCAAGGATTTCAACGGCTTCAAGCAGGGCGTTCAGAAGAAGGACAAGAAGGTCATCGGCGTACTTATCGGCGCGGTAGTAGTTGTTGTACTTATCATTGTTCTGCTTGTAAACCTCGTTGGCGGCGGCGGATACAAGACGCCTCTTGACAAGCTGGTAAAGGGCTTCAACAAGGCTGACGCCAAGATGGTAATGGAGTCTACGATGCCAAGCTCAGTGCTCAAGGCATATGAGGACGAAGAGGAGCCCGACTGGGATGATCTGGACGAAGAGCTCGAAGAGTCAAAGGAAGAGCTCGAGGACGAGTTCGGTGAGGGCGTTAAGCTTTCCTACAAGGTAACAAAGGCTACAGAGCTCAGCGACAAGAAGCTGAAGAAGTACAGATCTATGGCTGAGTATTATGCTGACGCTACTGACGGCAAGAAGTCTGACTTCTATCCGACAGCAGGCTACAAGCTCGATGTTACTCTCACTATCGAGGGCGACGATGATGATGACGAGCAGGAGCTCGAGGATATTATCGTTCTGAAGATCGACGGCGACTGGGTATTCAGCGGAAGCGGTCTCGGAAGCCTCGGCGGACTTTCAAGTCTCCTGTAATATCAAATCACAATATTAAAAATGGGGGCTGCGCGCCCTCATTTTTTTAAAACAAAACCAGAGGAGGGGCTTTATAATGTTTTGCAGCAATTGCGGAAGTCAGATAGCTGACGGCTCAGCGTTCTGTCCCGTGTGCGGTCAGGCAGCAAGTGCAGGTGCTGCACCTGTTCAGCAGCCGCAGCCACAATTTCAACAGCCGCAACCCCAGTATCAGCAACCACAGCAGCAGTTTCAACAGCCGCAGTATCAGCAGCCACAACAGCCGCAGTATCAGCAGCCACAGCAGCCGCAGTATCAGCAGCCTGTGTTCAATAATCCTCAGGGCTATCAGATGCCGCAGCAGGCAGCAGCTGTTAAGCCCGGCTCAAACAAGAACCTTATCATAGGCATTGTCGTTATAGTTGCAGTTATAGCTGCTATCGTTGTTTCGATATTCGTGTTGGGCGGCAAAAAAAGCGGCGGCAAGGACGATGATGATTCTCCGAAATATGAACAGCCGATCCAGGATCTCTGTGACGGTTTGATGAAAGCGGACTCGAAAAAGATATACCGGGCAACAATGCCTGAGGCCGTCATAAAGTACTATGAGAAAGAGGGCTATATCGACTGGGACATTCTTGACGAGACTATGGAGGATGCCCTCGATGAATTCAAGGATGAGTTCGGTGACAACTTCAAGCTCGACTATAAGGTAAAGAGCAAGAACAAGCTTTCAAAGAGCGACATTGAGGATTATGAATCGACCTACAGTATGTGGGCTTCTATGACTGATGCGGACGAGGACGAATTTGTTCCGTCTCAGGCATATGAGCTTAAGATCAAGCTGACTGCCAAGGGAAGCGATGACAGCGATACCGATGAGGGGACCGTTGTTGTTGCCGAGGTCGACGGCGACTGGATATTCCTTGATATGGGATTTATGAGTAATATAACTTAATGAGTATACTTAAGAAAGAAGTGATATCATGGCAAATTGTCCGAATTGCGGAAACCCCGTAGCTGACGGCGTTAAATTCTGTGCCTCCTGCGGTACTCCGATACAGAACCTTGTGAACACAGGCATATGCTCTATCTGCGGTAATACTCTCGCACCGGGAGCTAAGTTCTGCCCTGTTTGCGGAACAAAAACACCTGAGGCAGATGCTCCTGCAGCACCCGAGCCCGAGCTCGACAGAAATCCGACTATGGATTCGGTCGATGTTCCCGAGATCGACTACTCAGAGTA
>JAFUTU010000013.1 GCA_017484095.1 Ruminococcus sp. | reverse complement strand
TATGTAATGATAAATGCCGCACGCGGTAAGGCTGTGAGCGTTTTCGGAAACTATGTTCTGAGAGTTATGACGGGCAGTATGGAGCCTTCGATACACGTTGATGACTACATCATCGTAAGAAAGACGGAGGTTTCAAAACTCAAAGCAGGAGATGTGATATCTTTCTATTCAGAGGACGGAGATGCTGCCGGCAAGCTGGTCACACACAGAATAATGGCTCTGAATAAGGACGGCACCTTCGTCACCAAGGGTGATGCGAACGAAGCTGCCGACAACAAGAGCATAAGGCCTGACCAGATAGTCGGTAAGTATATCCGAAAATCAAGGTTTTTCAAATGGATCAATTCGTTTGCCAATGCTAAAAAGCTTTTGCTGGTGCTTGTCATCATACCGCTGACGATAGTTGCACTGTATGAGGTAAGAACGGTAACAAAGCTCGGCATTGAGGCAAGGCTTGAGGATAAGCAGGAGTATGAAGCCAAAAAGCAGGAGCTTATCCGTGAGGCAATAGAAAAAGAAAAGCAAAGGCTTGCCGAGGAAGCGGCTGCCAATGCCGATAAGGAGAATAAGAATGAACCAAGAGAGGATAATGAAGAGAAGGATGGTTAGCGCCATCATCGTTGCGATAGTTACACTTGTTGCACTTCTTGTGTTCATAGGTCTTTACATTGATGAGACAAAACGTGTGCAGGAGACTTATAAGCTCCAGTACAAGGTCAATCTCGCCCACGTATCAGAGGATCTTGAATCCTATATCAACGGCGAGGGCGATTATGAGATGAAATATACGAGGCTCGTAAGTGATATGAGTAGCGTGAACTCGTTTGCGTTCCTTATTGATGACTTTACCGAGCAGCAAAAGGCTATAAATCAGATCAATTCCTGCCTGATAAAATATCCTGTGCAGATGAAAACCAAGCTTGAAGAGCTGAAAACTATAGTTGATGACATCTCGCAGGATCTTGATAAGGGCTATGAAAATGCTTTCAAGCTTGTGGAATCTATAAATAAACTGGGCGAATAAACTGTAAAGGGTGGTTATTATGAGTGAGAAAAGAAAGCTTAAAAAAGAGATAAAGATGTGTATGCAGACTATACAGGAGATCGAGAGAAAGCGTTCAAGGTCTCAGTCTGCGCTCGTTCAGGCTATTCTTTTGCAGGAGGAGCCTAATGAGAACGACGTTGAATGGTTCAACAAGTATACAGGAGAGATAACCTCCTGCCGTAACCATATGATAGAGCTGCAGAAGAAGCTCAACTCTTTGCCCTGAGGGACAGGTGCGCCCATTTGTATAAAAACATCAAAGCCGACAGCATTGTTTTTAAGCTGTCGGCTTTTTGTCAGTCAAAATCTATAACAGTCGAAATGAGAGAACGGATAGGGTCAAATTTGTTGAGCACTATAGTTGGTGTCTCTCTTCTCAGGGTGTAGTCAGATACTACAGCCTCTTCCATTGTGATGGATATTTCTGTACCCTTGCCCGAGGTGGCTTTTCGTGAAAGCTTTGCTCCGATATCATCACAGAACATCTTCACTACCGAAAGCCCCATAGATATGTGGTCGTTGGGGTCGTCGCCCTGAAGACAGAACGGCTTGACAGCTTTTTCAAAGGTGATCTTGTCAAGGCCGATGCCGTTATCGCTTACTGTGAGAACAGGATTGAAGTTCTCGTCATAGGTGAGCGTTACCTTTATCTGCTTGAACGGTTTGTCGTTATATTTGTAGGCGTTGGTGATAAGGTTCATCACTGCTATGCTGAGCTGCTTTTCCTTGGCAACTATGAAGATATCTTTATCACAGAAGAATTCAAGGTCGCAGTCCGCTGAGATGAAAATGCTCCTGATCTGCTTTATCAGGTTTCTCAGGATATCACTTGCATTGATGATCGTGTCATTGTCGTGAGCAGAGTTATAATATGAGATCTCCTCACGGTTCACAACATAGCTGCGTGCATTTCGCAGACGGCGCTTGAAAAATGCGTTTATATCCCTGTAGACCTCGCTGTCAAGCTGACCGCGGGCCGCATCCAGTTCAGCCGAGGTCATCATCAGGTTTTCAGAAAATTCATTCTCGATAGAGCGCTCTATCCTGATGTAATCACTGTTGTCGGCAAGCTTTGCAACATCTGTCGTCTCAAACATTATCCCAAGATAGCCGACTATCTCATCACCCTCGTAAAGCGGCTCTATCTTAATTGCTTTCTGTTTTCCCTTCAGGTAATCATACCTCGCGATAGTGGTTTCGGTTATCTTTTGCTGAGGATCGTAGGCTGATATTCTGTTTTTGTTGAATTTTAGCTGCATATCTGAAACATTGTTCCAGATCATCTTCATATTACTGTCCATAAGTACAGCAATATTGGCAGACCTTGAATATATTTTCTTTACAGCATCAAAAATGTCCATGATCGGCCTCCGTGAAAAATGTTTACTGCTTTATTATAATCCCTTTTGTTCATTTCGTCAAGAGTGTTAGCAAAAACTTGACAATTCCGACAAAATGTTATATAATAAATAAGCTGTGCCGACAGATATAGATAAGCTTGGCAGGAGTATATACGGTTTAGGATCTGAGTGTATTTTTTGGAGGTCATATCAATGAAGTTATTAAAACGGCTATCTGTACTATTCGCCGCAGTTGCAGCCGTTGCTGTTTTGTCTGTCACAGCAGTATCTGCAAGTGCTGACGAAAGCGAAAAGACAGCTGATATTCCCGCGCCTGTTACGCAGGATGATGCGGGCTACTATAAGTATATCGATAAGATCGAAAACTCCGAGGCTTGGGGCTCATACCTCACTCATCAGGCGAGATTCGACACCTGCCAGAAGATATTCGGTATAGATGTTTCATATTATCAGGGCAATATCGACTGGGCAAAGGTGAAGGCTGCGGGTATAAACTTTGTGATCATCAGGGCAGGCTACAGGGGCTACGGCTCAGCAGGAACGCTTGTGAAGGACCCTAAGTTTGACGAGTATCTCGCAGGTGCAAAGGCTGCAGGATTAAAGGTCGGAGTGTATTTCTACACGCAGGCTATCACTACTGCCGAGGCTGAGGCTGAGGCGCAGTATGTGCTGAATATGCTTGGCGGAAAGACTCTTGATATGCCTATCTACTATGATATCGAATCGGTCGATTACGATAAGGGCAGGCTTGACAGCGCAGGCCTTTCAGTTGCAGCAAAGACAAATCTCTGTAAGGCATTCTGCAATAAAATACTCAGCGCAGGCTATCAGACAGGCGTTTATGCGAACTATTACTGGCTGACAAATATGATAGACGGTCAGGCTCTTGCAAAGCTTTATCCTATATGGCTGGCGCAGTATGCATCGGCTGCATCGTGGACGGGACCGATGGAGATGTGGCAGTATACAGGCTCGGGTACGGTATCTGGAATATCGAATTATACAGATATGAACGTGTGGTACTATGGTCAGAGAGATCTCATTACTATGACGGCTACAGGCAGCGTAACAAGCGCTGAAAAGGGAACTCTTACATGGAGCAAGCCTTCTTCTGATGCCGCAAGATATGATGTATACCGAGTGAACAGAGATTCTACCGAGACCAGAGTCGCAAGCGTGACCACGCTTTCTGCGACGTTCCAGCTCAGAATATATAATCTCGATTATTATGTAAAAATATATAATTCTTCAGGAGCTTATCTGGGCGCTTCAAACAAGGTCAAGCTTCAGGGAGGATATATCACCTCACTGGCGGTCGCATGGACAACTCCGACCACTATAATCGAAAATTGGGCAAAATTCAGTGATGCTACGGGCTATGTCATCTATGCTAAAAAGGCTGACGGCTCCGAGCCTTACACCAGAAGAGGTTACTCTTATGCATCAATGGGATATACGATCACAGGTCTTGAGCCCTACACTGCATATACAGTATGCATCAGACCGTTTTTAAATCCCAATGATGAGAATGAGTGGACGGACAGCTGCTTCCTGGGACCTGTTTCCAATGCGGTGACTGTTGTTACCGAAAGCGGCAGACTGACATCTCTAAAGAGTGTTTCAACAAGCGCTAACACAGTAACCTTAAGCTGGAATGCGCTTGAACAGACAAGCGGATACAGAGTTTATATGACGGCAGACGGTTCAAACAACCAGTATGCAGCAGTCGGAGAAACGACAAACAATACATTTACAGTGTCAGGACTGACAAAGGATACCGCCTATAAATTCTATGTAAGAAGTGTTTACGGCGATGTCGAGGGGCAGACATCAAACACTGTTACTGCAACTACACACGGTGTCCGCGGAGATGTGAACAGTGACGGCACTGTTAACGCATCAGATCTGCTTTTGATAAAAGCTCATATCAAGGGAGTAGGTAAACTGACAGACGCTCAAAAGGCGATCGCTGATGTAAACGGTGACGGAAAGGTCAATTCTTCTGATCTGCTTTTGATAAAGTCGTACATAAAGGGTATAATCCAATTGTAATAATCACAAATGATCTAAGGGATAGGGTCGGTAAAGACTCTATCCCTTTTAATCTATACTGTTAGAGTTCCGGAATCAGACTCCATAAGCAGAAGTATCTGTTCCTCTTTGCCTGACTCTGCACCGATATAAACGAGCACGTTCCTGCCGTTTTCTGCGGTGCATTTAAATTCATAGCAGAGCTTTTCGCTCAGATCGTCTGAGGGGATAAGCGCAAGCTGCACGGAATCTACCGAAAGCTTTGGAGATATCTGTTTTTTTGCTGCTGCTTTTGAGATAAGATCATTGCTGTGATCTCTTTTATGATGATTTACAAGATATCCCTTAGCGTCATAACCTAGTATCTCTCCATTATCGAGCGCTACCGATACCTTGATAAGGTCTGTATAGCAGAGAACCCCAACGTCCTTATATGCGAAATTGACGGTAAGCACATTGGCAAAGCTTTCGTAATAGGTCGTTTTTAATGAATCTAAGCCAAGGTCGGAGAGAAAATCCTCTGCACATTTTACGGCTTCTTCATTGGTGAGCTTTTGTGCCTCGGGCTGCCTTGCGCGCAGAAAATATGAAATATAGCCGCCGTTTTCTGTTATCTCGCAGCATACGCCGTTTTGAGGGTCTGAAAACCTCCACCCGGGCATTTTTCCGTCGACCCTTTCGTGCTCTGTGAGGTCGTTCGCACTGATATTGAGTGCAAGTCTGCACTTTGCGAGCGCCTGCTGCAAGGTTATCTTTTCCGCACCTTTGGTCATTTCAGGCTCTTTTTCGAGGATGTTGTCAGAGAACGGGCCGTCATATATCAGGCTGGGGTAGTTTTCAAATGTGTCCTCAAAATCATCGAATCCGTCTGTCACATCAGGAGTTGCTGTGCTTTTATCGCTTTCAAAAACTGTTTCTCCGCTGAGGAGGCTGTCACGCAGAACTCTTATTCTTTCACATAATGATTTTGAACAGTCGTAGAGCGCTTCGATGTTTTCATACTCCTTTGTTGAAAGCTCCTCTCCTACCGCCAGCTTTTTGCTAAGGCTGAGAGAGTAGTCTCCCACCTGAGAGAGAAATTTGTTTGTGGTTATAAGGTCTGAATTGTCGGACGGAAGCTGTGAAAGGGCAGACTTCGCGTTTGAAGCCTGTGTGCAGAGCTTGACAGATAGATCTCTGTGTATATCTGCGCCTGAGGCGTAAAGCTGCTTTTCAAGTGTGTTTGTAACGTTCTCCAGGTCGTCCGAGAGGTCTCCCATAGCTCTCTGATATGAATATTCGGAGCTGAGCTTCAGCTTTTCGTTTTCATTCATGAGCTGGATATCTCTGATGCCAAGCACAGCAGCCGCTGCCGCAAGAAACATCGCACCCCTCAGAAGTGCTCTTTTTGTCAGTTTCATATTATCCTCCTGACTGTACAAAATGTTGTACTTAAAATTTTAACAGTACAAATAATCGTACTATAATTTTATACCTATTATTCCATATTTTTCGTCAGATATTCGCATGATGCGATTTTTGTTCGTGTATATTTGCAAGGTAACATCTGCGGAACATAAAATTCATAATGCGCGACTTTACTTTTGCTGAAATATGTGATATACTGAATATACTATTGTTCGGAAAGGTAATGATGATTTGATATACTTTGACAATGCCGCAACTACCAAGCCTTGTGCTGAGTCTGTTGCTGCTGTGAACGGTGCGCTTGAAAGGTTCGGGAACCCGTCCTCGCTGCATAAGCTGGGGCTTGAAGCTGAACTGATAGTTACCGATGCAAGAGAAGCGATAGCAGAAGCTTTAGGTGCAAAGGCTGAGGAGATATATTTTACTTCCGGAGCTACAGAAAGCTCTAACACGGCGATATTCGGCGCTTTCAGAGCTTACGGAAAAAGAAAAAGCAGGATAGTTATAACATCTGTCGAGCACCCTGCAACTGCTGCCCCGGCACTTTTGCTGGAGGAGCTCGGCTGTGAGGTGGTAAGGGTATCTCCGAGAGATGACGGCAGATTTTATGCCGAGGATATCGCGGCGGCTGTAGATGACAACACGTTTTTGCTCAGTATGATGCTCATTAATAATGAGACAGGTTATATCCTTCCTGTACAGGAGACTTTCTCTCTGGTGAAGAAAAAACACCCCGAAGCGCTCCTTCACTGTGACTGTGTTCAGGGCTTTATGAAGATACCGTTCAAGGTAAAAAAGCTTGGCGCGGATATGCTTTCTCTGAGCGGCCATAAGATACACGCGCCCAAGGGGATAGGCGCTTTGTATCTCAGAAAAGGAGTTCATATTCCTTCGCTGCTTTACGGCGGCGGCCAGGAAAGGGGCTTTCGGTCAGGTACTGAATCTGTGCCGCTTATAGCAGGCTTCGGCGCAGCTGTAAACAAACTTGCGCCGACTATCAAGGAAAGGCTTGACTATGTCGGTCAGCTAAGGGACAGGCTCACGCAAATGTGCGCAGAAAAAGGCTTCTCGGTAAACTCGCTGCCAGATGCATCGCCCTATGTGGTGAGCATTTCGGTAAACGGTCTGCGATCTGAGGTGCTGCTCCATTATCTTGAAAAGAAGGACATTTGCGTTTCAAGCGGTTCTGCCTGCTCAAAGGGAAAGAAAAGCTCGGTGCTCGGTGAGTTCGGCCTTGATGCGGTGTCTGATTCAACTATCAGGGTGAGCTTCTGCGCTGAAAACACTGCCAATGAGATAGATACGCTCGTTGAGCAGCTTGAAAATGCTGAAAATGAATTGTGTAAAGTGAGCAAATAAGAACAGATGTTTTATACTATTATATAAGAGAACGAAATTTGTCGAAACGGAGGAGCTCTTTGATGAAAGAGATAGTTCTTTGCAAATACGGTGAGATAGCCTTGAAGGGACTCAATAAGTCGGCCTTTGAGAGCATGATGACAAAAAGCATAAAGTACAGGCTTAAAAGCCTCGGAGATATCAATATCTACCGATCACAGTCGACCCTATATGCCGAGCCGCTTGACGAGGATATAGATGTTGACGAGATAGTGGAAAGGCTTTCAAAGGTGTTCGGTATCGTTAAGCTTTGCAGAGCCTGCGTTCTTGAAAAGGATATGCAGCAGATACTTTCGCAGGGGCCCGAATACTTAGCTGATGAGCTTGAAGCGGCCAAGACCTTTAAGGTCGAGGCAAAGCGTTCGGATAAGCGATTTGCGCTGAAGTCTCCCGAGATATGTACCGAGATGGGCGGCGCTATCCTTGATAAGTTCCCGCACCTCAAGGTAGATGTGCACGACCCGGATGTTACCGTTATGGTAGAGATAAGGGAGGAGAAAGCCTTTGTTCATGCAGGGCAGATCGACGGCGCAGGCGGACTGCCTGTAGGTTCCAGCGGAAGAGCAATGCTGCTGCTGTCGGGCGGTATTGATTCTCCTGTTGCAGGATATATGATAGCGAGAAGGGGAGCAAAGATCTCCGCGATACATTTTGAAGCGCCGCCTTATACCTCTGACAGGGCAAGAATGAAGGTGGAAAAGCTTGCGAAGATAATTTCGGGCTACTGCGGAGAGATAGAGTTCTATTGCGTGCCCTTTACAAAGATACAGGAGCTTCTGCGTGATAACTGCCCCGAAGAGTTTTTCACGATACTTATGAGAAGACTTATGATGGAGATCGCTCAGCGTATCTGTGAAAGGGAGGGTATCCAGGCTTTGGTCACGGGCGAGAGTCTCGGGCAGGTCGCTAGCCAGACGATGTACGCTATGGTTTGTACAGATGCTGCATGCCGTATGCCTGTCTTCAGACCATGTGTCGGGCTTGATAAGTCTGAGATCGTACAGATCGCAAGACGTATAGACACTTTTGATACCTCTATACTTCCGTATGAGGACTGCTGCACAGTGTTCACTCCCAAGCACCCGAAGACAAAACCGAAGCTTTCAGAAGTTGAACGCGCACAGAACAGTTTCGATTGGGAGCCTTATATCAGTGAGGCAGTCGGGAACACATCCGTGCAGTATATCAGGAATTTTTAGAAAGGTTACAAAACGGTTAAAATGTTACCGTTCTTCAACAAGTTGTACGCTTTTTTGTACACAAAACTGCTGCCGCGCAGCGTCGAAAAACGATGAAAAGCCCCGAAACAAGAGGGCTTTTTGTTGTCTAAGTGGGTAAAAAAGTGTACTTCAAATTATTAAAAAACAGTTAAAAATAGTTTGATATTTTGTCGATAATTTACAGTATCTGGCAAACGCTTTGATTTGCACAAGATGTCGAATTAACAAATTGGACAAAATAGGCTGTTTTTTTATGTGCAATATATAGATAAAAGGGGTTGAAACTTAGGTGAAATTTGCTGAGAGTGACAAAGTGATTACAAAAAGTATTGACACGGTTACAGCAGATGTAGTAAAATATATGTTAAAGAGCAGCCTTATGTTGTGTACTGCGGAAAGCTGTACAGGCGGAATGATAATGGAGCTGGTCACGAGAGTGGCAGGTGCTTCGGGAATGTTCTGCGGAGGGTTATGTTCTTACAGCGAAGAGATCAAAATGAAGCTGCTGGGTGTTAAAAAGGAAACACTTGATAAGTTTTCAGTGTATTCCGCCGAGACAGCATCTGAGATGAGCGCAGGAGCGCTTGAAAGGTTCGCGTGCGATGTTGCAGCTGCCGTAACGGGTGTTGCGGGTCCCGGGGATGATAAAGGTGTTCGGGCAGGAACGGTGTACGTTTCGGTCAGGGATAGGCAGAGGGAGATCTCAAAGACGCTGAGGTTATATGAGGAATATGAGAAGCTCGACAGAGATATGATACGTTCGCTAACAGCGCTTCGTACACTGGAGACGGTGCTGGAGCTGCTGGAGACCCGAAAAGAGAGGTAAGGCAAATGTCTATGGCAAATGAAGCGGTTGATCTGTCTGAGAAGGACGAGACAAACTTTTTTATAAGAGTTTTGAAATATTTTATTCCGTGGAGAGGCGACGGAGCAGGAGAGGTCGTAAGAAAGATGGTTTTTATGGGCTCGATCGCAGTGTTCTGCTTCTCTCTCGGAAAGCTTTCGGATTTTCTGAAGGCTGATGAAAAGGATCAGACTTATATGCAGGAGATAGTAAGCTATGAGCCTGATTTCAGTGACGATATCGACCGCACCCAGAAGGGCGGCGTTGACGATATCGACGCGGACAACCCTGAGGCCTCTGTTAAGACAAGAGAGGTACAGGATTGGGCAAAGAAGCTCCTCAAGAGAAATGAGGACGTTGTCGGCTGGATAAAGATCCCCGGATTTAAGGACAGCGACGGTAACGAGTACATCAATTTCCCTGTGCTGCAGGGTGAGGATAATGAGTATTATCTTTACAAGAACCTTGATAAGAAATACTACGAATCAGGCAGCATTTATGCCGATGCCTGGGCGACGATAACGCCTGAGGAACAGTCGGACAACATTACGATCTACGGGCACCATATGAGATATCTTGGCACCTCCTTCACTCATCTTACCGAGTATAAGAAGGGTCTGGATTTCATGAAGAAGTACCCTGTGATCGAATTCAACACGATCTATGAGTCGGGTGCTAAATATGTTATAGTCGGTGTGTTCTGCGCTAACGTCTATGAGAATCAGGACGAGGGTAAGGTGTTTGAATACTGGACGACAAGATATTTTGACGATTCGGATTACAAATTCGATGACTGGATAGATGAAGTCAGAAAGCGTTCATGGTACTCAAATGATATCGAGTGCACAGAGGACGACAAATATATCTCGCTTTCGACCTGTACGAACGAGACCTCAGATCTCAGGTGGGTCATAGTTGCCAAGAAGATGACCGCCGAGGATAACCTCGATCTGATAGTTGAGTCCTACAAGGATAAGGCAAACAAGGATATATATTTCCCGAAATGCTGGAGAGACCTTTACGGCAACAATAAGAAATACTTCGGCTGGGATTACTGATCTTGCTTAAAACGTCCGATCTTATGAGACGTTAAATATTACATATCGGTTGAAACTCACGCCTCCGATATGGTGACAGTTTTCTGTTGAGAGATCAATAGGCTGTCGGAAAGGGTAATGTGATCAAAATGAAGCAGAAAAAAACTGAAGACAGCTTAGTTAATATCGATAAGCCGTCCGTCAGGAAAACAGGAACAATTCTGGGCAGCTGCGCAGTTGCAGCAGTAGTGCTTGGTTCTGTTTGCGTGTTCTCGCTTACAGGAAAGAGCGCTCAGATCCAGAAGGAAACAAAAGCTGCAGTCACCACAAGCACAACGACCACTTCTGTGACAGAGGCAGAAACTGAGAGTGATGAGACCTTCGATACCATGGAGTGGAGAAAAGCAGGTATCGATGAGTATGAGATGACAGAGGTAAAGAAAGAAGCCGCTGCCAAGACAACAAAGAAAACGACTGCAGAGGCTGATGAAGCTGAAGCTGACAAGAAAGAAAAGAAAAAAGAAACAAAGCTTGACAACGTTAAGCTCATATCCACCGAGATAGTTAACCTCAGAGCTGATAAGAGCACAAGCTCAGACGTTCTGGCTGTTATAGGCAGCGGAGAGTTCGTTACAGCATCTGCCGGAGACGACGAGTGGTATACAGTTACATACGGCGGCCAGCAGGGTTATGTTATGGCTAAGTATTTCACTGAGTACAGCGCTCCCGAGAAGGTCGAGGTCGAGACACAGGCTGCTGAGAAGAAGGAAGCTGCCAAGACCGAGACCAAGCCTGCGGAGACTACTGCTCCGAAGACAACAACTGCGGCAGCAGCTACTACCACTAAGGCAGCTGCTACAACTACCAAGGCTGCAGCTCAGGCAACTACCACAGGTGTTATCAGCTATACTCAGGAGGAGTTCAATATGCTTTGCTGCGTCCTTCAGGGCGAGGTAGGCTACTGCTCCGAGCAGAGCAAGATCGCGGTTGCTAACGTTGTTATAAACAGAGTTAAGTCAAGCAAGTTCCCGAACAGCATAAATGGTGTTCTCACGGCGCCTAATCAGTTCACGGCTATCTATGGCTACTATAACGGCACTGTAACTCCTACAGAGAACACAAAGGCTTGCGCTCTCAGAGCGTTACAGGGCGAGGATAATTCAAACGGAGCTGTTTACTACTACTCACCTAAGTATTGCAGCGGCAGCACAGCATCTTGGTTTGAATCTCTTACCTTCTGCACTGAGCTTGATGGTCAGAGATACTTCAAGTAATGCACAAAAGCAAGCTTGTAAATGCAGCTGAAATTGTTAAAATTGACAAAAAGTCAGGACGTATGTTTTGTATGTCTTGACTTTTTTTGTGTATTTGGTAAACTTATAACTGGGTGTGTTTGTAGCACCTCTCTTGCGCTGATTGTGCGCGTGTTGGCAAAAAGAAAACTCTGAAGGGTTTTGTCATTTGCTATAAATGTAAGGAAGATCATAATGAAGCTTGTTTTCACTAAACGAATGAAGATAGCCGCAGGCGCGGTTTGTGCCGTTGTTGCATTGTCAGCAGGGGCTGCTTTGCTGTCTCATGATGATGTTGCGGCTGCAAAAATAAGCAAAACAAAAACATCTGCCGACAGCTCGCTCAGTACTGCTGAGAAGGAACTTTCTCACGGTGATGAGGTCACTACCGAGCAGTTCAGCTTTATGACCTTTAAAAAAGCGCCTGTCGAAAGCTATGATATGCACTACTATGTGTCCGAAAAGGCGAAGAAAAAGATAATTGATCCCGATGACTTCTGGGTAGAGTTCCCGAAGGACGAGGGCGAATACTATGATGTTAAAAACGATCCGCTGAACTTCACCGAGACAAGAAGCATAGCAGGGGAGTATTATACAGTTCACGATGAGATAACAGGAACTACCCAGACGCTGAACGCTTATGACCTGGTTTGTCAGGCGATATATAATGAGGTAGGCGACGGCTGGGGCAATGAGGCAATAAAGGCTCAGGCAGTGGCTTGCTATACATGGGTAAGATATAATGATGAGCACGGACTTATACCGACAGTCGGTCTGAGAAAAAATCCTACATCAAAGATAACGAGCTGTGTAAAGGCTGTTGAGGGACAGATCGTTTCTTACGGCGGAAAAACTGCACTGACTGTGTATTCTGCTTCAAGCGCAGGGTATTCTACCTCGGCGAAGAATATCTGGGGTCAGGATCACCCGTATCTGCAGAGAGTTCTGAGTGAATTTGACAATAAGGACCCTAACTGGGGAGTTGAAACGAAATACACCAAAGCTCAGGTAGCACAAATACTTAAAGAAGAAGCAGGTATCGAGCCTGCCGACGATATCACCAAATGGTTCACCGTCAAGGAGGCCTATAGCGGCAAGTATATCAAGACTATGACGCTTGGCGGACAGAATGAAGTGACTAAGGATATATCAGGCGGAACACTTTGCGGACTGTTCGGGCTAAAGTCTACTGCTATGGATATCAATTTCAAGAACGGTGTTTTCACCTTCAAGACATATGGCTGGGGCCACGGAGTAGGAATGTCTCAGTGGGGCGCCTGCTATTATGCAGAGGCAGGCTACACCTATGACCAGATACTGACTCACTATTACATAAACACAACGCTCACACTTTCTGGCGTTAACAGCAAGGCTGTTTCAAGATCATCCTGGACGCAGGAGCAGCTGAGTGATGAGGCTAATACATCCGAAACCGCTGTTATGGATCCTACGGGACAGACAGTGACACCGTCATCAGAGCAGGCACAGCAGCCTGCCGAGCAGACACCTGCAAGCACGGATACAGCTGAGCAGCCCGAACCCGAAGAGCAGACTGACCAGCCTGCCCGGACAACAGTGGAGCAGCAAGCTCCTCAGGCAGCAGAAGAACAGGCAGAGCAGCCTGCACCACAGCCGGAACCCACTACAGATACTCAGGCGCAAGCCTCTGAATAAAGCAATTGTTGGAAGGAAGGATCATTCATGGCATTTTTCAATAATCAACCTGTGATCGATAATTCTCCCGAAGCTATCGTTAATTCACAGATCAATCAGCAGCTGCAGCATATCAACGACAGATACACCGAGATAGGCAGATATGTTAAGCTAAAGCTCGCAGATAAGGTAGAAGACCCTGAGCTCAAGGCTATGATAGACGATGTGGATCAGTCTCTGTCTGATCTGCAGAAGCTCAACGAGCAGCTTCTCAATATCAGAGGTCTTAAGGTATGCGCAAAGTGCGGTCATCAGATACCTCTTATAAATGCCTTTTGTCCTGACTGCGGAGAGAGACAGCCTATCCAGCAGCCTCAATACCAGCAGCCGCAGTACCAGCAACCCGTTCAGACTGCACAGGATCAGATGGCTCAGTTCCAGAGACCTGTTCAGCCTGCACCAGCACCGATACCTGCGCAGGCTCCTGCTCCAATACCCGTTCCCGAGCCGGTACCTGTTCCTGTACCTGCTCCCAATCCTGTTAAGGAAGGACCTGTGGCAGAGCCAGAGCCTATAAAGGAAGAGCCTGTAGTTGAGCCGATCACTGAGGAGACTGTAACTGAGGCAGCTCAGCCTGAGACAGTTCCCGAGGACGATCCTATGTTCGCTCCTACTATAATAGCTAAAGATATTTCAAAGCTCGAAGAGCCTGTTAAGGAAGAGCAGACTCCTGAGCAGCCGAAGCCTGAAGAGATACCTGCTGCTGACAGCGAGCCTGCACCTATAGCTCCTGCCGAGGAGGATAAGAGGGAGAACGTTAAAAAGATCTCCGACCAGATCGCACAGAATATAAAGAACGCAGAGACCGTTCCCGAGCCGCAGCAATTCATCTTCTGCTCCGAATGCGGTCATAAAGAGCCTGCTGATATGAAGTTCTGTTCTATCTGCGGTTCAATGCTTTGATTAATACATGATTTTAAGCAACGGGCAGCATATAAGGCTGCCTTTTGCCGTAGTTGGGGTGATAATGTGTCATTGAGCGTAATAAATAAAATTGCCGGCTGTGATGTTATACTTGCATCTGCTTCTCCCAGAAGGAAGGAGCTTCTGGAGCTTATTTGCGACAGCTTCAGAGTGATACCTTCCGACAGCGAAGAGACTGTTCCGACGGGCACTTCCGCAGAGGATACGGCACAGATACTGTCTGATATAAAATGCAGCTGTATCGCACAGGTGTATGATAACAGCATAGTTATCGGCTGCGATACTGTCGTTATCTGTGAAGGTGAGGTAATGGGCAAGCCCGCCGATAAAGATGACGCTGAAAGAATGCTAAGAAAACTATCTGGCAGGGCGCATAAGGTGATAACAGGAGTAACTGTGGCGTATAAGGGTAAAAAGCACTCGTTCAGTGAGGTCACTGAGGTCACCTTCAAGCACCTCAGTGATGAGGATATAGAGGTCTATATCCAAAGCGGTGAGCCGTTTGACAAGGCAGGCGCCTACGGTATACAAGGGCTTGGCTCGCTTATGGTAGAGGGTATCAGAGGAGACTTTTTCAATGTGGTAGGACTGCCCGTGTCAAGACTGGCAGGGGAGCTTGAATCGATCATTGAGGAGAACTGACCTATGGGATTTTTTTCAAGAAAAAACAATACTGCATCAGCTGCGGCACAGTATAACAATAAGCGTATTTCTTATGTGGTAGAGAGAAACGGCTCTGATGAGACCGTTATCGGCAGAACAGGCGGTATATCTGTTGACGATGAAAAGCTTGTTGTGATGTGTGACGGCCATGAGACCGTAAGGCTCTCGCTGGAAGGCATCGTTTGTGCGGAGCTTATGAGCCATAACGGTGCTGATATCAAGGGCAAAGACTTTGACAGCGGTGCCCGCAGACATATAGTTGTTCACTATGCTTCACGCAGGTAAGTTTTTCCGAATGAACTTATTTCTTACATAAAACTATCACATTAGCAAGGTAGTATAATAATATCAGATAAGACATCAATGAGATGTTTTGAGTTTTCTTCATATATTTTTCTATACTTCCTTAATGATGAAAAAGCCCGTGACTGATCTTCACGGGCTTTTTCTGCTTGATATGGCTTTACAGTGCTCGCCGCACGGCTGGACACGCTACTCTATGTACGGATCATTAGCAACAAATCTGCCCGAAGAGTAAGACCTTCAATTGGAAGCTTCCTGACTGACAGATTGTTTACTGATTTTTGTTACGCGCGGCTTTACAAATTTTTAAGATTATGTTATACTTGATAAAAATGATGATTTGAGATGATACTGTGGAAAATGTAATAGATATCGGTCAGACCGAGCAGACTGTAAAGCGGCTTGACTTAAATAACGGCGCCTTGTGGTATGTGTGTGTTGCACCTGTTTTCGGTCTGTTCCTTGAAAGGTATGCTGCCTCTTATACTGTGGGTGTCGCACTCTGGATAGGGTGCGTGATCTCTATGCTGACAGCTGAGCTTATCGACCTGCATCTGTTATCAAAATGCGGATATGATACCTCAAAACTAAAGCTTTGGATATGGCTGTTCCCGATCTACGTTATGAAGAGAGAACGCCTTTGCGGACATGATCTGTTAAAATGTGCGCTTTGTGCGTTTGTGTGCCTGATGGCGCTGGTCCTCAACGGCTTTGTGAGAAGCATCAGTATAGACGGTGATTATCTTACGGTCTCGGTGCAGAATACGGGCGTTGGCTCTCTTGATAATTTTACAGGCTCGTCTGCAAAGGTGATAGGTGAGTGCGTAACTGATTATCTTGGCGATGATGCGCAGTGGTCAAATGAAAAGACTGCTGATACCGTGTGGGAGATAACTGCCGCAGGTGAGCACGAGGGTGTAAAATATGAGGTAGTGTTCTCTGTCGGCTATGACGGATATGCTTATCAGAGCCTTTCGCTTGAAAGGCTTATCAAAGACGGTGAAGAGCTGCACGATGATGATTTCTCTGACCTTGCACGAATCATTTTTATCGACGGCAAGGACTCCTCTTCTGACTCAGAAGCCGAAAGCTCAGACAGTGATGAATAAAAAAGCTCTGTTCGGGATATCTCCGAGCAGAGCTTAGTTTTTTAAAGCATTCTTTTTATGACAGTTATCGGGTTGCCGTAGTATGAGAATGTCGCAACATTTGAGATCACTATTCCCGTTGCGGAATTCTGAGCGTGTACCATCATTCCGTTGCCTATGTAAATAGCCACATGGTAAATGCTCGAATAGCTGGACCCTCCGAAGAAGATCACGTCACCGGGCTGCATATTGTTGTACGATACTGTCGTTCCGTAATTTGCCTGTGATGCCGCATAGTGAGGCAGACTGTACCCGACCTGAGCAAATGACAGCATTACCAGTCCCGAGCAGTCACACGCTCTGTAGCTTGCACCGCCCCATACGTAGCTTCCGCCGACGTTGCTTTTAGCATAAGCGAGCACTGCATTTATTTTGCTTGAATCTCCGCTGGGCGCAGGCGCAGGCGCCGCAGTTGTGGTAGTTGTAGCTTTTGTCGTCGCCTTAGTAGTGGTGACAGGCTTTGCGGTCGTTGTTGCAGGTGCCGAAGTGGTCGTCTGTGTCGGTGCCGCAGTTACTGTCTGAGAAGGCGCCGGTTCCTCAGCAGTTTTCTTTGTTGTAGTCGATGCAGTTGTATCTGCGGTATCGTCTGCTGCCTTAGTCTGAGACGTTACAGGCTCAGCAGCGGCAGCAGTTGTTGTAGTCGTTGTCGTTGTGGTCGTCGCTGCCAGCGATGATACCTTAGCATATTCATCAGTTATGTAGTCGTAGCTTGCACTCAGTTCATCTCTTCCTGCCTGCAGCTCTCCTATCCGCTCTCCTGATTGCTCCTCCAGCTTTACGAGCTCAGCCTGTTCGTTGGCAAGCTCCAGCTGCTTGTCAGAGTATTCCTGCGTCTTTTCCGCAAGCTCAGACAGCTCGTTCTCCAGCTGCGCCTTTGAATCCTTTAGCTCCTGATACTCCGCAAGAAGTGCGTCAAGCTCCTCTTTGTCGTGCTTGGTCACTCTGGTAACGAGCTCTGTTCTCATAAGCACGTCAAAAAAGTCGCCCGAATCTATTATCACATCAGCATAGGTGTTGGTGCCTCCTGCGATATACAGCGTTCTGATACGCTTCATATACGCTTCCTTCAGCACAATGATGTTTGTCTCGTGTTCCTCTATCTCCGCCGAGGTCTTGAGCTGCTTGCCGTCAAGCTCTGCCATTTCGTATTCAAGCTCCAGAGCGTAAGCATTCACAGAATCGATCTTATCATTCAGAGCGTTGTACTTTTCCTGCAAAGCAGCAAAGTTATCCTTTTCATTTGCAAGCTTTTCATCAGCTGCCGCGATCTTCTCATCAAGCTCGGCCTGCTGCTTTTTCAACGTTTCCAGCTGTTCGTTATAGGTGCCGTTGTCAGCGCTGACAGGCGTTTGCCTGCTGCTGCCCACATTTGAAAACGCACTTACAGCTATTATAAAGGCTGCACAAAGCGCAGCCGCCTTTTTTATTGCATAATGCTTTTTCATTTTGTTCTCCGTTCAGGTTGTTTGTGTAACTGAATTGTAATCATTATACCACAAATTGCATAGCTTGTCAATCTTTGTACGGGGCGGGTTTTTGTATAATGTGTCTGTAAAACGCGATAAAAATTGTTCATATTTACGAAAAAGTTTTTTCTTTAACCTATTGAATTTTTTGAAGAAATGGTATATAATTATATAGTACGGTCAATACATTTTGTGCATTTTGACAATTCTCGGCATTTTGGAACATTATCGCTGTCCGATCTGCCGCGGCCGTAAAATCCATATACAGAACAGGAGCGATCAAATTGAAAAAATATGACAGCACAAAGATCAAGAACATTGCTATAGCAGGCCATGCAGGCTCGGGTAAAACTTCACTTACCGAGGCACTGCTTTTCAAGAGCGGCGCTACCGACAGACTCGGAAAGGTTCTTGACGGAAATACAGTTTCTGACTATTATCCCGATGAGATCTCCAGAAAGTGCTCAGTATATACATCTCTTTCGTCACTTGAGACAGGCGCATACAAGGTCAACCTTCTCGACACCCCGGGTCTCTTTGATTATGAGGGTGAGGAGATAGAGGGCATTTTTGCCAGCGGCTGTGTGCTCATAACAGTTTCTGCTAAGTCAGGCGTAAAGGTAGGCACCCACAAGGCTTACGATCATGCCAAGGCTATGGGCAAGCCTGCGATGTTCGTTGTTACTAAGCTTGATGACGACAACGCTAACTTCAATAACGTTCTTACACAGCTGAAGGCTGAGTTAGGACCTACCGTTTGCCCTGTTGTAGTTCCCGTTATCGCTGACAGAAAGATAGTTTCATATGTAAACCTCATAGAGATGAAAGCATATAAGTACGATCAGGGTAAGGCTGTTGAGACAGACATGCCTACAGCAGAGGTTTCCGACAAGATGGAGTACCGTATCGACGGACTCAGAGAGGCAGTTTCCGAGGCAGTTGCCGAGACAGATGAGGAGCTTATGGATAAGTTCTTCTCAGGTGAGGCTTTCACTCAGGATGAGCTTGTTGACGGTATCCACAACGGACTTAATCAGGGTCTTATCACTCCTGTTGTTTGTGTATCTGCTGCAAACCTTGAAGGTATAGATATGCTTCTCAAGGAGATCGACCTTCTTCTGCCTGCACCTTCCGAGAAGGACGCTATGGTGGGAGAGACTGCTGACGGTGAAGCTGTTGAGATCACCTGCACAGAGAGTGACCCGATGTCGGCATTCGTTTTCAAGACAGTTGCTGACCCATACGTAGGCAAAATGTCATTTATGAAGGTGTTCTCAGGCAAGCTTACACCTAACAGTGAGGTAGTTAACGCAACGACCGGCACCACTGAAAAGGTGGGCAAGCTCGTAACGCTTCAGGGCAAGAAGCAGTTTGATGTAGCTGAGGCTTCCTGCGGTGATATAGTAGTTGCAGTTAAGATGAATGTAAACACTAACGATACTGTATGCGATGCTGCAAGAGTTGTAAAGTTCTCGCCGATGAGCTTCCCGAATCCCGGCTATAAGGTATCGGTAAAGGCTGCTAAGCAGGGTGATGAGAGCAAGATAGCTTCCTCTATGGCAAGAATAATGGAAGAGGACAGAACTATCACTTATGAGCTCGACAGCTCAACAAACGAAATGATACTTTCGACCCTAGGAGGTCTCCAGCTCGATTCTATCGTTGGCAGACTTGAAGGCACCTTCGGAGTTAAGGTAGTTACCGATACTCCTAAGATATCTTACCGCGAGACCATAAGAAAGAAAGTTAAGGTCCAGGGCAGACACAAGAAGCAGTCAGGCGGCCATGGCCAGTACGGTGATGTTTGGATAGAGTTTGAGCCATGTGTATCAGATGAGCTCGTATTTGAGGAGAAGGTATTCGGCGGCGCAGTTCCGAAGAACTTTTTCCCGGCAGTTGAAAAGGGCTTGCAGGAGAGCATCAAGCACGGTATACTTGCAGGCTTCCCTGTAGTAGGTCTGAAGGCTATCCTCGTTGACGGTTCTTATCACCCTGTTGACTCCTCTGAAATGGCGTTCAAGATGGCAGCATCTATCGCATATAAAGAAGGTATGAAGCAGGCAGACCCGATCCTGCTCGAACCGATAGGCTCACTCAGCGTCCTTGTTCCCGATGACAACACGGGTGATATGATGGGCGAGCTGAACAAGAGAAGAGGAAGAGTTCTCGGAATGAACCCTGCTGACAAGAAGGGTATGACCGAGATAGTTGCAGAAGTGCCGATGGCTGAGATGTCAGACTTTACTCTGCTGCTCAGACAGGTGACACAGGGTCAGGGTACATTCACTTTTGAAAAGGCAAGATATGAGCCTCTGCCTGCAAACCTTGTTGCTGATGTTATAGCTAAGAATGCGGTAACAGAATAAGTAATAACAAAGCCTCCCTGAATGGGAGGCTTTTTCGTTTATATCAGCATCGGCTGCAGTTGTTTGCCAAGCAGCGCAGACTCTGCCGTCTCGGGTATGAGGGTAAAGTCTGCAACTGCCGATCTCGGTTTTGCTTCAAAGTTATCCTGTCCGTATGGCACGAAGTAGTAATGCCTCATCGACTGAAGCCTGCCGATGTTAGCAGCACAGGCAGCAAGGGCATCGTTCGTTGAAATAGCTATTACTACAGGTCTTTCATTGCGGATATGGCTTTTTACTGCCATTGCCGCAGGCGTATCAACTATCCCTGCCGCAAGCTTTGCCGCAGTGTTTGAGGTGCACGGCGCTACCACCATTATATCGCAAAGCCCTTTCGGTCCAATAGGCTCGGCGTCCTCAATAGTTCTGATAACCTTCTTTCCCGCGATCTGTTCAAGCTTTTTTACATTCTCTTCAGCCGTGCCGAAGCGTGTTGACATTGACGCCGCGTTGAATGACATTATCGGCACCAGCTCTGCTCCGAGGTCTTTAAGAGCCTGTGCCGACATGAACGCCTTGTCAAAGGTGCAGAACGACCCTGTCAAGCAGTAGCCGATCTTTACGCCTTTTAATGACATTTGTTTTTCTCCTTTCCAAAGAGCCCAAGGCTCACTCCTCGGACTCGTTCAAAATGCTCACCGCTGTTTTAGCGATCATCTCTCCTGCCGTTACGGGGGCACATTTCCCCGGCAGACCAAGCGCGTGTATGCACCTGAGCCCCAGCCTTTTTCCTTCCTCAAAGTCGATGCCTCCCGGCTTTGAAGCAAGATCTATTATGAGACATTTTTTGCTGCAAAGCGCAAGTATATCTTTGTCAAGAATGAGAGCAGGCACAGTATTTATTATAAGGTCATACCTGCCTATCCTGCCGCCCAGCTGTCTTAGCTCAAATGCACCCAGCCCTCTCAGCTCGAATGCGGCAAGTGCATTTTTATTTCTTGCGGCGATATCGGTAACAGCGCCGACGGCAGAAAACAGCTCCGCACACGATGCGGCAACTCTTCCTGAGCCTACGATCAGGCAGCGGCTGTCTCTTACGGTTATGGCAAGCTCTCTGAGCGCGATCTCCAGAGCACCCTCAGCGGTCGGGATAGTGTTCCTGAGTACAAGCTCTTCGCGCTTCATATAGTCGCATACGCTAAACCCCATAGAGCTGAAATATTCAGTCATACAGGGGTTTATAGTTCCGCCGATGACTATAGCGCCCTCTTTCAGCAGAGGAGATATCTTCTCACAGCTGACATTTTTATCACGGAACACCGAAACTTCAAGCCCCTTGCTCCTTATGATGCCGAGAATAAGCATATCTGCTTTTTCGCTCATAGCATCAAGAGAGGGCAGCACGGTCGTGCTCTGTCCGTCATCGGTGATACCGTAAGTAAAAACTCTGAACCTTTTTGATAGAGCCTTGGCAGTATATGTCATCCTGCTGTCGCCGCCGACGCAGAGAATAGTTTTATCTTTCATACATAAGACCTCCTTACAGATCTGTTCGAGCAAACGATATAATATCGGTGTTCACTATTAATAATATGCTTGCAGCCTTTGATATGTGAAAAACGCTCCGCACATTTTCGTGCGGAGCGTTTTAGCTGCTTAGCCGCCAATCAGCCAGTCATACATCTCCTGATATTTGTTAGCCGAGGTTTGCCATGAGAAATCCTGTGCCATTCCCGACTTGATGATACCGTTCCATTCATCGCGTCTGTCAGTGTAGATGTACTTTGCAAACATAACAGTGTTGTACATCTCATGAGCATTATAATTTGCAAAGCTGAAGCCTGTGCCTGTGTGCTCGAACTGGTTGTAGGGCTGTACCGTATCTTTAAGACCGCCTGTCTCACGAACTATCGGCACGGTGCCGTATCTCAGAGACATCAGCTGGGAAAGACCGCACGGCTCAAACAGGGAAGGCATAAGGAACGCATCGCACGAAGCATAGATCCTGTGAGAAAGCTCCTCGCTGTAGTAAATGTTAGCTGCCACCAGATGCGGATATTTCCCTGCAAAGTAGCGGAACATATCTTCATATCTTTGTTCGCCCGTTCCGAGGACAACGAACTGGATATCCTGCTGGCACATTCTCTCCATCATATAGGCGATTAGGTCAAAGCCCTTCTGGTCTGTCAGCCTGCTGACAATTCCCATCATAAACTTGCCGTCGTCCTGTGAAAGGCCGAATTCTGCCTGTATAGCTCTCTTGTTATGTATCTTCTTTTCAAGCACGTTGTCAATGTTGTACTTAACGTTTATCATATCGTCCTTCGCAGGATCGTATTCGTCATAGTCGATACCGTTCACGATACCTCTTAGGTCATTGCTTCTTGCTCTCATCAGTCCGTGAAGTCCCTCGCCGTAGAATTCTGTCTTGATCTCCTCGGCATAGGTGTTGCTGACAGTTGTTATAGCATCTGCATAAACAAGGCCGCCCTTGAGCATATTTCCGTCAACGCCTGTTTTCAGCTTGTCTATGGTGAAATAATAATCCGAAAGCCCTGAGAGCCACTTGAACCTTTCTACTCCGTCATTGCCCTGGAATTTAAGGTTATGTATCGTCATAACTGACTTTATACCGCGGAAGAATTCACCGCCTGCAAAGCTGTCGTGCAGATAAACTGGGATAAGACCGGTCTGCCAGTCATGGCAGTGGATAACATCGGGTCTGAAGTCAAGCAGCGGCAGCGCAGAGAGCACAGCTTTATCAAAATACATAAACTTCTCGATATCCCAGTGGTGTTCGGTGTAGGGTCTGTCTCCCGAGAAATAGTGCTCATTGTCGATAAAGTAGAAGGTAACTCCGTCATAAACTATCTCCAGCACACCAACATACTGGCTCTGTCCTGCAAAGTCCATATAAAAATGCGTTTTATACTGCATCATATCCTTCCACTGCTGCTTCATGCAGGCGTACTTAGGCAGTATAACTCTTACGTCATAATATTCCTTGTTGAACCTTTTCGGCAGAGAGCCAACGACGTCGGCAAGACCTCCTGTCTTGATAAACGGTACACATTCCGATGATGCGAACAAAACTTTCTTCATAGCTCAATTTCCTTTCAAAATTATTTTTCTGCTTATCAGCCGTTCCAGTATTTTCTGTCAAGGCTTCTGTACTGCACCGCAAGCGCTATATGCTTTTTTCCGATGCAGTCCTCTTTATCCATATCGGCAGCAGTTCTTGCTACCTTTAAGATCTTGTCATATGCTCTTGCCGAAAGCCCGAGCTTTTCAAACACGTTTTCCAGAAGAGACTTTGCTTCTGCGGTCATAGGGCAGGCGTCCTGCAAAATATCAGAGGTCATTCTGGCGTTGCAGGTTATGCCCGTGCCTTTAAAGCGTTTGTTCTGAATGTCTCTCGCCTGCTGAACTCTCTCCCTTATCCGTGCAGATGCTTCCTCTCTGTCAACTGAGGAAAGATCCGAGAACTCAACAGGTGCGACCTCCAGGTGTATATCGAACCTGTCCAGCAGCGGCCCCGATATTTTTGAAAGATACGTTGCCACCTGCTTCTGAGAGCAGATGCACTTTCTTGTCGGGTGGCCGTAATAACCGCACGGACACGGATTCATTGCCGCTATCAGCATAAACGAGCACGGATACGTTATGCTTCCTGCCACTCGGGAGATAGTGACCTTCTGATCCTCCAGCGGCTGCCGAAGTATCTCCAGAGCAGGCCGTGAAAACTCAGCCAGCTCATCGAGAAACAGCAGTCCGTTGTGCGCCAGTGAGATCTCTCCGGGCTTCGGCACCGAGCCTCCTCCCGATAATCCTGCCGCGGAAACCGTATGGTGCGGCGATCTGAAGGGTCTTGCCGTTACAAGCGGTCGCTCCTTATCGAGCAGTCCTGCAACAGAGTGTATGTTAGTTGTCTCTATCGACTCCTCAAACGTCATTGCCGGGAGGATAGAGGGCATTCTCTTTGATAGCATAGACTTTCCCGAACCGGGAGGTCCTATCATAAGTGCGTTGTGGCCGCCGGCTGCCGCAAGCTCAAGAGCTCTTTTAGCAGCATCCTGTCCCTTAACGTCCGCAAAATCCAGAGCTCCGAAAAAGCTCTCGGCAGGCGGTTTATATTTTTCAGCAGGTGTTATGGTGTTTCTTCCGCCGAAATGTGCAGCAAGCTCTGTAATAGATGTAACTCCGTAAACGTCTATACCCTCAACTACAGATGCCTCTCTTACGTTTTCGGCAGGCACATAAATCTCGGTAAGCCCCGAGCGCTGAGCCATTATGACCATTGGCAGAACACCCTGAACGCCCCTTATCTCTCCTCCGAGTGAGACCTCGCCGATAAAGGCTGAGTTTTCTAAGCTTTCGTCCCTTGCGATACCCGCAACTCTCAGCAGCGCTACCGCTATCGGCAGATCGTATACCGAGCCTGTCTTTTTCACATCGGCAGGGGCAAGGTTTATCATCATCTTGGCAGAGGGCATCTTTATCGAGCTTGAACGCAGAGCGCTCTTTATCCGCTCGCGGCTCTCCTTAACAGAAGCATCTGCAAGCCCGACGATATCGAATGAAGGCAGCCCCTTTGATGCTTCTACCTCGACTGTCACTGCAAACGCGTTCAGACCGAACAGCCCTATACTATTTATTTTAGCAAACATTACTCGGCGTTCTCCCTGTCATCGTTTTTAATATCGATTATCTCGAACAGAAAATCAGTAATGTCTTTGAATACCTCATCCTTATTTATCTCGTTCACGAGCTCATGTCTTGCGCCTTCATAAAGCTTCAGCTCAACATCACAGCCTTGCTCTGCCATGCCCTCGAACACCTTTTTCACGCCCTCACCGTAATTGCCTACAGGGTCCTCGGTGCCTGCAATAAGGAACGACGGCAGCTCTTTGGGATAATTCTCGAACCATTTTTTGTTGTTTACATACCATACTACCTTTGAAAGATTCTCATATCCGTTTATAGTGAACATAAATGAGCATTTCGGGTCATTGTCATTTTTTAAGACCATTTCCTCATCTCTTGAAAGCCAGTCCTTCTGGGTCTTTGCATCAGGTATGCGGCTGTTGTAGCTGCCGAAAGCAAGCGCCGTCAGTGTTTTGCTGCGGTGTCTCTCGCCCTTTACTGCCTTAATAGATGCCGAAGCTGTCAGCAGAGCAGGCGTTCCCGCAACAGGTCCTCCTGTTCCGCAGATGATGATACCGTCAAGAGTTTTTCTGTGCTTTACCGCATAGGCGCGCCCCAGAAAGCTGCCCATACTGTGGCAGAACATAAAATAAGGAACATCGGGATAGCTTTTCTTTATTATGGAAGTCAGCTTGTACATATCACGAACACAGTTCTCCCAGCCCTCATCGTGAGAAAAATAACCGTAATCCTCCTCAGATGCTACGCTGTTACCGTGACCTAAATGGTCATTTCCGCATACGAGAAATCCAAGCTCTGTAAGATACTGCGCAAAGTGATCGTATCTCGTGAAATATTCGCACATTCCGTGAACTATCTGTACAATGCCCCTTACCTCACCGGCAGGAAAGCGCACATAGTAGGCTATATCGTTAATGCCGTCAGCAGACTTGAAGCTGCTTCTGAAATGAGTACAATTCATAATTATCTCCCTTCCATGATCTGATATAAGTAATTATAACATATTCCTGCTGAATATTCAAGCATTTTTGTAAAAAATGACCAGAGTTTTATCAATAATTTTTGTGTCTGCACGATAGCTATAATGTGTTGGCTGAGGGAGAGAGCCGAACGGGGTGAAGTTAAGCTGTTAAGGGCAGATACCAACCGACTTTATAGATAAAAATTTACACTTTGATAACAGAATGGTAATAGTAGAACTTTTGGGGAAATATCGGCCGTTTTTTGGCTAAATCGGAGAAAATCGGAAAAGGGGGCTTTAGGGGGACTGAAAATGCTTGACAAAGGGTTGAAATTCACGTATAATTTTATAATGTATCATAATAGCGTTTTATGCCCCTTTTTTGTCTGAGAGGTCTTTGATATGCCTCAAAACCGGCGTGAAAGAGGGCGAAAATGCGGTCCAAATAGATTAAGGAGTGATCAAGCCTATGGTGAATGTCAAGGACGTGAAGCTTGGTAAGAATACCAGAAAGAGCTTTGCAAAGATCAATGAGGTGCTGGAGATGCCAAACCTCATTGAGGTGCAGAAGAATTCTTATCAATGGTTCCTCGACGAAGGTCTGAAGGAGGTCTTCAGAGACATTTCCACGATTACCGATTATAACGGCAATCTGGAGCTTACTTTTGTCGGATACAGATTCGATGAAGAGGCTAAATATTCTGTTGCGGAGTGCAAGGCGAGAGATGTGACTTATGCTGTACCGCTCAGAGTAACGGCAAGACTCAACAACACTGAGACCGGAGAGATAAAGGAGTCGGAGGTCTACATGGGCGATATACCCAAGATGACCGAGAGCGGAACCTTTGTCATCAACGGAGCTGAGCGTGTTATAGTATCTCAGCTGGTGCGTTCTCCGGGTGTATATTACGCATTTGACAAGGACAAGACAGGTAAGGATCTGTTCAAGACTACCGTTATACCTAACAGAGGTGCATGGCTCGAATATGAGATGGATTCAAATGATGTTGTCTATGTAAGGATAGACAAGAACAGAAAGATACCTCTCACCACATTTATCAGGGCACTGGGAATAGGCACAAACGAGGAGATCGAAGAGGTATTCGGCCCTGACGAGAGACTTACCCAGACCATTATGCAGAAGGATCAGACTGCCAACAAGGAAGAGGCTCTTCTTGAGGTATACAGAAAGCTTCGTCCGGGCGAGCCTCCTACGGTAGAGTCTTCTGTTCAGCACCTGAACAATCTGTTCTTTGATGCTAAGAGATATGATCTTTCGAGATTCGGAAGATATAAATATAATAAGAAGCTCGGTATAGGCTCAAGGCTTTCAGGCCATAGGCTCTCACGTCCTGTCGCTGATCCGATGACGGGTGAGATCATCGCCGAGGAAGGCGAGCTGATGAGCTACGACCGCGCTGCCGAGATCGAGAACAAGGGCGTTGCCGAGGCGTTTGTAAGAGTTGAGATCAAGGAGCATCTTACATCTGCTGCGGGTGAAGCTATCACAAAGCTCGAAGACGTTGAAGTAAAGATCATCGGCAACGGAATGGTAGATATTGATAATTTCGTTGATTTTGATGCTTCCGAGTACGGCATAAATGAGAAGGTATCGTTCAGCGTTCTGAAGGATATTCTTGACAATGCCGAGAACGATGACGAGATCAAGGAGGCTGTTAAGGAAAGGGCGGACGAGCTCGTTCCTAAGCACATCACTATAGATGATATCGTTGCTACTGTTTCGTACTTCCTCAATCTTTGCGAGGGCGTCGGCACTGTTGATGATATCGACCACCTCGGAAACAGACGTATACGCTCGGTAGGCGAGCTTTTACAGAACCAGTTCAGGATCGGATTTACGAGAATGGAGAGGGTCGTTCGTGAGAGAATGAACATCCAGTCTCAGGGCGCAGAGGTCATCACTCCGACCGCACTTATAAATATCAGACCGATCACCGCCGCTATAAGAGAGTTCTTCGGTTCATCGCCGCTGTCACAGTTCATGGATCAGAACAACCCTCTCGCAGAGCTGACACACAAGAGACGTCTTTCAGCCCTCGGCCCCGGAGGTCTTTCAAGAGATCGTGCAGGATTTGAGGTGCGTGACGTTCACTATACACACTATGGAAGAATGTGCCCGATAGAGACTCCTGAAGGACCTAATATCGGACTTATCTCCTACCTTGCATCGTTTGCAAGGATCAATCAGTACGGCTTCATCGAGGCTCCTTACAGAAAGGTTGATAAGGAGACAGGTGTCGTTACTGACGAAGTTATCTACATGACGGCAGATGTCGAGGATAACTACATGGTTGCTCAGGCAAATGAGCCTCTTACCGAGGACAACAAGTTTGCAAGAGCAAAGGTAAACGGCAGATACAGAGATCAGATCCTCGAGATCGAGAGAGACAAGATCGACTTTATGGACGTATCTCCTAAGATGGTCGTTTCTGTCGCTACTGCTTGTATCCCGTTCCTTGAGAATGATGACGCTAACCGTGCGCTGATGGGCTCTAACATGCAGAGACAGGCTGTGCCGCTGCTGAAGACAGAGTCTCCGATAGTAGGTACGGGTATGGAATACAAGGCTTGCCTTGATTCGGGCGTTGCAGTGGTAGCTAAGGAAGGCGGTATCGTTGAGAACGTTGATGCCGACAAGATAGTTATCCGCGAGGACAGCGGTTCTCTCAGGACCTATGAGATGACCAAGTTCCAGCGTTCAAATGCAGGCACCTGCACGAACCAGAGACCTATCGTTGAAAAGGGCGAAAGGATCGAGGCTCACCAGATAATCGGCGACGGTCCTGCAACTGCTAACGGTGAGCTGTCACTCGGTAAGAATGCGCTTATCGGCTTTATGACCTGGGAAGGCTATAACTACGAGGACGCTGTTCTGCTGAATGAGAACCTCGTTAAGCAGGATAAGTACACCTCTATCCATATAGAGGAATACGAGACTGAGGCGAGAGATACAAAGCTCGGACCTGAGGAGATCACGAGAGATATCCCGAATGTGGGCGAGGATGCACTTAAAGACCTTGATGAGGACGGTATCATCAGGATAGGTGCAGAGGTACGCTCAGGCGATATACTTGTTGGTAAGGTAACACCTAAGGGCGAGACAGAGCTGACTGCCGAGGAGAGACTGCTCAGAGCTATCTTCGGTGAGAAGGCAAGAGAGGTAAGAGATAATTCTCTTAAGGTACCTCACGGTGAAGCAGGAACAATAATAGACGTTAAGATATTTACGAGAGAGAACTGCGATGAGCTCTCGCCGGGAGTTAACCAGATAGTAAGATGCTACATCGCTCAGAAGAGAAAGATATCTGTCGGAGATAAGATGGCGGGCCGTCACGGTAACAAGGGTGTCGTTTCGCGCATACTCCCTCAGGAGGATATGCCTTTCCTCGAGGACGGTACTCCTCTCGATATCTGTCTTAACCCTCTCGGCGTTCCTTCACGTATGAATATCGGTCAGGTGCTCGAGGTGCATCTCGGTATGGCTGCAAAGGCGCTTGGCTGGAAGATAATGACCCCTGTATTTGACGGTGCTCACGAGGCTGATATCCGCGAGTGTTTCAAGATGGCTCAGCAGAACTATCTGGAGCACAAGGACGATCCGTTTACTCTCGGCACTATGGACGAGGTCATCAATCCTAACGCTCTTTCGATGAGCGAGGACGGAAAGTTCACGGTATATGACGGAAGAACGGGTGAGAAGTTCGATAACAAGGTAACTGTAGGCTATATGTATTATCTGAAGCTGCACCACCTTGTTGATGATAAGATACACGCTCGTTCTGTAGGACCGTATTCACTTGTTACTCAGCAGCCGCTCGGAGGTAAGGCTCAGTTCGGCGGACAGAGATTCGGTGAGATGGAAGTCTGGGCTCTTGAGGCTTACGGCGCTGCCTATACTCTTCAGGAGATCCTCACTGTCAAGTCTGACGATACTGTGGGAAGAGTCAAGACATATGAGGCTATAGTTAAGGGACAGAACGTTCCGAAGCCGGGTATACCCGAGGCGTTCAGGGTTCTTGTCAAGGAGCTGCAGTCGCTCGGTCTTGATATCAGAGTGCTCAATGTAAACAACGAGGAAATAGACCTCAAGCAGTCATTCGATGACGATGACGACTTTATCCCTCAGCCTGCAATGGAAGAGGAGAAGATCGACTTCAGCGTTGACGACGGCGACCTCGATGACGGCTTTATGGCTGAGGACGAGGACGGCGTTTCGGAGCTGACCGACGATGAGCTCGGCGGCTACGATGACGGGATCGATCTGCTTGACTGATACGCTCTATAGCAAACGATAAATACCGACTAATTTACAGGAAGAGGGTACTGCTGTTGGAATTCAATGAATTTGCATCAATAAAGATCGGTCTTGCCTCGCCCGAAATGATCCGTGAGTGGTCTTACGGCGTGGTAACAAGACCTGAGACTATAAACTACCGTACACAGAAGCCTGAGAAGGACGGCTTGTTCTGTGAAAAGATATTCGGACCTTCAAAGGACTGGGAGTGTCACTGCGGAAAGTATAAGAAGATACGCTTCAAGGGAAAGGTCTGCGAGAAGTGCGGCGTTGAGGTCACAAGAGCCAAGGTGCGCCGTGAGAGAATGGGCCACATCGAGCTTGCAGCTCCTGTGTCTCATATCTGGTACTTCAAGGGAACTCCTTCAAGAATAGGACAGATGCTCGAGATCTCTGCAAAGAGACTTGAGGAGGTCCTCTATTTTACAAAGTATATAGTTATCGACCCGGGTAAGACTGAGCTTATGAAGGGTCAGATACTGACTGAGAAGGACTACTCCGAAATGCTTGAAAAGTATGACGAGGAGGACTTCAAGGCAGGCATGGGCGCAGAGGCCATCAAGGAGCTTTTGAAAGAGATCGACCTTGAAAAGCTTTCCGAGGAGCTCAAGGCTGAGCTCGCCGAGCTGCCTTCCGGTCAGAAAAGGATAAAGCTTTTGAAGAGGCTGGAGATCGTCGAGGCGTTCAGGACATCCGGCAACCGCCCTGAGTGGATGGTGCTCGATGCGCTGCCTGTTATACCGCCCGATATCAGACCTATGGTAATGCTCGATGGCGGCAGATACGCAACGAGCGACCTTAATGACCTCTACAGAAGAGTTATAAACAGAAATAACAGACTTAAAAGAATGCTGGAGCTCGAAGCTCCCGACATCATCGTAAGAAACGAGAAGAGAATGCTCCAGGAGGCTGTTGACGCACTTATCGACAACGGCAGACACGGCAGACCTGTTACAGGCCCGAACAACAGAGCGTTCAAGTCTCTTTCCGATATGCTGAAGGGTAAGCAGGGACGTTTCAGACAGAACCTGCTCGGTAAGCGTGTTGACTACTCGGGACGTTCTGTTATCGTCGTAGGTCCTGAGCTCAAGATGTATCAGTGCGGTCTGCCTAAGGAGATGGCACTGGAGCTGTTTAAGCCGTTCGTAATGAAGAGACTGGTGGACACTAATCCGTCTATCAATATAAAGTCTGCAAGAAAAATGGTGGACAGAGCAAAGCCCGAGGTATGGGACGCTCTTGAGAACGTTATCCAGAACCACCCCGTAATGCTCAACCGTGCGCCTACACTGCACAGACTAGGTATCCAGGCTTTTGAGCCGATACTCGTTGAGGGCAGAGCTATAAAGCTTCACCCGCTGGTTTGTACCGCGTTCAATGCTGACTTCGACGGCGACCAGATGGCTGTGCACCTGCCTATCTCGGCAGAGGCTCAGGCAGAGGCAAGGTTCCTGATGCTCGCAGCAAACAACCTGTTGAAGCCTGCGGACGGACGCCCTGTTGCAGTGCCTACTCAGGATATGATACTGGGCTCTTACTACCTGACACTGAAAAAGGACGGAGAGCTCGGAGAGGGCAAGGTATTCAGAGATGTGAACGAGGCTATAATGGCTTACGATCAGAAGCTGGTATCACTGCACTCTGCAATAAAGGTAAGAATAACAAGACAGATAGGCGACAAGCAGGTATCTAAGATAATAGATGCTACTGTCGGCAGACTGATATTCAACTCTATCATACCGCAGGATCTTGGCTATGTTGACAGAACACAGTCAGAGCAGCAGTTTGAGCTTGAAATATCGTTCCTTGTAAAGAAAAAGCAACTTTCTGATATCATTGACAGATGTATACAGAAGCACGGTACTACAAAGACCTCTGAGGTGCTTGATGATATCAAGAGCCTTGGCTACAAGTACTCTACAAAGTCTGCTATAACTGTTGCTGTTTGCGATGCGTCTATCCCTGAGACAAAGAAGGATATACTCGCTAAGGCTGACGGCCTTGTTGATAAGATCGACAGGCAGTACAAGAGAGGTTATATCTCAAGAGAAGAGAAGTCAAAGAAGTTCATCGAGATCTGGAATGCGGCTACAGATGAGGTAACAGACGCCCTTAAAGCAAACCTTGACCCGTACAACCCGATCAACATGATGGCTGATTCGGGTGCCCGTGGTTCTATCAACCAGATAAGACAGCTCGCAGGAATGAGAGGACTTATCGCAAATACGTCGGGTTCTACTATCGAGATGCCTATCAGAGCTAACTACCGTGAGGGTCTTAACATTCTGGAATACTTCATTTCTTCTCGTGGTGCGCGTAAGGGACTTGCAGATACCGCCCTCAGAACAGCTGACTCAGGCTATCTGACAAGAAGACTTGTCGATGTTTCGCAGGACGTTATCATCAGAATGGAAGACTGCGGCACCAAGACAGGTATCGACGTATTTGACATTAAGAACGGCAACGAAATGATCGAGCCTCTCGTTGAGAGACTTGTGGGCAGGTTCCTTGTTGAGGATCTTAAGGATCCTAAGACGGGTGAGAATATCTGCTCGAAGTCAAGACTCATCAACAACCACGATGCAGAGAGGATAGTTGCAGCTCTTGAAGAGCAGGGAAGAGATTCTATCGCTATACGTTCAGTGCTGCAGTGTGCTGCGCCTTACGGCGTTTGCGCTAAGTGCTACGGTGCTAACCTTGCAAACGGAAATATAGTTCAGGTCGGCGAGACTGTTGGCGTTATCTCCGCGCAGTCTATCGGTGAGCCCGGTACTCAGCTGACGATGAGAACCTTCCATACGGGCGGTGTCGCATCGGCAGAGGATATCACTCAGGGTCTGCCGAGAGTTGAAGAGCTGTTCGAGAGCAGAAGACCTAAGGGTGCTGCTATCATTTCAAGGCTTGCAGGTCTTGTCCGCATTGAAGAAGTAAAGAAGACCAAGCAGATCACCGTAACAAGTGAGGACACCGAGAACCCGGAGCAGGAGAGCTACACCATTCCTTACGGTTACAAGATAAAGGTGCGTGAGGGACAGGCGGTTTCAGCAGGTGAGCCGCTTACAGAGGGCTCTATCAACCCTGCGGATATTCTTGCTGTTAACGGTGCGAAGGCTGTTCAGAACTATATAATGACTGAGGTACAGAAGGTGTACAGACTTCAGGGTGTTGATATCAACGATAAGCACATTGAGGTAATAGTTCGCCAGATGATGAGAAAGCTAAAGGTCGAGGATTCGGGCTCAAGCTATCTGCTGCCAGGTGCGCTCGTTGAGAGAGCTGAGATCGCAAGACTCAATGATGAGATACAGAAGCAGATCGATGCAGGAGACGAGAACGCAAGACTTATCGAGACCTCACCTGTGCTTCAGGGTATCACAAAGGCTGCAAGCTACTCCGATTCGTTCCTGTCGGCAGCTTCGTTCCAGGAGACCACTAAGGCTCTTACAGATGCTGCTATCAGAGGAAAGACTGATAAGCTCCTCGGACTTAAGGAGAATGTCATCATCGGTAAGCTCATACCTGCAGGTACCGGTATGGACGTTTACAATAACGTTCAGGTGGTCAAGAATGAGTCGCAGGCTCATCCAATGCCTGATCCGTTCATCTGATTATTATAGTAAACGACAATAAACGTTGACTGTATTCCGACTCGCTGAAAAAGGCGGGTCGGAATTTTTTGTTGAATGAAACCTTTTGAGCTTTAAAAGCGTCTTATATAGTGAAAGGGGTGAGAAGAGTTGGAAAACGCCGACACCTTTGAAAATGAATACAAGGCTCTGGTAAATGAGTATTCGGATATGGTGACAAGGCTTTGCGTACTGCATTCGGCAAGCGTATGGGACGCTGAGGACTGCTATCAGAATACGTTTTTCAAGCTCTTTGAAGCCCTTCCAAAGGGGATAGTCGAAAACCCGAAGGCGTGGCTGATAAGAGTTGCGCTCAATGAATGCAGCAGCCTTATGAGAAAACGTCTCAGGAGGACGGCTTTGAGCCTTGATGAGCTTGAGATCGCATCGGAGGACAAGTCCGGAATTGAAACGCTTGATGCGGTGTTTTCGCTCAGTCCAAAGTACCGTGATGTTATTTATCTTCACTATTATGAGAATATGTCGGTGGCAGAGATAGCAGATGCCGTCGGCGTAGGAGAGAACACGGTCAAGACACGGTTAAGACGGGCAAGAGCTAAGCTGAAAGACGTGCTTGAATAGCAGGAAGGGAGGAAAAGATATGGGTATAAAAAATGGATTTGACCTGATAAAAACACCTGATGACTGGAAGGAGAATGCACTTCATCATACAAAGAATGAGCAGATAAAGATAAAGCATTCGAGAAGTGCGGGAGTTATTTGTGCGGCGCTTATGGCGGTAGTCATCGGCGGTGCGATAGTGTCTGCGCAGAGACCAAACAGTGTTAAGACTATATCGCCGTCGGCAGGAACTGAGCAGGAGAAAGCAGACAGCAAAACAAAAGCTGTAAAAAACAAAGACGACAAAGAATATGTAGGCAAGGAAGAAGCCGAGAGACTGCTTAGTGATATAAGCTCGTCAAGGCTTTACAAGGGAACGATAGTGTCTGCCAACAATATGAGCAAGGTAATGATAGCCCTCGGAGATGAGTATACGGCTGCAAACGCTGCAAGCATAGTGACCGTATCGTTTGCAGACTGCAAAAACCTTACCTTCGGAGATACGGGAGGAAAGTTCTACACCACAAGTGATTATTGCAAGAGCGGTAGCAGCATTGAGTTCGTAGCCAGAGCAAACAGCAATTACTATAATGATGACGGCGGCGTGCTTGGTCTGAGCCTGTATGACCCCAAGGCTGAGGCAGCTGCGGTCATCTTTGAGGACGGACCGAATGAGACCTACAGGATAATAAAGCAAAGATATGAGAACGCTTATCACGACAGTGTTGAGAATATGCTGGATAATCAGTCTCTTTTATATACGGATCCTGATTTCGTTCTGAAATTCGGCTATGAGACTGAGCTCTGGCAGCTGGAAGATAACGATCTTCAAATAATAGTCGAAGAACCTGTGATATACAACCAAGTGACCTTTAAGATCATACTGTTAGGTAAGTGCGCATTTGACTGGAATAGTATGGAAGACCACAGAATGGACTTTACTGTAGACGGCCATGATTATTACTTTATGCAGTTTGAGGACGGTACTGACGAACCCTCGGATATCAGCTGGAGCGGCGGATATGAGAACAATGAGCAGAGCGGCATCTCATTCGGCCTGCCGATCGGCGGTATACAGTATACTCTTGATGAAAATCCATACGTCGTTCGTATTTATGATGCTGAGACCGATGCCTGCCTTTATGAGATAAGATCAGGTCAGGTGAAGAACAGTTAAAATGCCGCGGCTTTTGCCGTACCATACACCCTATACCCCCGTTTTGCAGATAGTCTGAAAAGGCTTACGATATCAGCACTTGAGGACTGAATGCAGACACCGCCTGTCCGTGAGAGAGACCGCTCACGGACAGGTTTTTTGCGCTTTGAGCGTAATGTGACGGCAAGGGCAAGCGGCAGAGCAGGCGTTTTTGTCTAAAAAGCCGAAAATAAGGGCTCTGATGTGCAAAAATGCTTGACAAAGCTGAGTACTTCGTGTATAATAGACAAGTATGCTGATGTATTATGCGTTAGTGTATAATTTTAACGAAAGGAGAGAAAATATGCCAACCTTTAACCAGTTAGTTAGAAAGGGTAGAAACGTGCTTGAGGACAAGTCTACAGCACCTGCACTTCAGAAGAGCTTTAACTCCAAGAAGAAGGTAGTTGTTGACCAGAGCTGCCCTCAGAAGAGAGGCGTTTGCACAGTTGTAAGAACTGCTACACCGAAGAAGCCTAATTCGGCTATGAGAAAGGTTGCCAGAGTTAAGCTGACAAACGGACACGAAGTTACAGCTTATATCCCCGGCATCGGTCATAACCTTCAGGAGCACTCGGTCGTTCTTATCAGAGGCGGACGTGTTAAGGATCTCCCCGGTGTGAGATATCACATCATCAGAGGCACACTTGACGCACAGGGCGTTGCAAAGAGAATGCAGGCAAGGTCTAAGTACGGTGCGAAGAGACCTAAGGCAGGAGCAGCCAAGTAATCATACTGAAAGCTCAATATCAATAAGGTAAAACTCATTGTCGCAAATGCGAAGACCACAGTTTGTGTGGAGTGATTTATTATATATACACTCTGCCGTAAAGTAACTGTCGGGGCTGCAGGGTAGGGGTTGACCCGAGGACTGCAGAGCGAGTACCTGTGAATTCATTATTATGAAGGAGGGAATCAAAGTGCCAAGAAGAGGCAGAGTAGCGAAGAGAGACGTTCTGACCGATCCTGTATACAATTCAAAGCTGGTCACACGTCTTATCAACAACATCATGCTCGACGGCAAGAAGGGTGTAGCCCAGAAGATCGTTTACGGAGCATTCGAGATCGTTGAAGAGAAGACGGGAAGACCTGCACTTGAAGTATTCCAGGAGGCTATGGACAACATCATGCCTGAGCTCGAGGTAAAGGCTCGCCGTGTGGGCGGTGCTACCTATCAGGTGCCTATGGAGGTTCGTCCTGACAGAAGACAGACTCTCGGACTCAGATGGATAACAAAGTATTCTCGCGCAAGAAACGAGAACACAATGAAGGAAAGACTTGCAAACGAGATCCTTGACGCACTAAACGGCGTTGGCGGTTCATGCAAGAAGAGAGACGAAACTCACAAGATGGCTGAAGCTAACAAGGCTTTCGCACATTACAGATGGTAATAACGGTATAAGGAGGATAACATGGCAAGAGAATGTAAGCTTGAAGATTACCGTAATATCGGAATCATGGCACATATCGACGCCGGTAAGACTACTACCACAGAACGTATCCTGTTTTATACCGGTGTAAACTATAAGATCGGTGAAACTCACGACGGCGCTTCCACGATGGACTGGATGGCTCAGGAGAAGGAGAGAGGTATCACTATCACCTCTGCTGCTACCACCTGCTACTGGAAGAATCACAGACTGAACATCATCGACACCCCCGGTCACGTTGACTTTACGGTAGAGGTCGAGAGATCTCTGAGAGTGCTTGACGGCTCCGTAACAGTGCTTTGTGCTAAGGGCGGCGTTGAGCCTCAGACTGAGACCGTTTGGAGACAGGCCGATAACTACAAGGTACCGAGAATGGTATACGTCAACAAGATGGATATCATGGGTGCCGATTTCTACAACGTACTGAATATGCTCCACGAGAGACTTCAGTGCAACGCCGTTCCTATCCAGCTCCCTATCGGATCTGAGGACGATTTCAAGGGTATCATAGATCTGCTTGAAATGAAGGCGTATATCTATACAAATGACCTCGGTACAGATATCCAGGTAACTGATATCCCCGAGGATATGCAGGAAAAGGCAGAGCAGTACAGATTTGAGCTTGTTGAGCATCTGGCTGAGGTCGATGACGATCTTGCAGAGAAGTATTTCGCTGAGGAAGAGATCACTATCGACGAGATGAAGAAGGTCATCAGAAAGAGCACTATCAACAACACAATGGTGCCTGTGACCTGCGGAACCTCTTACAGAAACAAGGGCGTTCAGAAGCTGCTCGACGCTATAGTTGACTATATGCCTTCTCCTATCGACGTTCCTCACATCAAGGGTACTAACCCTGATACAGGTGAGGAGTGCGAGAGGATATCGGGCGACGATCAGCCGTTCGCAGCGCTCGCATTTAAGATCGCTACTGACCCGTTCGTTGGTAAGCTCTGCTATTTCAGAGTTTATTCGGGCGTTCTGACAGCAGGATCTACAGTTTATAATTCAACAAAGGATAAGGACGAGAGAATCGGACGTATCGTTCAGATGCACTCCAACGCAAGAAAGGACATCGACACCATCTATGCCGGAGACATCGGAGCTGCTATTGGTCTGAAGAACACTTCTACAGGTGATACTCTCTGCGATGAGAAGGCCCCCGTAATCCTTGAGTCTATGGAATTCCCTGAGCCTGTTATCCAGCTCGCTATCGAGCCAAAGACTAAGGCAGGTCAGGAAAAGATGGGTATAGCCCTCGCTAAGCTTGCTGAGGAGGACCCGACCTTCAGGACCTATACTTCTGAGGAGACAGGTCAGACCATTATCGCAGGTATGGGTGAGCTCCACCTCGAGATCATCGTTGACAGACTGCTTCGTGAGTTCAAGGTAGAGGCAAATGTCGGAGCACCTCAGGTTTCTTATAAGGAAACTATCACTTCTACTGCTAATGTTGACTACAAGTACGCTAAGCAGTCAGGTGGTAAGGGTCAGTACGGCCACGTTAAGATCAATATCGAGCCTAACGAGTCAGGTGCCGGATACGAGTTCATCAACCACGTTGTCGGCGGCGCTATCCCGAAGGAGTATATCCCCGCTGTTGACGCAGGTATCAAGGGCGCTATGGAAAGCGGCGTGCTTGCAGGGTTCAAGGTAGTTGACGTTAAGGTTGAACTGTATGACGGTTCATATCATGAGGTCGACTCATCCGAAATGGCATTCAAGCTCGCAGGTTCAATGGCGTTCAAGGAGGCTATGAAGAAGGCTTCTCCTATCATCCTTGAGCCTATAATGAAGGTTTCCGTTATAGCTCCCGACGATTATCTCGGAACTGTTATCGGTGACCTCAACTCCAGAAGAGGACAGATACTCGGTCAGGAGCAGAGAACAGGCGCCGTTCAGGTAGATTGCCTTGTTCCACTGTCTGAGATGTTCGGATACTCCAACGACCTGCGTTCAAAGACACAGGGAAGAGGTCAGTATTCTATGGAGCCTCACAGCTATATCCAGGTTCCTAAGTCAATTTCCGAGAAGATAATGGCTTCAAGAAACAAGGATTAAGGTTTTTTGTGAAAAATTTGATTTAGCTATTGCAAAATCATAAAAAATTTGGTATAATAGTACTACGGTACGATTGATCGTTAATATTTTAATTTTAAGGAGGAAAAATCCTATGGCAAAGGCACATTTTGAAAGAACCAAACCGCACGTAAACATCGGAACCATCGGTCACGTTGACCATGGTAAGACCACTCTTACTGCAGCTATCACAAAGACTCTCGCTATGCAGGGTCTTGCTGAGAAGAAGGACTACGCTAACATCGACTCTGCTCCTGAGGAGAGAGAGAGAGGAATCACCATCAACACAGCTCACGTTGAGTATGAGACAAAGAACCGTCACTATGCTCACGTTGACTGCCCCGGTCATGCTGACTACGTTAAGAACATGATCACCGGTGCTGCTCAGATGGACGGCGCTATCCTCGTTGTTGCTGCTTCTGACGGCCCTATGGCTCAGACAAGAGAGCACCTTCTGCTCGCTCGTCAGGTTGGCGTTCCTGCAATCGTTGTATTCATGAACAAGGCTGACCAGGTTGACGACGAAGAGCTCCTCGATCTCGTAGAGATGGACATCAGAGAGCTGCTTGACAAGTATGAGTTCCCCGGCGATGATACTCCTATCATCAAGGGTTCTGCTCTTCAGGCTCTTGAGGCTCCGGATGATCTTAGCGATCCTGCATATGCTCCTATCATTGAGCTCATGGATGCAGTTGATGACTTCATTCCTACACCTGACAGAAAGTCTGATCTTCCTTTCCTTATGCCTGTTGAGGACGTATTCACTATCACTGGTCGTGGTACTGTTGCTACAGGTAGAGTTGAGAGAGGTCAGCTCAAGACTGGTGACGAGGTTGAGATCCTTGGTCTTTCCGAAGAGAGACCCAAGACCGTTGTTACCGGTATCGAGATGTTCAGAAAGATCCTTGACTACGCTGAGGCAGGCGACAACATCGGCGCACTGCTCCGTGGTGTTCAGAGAACTGACATCCAGAGAGGTCAGGTTCTTTGCAAGCCCGGCACAATTCATCCTTACACCAAGTTCAGCGGACAGGTTTACGTTCTGAAGAAGGAAGAGGGCGGCCGTCATACACCGTTCTTCACCAACTACAGACCTCAGTTCTATTTCAGAACAACTGACGTTACCGGCGTTATCACACTTCCTGCTGACAAGGAAATGTGCATGCC
>JAFUTU010000012.1 GCA_017484095.1 Ruminococcus sp. | reverse complement strand
TTATAACGGTTTTGATTTCTATATAGGTCAGTATCTTAAACAGGGCGAGACCGTATATCTTAATGTAGGGGTAATTGATAACGGAATTGCTTTATCAGATATATCGGGATCGATAAAAGTTACTACCGAAAAGAGAATGACCCTGCCGATAACTCTTAAGGCAAAGGACGAAAAATACAAAAATGTCTATGCAGAGCTCTATATTGACGATAAAAGGGTAGCAATCTCAAGTAACGACGAATTCAGCTTTGCTGTTCCTTCTGACGGCACACACGAGATCTCCTTCTGTGCACCGAATTATGTTCAGAGAACCTACACCGTTGAGATCAAAAACGGAGCTATTGTTTCTGCGATCTCACCTGAGCTTCACCTTATCGGTGACATAACAGGTGACGGTGTGCTGAATGCTTCCGATCTGCTCAAGGCTAAGAGCCATATCAAGAAAATAAGCCCTCTTACAGGCTATGATTTTGACGTTGCAGACATTGACGGCAATGATAGAGTAAATGCTTCCGATCTTCTGAAAATGAAGTCACATATCAAGAAAGTCAGCCCGCTTTGGGTAAATAACTCATAAAAGAATAAATTAACCACACAAAAAAGCCGCACTAAATGTGCGGCTTTTAATTTATCTCTCAGAATGTATCGTTGTAGAAGAACTGATCCCAGAAGTAGTAGTCATCGCCGTCCACATTCATACGGTAGCAAGCCACTGCAACATACTTAACATTAGGGTTCAGTATATTTGCTCTGTGTCCCTCGGAATTCATCCACGAATCAAACGCTTCTTTTACAGTTGACTTCGTATTCATTCCATATGCAAGATTCTCGGCATAAGCTGTCCAGTCAGGCAAGCCGACCTCATCAATTATAGTTTCGCAGCCTCTGCCGTCAGGTCTGCTGTGAGAAAGGCTTCCGTTATCCCTGAAGTATACATCGGATACCTCCTTGGCCCTTCTGTAAGCCGCTTCATCAAGCAGCTCCAGACCGTAAAGCTCGTTTAAGCCGTACTGACGTCTGACCTCATTTATCATACCAAGCAGCTCAGATGTCTCAGAGCTGATATTGACATTCTTGTTGTTTGCCATAGGCGACTCTGTCACTACAGGCTGAGAGGGCTCATAATTGATCTCCTCATCCTGCCAGTTCTCATAATAGTAATAAACAGGCTGTGTAACAACAACTGTCTCCTTGGTCGTGGTTGTGGTCTCTTCCTCCTCCTCTTCCTCCTTCTTGGCGGTAGTGGTGGTAGTAGTGGTCAAAGTAGTTATATCCGCAGAACCCGGAGGCTTCATCGTCTGTCCGTTTACGATAACGTGTCCGTTGGCAACGTCTATATACTTTCCGTTTATCACTACTGAGAGCATAAGCTCATCATTGGTGTTTGTTATCTCAACACCCTCGTCCACTGCCTCAAGCAGATACGATGCCCCGTTGTCATCCTTGATCGAAACAGGCTCCTCCGCAGTCTTTCCGTCTTTCTTTACAACGAATTTGTTCTTTCCCACACATTCGATCGTTATATCTCCCGTAAGCTCTAAAACTGAAAAGCTTGCGTCGTAATACTCGACCTTTGTGCCTGAAAAATATACAGCTCCGTCCTTAACGGATATCCTGTTTCCCTTGTAGGTGAACTCGTTGATCGGCGCGTCGCCCTTCTTGCAGATTATGGTGCCGTCCTTCATGCTGAAAACGGTTATCCTCTCACCGCTGTCATCTGTCAGCGTAAGGCTCTTCACTGCCTTCTTTTCGCTGTTCATTATGGTGTATTTGCCGTCTTTGTCAACAAAAAGGATATATCCGTCATCAAACTGTATGCTTCTGCACTTTGCGTCTGTCTTTATCGTGGTGATCTCACCCGTAACGGTTTCCGCCTTGATCGGAGCTGTAGTTCCTGTTCTCGTAGTCGTCGTTATTCCCGTAACAGGCGCCGAAAGTCTCGCTATCCTGTTGTTAGGATCTCCAAGCTCACCGCATGAACACAGTGAAGCTGCAATAAGTACGCTCAGCGCTGCCGCGTGATATCTTCTCATGTTCATCAAAGCGGTCCTCCCTTCACAAATAATAGGTCATAATAAGCATATCACAGCCCCCGGCCCTTGTCAATGACTATTTTGTGAATTAACCCGAAACACTTCTGATTATTAGTTTAATATTTATACAAATCGCACAATTCTTATATTGAAACAAACAAATTTGCATTTCTGGCATATTCTGGTATTTACTGAACACCCTCTGCTTTCGCCTCTGCACTCCCCTCCTGCGGTATAGTTATAATATATTCTATATAGCCCTCATGGTTTATTCGCTTCGTCTGGGCATCAACGCCTGCCAGCTTCATGATATTCACCGCCTTGTTCACGGTATTGAAAAACAGTCTCACATCTTTCAGCATCACTGCCCTTTTCTTATATTTTAATTTTTCCTCATTCTCAAACAAAAGCTTATCTATATATTTTTCACACCTGTCCACAGTCCAGCAGTTCTGTATCGTCTTGTCCAGAACCTCGGCACGCAGCTGCTTATCAGTAAGCTTGAGAAGCGCCCTTGCGTGGCGTTCGCTCAGGCCGTTTGAAAGTATCATTGCTCTTTCGTCCTTTTCAAGCCTTAAAAGCCGAAGCTTGTTTGCCACTGCCGATTGTGACATTCCCAGTCTTATTGCCAGGCTTTCCTGCGTAAGAGAGAACTTCCCTATCAACGCTGAAAACGCTTCAGCCTGTTCAAAGAAATCCAGGTCGCTGCGCTGAAGGTTTTCTATCAGCCCTATCACCTGGCTTTTTTCATCATCGCTCTGTACCAGTATACACGGCACCGACCTCAGCCCTGCCAGCTTGGCAGCGCGCAGTCTCCTCTCTCCCGAGATAAGCTCAAAATGTCCTCCTGTCCTTCTAACCATCAGCGGAGATATTATCCCGTCCTGCGATATGCTTTTCGCAAGAGAGGTAAGCTCAGCTGTGCTGAAATGCTTTCTCGGCTGCACAGGGCTCGGCACTATCTCACCTACCGACACATCTATTATCTTCCCGAGTATCCCGTACCTCGGCTCCTCATCAACAAGCTCTTCGGGTGACATATCCTCCATATCAAATACTTTGGTCAACATTCTCGGCAACAAACCCATTTTTCATTCCTCCTTTTATATGATGATACCACCCGTGCGCTGAAATTTCCATATGCTTATTCAAAAAACTTTTCGTCATAAGCTTTTTCGGCTCGTTAATATCCACCTGTTTTTTACATTTGACGGCTTATCTCTCCCCTGCCGCAGTCGAAAAAATGTTCCACGTGAAACATTTTTCCGAAATTTTCAAAAAGGGCTTTTCAAACAGCGAAAAATGTTGTATAATAGAAACAGCTTGATCCATATAAGGAGGAAATATAATGGGAAGAGTTATTGCTGTTTCCAATCAGAAAGGCGGAGTTGGCAAATCTACGACCGTTGTGAACCTTGCGGCAGTGTTCGGAATGAAAGGTTCAAAGGTACTGATCGTTGATTTTGACCCTCAGGGCAACACCACCACCAGCCTTGGAATAAAGAAAAAAAGCATAAGAAACACAGTTTATGATGTGCTTGTCGGCGACTGTACAGCGTTTGAAGCTGTGGTAGCGTCAGCCTGCAGGGGAGTTTCGCTCATACCTACGACGCAGGAGCTTTCGGGCGCTGCGGTAGAGCTTGTTGGCATGAAGAACAGGGCTATGAAGCTGAGAGAGGCTCTTAAAGATGCCCGTGAGTTTTATGACTATATTCTCATAGACTGTCCGCCGACGCTGGATATGCTGACGATAAATGCACTTGTAGCTGCGGATTCGGTCATAATCCCGATGCAGTGCGAGTTTCTGTCATTAGAAGGCTTGGTCGAACTCAACAACACTATCGAAAGGATACGCTCAACGTGGAATAAAGACCTCTGTATCGAGGGAATACTTTTCACGATGTGCGTTGAACGATACAAGATAACCTCGCAGATCATAGGTGAGGTAAAGAGGCATTTCCCGAAGCAGGTGTTCAATACCACCATTCCGAGAAATGTTGCTCTCTCAGAAGCGCCCAGCTTTGGACTTCCTGTGATCTATTACGACAAAAAAGCAAAAGGGTCGAAGGCTTATGAGTCTCTGGCGAAGGAAATAATCAAGAAAAACAAAAATGTTTCACGTGAAACATCGAATAAGGGGGATAAGTAATGAAAAAGAAAAATCGGCTGGACAGAGGACTGGATTCACTATTTTCGGATAATTTTTCTGAGCCGAGCGCCGATGAGCAGCAAAGCGAACAGATATCGGAGATTCGTATCTCTCTGATAGAGCCGAACAGCAGTCAGCCGAGAGATGTGTTCGATGAAGAAAAGCTGGCAGCTCTTTCCGAAAACATCAAGGAAAACGGTATCCTGCAGCCTATACTTGTAAGACCGCTTGAAAACGGCAGCTATCAGATAGTTGCAGGAGAACGCCGCTGGAGAGCTGCCAGAATGGCAGGGCTTAAAACGGTGCCTGTGTATATCCGTGAGCTGGACGATGAGAAAACGGCTCAGCTGGCGCTGATAGAAAACCTGCACAGAGAAGACCTTAATCCCGTTGAAGAGGCTCAGGCTTATCAGCGGCTGATAAAGGAATATAAGATGACTCAGGATCAGCTGGCAAAGCTGGCAGGGAAGTCTCGCTCGGCGATCGCAAATTCTCTGAGGATACTTAACCTTACCGAAAAGATACAGAAAATGCTTGTCGAGGGAAGCCTGACGGCAGGGCACGCAAAAGCGCTTGCAGGGATAGATGACAGCAACAGAGCTGATGCTCTGGCACAAGAGGCAGCCGAGAAAGGCTACTCGGTAAGAGAGCTCGAAAGGCTGGCAGGGCAGGAGCAAAACAAAAAAAGCAGCCCTATCCCGAAGGAGCTTTCAGTAAGAAAGCCTATGCCTTTTCTTAAAGAGTTTGAATCTGCTGTAAAGAGCAACTCGTCGGTCAAGGCAAAAACAAAGGCGACCTCCGACGGAGGAGCTACGGTAACTCTTAGCTTTTCAAAAGATGCTGACATAACCGACGCTCTTACACAGCTGGCAGAACTGCTTACACATTATTAATAAACAGGTGATTGACAAAACCGCTCAATAGTGGTATCCTAATTAAGGTATGTTATTTTTAGAATATTATTTTTAAAGGAGTAATAAAAATGCTAGATATCAAGCTCATCAGAACAGACCCCGATCTTGTAAAGGAAAACATCAAGAAAAAGTTTCAGGACGAGAAAATAAAGCTCGTTGATGAGGTCATCGAATTTGATAAGGAGTACAGAGCTGCCCAGACAAAGGCAGACGAGCTCAGAAACAAAAGAAAGACAATGTCGAAGCAGATTGGCGCTCTTATGGGTAAGGGCCAAAAGGAAGAGGCTGAAAAGGTTAAAGCTGAGGTATCAGGCATCGGTGACGAGCTTGAGGCCCTTGAGAAAAAAGAGGACGAGCTCAAGGCTGCTATCAGAGAGAGAATGCTTGTTATTCCTAATATTATCGACGACAGCGTCCCGATCGGCAAGGACGACAGCGAGAATGTCGAGATAGAAAAGTTCGGCGAGCCCGTAGTGCCTGATTTTGAAGTGCCCTACCATGTTGATATTATGGAAAGCTTCGGCGGTATCGATCTTGACAGTGCAAGACGTACATCAGGCAACGGATTCTATTATCTTTGCGGCGATATAGCAAGGCTGCACTCAGCTATACTCTCCTATGCAAGAGATTTTATGATAGACAGAGGCTTTACTTACTATATCCCTCCTTTTATGATAAGGTCTAACGTTGTTACAGGCGTTATGAGCTTTGCCGAAATGGAAGGCATGATGTATAAGATCGAGGGCGAGGACCTCTACCTGATCGGTACTTCTGAGCACTCGATGATAGGAAAGTTCATTGATACGATAATCCCTGAGGACGAACTCCCAAAGACCCTTACCAGCTATTCCCCATGCTTCAGAAAGGAAGTTGGAGCTCACGGTATCGAGGAGAGGGGAGTTTACAGGATACACCAGTTTGAAAAGCAGGAAATGATAGTTGTCTGCAAGCCCGAGGACAGCATGGAGTGGTTCAAAAAGCTCTGGCAGAATACTGTCGATTTCTTCCGTTCACTGGAAATTCCTGTCAGAACATTAGAGTGCTGCTCAGGCGACCTAGCTGACCTCAAAGTAAAGAGCCTTGATGTTGAAGCATGGAGCCCAAGACAGAAAAAGTACTTCGAGGTAGGTTCGTGCTCTAATCTGGGCGATGCTCAGGCACGCAGACTCGGAATAAGAGTAAAGAGCGCAGACGGGAAGAAGTACTTTGCACATACACTGAACAACACAGTTGTCGCTCCGCCGAGAATGCTTATCGCTTACCTTGAAAATAACCTCAATGCAGACGGCACTGTAAATATCCCCGAACCCCTCAGAATGTATATGGGCGGTAAAGATAAGATAACCAAGTAATAGTGTCCGCTTTAAATAATCTGTGTTTATTATTGAGGGAAACCTTTTTAAAAAAGGGTTTCCCTCAAACTCCCTTCCTAAAACTTCTAATAATTTTTTGCAAAGGGATAACACGTTTTATAATAAAAGAAAAGGAGAAAGATCATTTCGGTCTTTCTCCTTATATTTATCCCTTTGCAAAAAATCGCTAAAAGTCTTTGGAAAGAGGTTCGGAGGAGAACCTTTCTTCAGAAAGGTTTCCTCCGATAGTAGTCATAGATCAGTTAAAACGGATATTATTCTTCGTTATCTTCGACGGGATCTTCGCCGATATTGGAGGCATCTATTTCCTCCTGAGACGCCTGTTCAACGCTTTCTATCTCGGCATCGTCATCGCGTTCAGTTCTGGTGAATGCTACCACCTTGACATCATCGGTAACTCTCATAAGTCTTACGCCCTTTGAGTAGCGGCCCATCATACTGATATCGCAGGCTCTTATTCTGATAACAATACCATCGGTCGAGATCATAAGGATATCGTCCTCATCGTCTACGACCTTTATTCCGCAGACAGAGCCGTTCTTATAATTAGTGAGACCCTTACCGCCTCTGTGCTGGATACGGTAATTATCAAGAGAAACTCTTCTGCCCAAGCCGTGTTCAGAAACGGTCAGCACGCTTGCTCCGTCACGAACTCTCGCCATAGAAACGACATAGTCGCCCTCTCCGAGCCTTATAGCCCTCACACCGTGAGCAGTTCTTGACATAAGCCTTGCATCTGTTTCTTTAATACGGATAGCATTTCCGTCATGAGTTGCTATGATAAGCTCATTATCGCCGTAGGTCATTCTTACGCCTGCGATCTCATCTCCCTCATCAAGACCGATAGCAATAAGGCCGTGTTTTCTTACATTTCTGTAAGCACTGAGAGGTGTCCTCTTGATTTTGCCGTTCTTTGTCACCATTACTATGAACTTGCCCTCGGCAAAGTCTTCGGTCTTTATCATTGCAGCTATTTTTTCACCGTCGCTCAGCTGTAAGAGGTTAACGATATTGGTACCTCTTGAAACGCGGGAGCCCTCTGGCAGCTCATAGCATTTGAGCTTATACATAATACCCTTGTTCGAGATAAACAGTATCTCATCATGTGAGGAACATATCTGCAGCTCATCTATGAAGTCGTCCTCGCGCTGCTTCATACCTGTTATGCCCTTACCGCCGCGCTTTTGAGCCTTATACTCGGAAACGGGCATTCTCTTGATATAGCCTGCATTTGTATAGGTAACAACATTCTCTTCAACAGGGATAAGGTCTTCTATATCGAGCTCTCCACTGACATTTTCTATAGCAGTTCTTCTCTTATCGCCGAACTTATCCTGTATAGCCTCAACCTCTTCGATAATTATATCGAGAACTCTCTGGTGATTAGCAAGTATATCCTCGAGGTCTGCGACCTTGAGCTGTATCTCAGCCAGTTCGTCTATTATCTTCTGTCTTTCAAGGCCTGTCAGTCTACCCAGAGTCATCTGAGCGATATGATCGGCCTGTATATCTGTAAGACCAAAGCGGCTGCAAAGTCTCTCCTTAGCCTCAGGAACGTTCTTTGAGGTCTTCATTATCTCGATGACCTCGTCGATATTGTCAAGGGCTATAACGAGACCCTGCAAAATATGCTCACGCTCTTTGGCTTTTTTGAGATCAAACTGAGTTCTTCTTACAATTACATCTACCTGGAAGTCGATATACTGTTCGAGCATCTCTTTCAGTGTCAGTATCTTAGGAACGCCGTTCACAAGTGCCAGCATAATAACGCCTACGGTGTCCTGAAGCTGAGTATAGCTGAACAGCTTGTTCAGAACGAGCTCGGGATTTGCGTCCTTTTTGAGCTCGATAACTATTCTCATACCGTCCTTGCCTGTTTCATCACGCAGATCGTGGATACCCTCTATCCTTTTCTCTTTAACAAGGTCTGCAATAGCAATACAAAGCCTTGCCTTATTGACCATATAGGGTATCTCTGTTACGATGATGCAGTTTCTGCCCTTTATCTCTTCGATAGATGTTTTTGAGCGGAGAGTTATCTTGCCGCGGCCGGTACCGTAGGCAGCTCTAATACCTGCTCTGCCCATGATTATACCGCCTGTCGGGAAGTCAGGACCCTGAATACTTTCCATAAGCTCATCGAGAGAGCAGTCAGGGTTCTTCATAACGGTCTTCATTCCCTCTATGACCTCATGCAGATTATGCGGAGGGATATTAGTTGCCATACCGACAGCTATACCCACAGAACCGTTACAAAGAAGGTTCGGGAACCTTGAAGGCAGAACTACAGGCTCCTGAAGTCTGTCATCATAGTTTGACTGAAAATCTACCGTCTTTTTATTTATATCGGTAAGCATATTTACCGACATTTTTGCCATTTTTGCCTCTGTATAACGGTAAGCAGCAGGGGGGTCTCCGTCTACTGAACCGAAGTTTCCGTGACCGTCTACAAGTGGATACCTCATTGAGAAGCTCTGAGCAAGTCTTACAAGAGCATCATAAACGGAAGCATCACCGTGAGGGTGATACTTACCCAGAACCGAACCTACCGTATCAGCGCACTTACGGTAAGGCTGATCGGGAGTTAGGCCGTTTTCATACATTGTATAAAGTATCCTTCTGTGAACGGGCTTCAAGCCGTCTCTTACGTCAGGCAATGCTCTTGAGACGATTACCGCCATAGAGTATTGAATGAACGATTCCTTCATTATCTTTTCAACATCTGATTCGATAATGTTATGATCTATCAATTATTTCAACCCCTTTATTGCTGAACAAAATAATTTTCCGAAAGTATTTTCGACAGATTATCTCTTAATATCTCCTGCTGAGAGTCAGTGATGAGCCTTTTTGCAAGCACATATATGCTTTCTTTTTTCACTACTATCACAAACATCTCATCATTTTCGATGACGCTTACCTGTGTCTCTTCAAAAAGGACCTTATTCGGCTCTATAGGAGGAGCATCCTCGTCCTCATCTGCCGAAGTCTCTAAGGTTTCGATAACAAAGCTGTCGTCATAAAGAGTAAAGCGGTATTTATCGTCCTCGAGAACTTTAAGCGCCTTTATAAGATATTTTCTTATCCGCACCGTATTATACCAGGTGAGAGCTATCGTAAACAAACAGATGAACGCCAGTACGTAATTAAGGTAGCCGTCAGGATTTCTGATAATAGAAGCTATAAACACAACTGCAACTATCCCGAACGCGACAGTTACTTTTATATTGTGGGGATAGACGTACTTTTTCTGAAATGTCAGAAAGGCTCTGTCCTCTTCTTCATTTTTAACATCGTAGTCAAGAACTATCACAGGCTCCTTTTCAGGGAGAGCCTCCTGCTCTTCGTTTATGACGATTTTTTCATTATCTTCCAATTCAAACTCCTAATTATACATCCAGATCCTTTGCGTACTCTGCGTTTTTCTCGATAAATTCTCTTCTGGGCTGTACCTTGTCACCCATAAGGATAGTGAATATTTCATCAGCCTTTTCGGCATCTTCAAGAGATACCTTTATCATAGTTCTTCTCTCAGGATCCATTGTAGTCTCCCAGAGCTGGATAGGATCCATCTCACCGAGACCCTTATATCTCTGAACGTTTACCTTCTGACCGTTCTCTCCGCCAAGCTCTGCGATGTACTGATCTCTCTCAGCATCTGAGAAGGCATATCTTGTCTGTTTGCCCCTTGCAACTCTGAAAAGAGGAGGCTGTGCAAGATAAACGTGTCCCTGCTCAATGAGAGGTCTCATAAAGCGGAAGAAGAAGGTAAGCAGAAGTGTTCTGATATGTGAGCCGTCAACATCGGCATCGGCCATGATTATTACTTTGCCGTATCTGAGCTTTGAAATGTCAAAGTCCTCACCGATAGAGGTACCCAGTGCAGTTACCACAGGCATAAGCTTCTCATTGCCGTATACCTTATCTATTCTTGCCTTTTCAACATTCAGCATCTTTCCCCAGAGAGGAAGTATGGCCTGATATTTTCTTTCTCTGCCCTCTTTAGCAGAGCCGCCCGCAGAATCTCCCTCGACGATGTATATCTCTGTCATTTCAACATCTCGTTCAGAGCAGTCTGCAAGCTTTCCGGGCAGGGAGGAAGATTCAAGAGCGCTCTTTCTTCTGGTAAGCTCTCTAGCCTTTTTGGCTGCCTCTCTTGCCTTTTTAGCCTGTACCGACTTATCAAAGATAGTTTTAGCTACCGTAGGATTCTCCTCAAAGTAGTTCATAAGCTTTTCGGTAACTATCTTATCAACGAAAGGTCTTACTTCGGGGTTACCGAGCCTGCCCTTTGTCTGACCTTCAAACTCACAGTTTGTGAGCTTTACGGAAACTATAGCTGTCAGACCCTCACGAACGTCATCACCCATGAGCTTTTCGTCGTCTTTAAGATAGCCGAACTTCTTGCCGTAGTTATTTATTACCTTGGTAAGAGCGTTCTTGAAGCCTGTCTCATGAGTTCCGCCGTCAGGAGTATGGATATTGTTTGCAAATGAGAGTATAAGGTCATTATACGTGTCATTATACTGGAGAGCTATCTCGGCGAAGGTATCTCCTTCCATACCGTTAACGTAGATTACCTCTTCAGAAAGAGGTTCAACACCTCTCGTCTTATGGATATGCTCTACAAACTGTCTTATACCGCCCTCATAATGAAGTGTCTCTCCGACGATATTGTTTTCATCACGCTTGTCCTCAAAAACTATCTTGATGCCTGCATTGAGGAAAGCCTGTTCTCTCAGCCTTTTGAGAAGTATCTCATAATCAAACTCTGTAGTCTCTAAAAATACCTCAGGGTCAGGCTTAAAGAGCACCGAAGTACCTGTCTTGTCAGTATCGCCTATCACCTTTATAGGCTCGCTGTAATTACCTCTGTCAAAATGCTGGAAGTGTATATGCTCACCGTCATAAACTGTCAGCTCCAGATATTCCGACAGCGCATTAACAACAGACGCACCAACTCCGTGCAGACCGCCTGCTACCTTATATCCGCCGCCGCCGAATTTTCCGCCTGCGTGCAGTATAGTATAAACAACTGTAGCTGCCGATATCTTCTCCTTAGGGTGTATACCTGTAGGTATACCGCGTCCGTTATCGGTAACTCTTACAATGTTTTCAGGCAGCAGCTCAACGTTTATAAGAGTGCAATAGCCGGCAAGAGCCTCGTCGATAGCATTGTCAACGATCTCATAAACAAGGTGATGCAGACCCTTAGGTCCTGTCGAGCCGATGTACATTCCGGGTCTTTTTCTTACAGCTTCAAGACCTTCAAGCACCTGTATCTGATTTTCGTCATAGTTATTTTCCTTATCAATGACGGAAATCTGTTCGGTGTTTTCAACTTCGATCTCATTATTCTTTTCCAAAATATATTCCTCCTTGTTAGAGGTTAGAGGTTAGGAGCAAGAGGCTTTTCCTCTTTTCCACTCTACCTTAAATATCTTTTCATAAGTGTTGCACACGAAAGCTGAGATATATATATCCTGCCGTCGGCACACACGATAAATGACTTTGGCATCTCATAGCTGCAGCTGATAACCTTATTATTTTTAGCAGCCGAATTAAGAAAATCTCTTGTATCTCTCGATACCGAACTTTTTTCTATATCAAAAATACCTGTTATATCTTTAGTATTCACGATATAGTCATTACCAAGATGCAAAAACATCAGAATTTTTCCTCTCTGACATATCCGTTTTCAACAGTGAACAGCTTTCCTCCGTTTTTTATCTCAAAAGGAAAATTTCTGTCACAGCAGGTGATAAATACCTGCATATCGTTGATTTTAGAAACTACAAATCCTTGTCTTGAAGGATCAAGCTCAGATAAAACATCGTCAAGAAGTATGCAAGGAGTATCGTTTATCTCTTCTGCAAGTATATAAGCCTGAGCCAGCTTCAGCACAAGAGCTAAAGACCTGTGCTGTCCCTGAGACGCGAAATCTCTTACAAAAAGGCCGTTTATCAGCCCTCCGAGATCATCTCTGTGAACGCCCTTCTGAGTAAACCCTATCCTTATATCATCTTCAAGATTTTCCTGTAAAGCTCTGTAATACTCTTCATAGAGTTCACCGTTGAAATCTGTTCTGCCCTCCAAATTATTGTAAATTGTAGAGCTGTAAAAAAGCTCAAGCTTTTCTTTTCCTTCTGATATCTCGTCATAAAGACGGGAAGCGAATATCCCTAGCTTTTTCGTATAATTATAACGAAGCACCGATATATAAGCCCCGAGCTTTGCAAGCTGTATATCCCAGATATCTAGCTCTGCTCTGTCCGATCTTCCGTAGGCTATATTTTTGAGCAGTGTGTTTCTTTGCTCGATTATAGTTTCATACTTATCTATCAAAGGACTGTATGAATTTTTAATCTGAGATACCGACAGATCAAGAAACCTTCTCCTGTTATCGGGAGAACCCTTTGAAAGCTCAAGATCCTCTGGAGTAAACACAACGCAGTTTAAATTTCCGAAAAGCTTTGAAGCAGTTTTCAGCTTTACACCGTTCAAAGATATGTTTTTATCTTTAAGACTGCTCTTAGCCATTGCATAATGTATATCCTGCGCCCTGAAACTATTTTCAAACCTTATATCTATCGACATAAGCTCTTTATCAATATCTATCATTCGTTTATCTTTTGTATTTCTGAATGATCTTACGCCGCTGCAAAGCCATATCGCTTCGATAAGATTTGTCTTCCCCTGAGCATTTCTGCCGCAGATCATATTAAGCTTTTTGTCGGTCTCAATATCGACATTTTTAAGATTTTTGAATCCGTCGCATCTGATATGAGTTATAAACATTACTTAACTACTATCTCCGAGCTTATCTCATCAATCTGAACTCTGTCACCGGGTCTTATCTTTTTTCCTCTCATCGTGCAGAGCTCTCCGTTCACTTTTATCCTCTCTTCAAGGATTATTTCCTTTGCTATGCCGCCTGTCTCGCAGAGACCCGCATATTTCAAAAGTGAATCAAGCTTTATAAACTCAGATTTTATTTTAACTTCGACCTCTTTATATTTCATACCTTATTCCTTTGGAAGTCTCACAGGCAGCACCAGGAAGGTGTAGCTGTCTCCCTCACAGGGGATTATCTTCATAGGAAGCAGACTTCCTCCCATCTGGAGCTTTATCTTATCCTCTTTTATTACCTTCAAAGGCTCTAAAAGATACTGACACTTAAAGCCTATCTCTATTATCTCTCCCGAAATGTCAGCACTTATCTCATCTGTTATCTTACCGAGAGCAGTTGAGCAGTTTATCCTGAGATTATTGTTTTCAAAATAACATCTTACAGGAGAAGGAGTCCTGTCATTTATAAGGAGCATAGTTCTTTCAAGAGTAGCTATAAGCTCTTTTCTGTCTATTATGACTTCTGTATTATGAGTTTTAGGTATAGCTGCCTTATAAGGGTGGAACTCACCCTCCAGAAGCCTTGAATATACCATATAACCATTAATTTCAAAAATAATATGCTTTTTTGAAAGGAAGATGCTTACATTATCATCATCATTATCATCAAGTATAGTAACTATCTCATTGAGAGTTTTTGAAGGCACTACAAACTTGATATTCTCACTGCACTTTACAGACTCATATCTCACAGCCAGTCTGTATCCGTCAATAGCCACAAGATTGAGCATACCGTTCTCGATCTCGAAGAGCTCGCCCTTAAGTATAGGCTTTATATCTGTCTTTGCAACAGCAAATCTAGTCTGTATTATCATATCTTTCAGAACAGGCTGAGGCAAAGAGAATGAATCCTCTTCGTCCTTTTTCGGAAGCTCGGGAAAATCATTTGCAGAGGTAGCAAACAGATTAAATGTGGTAGCTCCGCCCGAAATAGTTATCTGATAATTCTCGGAAACCTCAATAAGTATGTCATCAGCAGGCATTTTCCTTATCATTTCAAGGAAAAGCTTTGCATTTACCACAAATTCTCCCTTATCATCGCTGCTTACGGCAATGCTTGTCCTGATACCGATCTCAAGATCATAGCCTGTAAGCTCAAGCAGAGAATTTTCAAGCCTGAACCTTATTCCTTCCAGTGACGGAAGATTAGTCCTGTCGGATACTGCCTTTGAAACATTCATCACAGCCTCACTCAGAGACGTCTTATTGCAAATGATCCTCATAAAAAATGTCCTTTCTGTATTTCAACACTTTCCCTTGGTCTGTATCTTTTTTATTCTGAGATATAATAATATCTATCTAATTATTTTTAGTATTATTAGTAGGGTGTGTTGATTTGGTTTAAAACTGCTTTTTTTGCATATTTTACGTGCTTATTTTTTCGGAATCTGATTCAACATTTTTTCTACACTGATTTGAAAGATCTGTCCTTAGTTGACAATGTTGAAAACAAGACAGTTGAAAGTTAAAAATAATAGCAAAAAATGTTGAATTAACAAAAACAAAGTTGATTTTTTAAACAAACAGTTTGAAAAATCTTTCAACCCGGTGGTTTAAAACGTATCCAAAGCCTATAAAAATGGGAATTATAAGTCTTAAAAAGGTTGAAAAGTATGTTGAAAATGTTGAAAATGTCCGTTTAATTTCGCTTCAGATTTTTGGTGATATCATCGATAGTTTCTTTCAGCTGCTTGTTGGTTTTCAGAGCATCGGCAACATCCTGATAATGAAGAGTCATCGTAGAATGATTCTTGTTAAGTTCGTTTGCTATCTGAACATAGGTCATATTTTTTATTTCCTTCATCAGATAAATAGATATTTTTCTTGCGAGAGATACGTTTGCTCTTCTGTTTGAAGATCTGATATCCTCCGCAGTGACATCGAATGCCGAAGCTACCTCCTGCAGGATATTATCAACAGTTATCTCAGCAGGGTGGTTTTCAATGATTATCTCTTTTATAACTCTCTGAGCCATTGATATAGTAGGGCTCTCGTTTGTATAAACGGTAAGAGCTTTTATTTTGTTTACAGTGCCTTCAAGCTGACGGATATTTGTTTTTATCTTCTCGGCTATTATCCTTGCAACATTATCCGAAAGCTGAAGATCGAGCACCTCTGCCTTTTTCTTTACGATAGCCATTCTGGTCTCAAAATCAGGAGCTGTAACATCTACCTGAACTCCAAGAGAAAACCTTGTAAGTATCCTATCCTGCAGCTTTGATATTTTTGAAGGTGCTATATCCGATGTGAGAACTATCTGCTTTCCCGCATTATAAAGATCGTTAAAGGTATGGAAAAATTCCTCCTGCATACGTTCTTTGCCTGCTATAGTCTGTATATCGTCTACCATTAGATAATCAGCATTTCTGTATTTGTCGTGAAATTTTATAGTGTTTTTGAACTCTATAGCCTTTACCAGCTCATTTATGAAGGATTCTCCCGTTGTGTATATTACTTTCAGCTCGGGATGATTTTTCTTTACCTCGTGTTCTATAGCCTTCATAAGATGAGTTTTTCCGAGTCCCGAATCTCCGTAGATTATAAGGGGATTGAATATCTTATTGGTATCGGTCTGCTTTTCATCGGTCTCATCATATTTATGAGCTACAGCTATAGCAAAAGCGTAGGCAAGGTCATTTGATTTGCCTTTGATGAAGTTGTCAAAGGTAAGGCTGTTCTGAGCGTCCTCCGAGAAATCCGCGGTCTTTACTTCTATCTCTGAGACATCCTTCTCAACAGAATTATCCTTGCTTCTGACAAGTATCTTGATATCAACTTCAAAACCCAGAGAATGGTAAAAAGCTTCTTTCAGAACGCTCTCATAAGCGGTCATCGTAGTTGTCTTTGTAAATTCCGAATCTGTGAGCAGATATGCGGTATTATTTTCAAGCTTGTACGGCTCAAGTACCTTTATCCATTTATTGTATCCCGGTTCACTTACGTCCTTGTGATCTCTGCAGTATTTTAGGACTTCCGCAAACACATCGCTGAATGATTCCATTATCAAAAAAACCTCCGTAAAATGATGATATTTATCCTGAAATTCAAGTAATTTTCAAAACAAACAAATTCTATATAATTATAGCATAAAATCAGAAATAATTCAAGTGTTTTATACTATTTATAAGGAGAAAATAGACCTGTTTTTTGTAAAATTTTTGATACTGTTTTTATTATTTTTATCAATATGTATGGTTTTTAAAATATGTATTATCAATATATTGTATCAAACAAAAATAAGGTCAAAAAAAGGGCGTATTTTCGGTAAAAATGCGAAGAAAAAAAGTTAAAATAAAATATAAAAAAATTGTGAACAGCCTTGACAAAGCTATGTGAAATGAGTTATAATGATAAACTGTAATAGCTTAAGAGGAGCTTGAAAAGATGAGCCTCATAATATTTAGGGAAAGAGGCACAGATCTAAGGAATAACGGGTAAGGAGGAATAAAAGAGATGAAAAGGACATATCAGCCCAAGAAGCTTCAGAGGAAGAAGGTTCACGGCTTCATGAAGAGAATGGCTACTGCAAACGGCAGAAAGGTTCTCGCTCGCAGAAGGGCAAAGGGCAGAGCAAGACTCAGCTACTAAAGATCATATAGACCTGTATACCACTCAGAAATGAATGGTATAGGGTCTTTATCTTTTTTTGAGCAAAGAAGTAAGAGGTAAGAGGTAAGATAATTTTATGCTGTTTACTTCTGTTTTGAAGGATAATAAAGGGTTTTTAAGGTGTTTTCGCAAAGGAAAATACTGTGCGGATAGGTTTCTGGTCTGTTATTATTATCCTAATGATACTGCGTACAACAGAATAGGTATATCGGTATCGAAAAAGGTAGGCAATGCTGTTGTCAGAAACAGATTCAAGAGGATATGCAGGGCTGCTTACAGGCTGAGGGAAGACAGGTTTCCTATCGGCTATGATATTGTGTTTGCTGCAAGAAAGGGCTGCGATGAGCTGACCTCAAAAGATATCGAGGGATTTATCGAAAAAAGGCTTATCGGCAGTATGAACAGACCCTTTGAAAGAAAAAAGAAGAAAAAATGAGTAAACTGGCACAGCTGCTTATAAGGTTTTATCAGAGATTTATAAGTCCTCTTACGCCTCCGAGATGTAAGTATTATCCAACGTGTTCAAGCTATGCGATGGATTCTTACAGGATGCACGGCTTTTTTATGGGGACAGTTTTGACGGTCTGGAGACTGCTGAGGTGCAATCCGTGGTCTTTGGGCGGTGTTGATTATGTGCCTGAGAGAGTAAGGATAGATTATTTCAGGGTAAAGAGAAATAAAAACTTAGGAAAGTAAATGTTTGGAGGAAATAAATGGGCATTATAGCTACCCCTTTGGGCTGGATAATGAAGGGCTGCTATTTTGTTGTTAAAAATTACGGAATAGCGCTTCTTTTATTTACTATACTGACAAGACTCATAACATTCCCGCTGCAGATAAAGCAGCAGAAGAGCTCGGCAAGAATGGCTATGCTGCAGCCTGAGCTTGAAAAACTGAAGAAAAAATACGGTAAAAATCAGCAGAAGCTCCAGGAGGAGCAGATGAATCTGTATGCAAAAGCAGGAGTTAACCCTATGGCAAGCTGTCTGCCGATGCTTATAACTATGGTCATACTGTTTGCGCTGATACCTGTTATCTATGGACCGCTGACTTACGTTTCAAACCTCAATAAAAGTGATGTTGAGGAAAACGATCTGATGATACAGGGCATATATTACTATGCCGATGAGGTCAGCGAGAACAAGACCTATAACACGTTTGAAAAGCTCATAAATAAGTATGAGGAAGAATATAAGGCTGATAATGCCGATGCTACCGATGAGGAAGCAGAGGCTTATGCTTATGATACCTTAGAGGATAAGTTCAAGAGCAAGAAGAGCTATCCGAAGGCAGCTAAGGCTAAGGTAAATACTTCTGACAATGTTGAGAATATTGTTTCGGCAATAAAACTCCACAATGATCTGGATAAGTTTATCCTTGATGAGAGCTATTTCTCAACAAGCCTTATAAAATCAAGGCCTGAGCTTATGACCTTTGTGTTCACAAGAGAGGAAAACGGAAAATATGCCGATGTTCTTGACATCGTGAACAGCGATATCAGAGATTTTGCGGAAGACTTCCATTATGAGATATTCGGTATCTCACTGGGTACCATACCTTCATGGAAGAGCATAACCTGCATTATCCCTATACTCTGTTTTGTATTGCAGCTGCTCGTGACACTTGTTTCACAGCACTATGCTAAGAAGAATAACCCTGCTGCTGCAAATATGGGCGGCGGAATGAAGGCAATGATGTATATAATGCCTTTGTTCTCATTGTGGATAGCGTTTACCTATCCGCTCGGTCTGGGTCTTTATTGGTGCTATTCTTCGATATTTGCCCTCGGACAGACTATCGTGCTCAATAAGATATATACTCCCGAGCACGTTGCAGAGCTCGTCCAGAAGGATATCGCAAAGCAGAAGAAGAGCGGCAAGCCTTCCCTTATGGAGAGAATGGCTGAGGCTCAGATGATAAAGGAGGGCAAGGATCCAAAGGAGATCAGAAAGGCACTCTCCGATAATGATGAGGATTATGAAGAGCCGAAAAAGCTTTCCAAACAGGAGCTCAGAGACGAGCAGAGAAGAAGGCTCAATGAGGCCAGAAGAAGAATGGCCGAGAAATACGGAGACGAATATGATGACTCACAGGATTGATCCTGTTTTGTTACAATAAATGCGAGAGGAGAGTTAAAGCATGAAAAAGGAATTTACTGCCGCAACAGTAGAAGAAGCAAAGAGCCTTGCAGCGGCAGAGTTCGGCACGGCTGTTGAAAACATCAGCTTTACAGTGCTGGAAGAGCCGAAGAAGAGCTTTTTCGGAAAGCTCAAGGGGGAAGCAAGGATCGAAGCAGAGTATGAGGCTGCTGTCACACAGGAAACAGTGAAGGAAGAGGTAAGCGCCACTACGGCAGATCAGACAGAGGCAGTCATCGAGGCACCTGCCCAGGAAGAGCCCGAACAGGAGATCGAGTGGACAGAGACCGCTCAGAAAAAGGCTGACTGTGCAAAGGAATATCTTGTAAAGGTCATCACTGCTATGGGAATAGAGAACGCAGAGATCGAAACAAAGAAGATAGAAAACGGTGCTCTTTTCGATATAAAGAGCGAGGAGTTTTCAAAGCTTATCGGTAAAAAAGGCGAGCTGCTCGATTCACTACAGTATCTTGCATCGCTCGTATGCAACAGGATAGACAGAGATTATTTCAGGATATCCTGCGACTGCGGTGATTTCAGAGCAAGAAGAAAGAAGCAGCTTGAAAATCTAGCAAGAAAGATCGCTAACAACGTTCAAAGATCGGGACGCTCTTATGCTCTTGAGCCGATGAATCCATATGAGCGAAGAATAATCCACGCTGCTATCTCCGAGATAGAGGGCGTAGTATCACAGTCTAAGGGTGAGGAGCCCTGGAGAAAGGTAATAATAAGCTCTACCAATCCCAGAAAAGGCGGCGGACGTGACGGCGGTTATCGCAATGGCGGCAGAGGCGGCAGAAGAAATTCAAGACCGCAGAAAGCCTTTGACATCACAACGAGCTTTGAAAAGGATTATAAAAAGCCAAAGCCCGAGGATTCAATGAAGGGCGCAGGCCTTTACTCAAAGATAGAATTCTGATATCTAAGATAATAATAACAGCTGTGCTTCAAAAGCTGAAGCGCAGCTGCTTTTTTATATCTCTGATATCATTCCGTTTTCTGCCATTGATAATATTTCTGTTTCTGCAACTATGTAGTGATCTATAAGCTTCATTCCGATCATATCAAGTGCAGTAGATATCTTTTTTGTTGTTATCAGGTCTCTCCTTGAGACTATGCTTGTTTTTTCGGGGTGGTTATGTACAAGTATCAGCTTGCTGCAGTTGCAGTTGAGCATAACCTTTGCTATTTTTGAAATGTCAGCTGTTGAGCTTATCTCACTTCCGACGGATATATCCTCGACCTTTTTGACATTGAGAGAATCGTCTACGCATATCGCCTTTACTACCTCAACATTGATGCCTTGGTATATCAGCCTCAGAAGTGTTTCGAGCTGCTTTCTGTCAGATATACATATATGTTCCAGAGCTTTTGTACTGTAATAATTGAAAAACTCTTTTAAGAAAGATATCCCTACAGCCGTGTTGTGACTAATACCCTTTACCTCTTCGAGAGCTTTTACATCGGCATTCAGCACATTATCTATTGTGAGAAACGTCTTTAAAAGGGAATGAGCTATCTCATTGGTGTTTTTGCGCGGAATGAAACTGTATAAAAGCATTTCCAGTATCTCATGCTCTGAGAATGCTGAGAGCCCGCCCGATTCCTCAAACCGTTTTCTCATTCTTTGTCTGTGTCCCTTGTGAAGCTCTGAATACTGTTTCATACTTTTCCCATTCTATTATATTATTTAAAGATATTATTAAAGGCGGAAACCGTGTATTAGTTTCCGCCTTTTGTGAGCTTTTAGGCTTATCTTCTGGAGCCTTGCTTCTTAGCAGAGCTCTTTTTGCTCTTATTTGATGCAGAACTGCGGCTCTTCCATGTTACCCAGAGGGTAGGAGCTATGCAGTTAGAAGAATAAACACCTGCGATCATACCGATTATCAGAGGGAATGCAAAGCTTATGATAGAGCTTACACCGCAGATAACACAAACAATACAAACCGTTGCCATTGCAAGAACGGTAGTTACCGTTGTATGGATAGAACGGCCGAGAGTCTGTGTCACAGACAGATTTACAAGCTGTTTAAGATCAAGCTTCTTGCCGAGTATCCTCTCGTTCTCTCTGATACGGTCATAAATGATGATCGTAGCGTTGATAGAATAACCGAGAATAGTAAGCATAACGGCCATAAAGTTAGCGCTGATATCGAATCTGCAAATCACGAAGGTTCCGTATACCATGCACATATCGTGGAACAGTGCTACTACCGAGAACACACCTGCGGAAAGACCGCCGATGTTTCTGAATCTGAACGCTATATAGATGATCGTGATGATCATAGCGAAAACCACTGCAACAAGGCACTTGAAGAAGAAGTTCATACCGTTTGAAGCTTCAACGTCATTAGTCTCATATACCTCGATATTGTTATCTGCAAAGGCTTCCTCAAGGGCAGCTTTCAGTTTGGTCTGCTTTTCATCGCTTATGCCCTTTGAAGACGAGAATGATATCTTTACTGTCTTGCTGTTTGACTGTGAATCCTCACCCTTGGTAACTACAGCGTCCATATTCAGGGTGTCCTTCACGACGTCATTTACCTGATTTGCAGTGATATCTCCCTCATAAGTGTAGGTGAGGATAGTACCTCCCTTGAACTCTATCGCTACTTTCGGCTTTATCGTCAGCGAAAGCACAATAAACAAGGTGATAAGGCAAAGAGAAATGCAGTAGAATATCTTTTTTCTGCCGACAACGTTGAGCACCTTTTTGCCGTTTACTATCTTTGGGTCGTTCCCGGCAGCTGTATTTTCTGCGGCAAGTGTCTGATTCTGGTTCTTTTCACTCATATCACACACCTCCGTAAAGTTTTCTGTTCTTGAAGCACTTGAACTTCGAGAGGGAAGAGAGCATAAGTCTTGAGCAGAATATACCGAACACGAAGTTCAGCGCGATACCTACCAGCAGAGTATAACCGAGCGAGTAGATAGTTCCTGCTGTTGTTGCACCGAATGGAGCGAACAGCGGGCTGAGTATCGTTCCGAACAGGCTGTCTGTCGGACCGAAAGCGCCCATAAGTATAACTGCAACGAACACAACGGTGATGTTTCCGTCAAAAACGGCTGCCCAAGCTCTCTTGTAGCCGAGCTCGATAGCGCCGTTAAGGCTCTTTCCGTTCCTGAGCTCTTCCTTTATTCTCTCATAGGTAACGACGTTCGCATCGACGCCCATTCCGACCGCCAGTATGATACCTGCGATACCCGGTATCGTGAGCGTGAAGCTGTTGAGGTTACCAAAGAAGCCCGTTATGCAGGCGATAGTACCTACTACCTGTCCGAAAAGGGAGATAGCAGCTACAAAGCCGGGAAGCTTGTAAATTATTATCATATAAAGTGCGATGATGCCGAAAGCGATAACTCCTGCAAGCAGCATGGCGCTCTTGGCACCCTCACCGAGAGTTGGTGAGATGATGTTGGTGCTCGTTGTAACGAGCTTGAACGGTATGGAGCCTGCGTTTATCTTGTCTGCAAGGCTCTTAGCCGAATCATAGGTGAAGCTGCCCTCGATAACGCAGCTGCCGTCTGTGATGGCGGAGTTTACGTTAGGAGCGGATATGCAGTCATCATCCATCCAGATAGAGATCTGGCCGTTGCCTGCAAGCTCAGTAGTAGCTGCCGCAAAGGCTTCCTTTCCGCTTTCTTTGAGCTCAAGGCTTACTACGTACTCGATATTACCTGTGGTCTCGTCCTGTCTCTGCTTTACATCAGCTGAATCCACATCATTACCTGTCAGTACTTCCTCGCCTGTTTCCTCAGCGCCCTTTCTGAAGGTCAGCTGAGCAGTCTCACCAAGCTCGGATACAGCTTCCTCAGGATCAAAATCGACCTCATCTGCCTGCCATGGGAACGATACGATGACCTTATAATTATTGTAGTCAACGTATACCTCACTGTCGGTAACGTTCATGCTTACAAGTCTCTGCTCGATAACAGCTTTTGCAGCGTCCATTTCATTTTTAGACGCTTCGTAGTCATCAGCAGGCTGGAATGTGGCGTTAACTCCTCCCTGGATATCGATACCCCAGCGGATAGTATCAACGCCCTTGATATAATCTGTCTTTATATCGCCGTAGTAGGTATGCACGCCCGCAAACGTAAGATAAGCAAATGCCGCGATACAAAGCACAACGATGAAAAAGACAGGCTTCTTAACTTTTCGCACTTTTTATCCTCCTATTATCTCAGGCGTAAAACGCCCCGTATTTTCTTACGGGCACAATACGCCCCTAAAAATCACATTCACCCTATAATTATAGTACTTTTGCCCCCGATTGTCAATAGCTGATGAACGTATTTTTTGAAATTTTGCGCATTTTCGCCCTTGCACAGCACAAATTGTACCTGCACTCAGCAATGACCTCAATCAGTTGTGGGTGAGCCCTTACGGAACACGAATTCGGCAGCTGCTAGTATCTGCTCGTCCTCGTTATAATGGCCGTTGGCACAGGCAGCCGTGTGAAAGCCTGCCCCTGCGGCAGCCCTTATCCCCTCGACTATATCCTCATAGACGATACAGTCACAGGGCATGAGCCCCAGCTTTTCGGCGGCCCTTTCATACACATCGGGAAAGCCCTTGCCGCGCTTGACCTCCTCGGTGGAGACGAACGCACAAAAGCAGTCATAGACGCCTGTTCTTTTGAGTACGGGCTCATAAAGCAGATGTGATGACGCCGTAGCGAGCGCCAGCTTTTTGCCGTTATTATAAAGAGAGGTCACGTAGTCATATACCCCGTCAAACAGCTCTATCACAGTTGTATACTGATATAAAGCCAGATCGAACCACTCCTGTTTTATTTCATCAACGCTGTCAGGCAGAGCGAACCGTTCCTTTGTATACACTGCTGCCTGATCGAAATTCATAGTTGAAAGCGCCTTTGAATAATCCTCGGGCACAGTGAACCCTCTTTTTCTGAGAAACTGCACGTCAACGTCGGTCCATACGTGGTTTGAGCGTATAAGCGTGCCGTCGAGATCGAATATATGTCCTTTAAAGGCTGTCATTTCAGGCATCTGAGAACCTCCTTGATTGAAGATTTGTATTTATATATTGGTTACTGAACTAGCAGATACATCATCGCTTTGTTAGAGGGCTTTCCGGTCGTCCCCTAAAACCCCTTCGGGCATAAAACTATTAATTAGGTGCGACCACTAAGTTAAAGCCAAAACAAAAGTACGGCGTGAATTAGCCGTTCGGCGAGCACCCCTTCGGATAAATATTTATCACACGATTATTATATCACATCATGCTTATTTTTGCAAATTTTCGGAAAGCTGCACAGAGGATCGCTCAATTGTAGGTTCTGTACAAAAAATTGGGCTGCAAAGCTGTCAAAATCTCATTGACAGAAATTTAAAGGTGTGTTAAAATATAGTGTGTGTCGATTTGCGCCGAGGTCTTTATTTTGGGCGGTTCTGGCTGTTTCTGGAAAAGGTGCGGCAGCTCGGCGATTATGTTTGATTGGAGTTTTTGATGTGATATTTGCGGATCTGTTTTTTGTGTATCTGTTTTTGCCGATATGCTTGATCTGTTATTTCATAACTAAAGATATCAAGGCAAGAAATGCTGCCCTGATCGTCTTTTCTCTTGTTTTTTACGCATGGGGCGAGCCTGTCTGGGTAGCAGGCATAATTATAGCCTCTTTTGTGGAATATATAAACGGTCTTGTTGCTTCTCAGTTCAGAGGAAAGGCTGTTTCAAAGGTAGCTGTGTGCTGGTCTGTGGTGTTCAATATCGGGCTGATAGCCCTTTTCAAATATACCGACAGCATGGCAGAAGCAGTGAACTCGTGGTTCGGCTATACCGTGATGACCTCACGCAATGCCCTGCCGATAGGCTTGTCATTCTACGTTCTCAGAGCTGTATCCTACACCGTTGACTGTGCTCTCGGCAAAACACAGGCTGAGAAGAACTATTTCAGATTTTTGCTGTTTACCTCTATGTTTCCACAGGTAATGGCAGGCCCTGCCGTAAGATATGCCGAGATAGGCGAAGAGCTTCACAGCAGAAGAACTACCGTGAAAGACTTTTCAGAGGGTATGTCAAGAATAATACTTGGCCTTGCTAAAAAGGCTATCGTTGCTAATTCTCTTCACAGCGCAGTTATAAGTCTTTTCGGCACGAAAAGCGGAGACTATTCGGGAATTTACACCTTATCTGCACTGGGCACCTGGTACGGAGCGCTTTTAGTTGCCCTGTGGTATTACTATGACTTTTCGGGCTATTCCGATATCGCCATTGGCTTAGGGCGCATTTTCGGCTTCCATTTCAGAGAGAATTTCAGATATCCCTTTGCAGCAAAGTCAGTCACCTCCTTCTGGGAAAGAACTGCCTGCTCTGTAAACGCTTTTTTCAGAAGATATATCCAGCATTCGGGCATTTTCGGCAAATTCTGCACAAGCTTTGGTCTGTTTGCGGCAGCGGTATGTATGGGCATCTGGCACGGCCTGAGCCTTAACTTTATAGTTCTGGGAATATATCTCGGTGTGCTTATGCTGGCAGAGGCTTTTATAGGCAGAGAAAAGCTAAAAAAGATACCTTCGGCGGTATCTCATATATATACAAAGGTTTTTGTGATAATAGGCTTCGGGATGTTCTATTTTGAAGAGTCAAAGGCTTTAAAGGCGTTTTTCGGCGCTTTGTTCGCAAAAAATTCCTTTGCCGACAGCCTGACGGGAGAGATCTTCCTCAAATACATATGGCTGGTCATAGCCGCGTGCGTAATGGCTTTGCCTGTTCTTCCGAGGATTCGCAAAAATGCCGCAAAGGCGCCAAGCTCGGAGTACTTCATAAGAGTATGCTCCACAGCCTGCAATGTGGCTCTGCTGCTTTTGAGCACAATAATACTTGCAGGCGGCCGCGAAGCATTTATATATTTCTCATTCTGACGGAGAGGTGCAGGTAACGATGGATAACACCGAAAACAGAAAAAACCGCCGCAGCTCCCCTGTGAACGAGGCGCAGCTGCTTATGGAGCATTATACAAAGTCTATAGACGATGTAGGCTCTGAGGCGGGAAACGAAAAAATAATACAGAAAATAAAAGAAATGAACAGGCGCAGAGGACAGAGCATCTGGACGGACGAGCCCGTTCTGAAGCCTGAAAAAAGCGTATGGCTCGACAATGAGCCGACTGCTGAGAAAGTGTCCG
>JAFUTU010000059.1 GCA_017484095.1 Ruminococcus sp. | reverse complement strand
GTTAGGATTGAAGTATCCGGTCTTGAGATACACAAGCCTGTCGGGGCAGTAATAGCGATGCTGATCGCCTTTACCGCAGGGAATCGCATAACCGAAGTCAACAGCTCCGGCAACAAGCCCCTTTTTCAGCGTAGCGATGCCAATACCGCTTGCCTGAGAGATCTCAGACAGCGATACATTCCTGCCTGTAAATGCAGGAGTTACCGCCACATTCTTCTTTGCAGCCATAGAACCACCTCCTTTCTCGGTCAGACAGCGTAGCCGAAATCTCTCGCCACAGCCTGAACAGCCCATCGGCTTTCACAGCCTTCGTTGAAGTAATATGTCAGAACCTCGTTATAGAGAGAACTGATGAAATATCTGCGGAAATCCTTTATACCATCGACCTGAGCCATTTTTACAAGAACGCTCTCTACCATGTAGATATTAGCTTGGAGCATTTTCGACTTTATCACGCTTCTGGGGAAATTCGTACCTCTGAGCGTGGTGTACGGCTGAGGGGAGCAGATCTCGTCAACGATAAAGCCGACAATGTTATCTGCTTCTTTGTATCCATCGTGTCTGTCCTCTGTCAGCCAGTCGCCAAGATAGCCGTAGCTGATGTTGTGTTTTACGACTTCCGTGTAATACTCAACTTCTTCTGCGTTATATTCGTCATTCAGCTTTTCAACATTCGGAATGTTGAAAGTTGACTTTGTTGCCGCAGGAATGATAGAGGATTTATCACTCAGTAATTGATTTTTCTGTAATGTTTTGTTATTATTATATTGTCCCTGATTTTCAGACAGCAGACTTTCAGCAGGCGGATTGTCCGGATACGGGTTTTCCACCCTCTGTTTTTCACCCGAAGAAGAAACGGCAGCTTTCGCCCGTCCACCTTCACGGATCGTGATCGCCTTACGTCTGGTCTCTGCATCAAGCTCATCTGCTTCTTCCTTGCTGACAGGAACATCGAAAAAGCTGTATACATACTCAAAGCAGTTATGAATACTCTCATTAGAGAGAAGCTGAGTGCGAACAAGGTATCCCATATCAATGAGCTTGTTCACAGCGTTATGAACCGCTGTCTTGCCCTCTTTGCATATCGCTTTCAGTCCCGACATGGAGAAATGCCAGTAGTCAGGCAGAGAAAGCACTTTGAGAAGAAAGCCGAGGAGCTTATTCGGAATTTCCTTGTTCCGCAGGAGCTTGCTGCTGATCATGGTGAAGTTACCGACTTTCTTGACACGGTTCAGCACAGCGTTATCCACCGTAAAGGTTTCAAGCTCATAGTCATACTGAGGGATAGAGGTATCCTTCGCTGAATACTCATAGAACTTATAGACCGTCTGAATCCTGCCTGTCGGGTTCTCATTCGGCATCTTTACTTCAATTTCAAGGTAGCCACATTCTTTCAGGTTTTTCAAGGCGCTGTCGATAGCCGTTTCTCCATCAGGGCATAGTGCGATAAGCCCTGCCTTAGAAAAGTTCCATGTCGGAGGCAAGTCCATAACTCTGCCGAGCAGACCGATAGCAGGACAGCCGAGTTTGGTAGACCGCACGAAGCAGTTGCTCAGAACGGCATAACCGCTGAATTTATGTATCTCGCAGACGGTATCGTCCACGGTTTTCTTTTTCCTGTTACGCTTGTCCATTTCCATTCCTCCCTCAGCTCATCTGCCGTACACAAATTCCATGTTTGCTATGTACAGCTTATTTACCGCATAAACGCAGCCATACGGCTTATCCACTTTAAGGAGAAACTTTCTGCCGTTCAGCTCAGATACAGCATTTTTGATCTCATCACGGGTGAACTTCGACAGTTCATCGTGGTCACACAGTTCATCGACAGTGGAATAATCCTTTTCGACCTTGTTGAGCATGACGGTAAGAACCGGAACACAAGCCTTAGCATCGAAGTTGTAGTTTACCCTCGGTAAGCTGATTCTCGTAGGGTTTGGCATAGAAAGACCTCCTTGACATTGTTCATCTGAAATAAAAAATCGCTCCTCATTGCTGAGAAGCGATGTACGGTATTCAATTTTGGGCATAAAAATAGCGGACAGCGCTTCTGTTATGAAACACCGTCCGCTATTGTCCATTATTCAGTTTGCTTTGTCAACAGGCTTTCTACCGTTTGTTTTAGGGTTTCTACCAACTTTCTACCAACCTTATCGGCGGTAGGTATCTACCAAGTTTCTACCAAAATATGATCCTGGCTTGATTTTTTCGGTTTTGCGCTGTTTCGGTAGTTTTGCGATTTCTACCAGAAAAAGTGCCGTAAAATCGGGCATTAAATGAGCTGAACTGCAACAGGGTGTCACAGATTGCAATATCTCAAAAAATTTTTGAAAAAATATTTATAAAATATAATTCAAAATAACAACGCAGCGCTCTCTATACTCAATGCAAACGTCTAGCCACCTCTCCGAGGTGGTATCGCCGTTTGCAGGGCTCTCGCCCTTCACAGGCTACCGCTGCAAAGTGGAAACCACTTGTTTCTCGCAGCGACCGAGGAATGTACCCCCGAGCACAGCGACGGGGTGCGTGAGGAGGTCGCCTTTCTTAAAGGGGCAGCGCTGAATTTACATATCTTGTATTAGTATAACAGAATTTAGTTCTTATGTATTTTTATTGCTGCAAAAGCGCCCATTATAATCATCAAAATGCCAATAGCACAGCAAATAATCTCTCCAATTAAAGATTTATTTCCTATGCCGAAATAGAAGCAAATAAAGACAATAAAACCTACTATTGCAGCAAGTACAGTATATCTTACTGCTCTGGGGATTTTATTATTCAACAAAAAATCAGCAATAAATGGTTCCATTTTTCCTCTCCTTTATACCTTAGTTCACGATTTATCTCACGATCAGAAAAAGTCACATAAATATAAACACTCTACTCTTTTTCAGGGGGCTTTCCGATCGCCCCCTAGCAGCGACTGTGTCGGCTGCTACCCCTTCGGATGCACATATCTATTCGTAAGCTTTAAACTAAAATATCCCCCTCCCCTCCGGGGAGGTCAAACGGTTTACTAGTACGCGATTACTTGCGTGGGGTGGGGCGCCCAGCCGTGCGGCGAGCACTATTTTCTTTTCAGTATCTTCTTTCTGAACCATTTGGTGTAGACGTCTGTCATCTCTCCGAGGGCAAAGTCATACACCGGCAGAACCATATTCGCAAGCGCCCACAGCACCAGCGGTGCGTACTTTCCGAACCGTTCAAGACCCTCTATCATGTCTACCGTTGTGAACAGGAACCGGAACGCAAGATAGAAAAGCACTATCGCCACATTGTATACTAAAACCTTTATCGCTATCCTGACAGGCTTTCTTACGTGTGAATCAAGATAGTATTTTAGTATCGGGTAGTAGCCCATAAACAGTATGAACAGTAGCGACGCCTCATAGTTCGGCGTAACGAATATGCAAAGCATACTTACGCTGCAATATGTCGCCATTGCCCATGCAATGCTCGTTTCCACGACCATTATCACCATCATGAAGCCTGCAAAGGCAGGTATGGTATAATCAAGCAGGGGCAGAAACCCGCTCATGAACATTGCACCCAGACACACTGCCGAGCATATACCGCCCAGAGCTACCTTGAACGAGACCTTGTTTCTCATACTTAACAGCAGGGTATGAGGTCTCCGCCCATACACTCACAGCAGCAGTCCGCAAGGCACAGCGAGGTGCAGCAGTCACACCCTGACATACCGCCTGTTCTGCTTTGCTGATACGGGTTGCCTGCCATATTTCCCTGGCGCTGAGACGCCATATTTCTGTAAGCGGCTGCATACTCCTGGTTCGAGGGATCCATGCTTGTGGCTCTTGCAAAGTTTGAGAACGCCTCACTCAGCCAGCCTCTCTTGTAGCATACAGAGCCTTTAAGAAAATACCACTCGGCATCTCTGAGGTTAGCAGGAACGCCGTTCAATACCTGCTCTGCTACGGTGATGTTTCCGCGCTGGATAAGGTCTCTTACTTGAGCGCTGTCAAACGCTGTGTTATAATACTGTGAGCCGTAGGAGCTCGTAGAATTATACGAAGCGTTCCCTCTTCTCTGAGAGATAACTGCATCATAGGCTGCGTTTATCTCCTCCATTTTTTCGGCAGCAACGTCCTTCAGGGGGTTACCCTCATACTGGTCGGGGTGATATTTTTTGGCAAGCTTTCTGTAGGCTGCTTTTATCTCCTCTTCACTTGCATTTCTTGATACTCCAAGTACCTTATACGGGTCTTTATTCATATCAGCTTTCCTTTCTGCCCGAGCTTACTCTTTTGAACGAAGCTTTCAGGCCAAGATAGATTATATTGTCGGTAATGTCTTTATATCTCATCGGGTGAAGGTCAACATATACCTCTGAAAGAGCGCCCAGCGTGAGCATTATGCTGTCACGGCAGAAGGCTGTGATCTGCTTTTTGACCTCACTGTCAAAGCCGTTTTTGCAAAACCTCTCTATCAGAGGGTCATACCCTCCTGTTCTGAGGTCATCGTCAAGGTCGTCAAGAGCATCACAGACGTACACGAACCGACCCAGAAGATAGCCCAACCTGCCAAGCTTTTCTCTCTGCTCATCATCGGCGGCAAGCTCTGAGAAAACTGCCTGCATCATCAGTGCTGTGGGGTGGGCTGCCTCATCTAAGCTGTCTGACTTTCGCCGCTCGATCTCAGACTGCAGCTTCATAGCCTTGCTTATTTTATCAGAGAGGTCGGGGTAGCGCTTCTCTGCCTGCCTGTTCGCCTTTTTAAAAAACGGCAGAAGTGCCATAGCTGCTGCCTTTTTAAGCACACCATTGTCAGCCATATCGTCTCTGAGCTTATGGTAAGTGAGCATCACCGATGCTGCACAGGTGAGATCAAGATCCTTGTCAGCTCTCAGGCATACGGTCTTTCTAATCGGGTGGAGAGGGCACCTCTCTTTGCAGACCTTTATACGGCTCTCTTTAAGAGAAAGCTCCATAAGCCCGAGAAAGGCGATGTCATAGCTCAGCGGCAGCCTTGTCACAAAGCCGTATTCTCTTGACAGCCTTTTACACACCGAGCAGTAAACGCTCCTGTATATCTCGTATTCATATATTCTCATATAGGGCTTATAAGCCTTAACGTAACCAAACATTTTTTATAATTCCCCTACCCCACGCCTAACGGCGCGCTGGACGCCCCTACCCCGTTTTCAGTAGCTGGGTGCTATTAAACCGTTTGCTGGCGCGACAAAGTCGTGTCAACCTCAGGAGGGGAGTGGGTGTGTTTTGTTTGAGACTATTAAATCGTAACGCTGCGCGATCCTTGAATATATATCTAATAAATAGATTTATACCCGAAAGGGGTTTAAGCGGGGCTACCGGAAAGCCACCCTTGAAAGGGCATAGTAATGTTATAAAGCCCCCTACCCAAGCAAGCGCCTATTTCTGGTATAATACAGCATCATTGTGTATTTTGCGTGATAAACAAAAATATTATAACATAAAAAACCAAAAAAGTAAAGGCGCGAAAACAAAAATCTGGTGTATACGGTTTTATGCGCGATGTCCAGCCGTGCGGCGAGCACCGAGCACTTGACAATAATTCTCATAAATGATATAATATAATGGTATTGTTGTCTGTTCGCGCAGCGTTACAGACTGATAGTTTTAAACAAAGCCAACACCCGGGCATGACTGTGTCATGTCAACCTCACGGGGAGGGCACATTATCTGATAGCCTGCCGCTACTGAAAGCGGGGTAGGGGTATTGCCCCGTGCGGCGAGCACCGAGCACTAGGAGGAATAAAAATGCAGTTAAACGGTTCAGACGTTATCATCGAGTGTCTGCTGGAACATGGCGTGGATACAGTTTTCGGTTATCCGGGAGGAGCAGTCCTCAATATCTATGACGCTCTCTATAAGTATCAGGACAAGATAAAACATATCATCACCGCACATGAACAGGCAGCCTGTCACGCAGCTGACGGCTATTCCCGTACCACAGGCAGAACCGGTGTAGTTATCGCTACATCGGGCCCGGGTGCCACAAACTTAGTCACTGGTATAGCTACGGCTTATATGGACTCTATCCCTATGGTCGCTATCACGGGAAACGTTACCAGAAGCCTTCTCGGTCTTGATTCCTTCCAGGAGGTCGACATCTGCGGTATAACAATGCCTATAACAAAGCATAACTATATCGTGAAAGACCCTGCAAAGCTTCCCGATATAATCAGAGAGGCCTTCTACATTGCCAACGAAGGCAGAAAAGGCCCCGTACTCATAGATATCCCGAAGGACATAACCGCAGCGATGATAGACTATGAAAAGCAGGAGCCGAAGCAGATCGTAAACCACAATCCCGAAGGGATAGCCGAAGAGATCGCAGAAGCGGTAGAGCTCATCAAAGCGTCTGAGAGACCTCTCGTTTACGCAGGCGGAGGAGTAGTTTCCTGCAATGCGGCTGATGAAATGGCTGAATTTATCGACAAGATAAACGCACCTGTTTCGCTCTCGCTTATGGGTCAGTGCGCCTTTGACAACACCCGTGAGGAGTATCTGGGTATGCTCGGTATGCACGGAACTAAGACCTCAGCTCTCGCACTTAACAGCTGTGACCTGCTGATAGTTCTCGGCTCACGCTTCTCTGACAGAGTTCTCTGCAACCCAAACACCTTTGCAAGAGGCACTAAGATAATCCATATCGAGATAGACCCTGCCGAAATAGGCAAGAACATAGACGTTTACCACCACATCACAGGTGACCTTGAATACATACTGGCAGAGCTTGTAAGGCTGCTGCCTGAGATGAAGCATACAGAGTGGCTTGCTCAGACATCTGAGTGGAAAAAGCTGTACGCACTTAAAATGGTGCCTGTTGAAAGCGATGAAGAGGTACTCCCTCAGGACGTTATCGAGGAGCTTGACAGGCTCACGAACGGCGAGGCTATAATCTCTACCGAGGTCGGTCAGCACCAGATGTGGGCAGCACAGTTCTATAACTTCAGAAAAGAGAGGAGCTTTGCCTCCAGCGGCGGACTTGGCACAATGGGCTACGGCTTCGGCGCAGCTATGGGCTCAAAGGTCGGCAACCCCGACAGGAGAGTTATAAACATCGCAGGTGACGGCAGCTTCTTTATGAACTGTAACGAGCTGTCATCTCTCGCAAAGCATGAGATACCGATAATGGAGCTTGTGTTCGAAAATGATGTTCTCGGCATGGTAAGGCAGTGGCAGAGGCTATTCTACGGGAAGAGATTTTCTCAGACAGATATCGAGCGCGGCACGGACCTTATGAAGCTTGCAGAAGCTTTCGGCGTTGAGGGCATACGCATAACGAAAAAGTCTGAAATAAAAGAAGCGCTTCAGAAAGCTATCGCCTTTATCGACGCAGGCAAGCCCGTACTTGTCGATGTTATCATCAATAAAGATATAAACGTACTTCCTATGGTACCTGCAGGCGCAGATGTCTCAGAGCCCATTATGGAAATTAAAATAGACTAGGCAGGGGCGTGCACCTGCACCATCGCCCCCACCCAGTTTTCAGTATCTGGGTGCTATCAAACCGTTTGCCCTCCCCGTAGGGTAGGGTGATAATTTAGCTTAAAGCTATTAAATAGTAACGCTGCGCGAACCTTGCATATCTATTATTTAGGTGCGACCACTAAGTTAAAGCCAAAACAAAAGTAAGGCGTGAAATAGCCGCGCGGCGAGCGCCGACCGGAAAGCCTACTGAATATAATAAAGTTGGCGCAGAAATTACAGGTTGACCACAAATTCAGGGTCGGTCTTAAAAATAAAATTGTAAGGAGAGAATCGAAAATGTCAACTGGACAGATATGTATCCTGATAACGATCATAGTGTATATGCTTGGTATGGTCATTATAGGACTCGTGTTTTCGAGAAAGAACAAGAACGTCGGTGATTTTTATCTCGGTGGAAGAAAGCTCGGACCTATAGTTTCGGCAATGAGTGCCGAGGCGTCCGATATGAGCAGCTACCTGCTTATGGGTCTGCCTGGGCTCGCTTACCTGTGCGGCTGTGCCGAGGTCGGTTGGACTGTCATAGGTCTTGCAGTCGGCACCTATCTCAACTGGCTGCTGGTAGCAAAAAGGCTCAGAGTATACTCACAGAAATGCGGTGCAATAACCTTACCGGATTTCTTCTCTAACCGTTACCGTGACAACAAGAGGATAATAATGGGCATCTCCGCACTGATAATCCTTATCTTCTTTGTGCCTTACACAGCTTCGGGCTTTAAGGCCTGCGGAACGCTCTTTAATTCCCTCTTTGGTATAGACTATCACGTTGCAATGATAATCAGCGCTGTAGTTATTATAGCCTATACCTCTCTGGGAGGCTTCCTCGCAGCAAGCTTTACAGACCTTATCCAGAGCATCGTTATGACGACCGCCCTTGTGATACTTGTAGTGTTCGGCGTAAACAAGGCAGGCGGCTTTGACGCAGTTATGGATAACGCGAAGAGCCTTACAAACTACCTCAGCATGACAAAGACCACCAACGAGGCAGGCGAGTCGGTATCCTTCGGCTTCCTCTCGATAGTATCTACTCTTGCATGGGGTCTCGGTTACTTCGGTATGCCTCATATTCTGCTCAGATTCATGGCCATCAATGACAAGAACAAGGTCAAGACCTCCAGAAGGATAGCCTCCATATGGGTAGTTATAGCAATGGGCGTTGCAGTGTTCATCGGTATCATAGGAAATGCACTTTCCGCAAACGGCACTGTAGGTAAGCTCACCACCTCAGCAGACTCAGAGACCATAGTTCTTAAAATAGCTGAATACATGAGCAAGCACGGCGTAGCCCTTGCCCTTATCGGAGGACTTATCTTCGCAGGTATATTGGCCTGCACAATGTCCACCTCTGACTCACAGCTCCTTGCAGCGTCATCAAGTATGTCGGAGAACATCTTCAAGGGCGTGTTCAAAATGAAGATATCCGAGAAGACCTCAATGCTCATCGCAAGAGGTGTTCTCATAGTTATTGCAGTGCTGGGCGTTATCCTCGCATGGGACCCCAACAGCTCGGTATTCAGAGTTGTATCCTTTGCATGGGCAGGCTTTGGCGCCACATTCGGACCGCTTATGCTCTGTGCACTGTTCTGGAAGCGCTCAAACAAATACGGCGCTATCGCAGGGCTAATAGTCGGCGCAGTAACTATCTTCGTGTGGAAGTTCGGTATAAGTAAGCTCGGCGGAGTGTTCGCGATCTATGAGCTTCTGCCCGCATTCATACTCGCACTTGCAACGATCATCATTGTATCACTCCTCACAGCTAAGCCTGATGACGAGATAGTTGAAGAGTTTGAAACCGTAAAGAAAGAACTGAAAGCCTGATTGGCATAAAAAAGAGCACCCTTCGGGGTGCTTTTTTATATCTGTATATAATTTGGAGAGTGCTTTTCAAAGTAGGTCAGGTGCGTAAACCCTGCCTGCTTCGCTATGGCGATACCCTCTGCAATGCCTGCGCATATGTCGCCCTTTTTGTGTGCATCTGAACCTACCGTCAGTATCCGTCCGCCCATATCGTAGTAGAGCTTTACATATTCAAGGTCAGGGAGGGTCTTTCCTATCGGCTGCCTAAGGCCCGAGGTGTTTATCTCTATGCCCTTGCCGTTATGGATAAGTGTCCAAAAAATTTGCCTTATAAGCTCATCATAACGTTTCATATCGACGTCCGATATCCTGCCTCGCTCTGTAATATACCTCAGCGGATACGTCAGGTGCCCCAGCACATCGAACCTGTCCCAGCGGCACATTTCAAGCACCTCTTCAAAATAATCGTCAAGCAGCGACACCATCTCGGAACTGTCCATTTTTTCGTACTCTAGCCAGTAGAAGTCATCTCTGCCCCTGTTCATATGATGCGAACCGATAGTAAAGTCTAACCTTTTGTCAGAAACTATCTTCTCGGCAGCGGCAGTGTTTTGCAGCGGCTGACCCAACTCAGTACCGCACAGAAGATTTATCCTTCCGCGATATATCTTTTTGAGGTCGTCAACTCTCGAAATGCTTGCCTTGGCATAAAACCTTGCGCCGTACATCTCGTGGTCGCGCACCGTATCTGAGGGCGCTGTCTCCCAGAAATTGCAGTCGCAGTGGTCTGTTATCGCCAGCACCTGAACTCCCCTGTCAAGCGCCTCGTCGATCATTGCCTGAACGCCGTCCTCAGCATCCGGAGAGAACGCCGAATGTGTATGTAAATCAATAAGCATCATATCACCCGTTCTGCTCAGTCTGAGCGGCTTTTTTCTTGCTGCCGAACTTGTTCTCGGTACCGTTCAGAAGTCTCTTTATGTTAGGTCTGTGCAGGAACACTATCAGCAGACCTATACAGCCTGCAACTATCGTATTCGGTATGACGGCGTAGTGTCCGCTGTAAAGAAAGGTCTGGTTAATAAACGTGAATGTAGGATAAGCGATAGCCGCAAATATCGAACCAACGCTCACGTATTTTGTAAGTATAACGAGCACGAAGAAAACAGCCAGCGAAAAAGCACAGGTCAGGGGGTCTATCGCAAGCAGAGTTGTTGCCGCAAGCAGCACCCCCTTGCCGCCGTGAAAGCCGTAGAACACGGGAAAGCAGTGACCCAGATTAACACAGAAACCTGCCACGTAGCCTATAAAGTGCGGATCGTCAAAGAACGTCACTCCGAACAATCTGTGAACAACGACACGGCAGATAACCACTCCCAGCACACCTTTCGCAAGGTCACAGCAAAGCGTTGCGATAGCAGGACCCTTACCGAACACACGGTGAACATTAGTAAGCCCAGCATTTTTGCTGCCAAACTCCCTTATATCCTTTCCCTTGAGAACTCTGCAAACTATTATCGCCGAGTTCAGGCTTCCCAGGCAATATGAAAAAATGACCGTAAACAAAATCGCTGCGATCTTCAATTCTATTCCTCCCTTAAAACAAGCTTATTTTGTATCGTCTCTTCCGCGTTCTCTTATTTTGAAAACTATCGGCGTACCGTCAAGCCCGAAGGTCTCTCTTATCTGGTTCTCGATATATCTCTGATAGGAGAAATGGTAGAGCTCTGCGCGGTTTACAAATGACACGAATGTAGGCGGCTTTGTGCCTATCTGCGTCATATAGTAGATCTTCAGCCTTCTTCCCTTGTCAGACGGCGGCTGAACTCTCTCTGTAGCGTATGCCAGCACCTCATTGAGCCTTCCTGTCGGTATCCTTATAGCGTTCTGCTCAGCGCAGTATTTTATCATCTCAAACAGCTTGTCTATGCGCTGCCTCGTCTTTGCCGAGATGAACACTATCGGCGCATAGCTCATAAAGCTCAGGTCATCAGCAAGCTTTTTCCTGAACTCGTTCATAGTGTTAGTGTCCTTTTCAAGAGCGTCCCACTTGTTTACAGCGATAACGCACGCCTTACCCTTTTCATGAGCATAGCCTGCCACCTTTGAATCCTGCTCAGTGAACCCGACAAGCGCATCTATCACCACAACTGCAACGTCAGCTCTGTCAACTGCCATATAAGCTCTCAGGACAGAGTATTTCTCTATACTGTCCAAGATTTTGGACTTTCTTCTGATACCTGCCGTATCTATAAGAACAAATTTGCCCTGCTCGTTCTCATACTCCGAGTCAGTAGCATCTCTGGTAGTTCCTGCAATATCGGAAACTATAGTTCTCTCCTCACCGCAGATACGGTTTATGATAGATGACTTTCCTGCATTCGGCTTGCCAATAAAGGCAACCTTTATGCTGTCGTCGTCCTCCTCGATCTCTTCGGCAGCGCTGAACTTTGACACTATCTCGTCGAGCAGGTCTCCTGTTCCGTGGCCGTGTACCGATGACACCGCGAACGGCTCGCCAAGACCGAGATTATAAAACTCATAGAACTCCATAGGCGGCTCACCTACTCTATCGCACTTATTCACACAAAGCACTATAGGCTTGCCTGCCTTGAGAAGCATCTGTGCTACCTCCTGATCGGTAGCTGTAACACCGCAGGTTATATCAGTGACCAGAACAGTAACATCAGCTGTGTTTATAGCTATCTCAGCCTGGCGTCTCATCTGAACAGGTATCACCTCATCGCTCTCAGGCTCGATACCGCCCGTATCTACCAGCATAAAGCTCTTGCCTGCCCAGTCACACTGAGCATATATCCTGTCACGGGTAACGCCGGGGGTATCATCAACTATTGAAAGCCTCTGTCCGATCAGCTTATTGAACAAAGTTGATTTTCCCACATTTGGTCTGCCGACCACAGCAACTATCGGTAAGCTCATCTTATCGGCTCCTTTCCGCAAAAATAATCATACCAAATAATTATAACACAGACTGACCGTAATGTCAAACAAATTCTCAAAAAAGAACACCCGAGAAAAACCCGGGCATTCTGTACCATTATTCCCTCAACAGGCTAACTTTTTTGATATGTGCCTTCATTTTCAGGAGATCGCTTGCGTTCACCTTTCCGTCATCGTTGCAGCCTTCAAGTCTTACCTCTTTTTACAATTTATCTACTACAACAGTCTGTCTTCCGAGTGCATTATAGCCTCTCATAAATGTGGTGTAGGGATAGAACACCGTATTGCCGTTTATAACATCAGCTATCCTGATCTTCTGGGTAACGTCATCAAATCCCGTGATTACGGCGCAGTGCTGAGGTGCCACCCAATTGAACGAATACTTTCCCGAACCTGCGTTGCTGAACTTTCCTCCGCGCGTGATAGTGTACCAGCCGCCGCTTCTCGGTGCAGCATTGTACGTTGTGAACCATACCACCAGCGTATGCCCCTTGTTCAGCTCTCTTTTAAGACCTGCAAGGTCAAGCCCTGCCGAATGTTTAGCATTACCGATATCGAGGTTGTTCCAGTTCACAGTGCTGTTGAAATCGGTATGTATATCTATCTGATAATCGTTTCTTACGCCCTTGTTTTTTAGGTACCAGTTCGCAGCCTGCCCGATAGCAGGTGCATATATACCGTCATTGCCTGTGTAGATATACGGGCTTCCCCAGAAGGCGTAATTAGGGTCTCCCTTGCCGTGGCTTACCCAGTAGGTATAGTTGTTGGCTATATCATTCTTGCTGCAGGAGATGCCGAGGTGGTTCTGCAAAACAGTTGCCAGCGCCGCAGATTCGCACCCCATTACCATCGGGGCACCGCCCTCCCAGCCGTTCTGGTTTATAGCTCTTGTGCCGAGGTTCTGATAGCCTGCCATCTGGCCTGCTCTCACATATCCTACCTTAGCTTTAGCTGTTCCCGGTACGTATACCTTATACCAGCCTGCAACATCGGGTATGCCCTTTTGCTGTACAACAAAGCCCTTGGTGCCTCTGTAAAGCACCTGTGATGACGTGCTCGCAGAAGAATAGATAACAAATGCGCTCCTGCTCCTGAGCCTTGAATCAGTTACCACCTTTACTGAGCTGCCTGCGGCTACTACAGTCTTTCCGCCTGACTGCATACACGGCTGCACATGGAAAAGATAAGTGGTCTTTGAATCCAGTCCTGTGAATGTATAGTAAAGGTTCTTTGTGATCTTGTACGGCTGCCATGCTCCGTTTTTATATATGAAAACACGGTATGAGGTAGCATTCTCAACAGCCTTCCAGCGCACCCTTACAGCATTTATTCCCGATATTGAGTCCTCCATAACGGGCTTTGCCAGATAGACCTTAGTTACCTCATTCGATGCCTCCGACAGATGATCCGTGCCGTTTTGATCAGTATATACGGCCTTGACTATATATTTATACTCTCCGCCTGATGTCAGGGTCTCTTCAAAAGAATTCGTACCGACTGTACCCACCAGAGAATAGTCTCCGCCGCTGCTTCTGTAAACATAATAGCGTGAGCATTTTACTGCGCTCCAGCTGAGCTTTACATTTTCTGACTTGCCTGAATTCTGAAGATCAGTTACCTTGTCAGGCGAGGTCGCAAAGCTTGCAGTTATGCCCTGCTGCGATTCTATTGTCTCATTACCAGACTTTACCGCGGACCTTACCTCAAAGGTATAAGCTGAAGATGACCCGGCTTTATAGCCAAAGGTAGGCAGATCAACAGTTCCGATCAGGGTACGCTGCGAGCCGTTTATAAGATAAACGTTATATAATGCCGCATCAGCGCTCTTATTCCATGAGAGTCTGATCTGATCTCCATAAAGCACGGCTTTAAGCTCACCGGAAGGAGCTGCAGGCGCAGCTACCGCCTCCGCCTCATTCTGCGCTTCATAGGTCTGTACCTGCTCGATCTCATAGTTCTGTATCTGCTCATTATCATAGCTTTCTGAAAGCTCCTCAGCAGACACGTTCATGCTTACTGTCATAAGCGCACAGACGATACCCGCTGTGATCCTCATTTTCTTCATTTATATCCCTCCATGATACTATATACAAGTATTATAGCACGTCGGGCTATCAATTTCAAGCATTTCCGACAACAGTATCAATATTTTTTTATATATTCGTTGAAATATCCTTTTTTATATCCAATCACCACGGATTGCGGCAGGTTTGCACAAAAAGATTTTAATATTAAAATTGTGCAGTACTGACAAAATTCTGTTGACAAAACCCTATAAATATGATATAATTACATTGATTTAATTATGCAATACTTTAAATGAATGAAAGGGCTGACTATTATGGACAAAAACATTCCGTACAAGATCTATCTGACTGAGGATGAGCTGCCTAAGGCATGGTATAATGTAAGGGCAGATATGAAAACTAAGCCTGCTCCCCTGCTAAACCCGGGCACAGGCAAACCTATGACTCTTGAAGAGCTCAGCGGAGTTTTCTGTACAGAGCTTGCAAAGCAGGAGCTCGACAACGACACAGCCTTCATTCCTATCCCCGATGAGATACTTGACTTTTACAAGATGTACAGACCCGCACCGCTGGTAAGGGCATATTTTCTTGAAAAGGCTCTCGGCACACCTGCTAAGATATACTACAAATTCGAGGGCAACAACACCTCCGGCAGCCACAAGCTCAACAGCGCTATAGCTCAGGCATATTATGCAAAGAAGCAGGGTCTGAAGGGCGTTACCACTGAGACTGGCGCAGGTCAGTGGGGAACGGCGCTCTCAATGGCGTGTGCTTATTTTGACCTTGACTGCAAGGTATATATGGTAAAGGTATCGTATGAGCAGAAGCCGTTCAGAAGAGAGGTAATGAGGACCTACGGCGCTAACGTTACACCTTCACCGTCAGACACTACCAAGGTAGGCAGAGATATACTTGAAAAGTTCCCGGGAACTACAGGCTCTCTCGGCTGTGCTATATCTGAGGCTGTTGAGGCAGCTGTTACTTCCGAGGGCTACAGATATGTGCTGGGCTCGGTACTTTCTCAGGTGCTGCTGCACCAGTCGGTAATAGGTCTTGAGACTATGACAGCCTGCGACAAGTATGGCATCAAGCCTGATGTTATCATAGGCTGTGCAGGCGGCGGCTCAAATCTCGGAGGACTTATCGCGCCGTTTATTGGAAGAAAGCTCAGAGGCGAGGCTGATTATCAGTTCATCGCTGTTGAGCCTGCTTCGTGCCCGTCACTTACAAGAGGCAAATACGCTTATGACTTCTGCGATACGGGAATGGTTTGCCCGCTTGCTAAGATGTACACTCTTGGCAGCGGATTCATACCTTCGCCCAACCATGCAGGCGGTCTGAGATACCACGGAATGAGCAGCGTTCTGTCAGAGCTTTACGATGAGGGTCTGATAGAAGCAAGAAGCGCAGAGCAGACCTCAGTATTTGAAGCTGCAACGCAGTTTGCTAGGATAGAGGGAACTCTCCCCGCACCTGAGAGCAGCCATGCTATCAAAGTTGCTATCGACGAAGCGCTGAAGTGCAAGGAAACAGGAGAGGAAAAAACTATCCTCTTCGGGCTTACAGGCACGGGATACTTCGACATGGTAGCATATCAGAAATTCAACGACGGAGAGATGTCCGACTACATCCCCACCGACGAAGAGCTTGCAAAGAGCATCGCAACACTTCCGAACATCTAATGTGCTCGCCGCACGGCTATCTCACGCCGTACAAAGCATTGGCTATAACTTTTGTTTGCGCTGTTTTTCAATAGCGGCAGATACAAAAGCAGCTATAATTGCGACATAATCAAGGCATAAAAAGACCGCTCTCAGAATTGAGGGCGGTTTTTGATTATCACCCGAAGGGGTTTGGGCGGGCGTGCAACAGTGAACTGCTGCTGGACCCCCAAAATAAGGGCACGCCCCTGCCGGATTGTCATATATCAAATACTATCGTTGCAATTGTAAAGAATATCAGCGTTGAACAGGTATCTACTATCGTTGTGATGAGCGGCGCCGCCATTATCGCAGGGTCAAGCCCGAGCTTTTTAGCTCCCATAGGCAGCATAGCCGCTATCAGCTTTGAAAGCACCACCGTTACCATTATCGCAAGACTGACCGTGAACGCCAGCTTGTAGCAGTCAACCGTCGTATCTCCGTAGTAGACTAAAATTATCCTGATAGCGTTGACCACAGCCAGTATCACACTTACAAGCAGCGCTATCCTGAATTCCTTGAAAACGACCTTGAAAAAGTCTTTCATTCGTATCTCACCGAGAGACATACCTCTGATTATCATGGTAGAGGTCTGTGAGCCACAGTTACCGCCTGTTCCGCTAAGCATCGAAAGGAACGATACCAGCACAGGCACCACCGCAAATGCTGCCTGATAATGATTGACCACAGCGCCCGTAAGCGTTGCAGACAGCATCAGTATCAGAAGCCACGCTATTCTGTTTTTTGCATGAGAGAATACTGAGGTCTTGAAATATGAGTCCTCACTCGGCGCAACGGCTGCCATTTTCGAGAAGTCCTCCGTTGCCTCCTCTGCCATGACGTCCATTGCATCGTCGAACGTTACGATACCGACCATTCTCTGTTCATTGTCGACAACAGGAAGTGACAGCAGATCGTATTTTCTGAAGGCCTTAGCAACAAGCTCCTTGTCCTCCATAGTATCGACGGATATCACGTTCGTCTCCATGATATCGCCGATAAGGTCATCATCATCTGCCGTGAGTACATCAAACAGCGTGAGCACGCCTATCAGCTTCCTGCTCTCGGTAACATACAGATAGTTAACAGTCTCCTTCACCATACCTACATGGCGTATCCTGTCGATAGCCTCCTTGACGGTATAGTCCTTATGCAGATACACATACTCTGTCGTCATGATAGAGCCTGCACTGTCCTTAGGATATTTCAGGATGGTGTTTATCTGACGTCTTGTCTCGGCATCGGCATTTTTGAGTATCCTCGCCACGACATTTGCAGGCATCTCCTCGATGATGTCGACTGTATCATCGACATACAGGTCATCAATGACCTCCTGCAGCTCTCGGTCAGTGAACGAATTTATAAGCACCATCTGCATATCCGTATCCATATATGCGAATACGTCCGCAGCGGCATCTTTATTCAGAAGCCTGAAAAGCAGCGGCAGCTGAGCATTGCCCACCTTGCCTTCATCGTAGAGCTGCTGCAGTATGGCGGCAGCGTCCACCTCGTTCATATCTATGAATATCTCACGTATTGCTTTGAAGTTTTTGCTCTCAAGAAGCTCAAGCACCTTATCGTACAAACCTCTCACCCCAGACACAAGTGTACTGTTTTTTGTACACTAAAATTCTTACAGCTCATTCCCGACACGAGACTGACCTATAATATTATACTCCACCAAGGCACACTTGTCAAGAAAAACAGCGGAGAACTTACCATCCTCCGCTGCATTATTTTTAGTGAGCTTTACCGTCATTATCTATGTCGTAGCCGTCAATGTTCCGGTTTATCAGCATCATACCGTTCGAGTCAAAATAATACCTGTCGCCGTCGATATTCTTCCACCCTGTCACGGAGGAGCCGTCACGGTTATTGTAATACTTCTGACCGTTCCAGTTTATCCAGCCGCTCTGGAGGTATCCATCCTCGCCGAAGTTATAGAGTGTACCGTCGATATAAACGGGGCCTCTTGTAACAACGCCGTTCTGGAGAAAGTATCTTCTTCCGTCGATATTCGTCCAGCCGTCCTGAAGCTTTCCGTCTGACGCGAAATAGAACTCAGTTCCGTTCACATCGGTCCAGCCTGCCTCGGCTCTGCCGTCGCTGCCGAAATAGTAGGTATCGTCACCTGCTGTTACCCAGCTGTTTTTCTTTGTGCCGTTCCTGTCGATATAGTAAATGCCGTCATCGTCTTTGAAAACACCTATAGAGAGCTTGCCCTTGCTGTCAAAGTGATATTCACTGCCTTCGATCGTATGCCAGCCCGTGACTGCAAAGCCGTTTTCATCGAAGTAGTAGATATTTCCGCCTACAGTCACAAATTCGGATTGTGCAAATCTCTCCTCATTTGTGTAGAAGTACTTGTAGTCGCCGTCAACTCTTACAAGACCGTCAGCCAGCACGCCCTCGGTAGAGAACGTATACTTTGTACCGTCTACCGTGAACTCGCCCATCATTGCTGCACCCGTAGTGCCGAAATAATAGCGGTCACCGTCGATAGTTTTCCAGGTATCGTGAGCTTTTTCGCCTGTAGACTCATCAAAGTAGAAGTAATACCCTGCTATATTATGGAGCCCTGTACAAAGTGTGTGGTCAGAGTAGAAATAGTACTGATAGAACACTGAGCCGCCAAACTCCTCATACACCTTTCTGTCGAAGGCATTGAAGGTGTTATTGGCATACTTTCTGTTCAGCTGATATATTCTGTCATAATCGGGGCTTTCGCCGTCCTTGTAGCTGTTCTTCTCATATTTCGTAAGGTCGGATATATCCGTCTTGAACTGCTTTATCTCTTCTTTTTCCTCATCGGTATACTCATCTGTGTTTGTCCAGCCTATAGCCGCAGCGTGCGTGTTGTGGTGGAAGAAGTAGGTATCGCCGTCCACATCGGTCCAGCCGTCAGCAACTATACCGCCGACGCCGAAATAATAAAGTCCCGATGCGCCCTGCTGCCAGCCGTCAAGAAGTCTGTTCTTTGAATTGAAGAAATAGTAGTGATCGTCGATCTTATTGAAGCCGAAGGCTGCCGCACCGTTCTCTTTAAAGTAATACTTATACGGCGATTCCTGATACCAGCCCTTGTTCATTTTACCCTCATCGGTAAAGTGATATCTGTCATCACCTATGGTTATCCAGCCCTTTACCATTTCACAGCTGTCATTAAAGTAATAGGTATCCTCACCGATCACTTCAAAGCCCTGAGCGAGCTCGCCCGATTCCTCATCAGCGTAGTAATACTTCTTGTTCTGCTGCATCCAGCCTCTGTGAACAGCCCCCGTATCACTGAAGTAGTACCTCTTTCCGCCTACCTCCTGCCAGCCTGTCATCATATGACCGTCTGAATTGAAATAGTATATCTCGCCGTCGATCTCAACAAAGCCGACAGCCATTTTACCGTCTCTGAGGAAGTAATACTGCTGATTGTTTATCGACACCCAGCCTGTAACTCTCTTGCCCTCGTCATCGTAATAGTATCCGCCGGTATCATCAAAGCCGGTATCCGGGAAGCCGTGATCGTCATAATAATACTGACCTCCGTTAAGCGTGCAAAGGCCTGTCCTGAAAATGCCCGACTCCTCAGAGAAGTAATAATCCTGTCCGTCGATCTCTATCTTGCCTCTCTGTATTATACCATCCTTGACGTAGTATTTGTCTCCGCGGTAGGTGTGCCAGCCGTCTTTCACAACAACGCCGCTGTTATCAAAAAGGTAACAGGTGTTGTCTATTATCTGGTAGCCCTTTACTCGCTCCATTGTGTCTGACTTTATATAGTAAGTCTTATTATCATGAGTATGCCAGCCCGCGGCATAGTAAGAGCCGTAATACAGATATCCCCCGAAAGCTCCTCCGAGCATAACGGTACACAAAGCACAGGCAAAGGCTATCTTCGCCTTGTCCCGTCTCAGCGTCTTTCTGTATCTGTAATTGACGACCATTTCTTCGGTATCTGCACCAATACTCATAAAAACGTTTCAGCCCTCCGCTGTATGGATTGTCTGTCTGTCCGTAATTTCAGACAGACAGACTAATACATTTACAGTATACCACAGTCCCGAACAAAATGCAAGCACAAAACGTCAAATATCATCAAATATTCACACAGCCAGCCCTTTAACTGCACTGACCAGCCTGTCGACCTGCTGTTCGGTATTGAAAACGGAGGGTGAGAACCTTACTGTTCCCTGCGCGAGAGTGCCTATCGTCTTATGAGCCAGAGGCGCACACTGCAGTCCTCCTCTAAGAGCAAACCCCTTTTCACTGAGCGCTGAGGCTACCTGCTCGGAGGGGATATCACCGATATTGAAGGCAACTATAGGCAGTTTTTTCACATCTCCCTCATAGAACCTAATGCCCCTGACCCCACTGACGCCGCTGACAAAGCGTTTGCAAAGGTTTTCTTCGTGCTGTTTTATCCTGTCGAGACCTCGTCTCTGAACGAATTTAATGCCCTCGCCGAGCCCTATTATGCCCACAGTGTTCACTGTGCCGCTCTCCAGCTTTTCAGGCATCGTGGGTGTCTGTATCAGCTCCGCCGAGGTAGCGCCCGTTCCGCCCTCGATGATAGTAGAGAGAGGGAACTCACCGTCAGTTATGAGAAGCCCCGTGCCGCTTGGCCCGTAAAGAGACTTATGCCCTGCTGTACAAATAAGGTTTATCCCGTCTGACAGCTTTATATCCTGAACGCCGCACGCCTGTGCACCGTCAACAATAAAGCAGATACCGTGCTTTCGGCAGAGCTCGCCCAGCTTTTTCAGCGGCAGCACCCTGCCCGTGACATTTGAAGCAGCCGTCACGCAGATGCACTTGGTCTTTTCATTTATCAGTTCTTCAAACGCCTTAACGGTCTCATCATCATCGTCATACACCTTGCCGATCGACACATTCACCCTTGAGGTCTCTGTGAGCCTGTGAACAGGTCTCGCAACTGAGTTATGCTCATACGGAGAGATTATAATGTGGCCGCCGTACTGCATTATGCCTTTTATCGCCATATTGAGCGCATAGGTACAGTTTGCCGTAAGGGCGGTGTTCTCAGGCTCAGCGCCGAACATTCTGGCTGCAAGGCTTCTCGTTTCATAGACCTTTTCGGCTGCTCTCAGCGAAAGCTTATGGCCGCTGCGCCCGGGGTTTCCGCCGTAGCGTTCAAGCGCCTCGGCGCAAGCCCTTCTGACGCTCAAAGGCTTCGGAAAGCTTGTTGCCGAATTATCAAAATTAATAATGGTTTGTTTCATTGCTCACCTATATACGAGCCTGTGCCGCTGTATCACTTTACAGGCTCCCCTATCCTTCTCTGAACCATATGCCGCGGTCTTTAAGGAGCTTTTTTATTTTTTCCTTTTCGCCGTCCACCCTGATCGAGTAGCCGCAGCCAGAACTCAGCCCCTTCGGAGTTTTCTCTATCTCACAGTAGAAGCCGAGCTTATTGAGCAGCTCCTTAGCCTTTATCGCATAGGTTATTGATCTCATTGCTATCAGATATTTTTTCACGCTCTTCATCTCTTTCGTTATTCTCGCAGATATCCCGACCAATTATCCGCTGAGATATACTATGCAGCTGCCCCTGTAAACGTTCAGGGCAGAACGCTTTTATACGCTCTGCCCTGCTTTCTTTATTCTTCTGATAACTGTTCTGACGGGATGCTTTCTCTCCTTATAGAAGTGCTGATAATCCTTCTGTGTTTTCCAGTGGCCGCCCCATTTCCAGCCGCGCCTAGTGAACACTTTATAGCACAGATCGTTCTCATCGATCTTATATTTGAATGACCCTGACCTGTCTGCATAAGGCTCTCCGTTCGGCGGCATTATCTTATCACCGACGATGTAAGGATTATAAAGAGGATTTATATCGACCGCCCTGCCGTAGCCGTGCGCCGAAACAGTCTGTGTTCCCGAGACCACGCGGTAATTAAAGGCTGAGCTGTTATTATCCGCCATTGAGAGGTCATCGTCAGCGCCGTAATTATCAACAAGCCTTATTTTTTCTATCTCATATCCGTTATCGAAGAGCTCTGCGAATATCTCCAGCACCTCCCGTGCCAGACGCCTGTTCACTATTAGCTCACCCTCGCGCACATTATGCTCAAAGTCATGATGCTGCACCTTCAGATAGCTGAGATCATCGAGACCTATATTATCATTCTCCTTGTAGGACACTCCCGTTATCAGCTTTATGATACCCTCGGGTATATCCTGCGCCGTGAAGCCTTCACGCAGCTTTATCTGCTTCATCATACCACCTCTTTAGTGTACAGAAAAGCGGACAGTTTCCCGTCCGCTCGTAATTATTAAGATCAATAGATCGTCATCCAGTCGTCACTGTTGTCACTCTTGTAGAACATTACGACAGGAGTTCCGATCTCAACATTATCGAAAATATACTTTGCGCTGTCATAAGTCATATTGATACAGCCGTGAGAGCCGTTCCACTTGTATATCTCACCGCCGACATTGTTTCCTCTCCATGTACTGTCATGAAGACCTATGCCGCACAGCGAAACATTATTCCAGAAGTTGCACTTAACGTCCCACTCCTCACCGTCGGCATTTCTGTCCTTCATACGGTGATCTGCCTCCTTCGACCAGAGCTTATACACTCCCGGGAAGGTGGTCCTTGCTCTTGAGGTGGTCTGACCGGAAACTATGCCGCAGTCATATTCAAGCTTGCCCTTAACATAATACCAAAGGTGCTGTGCCGTGAGGTCTACCTCTATATAGGTATCTCCGATATCGTCCTCGGCAGTTCTTGCCTCTTCAACGCCTGTATAAACGTAGTATCCGTCCTCATAGTAGATAGGGTCTACATTCTCTATGCTTCTGCCATCGTAGATCATCTGTACCAGCTCATCACAGGTCCTCTGCTGATCTATCCACCAGCCGTACTTTGCATCGGTGCTTGGCGGAACGATTATATCGCCCTGCTTTGTCGAATGGAACTTTCTGTGCTTGTTGAAGGTATCGTACTTCTCAGCAAGATACTCAACATACTTCATCGCCATATCCTCATCAACATCATATGTCAGATCCTCATTTATCGTGAGCATCTCCATAAGCTTGTCACCCGTGAGGGTCTCGGTGGTGTAGTCAAAGTCATAGGTTATCGACATATTGAAAATGTTGTTGAGCCCGTCGCATTTTTCCTGAAGGTCAGCTGTTTTTATATCGGGTTCAGCATAGCAGCCGCTGTCCTTATCGAGAACTACAGCAGTATCTCCGTTTGCAACAGCTGTGTTCACAAGAGCTATCAGCCTGTTCATATCGGCTATCTTATCGCCCTGAGATTCAGGCGTTATGGAATAGCCCGTGCTGTCGTCATTAAGCACAAGCACTGCATTGGTAGTTTCGGTGTCGCCCCAGTCGGTGCTCTTGATTATATTATCAAGCTTTGTCTTATTGTAGCTGATAGTATCTATATATTCATAGTTTTTCTTTCCCGAAAGTGACAGGAACCACGAGCCTACCTTTCTCTGGTCAAAGTAGCCCTTTATGGTCTTCTTTGAGCTGAGAGTGTAGTCGATATCGCTCATCTCGATATCAAACTGCTTTCCGCTGACTGTGGTAACGGTCATCTTGTAAGGGATATCATTGGCTCCTAAGATATCATAAGCCTGCTCAAGAGTCTTTCCGCTTACATCTTTGCCGTTTATAAATGTGTTGCTAAGGAACTTATCACTGTAATATGACCTTCCTATAAGATATGCAACAAGCGTTATCACTACGAGCGATGCCGCGATAGCACCGCAGATAACTCCTACCGCCAGCCCTTTCTTTTTTCTTCTTTTTTTAGCCGCAGTACTCAATTTATATCATTCCTCACAAAAGTTTATATCAGATCATCTTCCAAAAAAGTATACAATCCTACAGGTACAAATATTATACCACAAAGCTCTTGATTTGTCTACACATTTTTTAATTTTCAATATTTTGAACAAACTGTAAATTTCATCGGCTAAAAAAATAGCTATATTGATAAATTTGTAGATTTTTCACCCATTTTTCAGAGCTAAAGGCTGCCCGTCAGACCTACAGGGTGTATCTCGTTTTGCAGTCTTGCATCGAACCTGAAAAACTCATGGTCAGATGCCACGCGCCCGTTATTTATAGAATTATAGCCGTAGCGCTCCCTTATCTTATCCACGGCGGTATTGAGCTTTTCTCTCTTTATTATCCTCTGGGCGGAGCTGAAAAAGTCAGTCTGTATGGCAGTTTCCTCGCTGCACAAACTAAAGCACCCCACAGTTATCGACCGTATAGGTATACCGCCTGACCAGTCGTATGACTGCTTATATAGAGAGAATGCCCGTTTTGCTATCTCTGTGCCGTCATTGACAGGCCTTGAAAGGACGCACTGCCTTGAATAGACTTTAAGCTCAGCATTTCTTATCGCCACAGACACTCCCGAGCTTCTGTAGCCGTGCTTTCTAAGCCTTGAGGCAACGCTTTCCGAAAGAGCCGCCGTAAGTATCCTCACATCATCATCGTTTTTCAGGTCACGGTAAGATGTAGTTCCGTTTGATACTGATTTTATTACCTTTTCGGTGCCCATAAGGTCTATTGGTGTATTATCAAGACCGTTTGCATATATCCACAGAACTCTTCCCCACTTGCCTAGCCAGCTGCCCATGGTGTCCGCAGGGGTACAGGCAAGCTGCCCTATCGTGAATATTCCGTGCTCTGCCAGTTTAGCCGTTGTTGACCTGCCGATATATAAAAGCTCAGACGCAGGCAGGTGCCATATCTTCTCTCTGAAATCATCTTTTCTTATGACGGTGGTGCCGTCAGGCTTTTTCATGTCGGAGCCGAGCTTTGCAAATATCTTGTTGAAGCTTGCCCCTACCGACACCGTTATACCAAGCTCTTTTTTCACAGTTTCTCTGATCTCATCAGCAACCGCATCCATATCTCTTCTTGTGCAGGTAACATCGAGCCAGCACTCGTCTATGCCGAAAGGCTCTATCCTGTCGGTATACCTCTCATATATAAGGTGTGCCGCCCTTGAGTATTTTAAATACTCATCATAATGCGGCGCCACAGTAATAAGCTCGGGGCATTTCTGCTTTGCCTGCCAGATAGGCTCGCCCGTTTTGACGCCCATAGCCTTTGCCTTTTCATTTTTTGCAAGTATTATACCGTGCCTTTCCTCCACGCTCCCGGCGACCGCTACAAATTTTCCTCTCAGCTCGGGGTGCAGCTTTGTTTCGATAGACGCATAGCAGTTATTTATATCTATGTGCAGTATGCTTCTTGCCATATTCATCCCTCCATACACAAAGCAATCTACCAGAACATTTGTTCTAGTAGATTATACCACAGAACAAACGTTCTGTCAAGAAGGAAAAATACAGCACCGCACATTTTTCAGTGCAGTGCTGCAAAATTATTCTTTGATATAATTACCTGCGACCTCGGAATAGGTCTTGCAGAACCTTGCGTGTGAGATCACCGCTGCCGAGGACATATTGTCATCGACCTGAGGATCCATCACATAGACCTGACCGTTGATCGTTACCTCTACCCACATATGGTATCCGTAACCGCCCCTTGCGAGAGCTGTCTGACCTTCGACCGTCTTTGCATCAAAGCCTATATACCTGAGCATTGCAGCGTAAACTCTTGAATACTCGGTACAGGTGCCGAAGCCGTTTACCAAAACGGATGTAAATGGCTGTGACCAGCCGCCGTATGCATAGTAGGTATTCTTTATAAGGTAGTCATAAATAGCAAGAGCCTTCTGATAATTGCTCATAGAGTCATTAACTATCTTAGCAAGATATGTTCTTACCAGAACATCATCGGTGCCTGTAAGGCAGATATTCGGTGACAGTACTGCGCTATTAAGTCTCTGCTCGGGAGTTGCGCCGTTATCATTGACAACAGGTGCAGGCTCGGCAGGCTTAGCTGTCGTTGTAGTAGTTACCGCAGGTGCCTTGGTAGTAGTGGTAACAGGTGTTGTTGCAGTAACAGGCGCCGCTGTGGTAGTCGTAGTTGTTACGGGTGCGGGCTCTGTCACAGCTGCTGTTGTAGTTGTAGTCACAGTTATTTCAACAGGAGCTGCTGTTGTGGTAGTTGTTGTCTGTACCTGCTCAACTGTTGTTTCAGCGGTAGTCTGAGAAGTCTCGGGAGCAGTTGTAGTTATCACCTCTGTAGTCTCAACAGGCTCGGCAGGCTCATCACCGTCATAAACTGCAGGCGAATCGACCTTTACAGCTGTCTGCTCAGGCTCCTCAAACTGTTCCTCCTCGGGAGCTTTTGCAGTTTCAGTGGTCTTTTTCGCTGCGGTCTCCTTCGGCGGCTCGATCTTTACCTCTACGATGCCGACCGGTTCTCTTACCTCAGTGGTCTTTACCGTGGTCTTTGCAGGCTCTTTCTCATCATCAGCCGGAGCTTCATCCTGCTTATCAGTTATCAAAGCAGATGTCTGAACCTGAGTTACCGTTTCCGGTTCGGGGATAGTAACATCTCCCATAACTCCTGCATATACAGTCTGCTCTTCTTCAACATACGACTGGTCGGGCGGAAGAGTCTTTGAAGGCTCTATAGCTGTACGGTCAACATTTGCAAATATCACACCAGATACAGCCAGCACTCCGCACGCCGTAAGCACTGCCGCAGAACGTGAAAGCCCCGTTCTGAGATAACCCATTTCAAACACCTCCTTACGTAAACCATGTCAAAAAATGTACAATTATCCCCTTAAAAGGCGACTGAATACAGTATATAACAAACAGTTACGATTGTCAAGCTCATTTTGTAATCAAAATGTAATCGAAAACGTTTAAAATGTTATCTTCTGAAGCAATTTTTAAACTGTTTATGAATAAAATATTTCCCAGCTTGTGCGTTTTGCTCCCGAATTTAAAATTTCAACCGCATTTTTCGGCATTTTTCACAAAATATTTAAAACTTATATTAATAATACAAAAAAAGGGACATCTAATTTACAAATTCCCATTTTTCCGAGCTATAAGATATCAACTATGTAAAAAAGTGTACAAAATTTTATGCTCCCCGACAACACGGAGAGCACAAAACCAAAGTATAGAATTATATGGAGAAAAAAGTATATGCTTTATCTTTCTTGATATTATGATACCCCTGCTTTGTGATAGGTTAGTGTTAAACTTCTGAAAGATGACAAAAAAATAAGCGTCTGCCCGAAGACAGACGCCGTTTCATTATAATTACTGAGCAGAAGGTGCTCCAACAGGACAAGCAGCCTCGCAAGCTCCGCAGTCGATGCAAGCGGAATCATCGATAACATACTTTCCGTCACCCTCAGATATTGCTCCTACAGGACAGCCATCAGCGCAAGCGCCGCAGCTGATGCACTCATCAGAAATTACATATGCCATAATATTATCCTCCATTTCTTAATCGTATAACAAAATTCTTTGCTTCTACACTTATATAATAACACATTTTGTAAATTTTGCAAGCGGTTCGACCCACATTTAACGAAAAATTTATAATTAGTTAGATTAAACTAACCAATTTTAAAGTTAGTCATAACTAACCTATTGAAAACAAAGGCTCCGCTCACCAAATGCAAGCGGAGTCTTTAAGTTAATTTTTTTATCTCATAATGCTGCAGCTATATCTCCATAAGCTCTGCCTCGGAAACGAGCGAGAAGCCAGCTTCCTCAAGGGCTGTAACGGCAGCGTCGTTATTATCGACTCTGAGTATCAGGCAGGCAGTATTCTGTGAAGGATTGATAAATGCCGAATACATATACTCAACACTGATATTATCCTTATAAAGAGCCTCCATTATCTTAGCCATACCGCCGGGAGTATCGTTCGCGGTAACAGCGATAACGTTTGTAAGTGTTACGGTGCAGTTGTTTGCCTGAAGGACCTTCATAGCTTTTTCAGTGTTGTCAACGATAAGTCTCATAATGCCGAAATCTTTTGTGTCGGCAACAGAGATAGCTCTTATATTTATGCCTGCATCACCGATAAAGCCTGTGATAGCAGAGATCCTTCCGGGTCTGTTCTCGGCAAATACCGAAAGCTGTTTTACTGTCATGACGGCATCCTCCTTATACGTTATAGACTTTTCTCTTATCGATAACTCTTACAGCCTTGCCCTCGGAACGAGGAATAGACTTAGGCTCGCAGAGAGTGATCTTTGCTCTGATACCGAGTATCTGCTGGATATCGGCACTGAGCTTCTTCTCAAGCGCTTCTACAGACTTGATAGTATCGCTTACCATATTGTCAGAAAGCTCTACCTTGATCTCGAATGTATCAGTAGTACCTACTCTGTCAACAACGATCTGATAGTTAGGTGTTGCGCCGAAGTCTTTAAGAAGCACGGTCTCTATCTGTGACGGGAACACATTTACGCCCTTGATGATGAGCATATCGTCGCTTCTGCCCATAGGCTTTGTCATTTTGACAAGTGTTCTTCCGCATGAGCACCTACCTCTTGTGAGAACGCAGATATCTCTTGTTCTGTATCTGAGGAGAGGGAATGCTTCTTTATCAAGGCTTGTGAACACAAGCTCGCCCTTTGAGCCTTCGGGGAGAACCTCACCCGTATCGGGGTCGATGATCTCTGCAATAAAGTGGTCTTCATTGATATGCATACCTGTCTGCTCGGAGCACTCGAACGATACGCCGGGGCCGCTGGTCTCAGTAAGGCCATAGATGTCATACGCCTTTATACCAAGGCTCTTTTCGATCTCATGACGCATTTCCTCTGTCCATGGCTCAGCGCCGAAGATGCCTGCTTTCAGGCTGATATCATCTGGAGTATAACCCATATCGCGGAGAGTCTCACCGATATAAGCCGCATAAGACGGTGTACAGCAGAGAATGGTAGCGTTAAGGTCTCTCATAAACTGTATCTGTCTCTCGGTATTGCCTGATGACATAGGCAGTGTAAGGCAGCCTACCTTATGAGAGCCGCCGTTAAGTCCGGGGCCGCCTGTAAACAGACCGTAGCCGTAAGCTACCTGGCAAACGTCCTCATTTGTGCCGCCTGCAGCCGTGATAGCTCTTGCGCAGCAATCATCCCAGAGATCAACGTCATTCTGGGTGTAGAAGGCAACAACTCTCTTTCCTGTGGTTCCACTGGTGGACTGTATCCTTACGCAATCCTTGAGCGGAACTGCGAGCAGGCCATAAGGATAACACTCACGAAGGTCGTCCTTTTTAAGGAACGGCAGCTTGTGCAGGTCGTCGATAGACTTGATGTCATCGGGAGTTACGCCTTTTTCTTCCATCAGCTTTTTGTAGTAAGGCACATTATCCCATACGTGTCTCACCTGCTTGACGAGCTTCTCATTCTGAAGCTCGATCATGTCCTCGCGGGACATACATTCAACTTTTTCGTTCCAATATTTTGCCATCGGAACACACACCTCCTTGTGATCTAAACGATAAACGCCGAGCGTCTATACTATACTGAGCTTAATGCCCTGTTTATTCTGCGGCAGCTTCCCTGCCGAGAGCAAACGCTTTCTTGTTAAGCTCTAAGAACTTCGGCGGAACGCACTGCTCCAGAGCCCTCTGCCACACGTCCTCATCAAACTGCATCTTTGTTGACACAACGCCCATAAGCACAACGTTCGATGCCTTTGATGTACCTGCCTGCTCTGCAAGAGTAAGCGCATCAACCGCGATAACATCAACGCCCTTGGCTTTAAGCTTCGGGATAATGTCCTCAGGATATTTTGCAGCGCCTGTGATAACAGGCATAGGGTCTATCTGCTGAGTTGAGGTAACGATATGACCTCCCTTTTTTAGGAACTGCACATATCTTGCTGCCTCAAGCTGCTCAAAGCTGATGATGATATCAGCCTCGCCCTTTTCAACTACGGGAGACGCAACATCATCGCCGTACTTTACATATGTAACAACCGAGCCGCCTCTCTGGCTCATTCCGTGTACCTCGGAGACTTTAACGTCATAGTTCTGTGAGAGCAGAACATTTCCGATTATACGAGACGCAAGCAGCGAACCCTGTCCGCCGACGCCCACTATCATTATCGATCTAGTTTCCATTTTTTATAATTCCCCTTTCCCGCAAAAGAATATACGGAACACTCATCAGCTCCGCCCTTCCCTGAGGGAAGGGGGAGTTTTTTGCTTTTGACTTTTCAAGAGTAACGCTGCGCGAACCTTGAAACAAAAAGTAATTTGCTTAATATGCGGCAGTTTCTGAAAACCACAGAAACTTATTTGTCCTTGTCATTTTCGTCTTCTTTATCCCTGAAATCGCCCCGCAGATATCTTACAAGTATTATCGGCAGAGTGAACGCCGCCACTATAAGAAAGGGACAGACGATGAGGATAGTAACGAATAAATTATCGCCAAATAGCGCCATCATCGACCTCCTATCTAAGTTTTACAAAGTAAGAAAGTATAATATCGATACCTGCAGCGCAGCTCAGCGCAAAAAGCACTGACAGCGAATACACAGCCACTGTCATGACAGCAGATCTCTTATAATCGGGATCGCTTACAACCTTGCGGCATTGTCTTAAAGAATCTTCTTCGAGCAGAATTTTGGACTGCCAGACTGCAATACCCGCACCTGAACCTGCCAATAGCAGAAAAGCTGTTATATAGTAGTAGGCAAACCATGAGCCCCAGACAACTAAGTCTAAACCGACCCCTATCAAAAGAAGGCGCAGAATTGTCTTTACAAAGCTCATTACGCTCTCCTATTCTACGATAGCATTCAGCTTGCACATCTCTGTACAGATGCCGCAGCCTACGCACTGGGTATGGTCGATGACGCTCTTGCCGTCCTTCATCGAGATAGCAGGACATCCTACTTTAAGGCACTGCTTGCAGCCTACGCACTTGTCTGCATCGACTTTGAGGGCAGGCTTATGCTTTACATATTTGAGAAGAGCGCACGGACGTCTTGAAATGATAACGCTTGGCTCCTCCTTGGCAAGCTCTTCCTTGATAACGGCTTCGGTCTCAGCCATGTGGTATGGGTCTACAACTCTTACGCTATTGATACCGAGCGCATGGCAGAGTGCTTCAAGATCTACCGCGTATGCAGGGTCGCCTTTAAGGTTCTTTCCTGTGGTGGGGTTCTGCTGGTGGCCTGTCATACCTGTGATAGAGTTGTCAAGGATTATGACGGTAGAATTTGATGCATTGTACGCAACATTGACAAGACCTGTCATACCGCTGTGCATAAAGGTAGAATCACCAATAACGGCAACGCTCTTCTTTTCGCTTTCAGCTCCCCTTGCCTTGTTGAAGCCGTGAAGTCCACTGATAGATGCACCCATACAGATAGTAGTATCCATAGCGCAAAGCGGTGGTGTTGCACCAAGAGTATAACAGCCGATATCTCCCGATACTGTAACACCTAGCTTAGACAGGCAGTAGAACAGTCCTCTGTGAGGACATCCTGCGCACATTACCGGAGGTCTTACGGGTACGGGCTCATCAAAGGTCTTATACTCAGGCTTGATGTCCAGTATCTTTTCAGCTACGATAGTCTGGGATATCTCACCTATGTATCCGAAGAGCTCTTTACCTGTAACATCTACTCCGATGCTGTTGCAGTGAGCTTCTATTATGCCGTCAAGCTCTTCAATAACATAGACCTTATCGCACTTCTCGGCGAAGTCTTTTATTATCTGTGTCGGCATAGGGTTGACCCAGCCAAGCTTCAAGTAAGAAGCCTTGGTGCCGAGAGCCTCTTTAGCATACTGGTATGAGATACCGGAAGTGATAACACCGATAGAGGTATCGTTTATCTCAAGCTTGTTGAGGGGTGAGGTCTCTGCATACTCTGCAGCAGCAGCGAGCTTATCCTCAACAACAGGGTGGCGCTTGATAGCGTTGCCCGGCATCATTACATATTTAGCTGCCTTTTTCTCATAAGGAACAAGGGCGTGCTCTTCTCTGTCACAAAGCTCAACTGCTGACTGTGAGTGAGAAACTCTGGTAGAGAGCCTGACTATCACCGGAGAATCGAACTTTTCCGAGAGATCAAAGGCTGCCTTTGCAAACTCTTTACATTCGCCTGAATCTGAAGGCTCTATCATAAGTGTCTTTGAAGCGATAGCATGGTGTCTGGAATCCTGCTCATTCTGTGATGAATGCATTCCGGGGTCATCAGCAACGGCTATTACCATTCCGCCCGTTACACCTGTATAGCCTGCTGTGTAGAGCGGGTCCGCTGCAACATTGAGACCAACGTGCTTCATTCCGCAGAACGATCTTGCTCCGCCGATAGATGCACCGAGAGCTACCTCCATAGCCACCTTCTCATTAGGTGCCCACTCGGCATAGACCTCATCGTACTTTGCGATCTCCTCAGTTATCTCCGTTGAAGGAGTTCCCGGATAAGAGGATACGATCTTACAGCCTGCCTCATAAAGTCCTCTTGCGAAGGCTTCGTTTCCAAGCATTAGTTTTTTCATAAATCTTATCTTTCCTTTCGGTTTAGTATATGCAGGAAAAATCCGCCATTCCCGCAAAAAATCTGTACATACTATATTATTATAGCACATAATTCATCAAAAGTAAAGATGGGTGAGACAAAAATTCCGCACAGCGTTACCATTTAATAGGTTTAAACTCAACGTTCACCCTCTCCCCACAGGGGGGATGAACGATAAAAAAGTTTTTCTGGTCAAACAATCAAAACAGACAATACAGCGAGTAAAACAAGCCGTGATACCGACGTTTGCAGTATCACGGCTTGTTTATATCTGATGGTATAATCAATATAATAATTCTGAAGCTCGATCTTCCCGATGACTTTAACACAGACAAAAAGCTGGCTGACGCATTGAGGAAAAAGCAACTGTTAGTTAGTATGCTCTACAAAGAAGGAAATCGGCACATTCGGGAGTATGCGGCTAATATGCACATCAATGATTACAATGGTGATCTCATGGATCGGCCGTGCTTGAAAACCTTTATACTGTCATACATAAACTAGTAATATTTCCTTATATTTTTTATGGAACAAAGCTAATAACAGCCGCACAGGAATTGCTCAACATTTTACTATCGTATAGGATAATGCAGATGTCTCTTGCCCTGATCGGTTTTATTGCACCATTCATCTCAATACGGTCAAAATGTTTCAATATATAGCAGTTTTTACATTGAAGGGTACAGCCCGCTGTATTCAGCTTTTTTCGTATTGCAGAAAGTTCAATATCAAGCAGAGTTATTGAGCAAAGCTCTCCGTTTTGAAAGCTATAACGCTTTTCAGAGAATAACTTCCCCTTTATTTCTAAAAACTTTCTTCTGTGAGCCCTGAAAAGCTTTATGCTATCAGTAGTCATGACCTGTCAAAGCTCCAGAAACTTTTTAGAAACGTAATATTCCTTGCTTCGGTAACGTATCTTTATCCAGATATATCCGCCACATTCGCTCTCGTAGCCCGGAATATATTCCACTATAGTCCCCTTAGACAGCGTGCCGATTATTTTTCCGCCTGGCTTATCACGATAATTCAGATCTGCTGTGGTTCTCGCCGTGTTTGAGCCCGGAGATTTCTTTTTATATTCGAGCAGATAAATGCACCCCTGATACCCTTTGCGAGACTTAAATGCACTGATCGCCTGCTTTTTGAGCGTTCCGTCATCAACTGAGATATACCCGTTTTTATTCGTGCCCTTAGCATTGGCCTCAGTATAGTACACAAAGCCGCTTTCGATGCTTTCCACATAAATAACATGACCGAATTTTCCGCTGTTAAAGCAAGCTATGCTGTCTCCTTTTGGCTCTCTGCCCTTGTGCTTCGCCTGAGCGAACCATGCTTTGGCATCTCCCCTTATGCCGGTATCCACTCCGACCTTTTCTTTTCCTCTGCCTCTTACATACCAGACGCACTGACCCCTGATCCCGTCATTATAGCCGGAAGAATTAAAATTACCCAAACGTTTTCCAAGCATACTGTCCATGCTCATAGTGATCCCTCCTTATACTGTGGTTTCAAGTCTGTCTATAATTACGTCGTTTGTCTGCTTTGCGAGCTGTGTTCCGCTGCGGTCTGTTATCTCGGCAAATGTTCCGTCCGAGCCGTTTCCGTCACACCTGAAAAGTATATTGGAACGCATATCCTTGACCTTGTTTGAGTCAACGGACATTCCTGCACAGATCAGAACATTAGCGTCGGCCTCCGATTCGTAAAGCTCGCTTGAAAGCGGCATTTTGTCCTTACCCTGTATAAAATCAAGACATATATCATAGACAAAGGTCTTTTCGTTGAAGGTTACGACAGGAGCAGTATTGGTCGATCCGTGCCCGGTCTTGTCCTTCACGACCTTGCTTTTACTCCAGTCGCAAAAGCCGTCGATGGTAGATATGTTGGCCTTAGACCAAAGCTCCTGTATCTCTCCGCTGCCGAATATCATAAGTGTATTGTATATCTTCTCATCCTTGTTGTCCAGACCATCTATGTATTTCCACATGACAGTACCTGCAAAGAATATAAGATTATGGTATCTGTTTGTAAGACTCATAAGCGGATTACTTTTGTTAAGCAGACAGTTTATCAAGTTAGCAGAATAGACAGGCTTATGATAATTGATAATATCATCTTCATGCTTGTGGTTATCGTTTATGTCCACCCAGAAGAACTCCGGGAGCGCAGCGATGATCGTTGTTTTTTTAGGGTCGCGCTCGTCTTCTGAAAGTCTTCTCAGCATATCATCAAATACAGCAGCTGTTTGCAAAGCAAGCCTTTCAAGCCAGAGCTTCTGCCGCTGTGCTTTCTTTTCGTGAAGATCATGGTAGTAGTCGCTCAGATTTATGTAATCCTGTTTTCCTCTTCTTATATTATTGATCTCCGCGGTAAGATCTGAGCCCTCGCCGCTTATAAAGCTGTCCTCAAGCTCCTGCCTCCATGCATTGCCTGCATTAGAATTAATGAATGGTAAAAAGATATATTTCATATTTATTCTCCTTTTTTAAAGTCCCGCAAGGGACATTGTTTTATCAAAGATCACCTTTGTGTTCAGCGCACCTATCAGCCCGGTGATATGAACAACTATAGGCGCAAGCTCGCTGTCTCGGGCAGCAAGCTCCATAAGCTTTTCTCCGTTCAGATTTGTCGCAGTATACTCATCAAGCACGCCCTTGGCTATGAGCCTGACTATGACCTGACAGGCAAGCCGTTCGCATTCGTAAAACGCCTTACGGCTGTCTGCCAGATATTCCTGCACGCATCTGTTAAGCTCGTCAAGCTGTGAAAGAATATGCCTTTTGTGCAAGGCTTTACTATCCTTTCGGCTCATTGTTTCGTTTGGTTTTGAAGGCCCGCACATGAGCTTACCCCGTATTATTGCAAGCTGAGACTGTATAGGCAAGCGGTAGTTTTGAGACATATCTTCAAGCTCCTTTACCATATCAACACTTAGTTTAATGAGTTCTGCCTCGTTTGCATTCAGCTTATTGATAAGCTCTGTTATGCCGCTCATTATAGCGTCAAGCTTTTCTAATATCGGGATAAGTATCATAGTGCGCTCCTTTTTAATTCAGAGATAAAAATCTCTGCTTGTCTCCGTTCAGATCGTCAACGATCAGGTCAAGATCCTGTTCCTTGATCTTAAGAGTGATATACATCTGATTGTCTTTGTTGCCATATTCATTCATCTTACCGGTCTTGGCTTCGATAAAAACACCTCTGTCTGTTTCTGACATCTGCTTGAATTCAAAGAACATTGCAGTACCGATCTCTGCCGAGAATTCATTCAGGGTATCCTCGGTTATCGGCTGAAACTCCTCGGAATATGACGACAGTTCGTCTCTCAAAGACAATTTAAGCTGTCTTACAAACTCGTCTTTAATATCGAGCAGCTTTATTACCTCAAAGTTAGCGGCACGCAAGAAGGCGCTCATAGTCTCGCTTACGCTTTCGGTTATGCGCTTTGCAGACTCTATATATTTATCCCTGAGCTCGTCGCTTATCGTTATAAGATTTTCAGAAAGCGATCTGTCTGCTGCTTCATCAGACTCAGCCTGTTTTTCCTTCAGATGATCCGTAAGCTCCCGCTTTTTCATTTTAAGGTACATATCCGCAAGCCTAGCCCCGAGTATCCTCGGCAGCTTCAGCTTTACAGCGCTTACTATCAGTGTGGAGTAAAACTCTCTGCTACGGTTTTCTGATATTACATTCAGCACTGATACAGGGAATTTCAGCTCCGCTTCTTCAATAGTATAATGCGGCACAGGCATTCCGTTCAGAAAGGGGTCTGCATGATAGCTTTGGCTTAAATACGCAGAATTCTGATCTGCAAATCTTCTTGCTTCGGAAATATCCGACACAAGTTCTCCAATAAATTCACTTAACCTGACCATATCGGATCACCTCGATCAACTATCAGCTTTTTCCGCCGGCTGAGATATTACTTTTGTAGTGATGGACTGCTCAAGAATATCAAGTATCCTCGACATACCCTCGGGAATATCGTCCTGAACTGCGTGTACCTTGATATTGAGCGAATAATCCTTCTTGACCTCTTCTCCGGACGAACTTGTTTTCTGATTTGATACAGAAGTCTTTAGATTTGTTGATGCATGGAATCCCCACCAACCCTTATAGCCTGCGTTCGAATCTGTTGTAACGCTGCTGTTGCTTGAATCGGCGCTGTTGGAGTTTGTTATCGAATTGATCTTCACGTTGAACTCAATGTCCGTGTGATCTATCTTGATAAACGGGATAGGCATCATTGTGAGTATAGGCACTTCGATCTGCATTTTCTGATAGAGTGCAGGGATAGCCGTCTCGGACTCGGTTACAGAAAGTTCGAGCTTTGCAGATGTATTCACCGTGCCGTCCTCCTTCTCCTGTGAAGCAGTTACGGCGGCGCCGTCTGTAATATAGCTGCCCGACGGTATGACAGTCAGATCTACAGCCTCTATCGCCCCATCTGGTGTGAGTCTGACATTTGTACCGCTTATTATATTTCCTTCGACGGCAATGGTGACAGGCTTTTCATTTGTATAGCCGCTGCCTCCGTCTGTTACCGTTACGGTAATGCTCCTTGTGTTCTGTACCTGTGACGGCGAGACCTCTTTGTCATAAGAAAATGATACACATATAGGATCGCCTACGCCTACCTCTTTGCCGGTCTGAGCATCAATAGAGCCGGGCTTAAAGCCAACCTTTCTGACAAAATCGACAGTTGTTTCTGCTGATTCCTTCTGTGCGCTAACTACTGCGTTTAACGCACCGCCGATTATTGCGCCAAAATTGATCGACGATACTTCATCTGCGGGATTGTACATCATAATTCCTCCTGATATTTTGTGATTTATGGTACCATAGTCACATTATACAACATTATATTGCATTTTCCGGACTTTATAAACAGAAAAGCCCGTTCAGATACAGCTGAAAAGCCGACATCTGAACGGGTAAAATTGGTTTTAAAAAATAATATTCCTGTTCACTGAAAATTTACTTAAAAAATTTTCAAAAAGGGGTTGACAAATGCAGAATAATGTTGTATTATCTTGCATTTTATAATCCAAGTTTATCAAGTTTATTTCTTTGTACTTCCTTTGATTGTTTAGTATAGATCCTTGTGGTCTCGATAGAGCTGTGACCAAGTATATCAGCAAGGTCTACTATGTTTCCGTATACCTCCATGTAAGTCCTTGCAAACATACGGCGAAAGCTATGCGGATAAACAGTGCTGCTGTCTATCCCGACCTTATCAGCTATTCTTTTGAGATTTCTCCATATTACAGAGGGATCGATCGGAGCAGTATGTTTTTTATTTAAAAAAACACTGCCGCCGTTCAGATTCTCACGAGCGCAGTGATCTATCAACATATTACGGAGCTCCTCGGGGATCAGGATAGTGCGTTGCTTTGATTTGAAATTGATCTCTGCATAGCCGCAGTATATAGCATCGACAGTTATAAATTTAAGCTCTCCGACTCTTATGCCCATACCGCCAAGGCAGCGCATAATAAGATACCATTTTTTGTCCATGCCGGATCTATTTGCATAGTCAAGCATCACGCGGTAGTTTTTAACAGACATCTGCGCAGACGAAAAATAGCGGCGCTGTACTTTGACAAGACCTACACAAAGCTCGTCTCTATCAAGCCACTTAAAAAATCCGTTTACAGAAATGATATACGAATTGACCGTTGAGCTTTTATACTTTGACATCAGATGCGTTTTGTACTCAACAATATCGCCGTGTGTAAGCACTGTTACATTAAGATATGCAAGCATATGCTCAATATCACTCATATACTTTCTCACAGTATGCTCGCTAAGCTCTTTAGTTAGTAAGTAAGCTTTGTATTCAGGCATACTATCAATAAGTCTTTTTGTAAGCATAACAATATAACTCCTCAATTTTATATTCTAAATTCTCGAGAAGTTTAGTTGTATTGTTATATAACATTTGCATATCAGCAGATCATTTTCGCCAAAACCGACTATCAGACTCGATGTTCCGTTCGCAACGCAGCCATTCTTGAATTATTTTTCTACCGCAGCCCGAGTTGCGAGGTCTACATCACTACATTCGGAAGATGTTGACATTCGCTATATTCAGAGAATGCTCGGACATAGCTCTATCACTACAACTCAGATCTACACTAATGTGACTTCTGACAAACAGAAAGAAATTCTCAAAACCAAGCATCCTGGAAACAAGCTGAACATAGGTTAGATATTTTTCTTATTATAGCACATTTTTTGTCGATTTCAACCTAAATGTAAAAATCAGCACGTTTCTTGTAATAATTAACCGCTTGACCTCTATATAATTAAATTATATAACATAAAACATCCTGAAAGCGCCTAAATATTACCATATCCAAAAACAAAATGACTGCCGTACACCAAAGCAGGCATGCCGCATCATCAATTATTTCTGTTTTACCATCAACTTCGCTAAACACGTATTGCAAGAATGGACTTGTACTATTTCAATTGCTTTGGCTTATAGAGAAACCTTGATTTCTTGAAGATGCTTTTTCGTGCTGATCGAGCTCTTTCGTTTATGGAGAAAAGAATCTGATAATTATAACAAATCTGGCATATATTTATAATTACTGGGATCAAGAGTTTAAAGAACAATAATTCTATATCGTTAAGTTCTTCAGGTACAAAAAACGCTTCTAAAATCCGAAAGAGAACCGCGTCATATTTGAAAACACACATCCTGCTATAATCCCTCAGCATGACTTCAACCTTGTGCAGGAAATACTAAAGCAAAAAGAAAAATGAGAAGATGAGTATTTTTTCGCAGTTGTATACTGTCCAGCCGTGCGGCGAGCACTTTACTTTTTTTTAAGTCTGTGATATAATGAGAAAAAACATTTATGAAAGGACGTTTACCTATGAAAAGCTATACTCTTGAAGATATCTACACTGCTGACAAAATACCGATGCAGCGGGAGAGGTACCTTAAAGCTGCCGAGGAGTTTGAAAACCTCTTTGGTGAGAAGCCGACTCGCTTTTTCTCAGCCCCTGGCAGAACAGAGATAGGCGGCAACCATACAGACCATAACCTCGGCCGTGTGTTTGCGGCAGGCGTATCTCTCGATGTTATCGCTGCGGTCAGAGAGACCGATGACCATGTTATTACCGTAAAGTCCGAAGGCTTCCCTCAGGACGTGATAGATATTTCCGATACGGAAGTAAAGGAGAATGATAAAAACACCTCAGCTTCACTTATCAGAGGAATGGCGGCAGGCTTTATCAAAAACGGCCACAAGGCAGGCGGCTTCAAGGCTTACACCACTTCAAACGTACTTAAAGGATCGGGGCTTTCATCATCGGCAGCTTTTGAGGTCCTCATTGGCACGATACTGAACGGCTTGTATAACGATCATGCTGTCTCCGCTGTTGAGGTCGCTCAGCTTTCCCAATATGCCGAGAACGTTTATTTCGGCAAGCCTTCAGGTCTTATGGATCAGATGGCTTCATCTGTCGGAAGCTTCATAACTATCGACTTCAAGGATGTCAAAGAGCCGGTCATCAATAAGGTAGACTATGACTTTGCAGGCTCGGGCTATGCACTCTGCATAGTTGACACCAAGGGAGACCATGCCGACCTTACTCCCGAATATGCAGCTATCCCTCAGGAGATGAAGTCTGTTGCTGAGTTTTTCGGCAAAAGCGTTCTCAGAGAGATAACTAAAGAGCAGCTTCTCGATAATATAAAGGCTGTACGCGAAAAATGCAGTGACAGAGCCGTCCTGCGAGCTTTGCATTTCTTTGATGACAATGACAGAGTTCCGGCACAGGCAAAGGCTCTTGAGGAAGGCGACATCGACAGCTTCCTCAGGCTGATAAATGAATCGGGTGATTCGTCATACAAGTATCTGCAAAACATATTTGCGTCCTCCGCACCGAATTCCCAGGGACTTTCACTGGCACTTTATATCGCGAAGAGCGCTCTCGGGGGCAGAGGTGCCTGCAGAGTTCACGGAGGAGGCTTTGCAGGCACTATCCAGGCTTTCGTTCCGAACGATATACTGGACGAGTTCAGAAAGAAGATAGAAGCTGTGTTTGGTGAAAGCTCATGCTACGTGCTGTCGATAAGACCTGTCGGCGGCGCCGAGGTAAGCCTTTAAGGAGAAGCTATGTTTGGCGGTGCAAAAAAGCAGGTGAGTCTCAGGTTTTCCACCTGCGGTGAGGTAATGATAGACGGTCTTGCGTTCTCCTTCGGGGTGGAAAGCAGCGGCAAGGCATCTGCAAAGGGGCTTTGCGTAGCTATCTCGGGAGATGACATAGATAACGGCAGGGTAACCTTTTCCGGACTGACAAGGAACTGCTATGTTAAGGGAAAGCTGCAGCCTGTGAGATATGATCTCAAGCTTATCACAAAAAGTGACGGCAAGCGCATTTATCAGGCAAGATTTCCCGATATAAAAATACCTGATGCCATTGACAGCAAGCCTTTCAAAAAAGTTTCCGAGCAAGATATGATAAACCGTATGAACAACGAGATCAGCTTTAAGGTGACGCCGCATTTTTCAGGCGATGATATGCCCGAGATAATGCTGACTGTATATCCTTTCGAGAACGTACTGACAGGCTCGGCAGCAATGTGGCTGAATGTTACATCGGATACAGATTATTTTATACATAAAATTAGAAAAAAGCACAAAGGAAAATAAAAATGAACATAACGCTGATCTTGCTGATCGCAGCTGTGATCTGCACTGTTATCGTTACAGTATTTACGCTTAAAGGCAAGAGAAAGCCTGTAAGCAATGTTCTGTTTGTTCTTATCGCAGCAGCGGCCGTAACCAGCTTTGTCTATAACAGATACCGGAACAGTGAAGTAAAAGATCGCTCAACGTTAGGCAACGCATCTACCGAGAACGTTACCTACACAGAGACCGAAAACGGCTATCACTATTTCAAATGCCGGGATCTGACCAAGAGTGATTACCTTATCGCGATCAGTGATAAGACTGAGCTGCCGAGCTATATCAAAAGCGTTGATGAGGGCGGCATTGTCATCGTCTGGGATGAAGGACCGTACATCAAAAAAGACAAGAGCATCGAGCATGACGGTATGAGGTGCTATATCGCAAAGAAACCTGACAAGATCATACCTAACTACAAATGGCTGATAATGTGCGTGATGTTTTCGTTCGTTGGGGTAACGGCTGTATCAAATATCATTTCGGCGATCATCGAGAGCATGAGCAAAAAACAAAAGAGCCAGAACTGAGAGGAAAACACTATGCGGATGAGAAGAAAGAAAAACCTTGACGAAAGGCTTGAAAAATGCGGAGATATGATCTTCCGTATGGACAGAGACAGCAAGGATTTTTCGGATAAATCAAACAAGGAACTGATAGTGCCCGAAGAATTGTTTGGGCGTGAGGCTCCTCTGATACTGGAGATTGGCTGTGGCAAGGGTCAGTTTGCCTGCGAGCTTGCAAAGCGTGAGACTGACTTTAACATCATCGGTGTTGAAAAGTCATCGAACGTTATCGTTCAGGCAGCAGAAAAGGCATTGGAGCAGGATATCAAAAACGTAAGATTCGCAAGGGGTAACGCTGAATACCTTGACTGCTTTATCCCCGAGCACTCAGTAGAGTGCATCTACCTTAATTTCAGCTGCCCTTTTCCGAAAAACACCTATGCTGCCCACAGGCTCACTCATGTGAGATTTCTAGAACTGTACAAAAAATTACTCAAAAGCGGCGGAGCGATCTTCCAGAAGACCGATAATATGCACTTTTTTGAGTTCTCATTAGAACAGTTCTCAGAGGCAGGCTACAAGCTGAGAAACATATCTCTTGACCTTCACAACAGTGATTTCGAGGGCAACATAGTTACCGAATACGAAAAAATGTTTTCCGATATAGGAAAGCCGATATACAGACTGGAGGCATACCTTGGAAACTGAGACAAAGCAAAAAAAGTTCCTCACCCCTGCTAGAGTGAAGAAGCTTATTGTGATACTTATTCTGCTGACGGTCGTCATCATCGGCTTTGCACACCAGCGCTATCTCAGGAGCGACAGCAGGATAAAAGCTGTCTGGGAGGATAACCAAAAAGTATTTGTCAGGACTGCCGAGGGGATAACGAACTACGGCAAGACTTTCGGAAAGCGGTCTGTCAGCAGCTGCAAAGACCTTATAAAAGGTCTTGACGATACCTTCGGTGAGCTGTCAGAGCTTGGGATAATATATCTTTCCTATGACGGGCACGATGTTGACTACTATTCAGAGTACGATCACTATTACATCTTCCATACCGATGATGATTCGGTCGATAAAAATTATGAGACCGAGCTTGATGACAACTGGGGTTATTTAAAAACCACTAAAAAATAAGAGGCCTGAAAAGGTCTCTTATTTTTTACTCAGTTCATATTCTTTTATCCCTGTCATAATAGTGAAAGCCACCTGCTTCTGATAAGCTTCGCTTTCAAGCTTAGCTGCCTCATCAGGATTTGAGAGAAAGCCGCACTCTATCATAACGGCAGGGTTACTTGTGTTGTCCAGCAGATACAGGTCATCTCCTACAGCTTTAGCCTCACGCTCATTCTCAGGCTGCAGCAGAGCCTTGAACTGCCCCTGCATTATTTTCGCCAATACCTCGCCCTCAGAGTTTTTCTCACTGTAAAACATCTGCGCTCCGCTGTATTTCGGGTCGGTAAACTGGTTCTGGTGGATAGATACTGAGATACCGTCCTTATACTTCCCGAAGATCGCCAGTCTGTTTTTCATATCGGAGAGCTTCTGGTTTTTGAGCCCCTCGACACCCTTATCATGGATAGAGGTGTCAGTCTCTCTGGTGCAGGTCACATCGTAACCCATTACAGTCATAGTGTCTCTCAATGTCAGCAATATGTTCAGGTTTATATCCTTTTCAACTGCCCCGTTAACCGAAACGCAGCCGCCGTCTGCACCCCCGTGGCCTGCATCTATTACCAGAGCAGGTCTCTCGGGAGACGCTTTTACCCCCGCGGAAGTCATTATCGCCTCCCCTGTTCTTTTACCGTAAATGCAAAGCCCCCCGAACACTAAAAGCAAAGCACAGCATATCACCGCTTCAAGCTTTTTCATATCATCATCTCCTTGATAATAGATATGCGGACAAGGCGAACTATATGCAAAAAAGCTCCCGAAAACGACCTCGGGAGCTTTATCTTTATTGTTCTTCTCTGATTATCTCAGGCTCAGCGCCTTTAGTAACACAGTCAGCAGTGATCTTTATGCCTTTGATCGTTTTATCGGAAGGCGCATCGAACATCAGCTTTGTAAGAAGTCTTTCGACTACAGATCTCAGACCTCTTGCACCAGTCTTTTCTTTGATGGTCTCCTTGGCGATCTCTCTCATTGCATCATCAGTTATTTCAAAGTCGATGCCGTCAAGCTTGAACAGCTTTGTATACTGCTTTATAAGAGAGTTCTTAGGCTCTGTAAGTATCCTGCAAAGAGCATCCTCGTCGAGCTCTTCGAGCACTGTTATAACAGGCAGCCTTCCGACCAGCTCAGGCACGATGCCGTACTTCACCAGGTCATGAGGCACCACCTTCTGCATAAGGTTATGCTCTTCTGTCTTAGCCTTAACATTTGCGCCAAAGCCGAGAGATGACGAATCCGTTCTTTTCTCGATGACCTTTTCAAGGCCGTCAAACGCTCCTCCGCAGATAAACAGTATATTCTTTGTATCAATGTGTATAAACTCCTGCATCGGGTGCTTTCTTCCGCCCTGAGGAGGCACATTCGATACTGTACCCTCAACTATTTTCAGAAGCGCCTGCTGAACGCCCTCACCGCTGACATCACGGGTGATAGAGGTGTTCTCGGATTTTCTGGATATCTTATCTATCTCATCTATATAGATGATACCGTTTTGTGCAGCCTCAACGTTATAATCAGCTGCCTGTATCAGCCTTGTCAGTACGTTCTCAACATCATCGCCGACGTATCCTGCCTCTGTAAGAGTGGTAGCGTCAGCAATAGCGAACGGCACGTTCAGAAGCTTTGCCAGCGTCTGTGCGATCAGCGTCTTACCCGTACCTGTAGGGCCTATGAGCAGAACATTGCTCTTCTGAATCTCTACATCATCATTATCATCGAGCGACATTATCCTCTTGTAATGATTGTATACCGCAACTGAAAGAGCTATCTTGGCTGCCTCCTGCCCTATTACGTACTCATCGAGCACTGCCTTTATCTCAGAGGGCTTTTTAAGGTCTATGCCTGACTTGTTCTTTGTGCTCTTACTGCCCTGAACCTTTGGTCTTGCCACAGGCAGACCCTCCTGCTCAGCAAGCACATCATAGCAGTAAATGACACATTCCTCGCAGATATGGGCATTGCCTGCGCTGAACATATTCTTTACCTTGTTCTCGGATTTTCCGCAGAACAGGCATTTTTTCAGTGTCTCATTCGGCATTTATCTCACCAGCTTCTATCATCTGTTAGTTATCACCTTGTCAATAAGGCCGTATTCCATTGCCTCCTGTGCAGTGAGGTAGTTGTCACGCTCGGTGTCGGCATTTATCTGCTCGATAGATTTTCCCGTATTCTGAGAAAGTATCGTATTGAGCTTTTCTCTGGTCCTAACCATATGGTCAGAGTGTATCTTTATATCTGTACACTGTCCAGAAAGGCCGCCACCTCCTATAAGTGGCTGGTGGATCAGTATCTCGCTGTTGGGAAGAGCAAAGCGCTTGCCCTTAGCACCGGATGACAGCAGGAACGAACCCATAGAAGCTGCCATTCCTATACATATGGTGGAGACATCACACTTGATATACTGCATAGTATCATATATAGCCATACCTGCAGTAATAACTCCTCCCGGGCTGTTTATATAGAGGTCTATATCCTTTTCAGGATCCTGACCTTCAAGATAAAGCAGCTGTGCCACTACAACGCTTGCCACTGCATCGTCTATCTGATCGCAGAGCATTATTATACGGTCGTTGAGAAGTCTTGAAAAAATGTCGTAGCTTCTCTCGCCTCTGCTGGTCTGTTCTACTACATAAGGGATCAATGCCATATTAGTTGCCTCCTTGAGATATATTTTTCGCCCGCACGATTAAATGCGAGCGAAATCGACATGATTACTTTATAACTGCGCTGTCCTTTACGAGCTCTGCTGCCTTGCCGACTGCAACATCTCTTCTGAGGTCTTCAAGCGCAACGATCTGCTTGATCTGCTCTGCCTCTACACCGTACTGCTCCGACATCTTGGTGAGCTCCTCGTTCACCTCATCATCGGAGACCTCGATGTTTTCGAGCTGTGCTATCTTCTCAAGCGCAAGTCTGAGCTTTACCTGCTTAACAGCCTGCTCCTCATAAGCCTTCTTAACGGTTTCAAGGGTCTGGCCTGTATACTGGAGGTAAAGGTCAAGAGTGATGCCCTGCGGACGCAGTCTCTGCTCGAGCTCCTGAACCATTTCATTCACTCTGTTATCATACATTTCCTGAGGAATCTCGCCCTCAAGCTTTTCGATGACTACATCATAAATTGCCGACTCAGCCTCGTTCTCAGCCTGCTTCTCGTTAGCCTCCTCGAGCTTCTTTCTTACGTCAGCCTTGTATTCCTCAAGTGTGTCGAACTCTGTCGAATCCTTGACCATATCATCATCTATCTCAGGCAGTACCTTCTTTGAGATGCTCTTGAGGTTTATCTTGAATACGGCAGGTGCTCCCTTGAGCTCCTCGACCTGATACTCCTCGGGGAAGGTTACATTGATATCGAATGACTCTCCTGCATTGTGACCAACGATCTGATCCTCAAAGCCCGGGATGAACTGTCCGCTGCCAAGGTTGAGAGTGAAATCCTCAGCCTTTCCGCCGTCAAACGCAACGCCGTCCTTGAAGCCTTCAAAGTCGATCACAACGTCATCGCCGTTCTCGGCAGCTCTGTCGTCAATAGTCTCAACCGTAACGTTCTTCTCTCTAAGAGAATTGAGCTGAGCATCTATATCCTCATCTGTAACTTCCTTAACGGTCTTTGTTGCCTCGATGCCCTTATAATCCTTGATATCTACCTCAGGCTTTGTAACGCAGGTAGCCTTGATCTTTACGCCCTCTGCCTTGCTTACATCTGTCACCTCGACCTCGGGACGTGTTACAAGCTCAAGTCCTGATTCCTTAACTGCATCATTTACGACATCAGCATAAATAAGATTTACAGCATCCTCAAAGAACACCTGCTCACCGTACTCTCTCTCGATAAGCTTTCTGGGAGCCTTGCCCTTACGGAAACCGGGCATCTGGATATTCTTTCTTGCCTTTAAGTATGCCTTCTGAAGTGCCGCCTCAAAATCCTCAGCCGAGACCTCGATCTCCAGCTCATATTTATTGGTCGCTACATTGTTTGTTGCTTTTAAACTCATTTTGATCTTCCTCCATTACTATCCGATAGGATCTTTCGATATGGCAATTAACGCCAACAAAAGTATCCTAGATATTATAACATATATTGATATTGATTTCCAGCATTTTTTTATAAATTGTCACTTTGCACAATTTCTGATATATCCAATGGGTCAAATTGCAAAAAATCGCTTGCAATAAGCCTGTATTCAATGCCATCACGCTGCCCGTTTATAGCATAATTATGTGCGTTTCCGTGCAGGTGACCGTAATAGCATCTTTTTACTTTGTATTGGTGCAGCACATCGAGCATATCATAATTGCAGCTTGAACCGTAAACAGGCGGATAATGCAGGAACGCCACAGGCTCAAGACCTTCCGTAAGCGCAGATTCTATCGACATTCTGAGGCGTCCTGCCTCTCTTGCGAGCACCTTCGCATCAGACGGTTCATCGGGCTCATTTATCCAGCCTCTTGTGCCGCATATGCCGATATTGCCGTATCTGTAATGATTATTATGCAGGATATGAAGTGTTTCAAAGCCGTTCTCCTTGAAAAAGCGTTCTGTCTTGGTCTTTGTCTCCCACCAATAATCATGATTGCCCTTTGAGATGATCTTTATGCCGTTTAATCTGTCGATAAAAGCAAAATCAGCTTTGGACTGCTCATAATTCATGCCCCACGATATATCACCGGGTATCACAACAGTGTCATCGGGCTTTACCTTTGCCTGCCAGTTCTCTTCAAGTCTTGCAACATGATCCTTCCAGCCGCCGAAAATATCCATTGGCTTGTTGACCCCCAACGAAAGATGAAGATCGGCTATTACAAAAAGACTCAAAGTATCACCCCTGACTGAATATTTTTTATAATTTTGCGGATAATATATCATAAAAGCAGAGCGTTATGATATATTCGCCCGATACGCAGGGAGCAGATCTCTGTCTGCGTATCTGCGAGGGCATTATAATAAACTATAATATCAGCTTGCTGATATTATGTCATAACCGAAAGGAGATGATATCTATGAAAGACGGACACGGCATCCACTGCAGCGTTGAGAGCTGCATTTACAACAAAGACTGCAGAGAATGTACAGCACATTCCATTGATGTCAGCGGCACCTGCCAGGAGCCCGGCTGCTGCGACGAAACAGTCTGTAAGACATTTGAAGCCAAAGACTGATGAACAGACCCTTCGGGGTCTGTTTTTTATCTCTCTCCGTACCACATCTTATGCTGCTGGAAATGCTCCTCCTTATTGTCATCAGTTTTAGGCTTTTCAAGCTCTTCCTTACTGTCAGTGAATATATGCTCATAGCCTGTTGACCTTGCACCGTTCAGAGCAATTTCAAGCTGCTTCAGCTGCTCTTTCTGAGACATCGCATTCATCCGAGAATAGTCTCTGTGGCCTTCAAAAGGGTAGCTTGGAAGTCTCTTCAGAAAATCTATATCTCTTACCAGCACCCTGAGCCTTAAATAGAATACGGCAAGCAAAAATTCAAGCACAAGTGCTTCAGCCGAGAAGTACCAGAATATCACAAACACAAGAACCGCCGATATCGGAACAGGAAGCAGTATATGCCACAGGGTCTTGCTGTCAGCAATGCTGATAAGACAGCCTGCTGCAAAAAACGCAGCATAATAAATTATTCCCGCAGTTTCGTTGCTTACCTGCCTGAACTGAACATACAGAGAACCCAGAAACGACACCCAGCCCATAAAGCCGTAGCCCAGAGCCACGAAAAATAGCACGACCAAAGTAATCGAAGCATAGAACATTCGTGAGCTCTTACGACTGTTATATATCCTTTTCAGGTCCTGATCGGGCATAGTCTGCCAGTTTTCACGAAACGATTCTTTTCGTTTCATATCAGCAGCCTAAGGTCTCAAATACATAGTCCTTCATCTCAGATTTGTCAACAGTTTTATCAAATCGAACTGCCTTGTCTTTAAGCGCAGCAAGAGATGCAGGCACAGGCAGCTTGGATACCTCTGCGAGCTTTTCAACGAGAGCGAACTCATCAGCTGCTGTATCTTCTCCTATTGCACTGAGAACAGAGCCAGAGAACTTATAAGGGCTTGCTGTTGATGCGATAACAGTCTTTGTGTCATCGCCTGTTGCTGCTTTATAATCCTGATAAACCTTAACTGCAACAGCGGTGTGTGTATCGCAGGTATAGGAATACTGATCGTAAATATTCTTTATGCACTCCTTGGTCTGAGAGTCATCGCAGAAGCCTGCATAAAACTCCTCAGAGAGAGCCTTCTTAACTTCATCGGAGACCTCGTATCTTCCCTCTTTTGCAAGTGCGCCGAACCATTCTCTGATCTGAGCGTCATTTCCGTCAGTAAGGTGATAGAGAAGTCTTTCAAGATTTGAAGAGATAAGTATATCCATTGACGGTGATATCGTCGTATGGAACGGACGGTTCCTGTCATAGATACCTGTTGTGATAAAATCGGTAAGTACATTGTTTGCATTAGATGCGCAGATAAGCTTGTTGACAGGTATACCCATATGCTTTGCATAATATGCAGCAAGGATATTGCCGAAGTTGCCTGTAGGAACTACCACATTTATCTTATCGCCGAGGGCGATCTCGCCGTCTTTGACGAGCTGTGCGTAAGTGGATACATAGTAGATTATCTGCGGTGCAAGTCTGCCCCAGTTGATAGAGTTCGCAGAAGAGAACATCATACCGTTATCGGAAAGTGTCTTTGCGATATCAGTGTTTGTAAAGATAGCCTTAACACCGTTCTGAGCGTCATCAAAGTTGCCCTTTATAGCACAAACGCCTACATTCTCTCCGTCCTGGGTCGTCATCTGTTTTTTCTGCATTGCAGATACGCCGTCCTGAGGATAGAACACAAGTATCTCGGTGCCCTCTACGTCCTTAAAACCTTCAAGAGCTGCCTTACCCGTATCACCTGACGTAGCAACAAGGATAACTACCTTCTTGTCAACGCCGAGCTTCTTTATAGCTGTTGTGAGCAGATACGGCAGTATCTGAAGAGCCATATCCTTGAATGCACAGGTAGGTCCGTGCCAGAGCTCGAGCATATATGTTCCGTCAAACAGGTGAGCCAGCTCAGCTATATTGTCGGAATCAAAGTTCTTTGTGTTGTAAGCGCCGTCTACGCAGTATCTGATCTCTGCCTCGGTATAGTCTGTCAGAAATTTTGAGAATACGAACAAAGCTCTGTCCCTGTAGCTCATATCTCCAAGGGCAGCTATATCCTCATTGGTGATCGCAGGTATCGAATCGGGAACGAACAGTCCGCCGTCCTCAGAGATACCCTGCGCGATAGCCTGTGCAGATTCTACCTTTACCTCATTGTTTCTTGTGCTCCTGTAATTCATAACACTCAACCCTTCCGTAATTATTTACTCGCATCAAAAGCAGAAACATAATATTTCAGATGCGAGACTGTATTTTCTTTAAGCGTTACCACCGCCACATCGAAGCGGCAATCATATTCTCTGCCGATACGCTCGAGATATCTCTGTGCTGCATAAATTATATGCCGCCTTTTAGCAGTATCGACTGCGACCTCACCCTCAGTCAGCGGATCCTCTCTTCGTGACTTTACCTCTACAAAGCAGAGCATCTCTCCCTTTCGGGCGATTATATCTATCTCACCGCCTTTAACAGTGAAATTTCTGTCTGTTATCTCATAGCCATGCCTCACAAGAAAAGCACATACGGCATTTTCGCCGATGCTTCCCCTTGCTCTCAGAGAGCTGTGATCTATAGGCTCATTTTGTTTTCTTATCATAATACTTTTTCAGAAAGCTCATTCTGTGTATCTCGCTTGGCCCGAACTCATCTATCATCTGATAATGCAGCTTTGTGCCGTAGCCCTTATGCTTTTCAAACTGATACTGAGGATATTTCTCGGCGAGCTCTTTCATATATCTGTCTCTCGCAACCTTCGCAAGTATAGAAGCCGCCGCTATCGACTGGCTTTTAGCATCGCCCTTGATAACGTACTGCGAACCGCATGGCAGCCCCGACGGCACCTTGTTGCCGTCAATTAGACATATGTCCGGCGTTATGCCAAGCTGCCCAACAGCTCTTTTCATCGCAAGCATCGCACAGTTGAGGATATTGAGCTCCTCTATCTCCTGCACAGACGCTGTAGCTATCGCCCATGCCTTTGCCTTTTGCTTTATCTCATCAAACAGCAGCTCTCTTTTCTTCTCAGAAAGCTTTTTGCTGTCATTTATGCCCTCGATCACAGTATCTTCATCAAAGATGACTGCCGCTGCAAACACATCGCCTGCAAGGGGGCCTCTTCCCGCTTCATCACAGCCGCACACCAGCGCATATTCTTTCCGCCATTGACGGTCAAACTCATAAAGCTCGTTCATATCGTTACCCCTTAGGCTTTTCCAGAGAAAGCCTGCCTATCTTGCCTGCTCTGTATTCATCGAGAACGGTAGCAGCTGCTCTCTCGGTGTTTATCTCACCGCCTCGAACAAGAAACCCTCTCTTTTTGCCGACTCTCTCAAGCAGCTCAAACCCGACTGTGCAGCCCTGGGCATCGTCCTCGGGCATCTCAATTCCAGAAAGGTCTATCGCGTATCTGTGGGTCAGCAGTTGAGGATAATTCTCATACAGGTATTCGAGCAGTCTGCACGCAAGATACTCGGTATCCATTATCTGATCTTTTACAGCACCTGTGAACGCCAGTCTCTCACCAACAAGCTTATCTTCAAACTTTGGCCAGAGAACACCCGGCATATCAAGCAGCTCTACTCCATCATTGAGCTTTACCCACTGCTTTCCTCTGGTAACTCCGGGTCTGTCCTCCACCTTAGCCAGCCTTGACCCTGCCAGCCTGTTGATAAGAGAAGACTTTCCCACGTTCGGTATGCCGCAGATCATTATCCTTATAGGCCTGCCCTTCATACCCTTATCGTTCCATTTCTCTATATCGTCAGCCAGAAGCTCTCTTAGCTTAGGATAGAACTTATTTATATTTTTGCCGCTTTTGCAGTCAGCCGCAAGAGCGCACATATTCTTTTTTGCGAACCAGTCAAGCCACTGCTGTGTGACATCAGGGTCGGCAGCATCAGCCTTGTTGAGCACTATCAGTCTCGGTTTTCTTGCAGTGAGCTTTCCTATCTCGGGATTGTGGCTGGAATAGGGTATGCGCGCATCTGTCATCTCAACGACCGCATCTACAAGCTTCATATTCGCAGCCATAAGGCGCCTAGTTTTCGCCATATGCCCCGGGAACCACTGTACCTGCGATACCTCGCTCATAATTACCTCCTGTTACTCCACTTTTCCTGTACCGAGCTGCTCCGAAACTGCTCTGAACAACACCCTGCCTACTATCTCATCATTGCTGATAAAGCCTATCTCTCTCGAATCGGTAGAATGGTTTCTGTTATCACCGAGGACGAAAACGCAGCCCTTGGGGACCGTATATTCATACCTGTCAACAGATGCCAAATAATCGTTCATATTGAAAGCACCCGTATCAAATGATGACATCGAGATATAGGGCTCGTCTGTTTTTTCACCGTTCACATAAACAGATGCGTCCTTACAGTCTATCGACACGGTCTCTCCCTCAGTCGCTATCACACGCTTTATTATGGTCTCATCCAGCACAGATGAATTAACCACAATGATATCACCGCGCTCAGGCTCGTAGAACAGGTGTGATATTATCAGCACATCGCCTTCATAAAGAGTGCTCTGCATAGATATCCCGTAAACGTGAGCTATCCTGAAAACAAAGGTGAACATCAGTATAACGACAAACACCGCGAGCACTATCGTCTCGCACCAGTCAAGAAATGCATCGAGAGCAGGATTCTTTCTCTTTCGTCTTTTGCCCATAGGTCAGACTCTTCCGAACTTTCCGAACGGATACAGTCTCATTACCACCTTGCCGAGCACCATATCCTCATCAATAAAACCTAGCCTTCGGCTGTCGGTAGAATTGTTCCTGTTGTCACCCATAACAAATATCTTGCCCTTGGGTACAGTATACTCATAAACACCGTCATCAGTCTTATAGCCCTGATCGAAGAAGCCTGTATCGAGCATTACCTCTCTCTTATCGTCATCCTTTATAACGGAGCCGTTGACACTTACGGTATTGTTATTGTAGTTTATCTCTACCTTATCTCCACCCGTGCCTATAACTCTTTTTATTATCGTTTTGTGGAAAAATGACGTTTTAGCCTCCACTACGACGATATCACCCTTTGTGGGAGTATAGTTAAGGTGAGATATTATCAGTCTGTCTCCGTTTTCGAGAGTGTCCCTCATAGACTCTCCCTGAACGAGAACTATCCTGAAAATAAACGTAAAAATAAGTATAACGATAAACATAGCAAACACGAAAGACTCGAGCCAGTCAAGCAGCTCGTCCTTTATATCTACCTTCTGCGGCTCTCTGAGATCTTCGGGTGCTGCCTCGGCAGCCTTTTCAATATCCTTCTGATCGACCTCTCCGAAGCTTTTTTTATCTTCCATATCAAACGCTCCGATCATATAATCAATATTCAGTGCCCTCAGCACAAAACAATCCAACTATTAGTATAACACATAATCTTAGAATTGTAAAGTCGCGTGAGCAAAAAAACTTGTATGCACAACTTCATGCGAGATGTCCAGCCGTGCTGCGAGCACTTATAACACATAATTAAATAAAAGTAAAGTCGCGCAGACAAAAAAAGCGAATAAAAACAAAAAGGAGCTTATACAGCTCCTTTCCGAAATGTTATCTGATCGCTTCCTTGACCTTGGCTGCCTTACCAACTCTGTCACGAAGATAATAGAGCTTAGCGCGGCGAACCCTACCTGATCTTACGAGCTCTACCTTCTCAACAGCAGGTGAGTGCACAGGGAAAACTCTCTCAATACCAACTCCGTGAGCAACACGGCGAACAGTAAAGGTCTCGTTGATGCCGCCATGCTTCTTGGCAATAACGGTTCCCTCAAAGATCTGGATCCTGGATTTGTCTCCCTCTGTGATCTTTACGTGTACCTTTACGGTATCACCGATCTTGACCTCGGGAGCCTGCTCCTTCATGCTAGACTGCGAAATAAGCTTCAGTGCGTCCATTTCATATTCCTCCTTCTTATTTTTCGGACATTCATATACCATTCGGTCAGCGGACTGTCCTTTCAGAAACCGAAAATAAGATACAAAGCAAACCGCTTTGCCATTCTATTTCCGCCTTCAATTCTCGTCGGAAGTTACCGACGGTATTCAAATACTAAAATATTATATCATATTTGCTATTGCTTTTCAAGAACGAGCTATGTAAAATTTTCTCCGTTTTCCATCAGGATATTTGTGCGCCTTGCACAAATAGTTTCTACCTCTATTCCCGAAAGTGACGCAAACGCATCTATCACAACATTCAGGTTAAGATTGAACCCCGTTCCCGAAGGCAGCCTCAGCTTCACTTTAACACTGCCGTCACCTGCTTCAAGCCCCTCACATTCGATATAAGGCTTTATATCCACAAGCTTTGTGGTCTTTTTCTTAGTGCGTTTTTCTATCTCTATAGTGTCCCGTTTCAAAAAATCCTCAAACAGCCTGACTACCTCTTCAGAAGGGATCTGAGCAGCTATCTCAGTCTCATAGCAGGAAAACGCTATATCCGTATGCTTATGCACGGGAGCACCCACGCTTATCACCTCAAAGCCCTCGGGCATACTTGCGCTGAGCCTCTCCTTCACCTCATCATATGATAGCTCCTCGATAAGCGCTATATCCATGACCTCACAGCGGCTCTCCATTCCGAGCGAAAGCGCCAGCGGAAACATTATATACACATGAGGATTGAACCCCTGTGTATGCCATACGGGAAGCTTTGCCCTTTTGATAATGCGCTGGAACGCCCTCATCATATCGAGGTGCGAAATGTAGATCGCCCTGCCCTGCTTTGCGAACACTATGCGGTAGTCGAACCGCTCTATGCGAAGTCTTGCGTTTTTAGGTTCAATTACCGCCACAGTAAACACCTCCGCATTCTGCCTTTATGCCGCAGCCCGAACAGCCCTCAGCACAGTTGCGTGTGGTCTGTGCCTGATGAGCTTTTTTGTTCTCCCTTACAAGGAAGCTGTGAGTTACAAGATAATCAAGATGTGACCACGGTGCAGTCTCATCGTAAGACCTTCTTCTGTTAGCATAGAAGGCAGGGTCTACACCGCATTCTTCAAACGCCTCCTGCCATTTATCATACTTGAAATGCTCGTCCCAGCTGTCAAGATAGCAGCCTTTTTTCCAGGCAGTATAAATGACCTTTGAAAGTCTGCGGTCACCTCTGGCGAGAACAGCCTCAAGGATAGATGTGTTTGAATAATGCATACTTAGCTTTATCTTTTTGCTTGTAAGGCTGGCAAGAAGATGCTCCTGCTTTTGTTTTATCATCTCAGGCGTATCCTGCGGTTCAAACTCGAACGGAGTGAACGGCTTCGGCACAAAGGTCGCGGTAGAGACCGACACCTGCACGCCGCCCCTGCCCCTGTTCTCCTTCGGGGTCTCATAGTAGAGATCGACCACCTTCTGAGCAAGCCTTGCGATACCTGCAACATCATCGAGCGTCTCATCCGGCAGCCCGAGCATAAAATACAGCTTCACAGCCGTATAACCGCCCATAAACGCAGTTCGGCAGGTATCAAGTATCTCGTCCTCGGTAAGGTTTTTGTTTATCACATCTCTCAGGCGCTGAGTGCCTGCCTCGGGAGCAAAGGTAAGACCGCTTTTTCTTACAGCCTTGATCTTTTCCAGAAGCTCATCACTGAAGCTGTCTATCCTGAGTGACGGAAGTGACAGATTTATGTTTTCCTCATCTGTATAATCGGAAAGCTCGTCCAGCAGCTTATTGATCTTTGTATGATCGCTCGTTGAAAGCGATGAGAGAGACACCTGCTCATAGCCTGTCTGCTCACAGAGAGACTTTGTCTCGTTTTTTATTGTAGCTACGCTCTTCTCTCTGAACGGACGGTATATAAACCCTGCCTGACAGAACCTGCAACCTCTTATACAGCCGCGCAGCACCTCTACCACTGCTCTGTCATGCACTATCTGAGTGAACGGCACGACAAACGCTTCGGGATAGTACACGCTGTCAAGATCGGGAATAACTCTTTTCTTTATCCTTGCTGGCGCCTCCGCAACGTTCGGTGTTATACTGCTGACCGTACCGTCCTCATTATACTCAACATCATAAAACTGAGGTACGTATATGCCCTCTATCTTGCAAGCCTCGCGCAGGAACTGCTCTTTAGTCGGTCTGTCGGGCTTCATTCGCTCATAGAGCTCCATAAGCTCAACATTTACCTCCTCACCCTCGCCGAGAATGAACAGGTCAAAAAAGTCTACCAGCGGCTCAGGATTGCATACGCAAGGGCCGCCCGCAACGATTATCGGTGCAAGATCTTTTCTGTCCTTTGCAAGCACAGGTATGCCTGCAAGGTCAAGCATCTGCAGAACATTATTATATGAGAGCTCATACTGCAAAGTGAAGCCTATAAAATCAAACTCTGTCAAAGGGTCAAGGCTTTCAAGCGCATAAAGGGGGATATCATTCTCACGCATAAGAGACTCAAAATCCGTCTCAGGCATGAAAACACGCTCACACCACCAGTTCTCTCTCGCATTTTTCAGTCCGTAAAGTATCTTCATGCCGAGGTGCGACATACCGACATCATATGTATCGGGAAAGCAGAATGCAAAGCGCACATCTACCTTTTCCTTATCCTTGACAACGCTTCCGACCTCACCGCCGATATAGCGCGCAGGCTTCTGTGTTTTTAAAAGAAGTCTGTCAAGCTTTTTTCTGATCTCCTCCATACTGCACCTCCTGTCATATCATTAATAAGAGTATAACAAATTTTACAATAAAATGCAAGTATTATCTTTTTTTCGTAAGCTCTGAGATCAGCACCAGAGCATAAGTAGCTCCGAGCGACGGACCTGCCTTTCCCGAAAGGATCAGCCATATCATTCCTATGGCTGTAAGTGCAACAGCTGCCGCCCTGATATGATCATAAGCTCTTATCGGCAGATAGAGCTCCAGCACGCGGCCGCCGTCAAAGTATGAAAACGGCAGCAGGTTAAAGCACCCGAGTACCACATTCACAAGCCACAGCACCCTCGGTGCCCCCGTAATAAAAAACACTGCCGCGAGCACAAAATTCACAGCGCAGCCTGCCAGCAGTATGACCGTCTGCACACCTCTGCCGAAAAACTGCTCTCCCTGCGTGGTTATCTTTATGCCGCCCCCGTAAAGCGCTATCTCCTCAGGGGCAGAGCCGAAAGCACTCATCGCAAAAATGTGACCCAGCTCATGACAGACACACGCTCCGAGAGCCGCAAACAGGCGCACCTCCTCAAACCCTTCCGTAAGTGCGAGCAAAGCTATAACAAAGAAAAACGAAAACTTCACACAGAGCCTGACACCGCGAAAATCAATGTTCAACATAACATCACCGACCATAAACATTATATTTACGGTCGGTGATAATAATTCTGTCGTTTTCTGTTTCTTTTAGAGCAGCATCTTTTTCAGATACTGTCCCGTATATGAAGCTTCACAGGCTGCTATCTCCTCGGGCGTTCCCGTTGCAACGATCGTACCGCCGCCGTCTCCGCCCTCAGGGCCAAGGTCAATGATATGGTCTGCCGTCTTGATAACATCAAGATTATGCTCGATGACAAGCACAGTGTTTCCGCCGTCTACCAGCTTCGAGAGGACCTCTATAAGCTTGTGAACATCTGCACTGTGAAGACCTGTCGTGGGCTCATCAAGGATATAGATAGTTTTGCCCGTAGCTCGCTTTGAAAGCTCTGTCGCAAGCTTCACTCTCTGAGCTTCGCCGCCGGAAAGCGTAGTTGCTGCCTGACCTATCTTTATATAGCCGAGACCAACGTCATAAAGCGTCTGCAGCTTTCTTGATATCTTAGGCAGGCTCGAGAAAAACGCCACGCCCTCCTCGACTGTCATTTCAAGCACGTCATATATGTTTTTGCCCTTGTATTTCACATCTAAGGTCTCTCGGTTATATCTCATACCGTTGCAGACCTCGCACGGCACATAAACATCGGGCAGAAAATGCATCTCTATCTTGATTATGCCGTCACCCTCACAGGCTTCACAGCGTCCGCCCTTGACATTGAATGAGAATCTTCCCGAATTATAGCCTTTCATCTTAGCGTCCTGAGTCTGTGCAAACAGCTCTCGGATATCAGTGAACACGCCTGTATACGTCGCAGGGTTAGACCTCGGTGTTCTGCCTATCGGCGACTGATCTATATTGATGACCTTGTCGAGATTCGATACACCGCTCATCTTGTCATAAGCGCCCGAGCGCACCTTTGCACGGTTCAGCTTGCCTGCTAGCTCTTTGTAGATGATCTCATTTACAAGAGATGACTTTCCGCTGCCGGATACACCCGTCACGCAGGTGAAAGTGCCGAGAGGTATCTTAACTGTTATGTCTTTCAGGTTATTCTGTCGGCAGCCGCTGACTGTAAGGAGCTTTCCGCTGCCCTTTCTTCTCTTTTCGGGAACGGGTATTTTCAGCTCTCCGCTGAGATACTTTCCTGTTATTGAACGTTCACTCCTGATAATATCATCAAGAGTACCGCTTGCTACTATCTCTCCGCCGTGAATACCAGCCCCGGGGCCTACGTCAACTATAAAGTCAGCAGACCTCATAGTGTCCTCGTCATGCTCAACAACGATAAGTGTATTGCCAAGATCTCTCAGGCGTTTTAGCGTTGCGATGAGCTTGTCATTATCCCTCTGATGAAGACCGATAGAAGGCTCGTCCAGAATATAAAGCACTCCGACAAGCGATGAGCCTATCTGTGTTGCAAGCCTGATGCGCTGGCTCTCACCGCCTGAAAGCGTACCTGCCGAACGTGAGAGCGTCAGATATTCAAGGCCTACGCTCTGCAAAAAGCCGAGCCTTGACTTTATCTCCTTGATGATGTTCTCGCCTATGATATTGTCGCGCTTGGAGAGCTTTATGCCTTCAAAGAACTTGTATGCCGAAGATACCGACTTACGACAAAGCTCTGCAATGTTAAGGTCGCCCACCGTTACGCTGAGAGATTCTTTTTTCAGTCTCTCACCGTTGCAGACAGGGCAAGGCACATCGCTCATGCTTGACTCTATATCCGCCTTCGCCCAATCGCTCGCAGTTTCTCTGTATCGCCTCTCAAGATTTGGGATAACGCCCTCAAAGGCAGACGAATAATCCACATTCATAAACTGTGTCGAGCGCTTCAGCTTCAGCTTCTGACCCTGTGTTCCGTAAAGAAAGATGTCAAGCTCGTCCTTTTCGAGCTCTTTTACAGGCTTGTTCAGATCAATACCATACTGCTCCGAGATCGCTCTGTAATACATCATTGAGATCGAGCCCTCGTCCGTGCCCGACCAACCGCTTGCTTTTATGGCGCCCTCGCTTATCGAAAGGTTTTTGTTAGGTATTATGAGATCGGGGTCTATTCTTTTGAACACACCCAGACCCGTACATTTTTCGCAGGCACCGAACGGATTGTTGAACGAGAACATTCTCGGCGCAAGCTCACCGATCGAAACTCCGTGCTCAGGGCAGGCATAGTTCTGAGAAAACAGCATCTCCTCTCCGCCTATTACATCTACCCCCACAAGGCCGCCTGTCAGAGAGGTAACAGTCTCTATGCTGTCAGAAAGCCTTGGCTTTATGCCGTCCTTCATAACAAGACGGTCAACAATTATCTCGATATTATGCTTTTTGTTTTTCTCAAGCTTTATCTCTTCCGAAAGATCGTAGGTTATGCCGTCTATCCTTACTCTTACATAGCCGCCTTTTCTGGCGCGGTCAAGCTCTTTGACATGCTCACCCTTTCTTCCTCTGACGATAGGTGCCAGCAACTGTATCCTGGTGCCGTCATCGAGCTCACATATCTGATCCACAATCTGATCGACGCTCTGACGGCGTATCTCTCTGCCGCAGACAGGGCAATGAGGCACACCGACCCTTGCATAAAGCAGCCTGAGATAATCGTATATTTCAGTCACTGTTCCGACGGTTGATCTCGGGTTCTTTGATGTGGTTTTTTGATCTATCGAGATCGCAGGAGACAGACCTTCAATGCTCTCAACATCAGGCTTATCCATCTGCCCGAGAAACATTCTTGCATATGATGACAGAGACTCTACGTAACGTCTTTGACCGTCAGCATAAATTGTGTCGAACGCCAGAGAGCTCTTACCTGAGCCTGAAAGCCCCGTCATAACAACGAGCTTATCTCTCGGTATCGTCAGATCTACATTTTTCAGGTTGTGCTCCTTGGCACCTTTTATTATTATTTTATCTCTTGACATAGTACCTCCGATTTATTTCTTTTCACCCTTGAGTTCTGCTATCTTGTCCCTCAGGAAGGCAGCGTGCTCAAATTCAAGAAGCTTGGCTGCCTCTTTCATCTGTCTGGTCAGGCTGTCGATGAGCTTTGCTGTCTCCTCCTTTGAGAGCCTGCTCCTCTGCCGCGCAGAATACTCTACCTCTTCCTTTGAAGATATCTCTATAACATCTCTTATGTCTTTAACTATAGTTTTTGGAACTATACCGTGCTCTTCATTGAACTTCATCTGAATAGCACGTCTTCTCTCGGTCTCAGTGATAGCCCTTTCCATAGAGCCCGTTACTGTGTCAGCATACATGATAACGACACCGCCGGCATTTCTCGCAGCACGACCTATAGTCTGTATCAGTGAGCTCTCAGACCTCAGGAACCCTTCCTTATCGGCATCAAGTATCGCCACAAGCGACACCTCCGGAAGATCAAGACCCTCTCTCAGAAGATTGATACCGACAAGCACATCAAACTCACCGAGCCTTAGGTCTCTTATTATTTCCATACGCTCGATAGTGTCGATATCATGGTGCATATACCTGACCTTAACGTTAAAGCTTTTCAGGTAATCTGTCAGGTCCTCAGCCATTTTCTTTGTGAGCGTTGTTACAAGCACGCGCTCATTTTTCTCAACACGCATATTTATCTCGGAGAGCAGATCCTCGATCTGACCCTCTGTAGGCTTCACTATGACCTCTGGATCCAGCAGTCCTGTAGGTCTTATCACCTGCTCAACTATCTGGGCAGACTTCTCCTTCTCTATCGGTCCGGGCGTTGCGGAAACGAACACAGCCTGATTGATGTGAGAATAAAACTCATCAAAGGTAAGCGGTCTGTTATCAAGTGCGGAAGGCAGCCTGAAGCCGTAATCAACGAGAGTTGTCTTCCTTGCTCTGTCACCTGCGTACATTCCCCTCACCTGCGGCAGCGATACGTGCGATTCATCCACAAAAAGCACAAAGTCATCAGGCAAAAAGTCCAAAAGCGTGAACGGCACAGCTCCGGGTGAACGCCTTGCCAGCACTCTCGAATAGTTCTCAATACCGCTGCAAAAGCCTATCTCCTCAAGCATCTCAATATCATAATTGGTACGCTGCTCTATCCTCTGCGCTTCGATGAGCATATCTCTGTCCTTGAAATACTTTACGCGCTCATCAAGCTCCTGCCTTATCTCCTCGATAGCGTCACGCATCTTCTCTCGTCCCACTATATAGTGAGATGCCGGGAATACCGCAATATGCGAAAGGTTTGATAGCACCTCTCCAGTGACAACGTTTATCTCACTTATGCGGTCTATCTCATCACCGAAGAATTCGACCCTGACAGCCGTATCAGTCGAGTTTGCAGGATATATCTCCACAACATCTCCTCTGACACGGAACTTGTTTCTTACAAAGTTTATATCATTTCTCTCATACTGTATCCCTACAAGGTCGGCGATCAGCCTGTCGCGCGATTTCTCCATACCCTGCCTGATAGATACCACCATCGACTTATACTCAGCAGGGTCGCCGAGCGAATATATGCACGAAACGCTCGCAACGATGATAACGTCTCGCCTCTCGGTTATCGCCGAGGTCGCCGAATGACGCAGCTTGTCTATCTCATCGTTGACAGAGCTGTCCTTCTCTATATACATATCCTTGCTGGGCACATAAGCCTCAGGCTGGTAATAATCATAGTACGAAACAAAATATTCGACCGCGTTCTCAGGAAAGAACTCCTTGAACTCCGAGCAAAGCTGCGCTGCAAGTATCTTGTTGTGCGCCAGCACAAGTGTCGGGCGGTTGAGTCTCTCTATAACGTTTGCCATAGTGAAGGTCTTTCCCGAACCTGTAACTCCCATAAGAGTCTGCTCCTTCATACCGCTCTCTATGCCCCTTACTATCGCATCAACCGCCTCGGGCTGATCTCCCGCAAGCTTATAATCCGAAACAAGCTTGAATCTATCCATATCCTACCTCTAAACTCCAGTATCATATCTCAAAAAGAACAAAGTTTCTACTATTATACTACAAATAATTTTAAATGTAAAGAGTTAAATCCTAACAATTCATTAACGGCTGTTTTGTACTTGTTTTTTGATCAGGTTTCGTGTATAATGGTAGAGGTGATGATATGAAAGAATTTATCATAAACAGAAATGACAGCGGCCAGCGGGTGGATAAATTCATCGCAAAGGCTGTACCGAAACTGCCTAAAAGCATGATGTACAAATACATACGTACAAAGAGGATAAAGCTCAACTCAAAGCGCTGCGAGATATCAACAAAGCTCTCCGAAGGCGATGTAATGCAGCTTTATATAAATGATGAATTTTTTGAACAGAGTAGGCAGAAATATTCATTTCTAAATGCGCCTAAAGATGCCTTCATCATATATGAGGACGAGAACATTATCGTATGCGATAAGCCCTCGGGGCTGGTGGTTCACGAAGATGAGAGCGGCAATGATGACACCCTCATTAACAGAGTGCTCAGGTGCCTTTATGAGCGCGGAGAATTTGACCCTGATCTCGAAAACTCCTTCGCGCCTGCTCTGTGCAACAGGATAGACCGTAACACTCAGGGACTGGTCATATGCGCAAAAAATGCCGCGAGCCTGCGTCTGATGAACGATATCATCAAAAACCGCGAGATAGAAAAAGAGTATCTTTGCGTTTGTATAGGGATACCCGAAAAAAAAGAGGATGAGCTGAAAGCTTTCTGCATCAGGGATATGAACAAAAAGACCGTAAGTGTGTCTGATAAGCCGATATCGGGCGGAAAAACTATGATAACACGCTATAAGGTCATCGCACAGAACAAGGAAAGAGACCTCTCTCTGCTAAGAGTTCGCCTAGTTACGGGGCGCACCCACCAGATAAGAGCTCACATGGCACATATAGGCTACCCTCTTCTGGGCGACGGAAAATACGGAATAAACAAGCTCAACCGCGAATATAATGTTAAAACACAGGCTCTTTGCTCGTACAGTCTGCGCTTCAGAGCAAAAGATGATATGGGTATCCTTTCATATCTGGTAGGCAAAGAATTTACCGCTGATGAGCCGTGGTTCGTACAAAAGTTTTTTGGAAATTTAGGGAAAAACATATAGGCAAGTTGTACTAACTTTCAAATAAAGATTTGTTTGACTGCACAAATATTATCGTATAGTGTCGAAAAAAGGAATATAATGTAAAAATACGCTTGCAAAAATTATTTCTCCGTGGTATAATTATTGCTAGATTTGTGCGCCAAGCGGCGCAGCTTTTTCAGGAGGAACTATTTATGAACGGCGATCTTCATGTTCATACTACACTGTCTGACGGTTCTTTTGGTATCGAAGAGGTAATAGCTCAGGCAAAGAGAATGGGACTTGATTACCTTGCTATAACGGATCATGACACACTTTCATCGCAGAGCAGATCTCAGATATTGGCAGAGAGATACGGTGTTAAGGTAATACCTGCGGTAGAGCTATCCGCGTGGGATAAGAAAAGGAACACCAAGGTGCATATACTTTGCTATGCTCCGCAAAAGCCTGACAGATTAGAGGGACTTTGCCTGAAATCCTGCCAGATCAGGACTCAGTGCGCAAAGGATATGATCGAAAAAGTAATGAAGAGATATCCTATCCCTCAGGAGGCATTTTTAAAATATACAAAGGGTTCAAAGAGCATTTACAAGCAGCATATCATGAGGGCATTGGTAAATTACGGCTATGCGACCGAGCTTTACGGCTCAGTCAATGAAAAGCTGTTCGCATATCCCAGAGGTGAGTGCCTTGTTACGAGAGAATACCCCGATGTTAATTTCGTGTGTGATCTTATACACTCATCTAAGGGAATTGCCGTAATGGCTCACCCCTATATGTTCAATAATGTTGAGCTGCTTAAGGAGCTTATAGCCGCAGGCAAGATGGACGGCATTGAGTGCTATCACCACTCTGCAACGCCTATCCAGCAGGAGGCGCTTGTTCAACTTGCCAAAGAGAACGATCTCATCGTTACCGGCGGTTCTGATTTCCACGGTCTGTATAACAGCACTATGACTCACATAGGCAGCTATACTACCGATGAAGAAAACCTTGAAAAGATAAACAAGCTCATTCATCAGAATTCTCAGAAGGCAAAAAACACATCGAGCGCTCAGTAAAATATATGAACGTGCCTGCCGCATGGCGGGCACTTAGTTTATAAATACAGCCTTTTGCAAGCACTGAGTAAACAGGCAGAATAAAAGCAAACACTATAATGTTCGCCTTGCGGACTTTTATAAAAACCAAGGAGGTATAATATGAAACTTGATCTGTACAAATTCGATACCTGTCCCTACTGCCGTAGAGTTCTTACCTATATTGAAGAGAGCGGCAGAACGGACATAACCCTGCATGATACAAGAAAAAACGAAGCCGACCGCAGATATCTTATCGAAAACGGCGGTAAGGAACAGGTGCCGTGCCTGTTTATAGACGGCAAGCCTATGTATGAGAGCCTTGACATTATTGAATGGCTCAAGGCACACCCGCAGGAGTAAGCAAAACTCACCTGAATTCCGCTGTTTCTGTAAAAAAGCCTATATATGCATCCGAACAAGGAAGCAGTATATCAATAGTTTAAGCTGTGTTATCAAATTAAGTTTTTAAAAAGCAAAGTGCCTGCCTGATGGTAAGCACTTTACTTTTTTGCCCGCCGCACGGCTGAACATCGCGCATAACACCGAATGATAATATTTTTTGCACACGCGCCTTTACATTTTTGAGATTATGTGATATACTGATTAAGTACTTATCATCAAACCGAAAGGATGTAATAAAAATGAATGTAATGGAAGAATCTTTACAGAAGCATAAGGAATGGAAAGGCAAGATCGAAGTCTGCACGAGAACAAAGATCGAAAACGCCAAAGACCTGACCTTAGCCTATACTCCCGGCGTAGCTCAGCCATGCTTAGAGATACAGAAGGATCCCGATCTTTCCTATGAGCTTACAAGAAGATCGAACCTTGTTGCAGTGATTACAGACGGATCCGCTGTGCTTGGTCTGGGTGATATCGGAGGTCTTGCAGGTATGCCCGTTATGGAGGGCAAGTGTGCGCTCTTCAAGGCATTTGCAGATGTTGACGCATTCCCTCTCTGTATAGACTCTAATGATGTTGACACCATTGTTGACACTATTGCGCTTATCTCAGGCAGCTTCGGCGGTATAAATCTTGAAGACATTGCTGCACCGAGATGCTTTGAAATAGAGGCTAAGCTAAAAGAAAGAGTTGACATACCTGTCTTTCATGATGACCAGCACGGAACAGCAATAGTTGTGGGTGCCGCAATGCTCAATGCCTGCAAGCTTACAGGCAGGAAGATAGGAGATCTGAAAGTAGTTATGAGCGGTGCAGGTGCCGCAGGCTGCGCTATAGCTAAATTCCTGCTAAATCTCGGCGTTAAGGATATCATAATGCTGAACTCAAAGGGCATAATATGTGATGGTGACGACATTAAGAACCCCGCTCAGGCTGAAATGGCAAAGATCACAAACCGTGAGCACCTCAGAGGCGGCCTCGCTGATGCAATGAAGGGAGCCGATGTGTTCGTAGGCGTTTCAAAGCCAGACCTCGTTACCGCAGATATGATAAAGAGCATGAACGAAAAACCCTTTATTTTCGCAATGTCAAACCCTGTGCCGGAGATAATGCCCGATGTTGCTAAAGACGCAGGCGCTTACATAGTAGGAACAGGAAGGTCCGACTTCCCGAACCAGATAAATAATGTAGTCGCATTTCCCGGGATATTCAAGGGCGCGCTCGCAGTCAGAGCCTCCGATATTAATGAGGATATGAAGCTCGCAGCAGCACACGCTATCGCTGCCTGCGTATCGGACGAGCAGCTGAACGTTGATTTCATCCTTCCGAACGCATTTGACAGAAACGTTTCGATCAAGGTCGCCGAAGCCGTTGCCGAGGCAGCAAGAAAGTCAGGAGTTGCAAGAATATGAAAAAAATAACCTACACGCCTAAGGGCGTCTGTTCAAGACAAATAGATATCGAGCTTGACGGCGATATCATTAAAAGCGTTCAGTTTATCGGCGGCTGCCACGGAAACACTCAGGGTGTGGCCAAGCTCTGCGAAGGTATGGACGTTCACGACGTGATCGAAAAGCTGGAGAATATCGACTGCAAAGGCAGAGGTACCTCCTGCCCCGATCAGCTCGCTAAAGCGCTGAAAACCACGCTTAGTCAGTAATTACGCAGCTATCGGTGGAAAACCTTTCTGAAGAAAGGTTATTCCCCCGAGCCCCCCTTTCCAAAGACTTTTAGCGATTTTTTGCAAAGGGATAAATATAAGGAGAAAGACCGAAATGATCTTTCTCCTTTTTCTTTTTTTTATAAAAACGTGTTATCCCTTTGCAAAAAATTATTATAAGTTTTAGGAAGGGAGTTTGAGGGATAACCCTTTTTCAAAAGGGTTTCCCTCAATAATTACGCACTTATTTACCAAGAGCGGCTTTAGCCTTAGCGACGATGTTCTCGGCGCAGAGACCGTACTGTTTGAGAAGCTCAACAGCAGGACCTGAGTGGCCGAACTCATCGTTCACGCCGATCTTGACGAGTTTTGCGGGTTGCTTAGATGCCAGCACGTCAGCAACTGCGGAACCGAGACCTCCGATAACGCTGTGCTCCTCAACTGTGAGGAGAAGACCTGTCTTTGCAGCGGCAGCAGCGATAAGCTCTTCATCTATCGGCTTGATGGTGTGGATATTTATAACGCCTGCGTCGATGCCCTCTGCTGCAAGTGTCTCGGCTGCCTGAATAGCCTCATATACCATAAGACCTGTAGCAACGATAGTTATATCCTTGCCGTCTCTGAGAGTTATTCCCTTGCCTATCTCAAACTTATAGGTAGCAGGATCATTGAAGATCGGAGCAGCAAGTCTGCCGAACCTCATATAAACGGGGCCTTCGTACTTTACAGCCGCCTCAACAGCAGCCTTAGCCTCAACATCATCGGCAGGATTAATAACTACCATGCCTGGGATCGTTCTCATAAGAGCTATATCCTCATTGCACTGATGAGTAGCGCCGTCCTCACCGACAGATATTCCTGCGTGTGTTGCACCTATCTTAACATTCAGGTGAGGATATCCGATAGAATTTCTAACCTGCTCAAAAGCTCTTCCTGCGGCAAACATCGCAAACGTCGATGCGAACGGTATCTTACCTGTTGCTGCCATTCCTGCTGCAACGCCCATCATGTTAGACTCTGCTATTCCGCAGTCAAAATGTCTCTCCGGGAACTTTTTCTTGAATATACCTGTCTTTGTAGCAGCAGCAAGGTCTGCATCAAAAACATAAAGATTATCGTACTTCTCGCCAAGCTCTGCAAGAGCCTCGCCATAGCTTTCTCTTGTAGCTTTCTTCTGTAAATCTGCCATAGTCTTAACCCTCCAGCTCTTTAAGATGCGCTGTCAGCTCAGCAACAGCCTGATCGTACTGCTCCTTGTTCGGTGCTGCACCGTGCCAGGAAACATTATTCTCCATATATGAAACGCCCTTGCCCTTAATGCTCTTCTGAACGATAACAACGGGCTGACCGCTGATCTTCTCAGCCTCATCGAATGCAGCCTCGATAGAATCAAAGTCATGAGCATCACAGGTGATAGCGTGCCAACCGAATGCCTCAAACTTCTCAACGATTGGATACGGAGACATAACGTCCTCTATCTTTCCGTCTATCTGCAAACCGTTATTATCAACTACCGCAACAAGGTTATCGAGCTTATAGTGTGCCGCAAACATTGCAGCCTCCCAAACCTGACCCTCTTCGATCTCACCGTCACCGAGAACTGTGTAGACCTTGTAGGTGTCGTTTGAAAGCTTGCCCGAAAGTGCCATTCCGCAGGCAACAGATATTCCCTGTCCGAGAGAACCTGAGGACATATCAACACCCGGGATAGTTATGCAGGGGTGACCCTGTAAAAGCGCACCTATATGTCTGAGGCTCTTTAGCTCCTCCTTCGGGAAAAAGCCTTTCTCAGCCAGTGTAGAATACAGAGCAGGTGCAGTATGACCCTTTGAAAGCACCAATCTGTCTCTCTGCGGCTCATCGGGCTTGTCGGGGTAAACATTCATCTTTGCAAAATAAAGATATGTCATCAGATCAGCTATCGAGAGCGACCCACCAGGGTGACCTGACTTTGCATTGAACACGCCCTCAATGATCCCGAGACGGATCTTCGTTGCAGTTATTTCAAGCTGCTTTTTTAAAGTTTCGTCCATAGTTATGACCTCCGTTTGTTTTTCTATTCTGACCTCACCTGAGGTATTTTACCGTTCATAATGTCATCAATGACCTCTGCGATAAAGTCCTCCTCACACGATGCTTCATACACCTTATCGCATACTGCTTTCACATCGTCCACTGCATTTGATGGGCACACTGCCATATCAGCCGCCTGCAGAAGCTCGATATCATTATTATAATCCCCTGCCGCTATGAAGAACATATCCTCCATACCGCAGCGCTCACGCATCACATTCAGCGCAGTTCCCTTTGAGATGTCCTGCGGAAGTATCTCATAATACTCCTTGCTCGATCTCACAAAATCGACCCCTTTATAGCCTTTATCCTCGACGAAGGACATCAGCTCCCCCATTCTTTCGGGAGGCAGTGCAAACAGCACCTTATACCAGTTCTTTGATCCGATCTCGTCCACAGAGCAAAGCAGCGGCACCACCTTACATATCTGATTATGTACCTCTTCAAGATCCGTCATCTGCGGCACATATACCTCTTCGAGCGCCAGCACCTCACAGCCTACCCACGGGTGAGATGATAGTATCTCTTTTGTTATCTCGCGCGCATTCTGAGGCAGATAAACATCATATATCTGCTTTTTCTCATTAATGTCATACACCATTCCGCCGTTTGACATTATTATCGGGGCATTTACCCTGACCAGACCGAAATACTGTTTCGCCGCCTGGATAGCTCTGCCCGTAGCTATCGAGAATCTTCCTCCTGCTCTCTGAAACCTCTCCACAGCCTTAATAGTTCTGCTTCCCGGCACCTTTGAGGCAGGCAGGAACGTTCCGTCCATATCAGTTATAAGAAGTATTTTCGATATATCAAAACTCATTCATACCACACTTTATATTTCTTCACCGAGCCTTCTGAGCACCTTCACGAAATACTCTGGAAGCTCGCTGTCAAACTCAAGATACTCTTTGCTTTTCGGGTGTATAAAGCCTATCTTCTTGGCATGAAGGCACTGCCCGTCAAGCCCCTTTACCGCCTTGCCGTAAACATCATCGCCGTACACAGGGTGCCCCATATATGCACAGTGAACTCTTATCTGATGAGTTCTTCCTGTCTCCAGCCTGAAACGCATATGCGAATAGTTACCAAGCTCTGTCACGGTCTCATAATGAGTTACCGCGTGCCTGGAATTATACTCCGTCACACACATTTTCTTGCGGTCATACTTGCTTCTGCCGATAGGCGCATCTATAATTCCCGTTGCCTCTTTGAACCTGCCGACACATACCGCCTCATATTCTCTGGTGAAGCTGTGCTCTTTTATCTGTTCTGCAAGAAGATTATGCGCATCATCAGTCTTTGCAACTATCAGCAGGCCGCTGGTGTTCTTATCTATCCTGTGAACTATACCGGGTCTTATAACACCGTTAATGGAGGACAGTCTCCCCTTGCAGTGAAAAAGCAGCGCATTCACAAGCGTTCCGTCAGGGTTTCCTGCCGCAGGGTGAACTACCATTGCTTTGGGCTTATTCACCACCAGCAGGCAGTCGTCCTCATAGACGATCTCTATCGGTATGTCCTGAGGTACGGCATCAAGCTCCTTTGGCTCGGGAAGAACGACTTCTATCGTATCTCCTGCCCTTAGCTTATAATTCTTTGCCTTTTTCTCACCGCACACCGTTACCGAGCCATCTTCTATAAGCACTGCCGCAGCTGATCTTGTAAGCTCTTCACAGTTCTCGGCAATGAATTTATCAAGCCTTTCTCCGCCCTGATCCGCCTCAAGCCTCAGACTTTTCATCATCGTTCACCGCCTTATCAGGCTGCTCTTCTTTGACAGTTTCTGTCATTTTCTTATCCTTATCACTGCTTAAAAACAGCGCACAGATACAGAAAAGTATAGCACCGATGACCACGCAGATATCCGCAAAATTAAATATCGGAAAGCTTATCGGCTCAAACTTGATGTAGTCAACTACCTCTTTTATCCTTATCCTGTCGATAAGATTACCTATGCCGCCTGCCACCATGAGCGCTATCGAGAAAAGCTCCAGCTTACTGCCGCGCCTTATGCGGTACATATACCATACAGCAAAAGCGCACACAACTATCGGCAACAGCACCAGAAACCACGTCTTACCCTGCATGATGCTCCACGCAGCTCCCGAATTTCTTATGTGGTCAAGGCTGAATATCTTTTTGCCGCCTATCTTTATTACCTCTATCGGCTCACTGTCCAGCGGAATATTTTTCACTACGGCATACTTTATTATCTGATCTGCCGCAGCCAACAGCACTATCGCTGCCAATGCAATAAAAAACATAAACTCTCTCCGTAGCACGGCAAAAGCCATACTTATTTGACCGCAAAAAGGCTCTGCATAACAGAGCCTCTATCGTTATTAGTTGTTCTTTCCGAACTGAAGGTCATCAAAATTGCTCTTCGGTATCACAGGGTCGAACGAGCCTGTGTTGAGGATAGTATCTATGTCCTCAGCAGGCACAGCATCAGCTGCACTTTCAGAAGCAGCAGGCGCTTCCTCTTCGGCATGCTCCTCTGCCTCCTCATATTCCTCTTCCTCGTAGTACTCATCATCGTAAGCATCAAGACCTGCCTCAAAATCCTCAAGCTCCTCGGGAGTCATAGTCGGCAGCTCCATAACAAGTCTTATCTGCTTGTTGTAAAGCTCAGTAAGATTTGCCTTGAAATATGTCACCTCAGCCTGAAGGTTCTCATAAGCCTCAAGCTCTTCATCATAATTAGCCCTTATCTCCTCGATCTTTCTCTCGGTGATCTCAGTGTTCTGCTGTATCAGCTCAGCACATCTCTGCTTGTGCTCCAGAACTATCCTCTCGCACTCGGCAGCGCTCTGCTCTGCAAGTCTTGTCTGCTCGCTCTTTGCAGACTCGACCAGTGTATTTGCCTCTGCCCTTGCATCAGCTAGTATCTTGGCAGATTCCTTATGAGCTACCACAAGGCTCTGCTGTATAGCAGCCTCATCACTCTTATAAGCCTCAACCTGCTCTGAAAGCTCTGTTATTCTCTGTGCGTACTCCTGATTCTGCTTCTCTAAAGCTGCATAATCATTAGCCACCTGAGAAAGAAATGCATTGATCTCATCGGGATCGAACCCATTTTTTGCACTGCTGAAATTCTTTCCCTTGATATTTGCTGCACTTAACATAGATATACCTCCGATTATTTACACAAATTTACATACGGTTATATGTATCCTGTCTTTTTTTGAAACGCCGTCAATGCTTTTTAACAGAAACTTCCCGTAACCTCTGACCGAGAAGCTGCTTCCTGCCGAAAGCTTGGTATCGGGCGAATTTTTTATTATATGATCTACAGCTATCCCTGCCGAACGTATGAGCCTTGCCGCCTTCTCGCGTGATGTGCCCAGTGCAATCGCCAGCACACAATCAGCCCTTAAAGAGGCTGCAAACCCGGTTATCTCCTTAAACTCAGCCTTCGGTATATCTGACAGCCTGAACCCTTCCTCAGCGCTGACGCCGACCCTGCCGATCTTCTCAACAGAATAAAGCACGTCCTGCTCAACAGTATCTCTGAGAAACACCATTGTCCTGCCGCTGCCGACGATAATATCGCCTATACTGTCCCGTGTCAGCTCCAGACTCATCAGCGCACCGAGAAAATCTCTGTGCGTCAGCCTGTCAGCCTCTCTGTAGGAGAAGGTCACACCTTTTAGCGGAAAGCTCTCAGCCGCCATCTCATCATACGGAGCAAACACGCCGAGCATATTTCTCTCAGCGCCCTCATATCCGCCCCAGAGCAAATACCGACCAAAGCCCCTTGATGCCGCAAGCCTTCTGCAAAGCTCGCACTGTCTTTCATCAAGGAACGCAGAAAACCGTGTGATGTGTTTTTCCTCTGACATTGTGAACCATTCGCTCACCCTGTCCAACAGGAACACGTCTTCGTCAGTTATTTCGGGAAGAAAGCTGTAGTCCTTCCTGCCCATTATCAGAAGCTGTAGCCGTTGTTCTCCAGCTCGCTCATAAGATCAACACCGGAGAAGCCTACGTTTCTCGGCATTATAGCAAAGGTCTTCTGAGCCATCATCTTGATGTCAGCACCGTTTGCATAAGCAACACCTGAGATAAAATCAAGTATTCTCTTTGCGTCCTCGCTCTTGACCGTTTCAAGATTAAGAAGAACGGTCTTCTGGTCATTGATGTCATCACCGATAGACTTTACCTCTGAAAAATCATTCGGTCTTGCCAGTACGATCTGAAGTGTCTTAGTAGGTTCCATTCTTGGCTGTACCTGCGGCTGCTCCACAACAGGAGCTGATACCGCTGCTGTCCTTTCTATAGTTTCAGGTCTGCCCGAAGGGATTCCGCTGTAAGCAGAAGATGCGTAGATCTCCTCCTGCTCGAGCTCCTCCTCACCTACGAACAGATTTTTAAAGCCCTGTGCTAATTTACCCATTTTTAACCCTCCATATATTTTCGCGCCCCGAAAAGCTTGGTCCCTATCCTTACTAAGTTTGACCCGTGCTTTATCGCAAGCTCATAATCTCCCGACATTCCCATCGAAAGTATATCCATTGACACTCTTTCGATCTTCTCCTCACGCATTCGCAGGAATATGCCGTTCATTTTTTCAAAGACCTCTTCTCCCGAGCCTATTGGCGGTATCGCCATAAGACCCTTTACCCGAACATTTTCAAGCTGTGAGATCTCTTTCGCCAGCGTCATGACCTCCTGAGCCGCAACGCCGCTTTTACTTGCTTCGTCTCCTATATTTATCTCTATAAGTATGTCAGCAGTTTTGCCGTTTTTGGCAGCCTGCCTGTTTATCTCACCTGCAAGCTTCATACTGTCTACAGACTGTATCAGCGTAACATCATTTATGATGTATTTCACCTTGTTCGTCTGTAGATGTCCAATAAAATGTACTTCTGCATCCTTGTCGTACTGATCTTTCTTTGAAAGAAATTCCTGTACTCTGTTCTCACCCAGAAGCTTCACGCCAAGCGATGCCGCATAGTTTATCTTATCGGGATCAACAGTCTTTGTAACTGCCATAAGCCGAACTATATCCTCGCTTTTGCGGTATTTTGCCTTAGCGTTTTCAATATTATAACATATTTCTTTATAATTTTCAAGGACATCAGCAAAAATATTATCCTGAGTCCGATCCTGAGTCGGAGACACTTGCTGCATCGTCACCGGAGACCACCTCTAACAATATCTGATCGTACAGCAGAAGATGATCCTCATCCGCTGTATTTTTTGAAAGAACGAAATCATCGCCCTCATATATAACATCTATTTTTTTGAATGTTACGTCCTTTCCGAGAATGACATAAACGCCCTTGTCAGTGCCCCTGAACCTTATTGCTTTTCTCGGCACCTTTATGCCCTGATATTCGTCAAAGATCAGCTTAAAGCTCTTTACCCTTGACTCTACCAGAGTTTCATCGAGCCTGTCACAGGAGAAAACAACAACACTTTTGCCGTCTTCGCCCGTTTTTTTCACGGAAACCACTTCAACATCGTAAACATTTTTTGAAGAATTTGTTGTCATTTTAAGAACAGCGCCGTCGATTATTCTCTTATCACTGTCTATCACGCCTGCAATATAGCAGGAATAATCCTCAAACATTTTCCCTACAGCATTGGCAGGGGGTTCAGCCTTACCGCTGACAGCACGCTTGATATCTTTTTCAGTAAGGTACGCAGCATTCTGCTTTGTAAAGGACTGCTCAAATCCGTCTGCATATGATACAAAGTAACCTGTCTCACCTGCAGTGATAGTGCTGTTCGGTCTGACCGAGGACTTTTTCAGCTCATTCATCTGCTTGGTAAGGCGATCTATAGTCGTATCAAAGCCTTTTTCCGTTTCTGTAAGAACAGAATAAATATTCATTGACAATGTCAAACTGTCCTTTACATCACTTAGCTCAGATATACTGCCTCTGACAGTCGCCGCCAGCAGTTCCTTATACTGCCGGTCGATGTTTGTCTTTATCGTCTCAGGCTGAACGTAGTTTATCATTCCTGGGTCCTGAGCATGCTTCAAAGCATCTATCTTAGACTGCAGAACAGCTATCTTTTCCTTATTTACGACAGCGTCCTCCGAGGAGTAGACCTCAGCGATAGTATTTCCGACCGACACCTTGCTCCCGTCGGGATAAGCATAATCGAGCACACCGCCGCCGTCATAGGTAACAACGGTCTCGTCTCTGATTATAACGCCCTTGAAAGGTATGTCCTCATTTATAGTAACAAGAACAGCCTCTTCGGTGTCATGCCTGTCGTGGAGACGGTAATATATCTGATTGCCTATAGTGGTAAGAAGAAATATCGAAAGCAGACCTGTAATTATCTTTACGGTCAGTGATTTCATTCTTCTGCTCTGCCCTCCGCTCCTGAGGCTGCGTCAAGGATGTTGATAGGCTTTGACGGAACTATCGTTGAGATAGCGTGCTTATAGACAACGTTCTGGTTGCCTGCACAGTCAAGCACTACAACATAGCTGTCAAACCCTCTTACAACGCCCTTGAACTGAAAGCCGTTCATAAGAATGAAGGTAGCAAGTATCTTCTCTTTTCTGATCTGGTTCAGGAATACATCCTGCAAATTGATATTCTTATTCATTTTTCATCCCTCCAGATGGGTATTTACACAAAAAACTATCTATCAGACTATATTATAGCATATAATCTCATAAATGTAAAGTCGCGTGCGCAAAAAATATTAATAAAACTAATTTAAGCACGATGTCCGGCCGTGCGGCGAGCACTTATAGCATTTATAATTGTAATTGTAAAGACAAGCTAACAATAATAGTTTTAACGCTATTGGTGTAAGGCACTTGCCAGTTGCAGTTCTTATCCTTCGGGCGGATCAGTTTCTACCGATCCGTACATAGAGTAGCGAGTTAGCCGTGCGGCGAACACTTTCATCTTTTCGATAATATTTTTCAGATCACCGTATTTATCACATTCGATCCAGTTTATCCCGTCAACACGCCTGAACCATGTCAGCTGTCTTTTTGCATAATGACGGGTCTCCTGCTTGATCTTTGAGATACATTCTGAAAATTCGGCTTTATCCTCGAAATACGGTATCAGCTCTTTGTAGCCTATCGCCTGCGCGCAGGTAGCAAGACCGCCCGTTTCATAAACCTCTCTGCACTCGCTCACAAGGCCCATATCGAGCATCTTGTCAACTCTCAGATCTATTCTGTCATACAGCATTTGCCTGTCAGAAAACGTCAGTCCGAAGATCAGCGCATCATAAGGGCTTTCCTCACGCCTGCTGTTTACCTTGTGGACAGATATCGGAACACCGGTCTTCTCATAGACCTCAAGTGCCCTTATTACTCTGGGAGTATTGTTTTCGTGTACCTTCTGCGCAGTCTCAGGGTCTATCTGCCTGAGCTTTTCCCAAAGGGCGTGATTTCCCTTCTCTGCGATCTCAGCTTCAAGACGTGCTCTTATCTCAGAGTCGCCTGCTGTATCATCAAAATGGATATTATCGATCAAAGAGCTTATATAAAGCCCTGTACCTCCGCAGACTATCGGCAGTTTTCCGCGTGAACAGATATCTCTGATCTTCTCCCCTGCCAGTTTGACATAATCAGCCACAGAAAACGGCTGATCGGGTTCAAGAAAATCAACAAGATGATGCGGCACGCCGTCCATTTCTTCGGGAGTTGGTTTCGCTGTTGCGATACTTAGCCCTTTATATATCTGCATAGAGTCTGCCGAAACTATCTCGGCGCCGTACTCTTTAGCAAGTGCGACCGATACCGCCGTCTTTCCCGAAGCTGTAGGCCCTCCTATAACGATGAGGGGTATCTTATCTTGCATTGTATTAAAACCTCATACTATACGCCTGAACTGCTTTTCGATATCTCTCTTGGTAAGCTTAATGATAACAGGTCTGCCGTGAGGACAATACCTGATATCGTCATTCTCATATACAGCCTCGAGAAGAGCTTGCAGTTCGGCTATACTGTTATTGTCATTTGCTTTTATTGCCGCCTTGCAAGCGACAGAATGATAAAGATCGTCAAACACCTCGACCTGAGGATTCATCTTATTGTCGAGCAGGTTTTTTGCAAGCTCACAGATAAGCTCTGTCGGATCGTTGTCACCCATAATGATAGGCACGCCCTTTATCGCGATATTGGGCGCATCATCGGGCTCGACCTCAAAGCCGAGGACCGCTATCTTGTCTAAATTCTCACAGATAGCGTCATACTCGTCATAAGACAGGAGCACAGTTATCGGATCAAGAAGATACTGCGGCTGAAGATTGTTCGCATCGTCCTTTATCTGCTCGAAGATATATCTCTCATGAGCTGCGTGCTTATCCATAAGTATCATCTCATCGCCGCACTGAGCTATTACAAACGTCTTGAAAAGTTCTCCCACCACTACGGGCTTGGGGCTTTCCTTTTTAGCATATTCTATCGTCACAGGCTGAGCTTTTTTCTCAAATGACTGCGCGCTTATGAACTTGAAGGCGTCCTCCTGTATGTCTGTTTTTACAGGCTCAGCAGCAGGCTCTGCCGCTTCGGGCTCTGGCTTTTCAAAAGTATGAGGTATGAAGGTATCCTCGCTCTGCTTTACCTGCTCATTTACATTTTTGGAAAACCTTTCAGGCTCAGAATAACGAACAGACGGCTTTATATCATGCGAGATTTCCTGCCTTACAGGTGCAGGCACCGGATGCTGTCTCTCGGGCTCTGCTGTCCTTGTTTCAGGCTCTGCAGAAAAGCGCAGCTGCTCTCCTGTTTCCTGCGGAGGAATGTTAAAAAGCTCGTTATCGGAAAAATTTCTTCCGTTATCAAGACGCATCCTGTTCGGAGCATCATGCATAAGGAGAGAATTCTTAACTGCAAAAAACACAGCCTCATGCATAAGCTTTTCATTAGAGAACCTAACCTCTGTCTTGGTCGGGTGAACATTTACATCTACCGTGTTGGGCGGCACATCGATAAAAAGCACGCAGGCAGGAAATTTGCCCACCATTATCTGGTTGCGGTATGCTTCCTCAAGAGCTGCTGCCAGTCCCCTTGATCTGATATATCTGTTATTGACAAAGAAAAACTGGAATCTCCTGTTCGGCTTTGAGGAAAGGGGCTTAACGGTATAGCCCGTTATCCTCATGCCCTGATATGTGTAGTCAACCTCCATAAGAGAGGAAGCGAACTCTCTGCCGCAGACCGAATACACAGCGGAATATGTCTTGCCGTCTCCTGCGGTAAGGAGCTCGGTCTTATTATCTCTTATAAACTTGAAGGATACCTCAGGGTGCGACATTGCTATCTTGGAGACAAGATCGGCAGCCGCATTGCCCTCGGAAACATCTTTTTTCAGGAATTTCAGTCTTGCAGGCACATTATAGAAAATATCCCTTACCGTAAAGGTAGTGCCGTCGGGGCAGCCGCTTTCTTCAAAGGCGGTCTCTCTTGCGCCCTCTATCGCATAGTGAGTGCCGTAATCATCCTCGCGCCTTTTGGTAAGAACATCTACCTTTCCCACAGCGCAGATAGACGCCAGTGCTTCACCTCTGAAGCCGAGGGTCATTATGCTGTCAAGGTCCTGCTTCTCACTTATCTTGCTTGTCGCATGGCGCAAAAAGGCAGTAGGCAGCTCATCTGCGGCTATGCCCTTTCCGTTATCGGTAACCCTGATATATGTGCGTCCGCCGTTTTTTATCTCAACAGTTATGACACTGGCACCTGCATCTATAGAGTTTTCAAGAAGCTCCTTTATGATCGATGCTGGTCTATCTATGACCTCTCCCGCAGCAATAAGCTCGGATACCTCTTTGCTCAACACTTTTATTTCTGACATCTGTTCTCCTGTTCTATGGCTTGCGCCGCTAAGCTAGATAAGACTTATTATCTCACTGATGAAAGCTCTGAGCTCCGCATCGGTCATCTCGTCTATATCTGTTTTTCTGAGTCTGTTCAAAATGAGCTGATCCGCAAGCCTATCGAACGATACCTGCGATTCTTCTTTGCTGGCCAGTGCCTCGAGCTTTTCACGGTTCGACTTTTCAAGCTCCTCAAGAAGTTCATCTGCTCTTGTGATTATCTTTCTGGGCAGTCCTGCAAGCTTAGCTACCTCGATACCGTAGCTTTCATCTGCGCCGCCCCTTACTATCTTTCTCAAAAACTTTATGTCTGAGCCCTGCTTCTTTACGGCAACGGAATAATTAACTACTCCGTCAAGCTCGTCCTCAAGAGCTATCAGCTCATGATAATGTGTAGCAAAAAGGGTCTTGCAGCCAAGCCCCTTATGCTTGAGGATATACTCGGCTACAGATCTGGCAATGGAAATGCCGTCAAAAGTAGAGGTGCCGCGCCCGACCTCATCAAGGATAACAAGACTGTTTTTGGTCGCGTGCTTTACTATATCCGCTACCTCGCTCATCTCTACCATAAAGGTTGACTGCCCTGCCGTCAGGTCATCGGAGGCGCCTATCCTTGTGAATATCTGATCCACAACGGAGAGCCTTGCGTGCTCCGCAGGAACGAAGCAGCCAATCTGTGCCATAAGGCAGATAAGAGCCGTCTGTCTCATATAGGTAGACTTACCTGACATATTAGGCCCCGTAACTATCGCCATTCTGTTCGCTGTAAGATCAAGATATGTATCATTCGGCACGAACACTTCATTCTGCTGCATAAGCTCAACAACAGGGTGTCTGCCCTTTTTGATCTCGATGATCCCGTCAACGGTGATCTGAGGCTTTGTGTAATTGTTGCTGAGAGCAGCCGCTGCAAACGAGCACAGCACATCTGTCAGGGCGATAGCGTTAGCTGTCTGCTGGACCTCTTTTACCTTGGTCGCAGTAAAGTCAACGATCTCGGCGAATATCTCCTGCTCAAGCGAGAGTATCTTGTCATTCGCACCGAGGATAGTATTCTCGGCATTTTTAAGCTCCTGAGTGATAAATCGCTCACAGTTTGCAAGAGTCTGCTTTCTTATGTATGTTTCGGGCACAAGATCATAGTTTGACTTTGTTACTTCGATATAATAGCCAAACACTCTGTTATAGCCGACTTTAAGGTTCTTTATACCTGTTTTTTCGCGCTCACTCTCAGCTATATCCTCTATTATCTGCTTTCCGCCGCCTCTTATCCCTCTTAGTTCATCGAGCTGCTCGTTAAAGCCGTCTCTGATGACCTCACCGTCCTTGACATTTACGGGCGGCTCATCAACTATGGCGTTCTCTATCAGCTGTGCCATATCTGCCAGAGTGGATATCTGCTCATTGTTTGATGCTATAAGCTTTGCCGAAAAGCCGCTCAGAAGCTCCTTTATAACAGGCAGTCTCTGCGCTGTCATCATCAGCGCGATAAGGTCTTTCGGGTTTGCCTTTTTATACATCACCTTAGTCATAAGGCGCTCAAGATCGTATGCTCCCCTTAATGCCTCCTGAAGCTCCGAAAGCTCAACGGGAGAATCAACAAGCTGCTCTACCGCATCAAGCCTTTCCATTATCCTTGCAGGGTTTATAAGGGGCTGCTCTATCATAGATCTGAGCATTCTTTTTCCCATAGATGTTCTCGTATTGTCAAGCACACCGAGCAAAGAGCCCTTTTTATCCTTGCTCCTGAGAGTTTCGGTAAGTTCAAGGTTTTTTCTCGCAGTATAGCCGATAGTCATCATCATATCGTCTTCGTGCAGCCTTATATCAGAGAACCTGCCCACAAGCTGCTTCTGCGTTCTGAATATATAGGTAAACAGTCCACACAGCGCAAATTCCTCTGCACTGAATACGGATATCCTGTCCTTTATTGAATTGAAGGTCTCCTCTGTTATCTGAGGTATCACCTCATGGATATGCTTGACGAGCAGAAAATCATCATCTGAAAGCACCTGTACTCTTGCTTTCAATCTGAGAGATATGAAGCTGTTAATCTCTTTTTCGCCTGCTGCCGAGGCATTTAGCAGTATCTCGGCAGGGTCAAAGCGTGAAAGCTCATTTATAACAGGGTCTGTGAGCTTTTTTCCTTCAAACGCAAAAAGGTGTACCTCGCCTGTTGACACATCGGCAAAACAAATACCTGCGCTGCCGCCCTCCTCACCGAGATAGACGCACGCAAGAAAATTATTTACCGACTCATCAAGCATCGAGCCGTCTATCAGCGTTCCCGGTGTTACTACCCTGACGACCTCTCTCGGCACCATGCCCTTGCAGCTCGCAGGATCAGCTGTCTGCTCGCAGATAGCCACGCTGTAGCCCAGATCGACCAGCTTTTTGATATATACCTCACTGGCATGATGAGGAACTCCGCACATAGGCGCTCTCTCTTCCAGTCCGCAGTCACGTCCCGTAAGGGTCAGACCAAGAGCCTCTGAAACTGTTACAGCATCATCAAAGAACATCTCGTAAAAATCTCCGAGCCTGTAGAAAATAACATGGTCAGCGTACTGAGACTTTACTTCGATATAATGCTTCATCATAGGAGACAGCTTCTGCATCTCCTCACCGGATATAGACGCTATCGTCCTGTTGTTATTCCCCATCACTTATCACCTCACTTAGTTTTTTGAAAAATCTTTTAGCCGCAGCCGCTGCAGCCTGCACAGCTGCCCGAGCAGCTCTGCGGAGGTGTCTCGGGGCAGGTCTCGGGGTCTTCTCCCTCTGATGCCTGCGACACTATATAATTTACAGATGTGATAAGCTTGCCCAGCTCGTCCTTAGCCTCATAGAACTCGACCATTTTGGGCATTTCCATTATATTCTTATACATTTCCTGTATCTCGGCGTTAAGCTCCTTGAGCTTTTCGGTGTCTCCGCCGTTTTTCCTCATCTCTTCACCAAGCTCGGCACGCTTTATATTGAACTTACCTATCTCATTCTGAAGCTCCGTATCTGTATCGTTAAGAGTGCAGGCATCCATATACCTGATATATCTCTCATCCTGCTGAATAGCTTTTCCAAGCTCTCTCGCCATTTCAATTACGTTCATAGCTCTATCCCCGAAGGGATATCCTCCTCTCATTATATAAGCTTTCCTTCGAGCGCCCAGTTCATAGCCTTGACTATCTCAACGCTCACGAATTTACCTATCAGGCTCTTATCGCCCTGAAATTCAACGATCATATCTTCATCGCTCTTGCCTGTGAGCCAGCCCTCGCCCTTTCTGCCCTCTCCTGTAGGAAGAATTCTGAGCGTTCTGCCGACGAACCTACCGAGCCACTGTGTAGTGACCTCACGCTGTTCGAGGATAAGCTCTCTCAGCCACAGACCCTTCTGCTTGTCCGAAATATCATCGGGCAGCTTTGCGGCAGGCGTGCCGCTGCGTCTTGAATAAACAAACGAATAGATATTATCGTATTTAACTTTTTTTATAAGCTCCTTCGTCATACAGAACTCTTCATAGCTCTCACCCGGGAAACCCACTATAAGATCTGTTGTAAATGAAAAATCAGGAGCTTTTTTTCTCGCATAGTCAATTATCTCCAGATACTTTTCGACCGTATATCTGCGGTTCATCGCTTTGAGTATCCTGTCGGAGCCTGCCTGCACGGGCAGATGCAAATGCTTGCATATCTTGTCACATTCAAGTATAGTGTCGATAAGCTCGAACCCAGCATCCTTCGGGTGGCTCGACATGAACCGCACTCTGAAATCGCCCTCGATCTCATTTATCTGCCGCAGAAGTGATGTGAACCCATAGCTGTATGAATTAACGTTCTGTCCCAGCAGCATTATCTCTTTATAGCCGTCCCTAACAAGGCCTCCGACTTCATTTATCACGTTCTCAGGCTTACGGCTGCGCTCACGTCCGCGCACATACGGTACGATACAGTATGTGCAGAAATTGTTGCAGCCATACATTATCGGCACGAACGCCTTTATCTTATCGTCTCTCAGCTGTACAAGCTCTTCATTTATGTCTCCGTACCTGTCTGACTGGTTGAACACTCTTTTGTGCTCGCCTGCAACCTCCCAGAGCATTTCATAAAACGCTCCGTAAGCAAACGTTCCGAACACAAGATCAACATAGCGGTATGACTCCTTCACCTTTTCGGCAACGTGCTTTTGCTGCGCCATACAGCCGCAGATACCTATTATAAGCTCGGGTCGCTTTTCTTTCAGTTTTTTGAGCTGCCCCAGATTGCCGAACACTCTGTCCTCGGCATTCTCTCTCACTGCACAGGTATTAAATATTATAAGAGCTGCATCATCGGGCTTGTCCGTAAAGTCAAAGCCTATCCTCAGAAGCATCGCCTTGAGCTTTTCGCCATCGCTCACATTCTGCTGGCAGCCATATGAATGTACCAGCGCCAGCGGCTTATGTCCCTCATAGCGTTCATACTCCAAAGCCTTGCCGAGCAAAAGCTCCTCCGCAGAAACTGTTTTCTCTGTTGTGGAAGCCGTCATCCTATCCCCCGTTCCGGATCGCCAGAGCGCCAAACGTTCAAAAGGGCACACTGTCCGACTTTACTATTATAAAACTTTTTAAGGTTTTTGTCAACAAGTAACCTTATAAAAACACATTCGGGGAAGGACCTCTCCAGGATGATCCCTCCCCGTAAATTGTTATTTTGCTGCGCCGTACTGAGCTCTGTAGGCTTTCATACTGTCAAGATACTCTTTTCCTTCAACTATGCCGTCCTCGATCGCCTTGATAATGTCCTCCATAGTGACTATTGAGTAGACCTTTACGCCGAAATCCTCATAAGCCTGATCTACCGCGGAAAGCTCAGTATCAAGCGCCTTTTCCTGGCGGTCAACCGTGATGACCATACCGCTTACATCAACATCAGCTGCGCTTTTAAGCTTCGGCATAGACTCTCTCAGCGCCTTGCCTGAGGTCATAACATCGTCAATGATTATCACCTTTTCACCGTCAGCGAGCTTTTTTCCGACAAACATTCCACCCTCGCCGTGATCCTTTGCTTCCTTTCTGTCAAAGCAGTAGGATGCATCTATACCGTATTTTTTGCTCAGAGCTATCACAGCCGATACCGCCAGAGGTATGCCCTTGTACGCAGGACCGAAAAGAGTTTCGACCTCAATTTTATTATCTGCTATACAGTCTGCATAGAACTCTCCGAGCCTGCCAAGCTGAGCGCCTGTTTTATAATTCCCGCAGTTGATAAAATACGGCGCTTTTCTTCCGCTTTTAAGAGTGAACTCTCCAAAGGTGAGCACTCCGCAGTCTACCATAAATCTGATAAATTCTTCCTTGTAAGTCATATATATCTTCCTTTCAAATAATATTCTTTAGTAGCATCTACCACTCTATATCTGCGATATTTGCAGGGCTTTCGTTTAATACGACGCTTTCTATCCTGCTGCTGCGAACTGTTATAACTCTGTCTGCAACAGGCGCAATGGCTGAGTTATGCGTTATAACCACCACGGTTACTCCGTCATTGCGGCAGGTATCATAGAGAAGCTTCAAAATGTTCTTTCCCGTGTTGTAATCCAGCGCTCCTGTAGGCTCATCGCAGAGAAGCAGCTTCGGATTTTTTGCAAGCGCTCTCGCAATAGAAACTCTCTGCTGCTCACCGCCTGAAAGCTGAGACGGAAAATTGTTCATTCTCTCGCCCAAGCCGACACGCTCGAGCACCTCGGCAGGGTCACGGGCATTTTTACATATCTGCGATGCGAGCTCTACATTCTCCTTTGCGGTAAGGTTGCCCACCAGATTGTAAAACTGGAACACAAAGCCAATGTCATACCGCCTGTAGGCCGTGAGCTTTTTCTTGCTGTAGGCAGATATCTCGTCACCGTCAACAAATATCTGACCCGAGGTAACAGTATCCATACCACCGAGCATATTCAAGATAGTGGTCTTTCCTGCTCCGCTGGCACCGACCACCACTGCAAACTCGCCCTTTTCTATCTCAAAGGTAACGCCGTCAGCAGCATTTATACTGACCTCTCCCATATTGTAGGTCTTATAAACATTATTGAAACTTACAAAAGCCATATTGACCTCCTACCGCAGGATATCTATCTCAATAATACCATATTGACGCTGATTTTGCAATAGCATTGTAAAAAAATATATGATAAAAGATTAACGCTATTGACAAATGTTTTACAAGAGAGTATACTGTAAGCATGAAGAGTAAGGATATGTACGTTAAGTGCCGACTGAACGGAGAGTTGTCAGGCGGACGAAAAGCGCAAGCTTGCGGTTCGTATCCTGCATCTCGCTTCATGTGACATTTAAGCGCTTCCTTTCTTGTCGTATGAGTGAGAGAGGAGGTTTTTTTATGGATAAAAATTCAAAATTCGGGACAGAGCTGAGATTATTCAGATCTACAAAGGTGCTTGCAGCCTCCAGCCTGATGATAGCAATGAGCATAGTTCTTGGTAAGCTCCTTGCTATAAACATCGGTGACAGCATAAGGATAAGCTTCGAAAACCTGCCTATAATGGTATCAGGCTTCTTCTTCGGGCCTGCAATAGGTATGGCTGTCGGCGCAGGCGCTGACATTGTCGGCTGTCTGATAGTGGGCTACAGCATAAACCCGATAATAACTGTCGGTGCAGCTTCAATAGGCTTTTTCTCGGGGCTGATAGCCAGGGATTCCAAAGTGAGCAACAAGCTTTTAAAAGCATATTCATCTGTCGGTATAGCTCACGTAGTCGGCTCTATGCTGATAAAATCTTTCGGTATGAGAGTTTATTTTCACACTCCGTTCAGTGTGCTTGCACTGAGGATACCTCTCTACCTTGCGATAACAGTTGCAGAGGGCTATGTGATCTATCTGCTGAGCCGCAGCAAGGTGTTTATGTCACAGCTTGAAAGAGTAACTAAAAAATGAAGCTCATTGATGCATATTCCTACCTGAAAATGACTGCTGCCCGAGGAAGCAAGCTTGGGCTTGAACGGGTAAAAGAGCTTTCAGATCTGCTGGGACGGCCGCAGAACAGCCTTAAAGTAATACACATTGCAGGCACAAACGGAAAGGGCTCTGTATCTGCGATGCTGTGTGCGGTGCTTGATGCGGCAGGTTATAAAACAGGCTGCTTTTGTTCTCCTGCGCTGACAGATATCAGAGACAGCTTTCTGATAAACGGTGAGGTCATCAGCGAGGAAGACTTCTGCGCTCTCATTGAAAAAGTCAGCAGCAAGGCAGAGCAAATGGAGGACAGACCGACCCAGTTTGAGATAATAGCTGTGAGCGCCTACACATATTTCAAAGATAAGAGCTGCGATATCGCTGTGATAGAATGCGGCATGGGCGGCGACCTTGACGCCACTAACATTGTTGATGAGCCTTTGCTTTCTGTCATCACGAATGTTGCGCCCGATCATACTGCTTTTCTTGGCAGCACTGTCGAGGAGATCGCTTACCATAAGGCAGGGATAATAAAAAAAGGCAGACCTGTGGTCTTTGGGGGAGATAATGACAAGGCTCTTGAAGTGATAGAAAAAAGAGCAGCCGAGCTTGATGCGCCCCTCTCTATAGCAGATCACAGCGCTTTGAAGGTTTTATATCAGGATATCGGGAAAACTGTTCTTGAGTATAAAAAACACGGTGAACTGACGCTTTCGCTCACTGGTGCATACCAAGCAAAGAATGCCGCTGCGGCACTTGAAGCTATAGATATCCTAAAAGATATCGGGGGTGATATTTCCGAGGAAATAATAGCCGAAGGATTTTTGAACGTGCGGCACAGGGGCAGGTTCGAGGTGCTTTTAAATGAGCCTTTGACAGTATTCGACGGCGCCCACAATCCCGACGGAATGAGAGAAACGGTAAAGAGCATAGAAAACCTTTTTGATACACAGGTCATCGTGCTGATGGGCGTTATGGCGGATAAGGAATATGATCTCTACCCTGCAATGCTTAAAGGCTGCACATACAGGCTTTTCGCAGTAAGACCTGAAAACGAGCGTTCTCTTGACCCTAAGATGCTGGCACAGGTGTTTTCAAAAGACGATATATCTTCCGCAGCATATGAAGATACCGCGCTTGCTTTGAGTGATGCAAAAGCACTTGCAAAACAAAAAAAGCTGCCGTTAATGATAATTGGCAGCCTTTATATGTACAAAGAAATATCAACGCTTATTAAAAAGACCTGAGAAAAAACTTCTCAGGTCTTTTCTTATGCGTAGCATCTGATAATTATATATGCGGTATAAGCGCAGTAACACAGCACCATAGCTATGCCCTCGCCTCGGTTCACCTCTTCTTTGGTCTTGGCAAAGATGAGCGTCATCACTGCTACACCGATAAGGATAAGAGTATCAATAACAAGATCAGGGTCGACCTTGATAGGCGACAGCGATGAAGCTATACCCAGAATGAACAGGATATTGAATATTGACGAGCCTATCGCATTTCCCAAAGCTATGCCTGCGTTGCCCTTTTTGGCAGCAACTACCGAGGTGACAAGCTCCGGCAATGAAGTGCCTATGGCAACTATCGTCAGACCCACCAGTGTTTTTGACATTCCGAGCTGCTCGGCTATCTTGCTGGCATTGTCTACTACAAGATCACCGCCGAAGATTATTGCAGCAACACCGCCGATGATATAGATAATGCTCCTCGGTACAGACATTATTTTTACATCGTCAGAAGCAACTCTGTTTTTAAGTGCGCTCCTGACTACGATCACAATGTAGGCGATTATGCCCAAAAGCAAAAGTATACCCTCGATACGTGTGATATAACCGTTCTTTCCCTTGCCGAAATTGTATATCATCGCAAAAAGAACAGCAGTGACCGCAACGTTCCACCACATATCGCGCTTTAGCATCTCCTTAGGCGTTGGCACTGCTTTTACGATCGAACAGACGCCTATCACCATCAGCAGATTGAACATATTTGAACCTATGACATTACCGAGCGATATATCGGCATTGCCTGAAAGACCCGAGGTTATGCTTACGGCAGCCTCAGGGCAGCTGGTACCTATGGATACGATAGTAAGACCTATCACCACTGAAGGTACCTTTAATATCCCCGCAACAGAGGACGAGCCGTCAACAAAAAAGTCGGCTCCTTTGATAAGCAGGACGAACCCCACTATTAACAATAGATATGGCAGCATAAAAGCTCCTCCTTCCGCTGTGCATCAGGGCATAAAAACAGACCCTTACTGCATAGCAAATAATGCAATAAAAGTCTCGTTACTGACGCAAGGTCTGGACACCGTCCGACTTTCCAGAGATGACCTCAGGTAAAGCGTGCTGACGAACGGCATCACGGTCAAAGACCGCTAACTACTCCCTGTTATCGTTGCTATTATAGCACTTTTAAAACCTCTTGTCAAGAGAAAAATCGCAAAAAAGCACCGTCCTGTAAAGGGCGGCACTTTTACTGTTTATCTGTTATTTTTCGTCATATCTCTCGTCGATCACTCTTGCAGTCTTCTTCATACTCCTCGGAAGAACACCTATCTCCACTACCTTAACTATAGGTGTAAAGCCGATAACGCTCTTAACCTTATCGGTTATGCGCTTTGACAAGGCTGCAAAATCAACATCTCCCGTAGACTCAACATAGATACGCATAGTGTCCTTACCGTCAAGATGAGATATCCTGATCTGATATTCGCTCGATATCTCCTTGAACGAGCCCAGTATCTCCTCGATCTGACTCGGGAATACGTTAACACCTTTTATTTTCATCATATCGTCGGTACGTCCCATGATCGTATCAAGTCTCGGGTACGATCTTCCGCACGGACACTCACCGGGGATTATCCTGGAAAGGTCGTGTGTTCTGTACCTTATAAGAGGTGCTCCCTCTTTAACGAGAGTGGTTATAACTATCTCGCCCTGCTCGCCGTCGGGTACGGGTTCACCTGTCTTAGGGTCGATTATCTCAAGATAGAGGTAATCGTCCCAGTAATGCATACCTGTGTTGTGCTCACAGTTTATACCTATTCCCGGGCCGTATATCTCGGTAAGGCCGTATATATCATAAAGCTCTATACCAAGCGACTCTGCTATCCTGTCACGCATCTTCTTGCTCCAGCGCTCAGAGCCGATAACACCTTTTTTCAGGTGTATCTTGTCTTTTATACCGCGCTTCTCTATCTCCTCTGCCAGCAGCAGCGCATATGAAGATGTAGAGCAAAGCACCGTGCTCTTCATCGACTGCATCATCTCAAGCTGCTTTTCTGTGTTTCCGGGTCCCATAGGTATAGCCATAGCGCCAAGCTTCTCACAGCCGTTCTGGAAACCTATTCCCGCAGTCCACAGTCCGTATCCCGGAGTAATATGTATCCTGTCCTTGTTTGTTATGCCTGCTACCTCATAGCAGCGCTTGAACATCTCGCCCCAGTCGTCAACGTCCTTAGCGGTATAGGGTATGATAACGGGCTTGCCTGTTGTTCCCGATGAAGAATGTATACGCACTATCTCCTCCTCAGGAGCTGTCATAAGACCCAGAGGATAAGCATCTCTGAGGTCTTTTTTCTCAGAAAAAGGAAGTTTTAGAAAATCCTCTGCAGTTTTCACCTCTGTGATGCCTGCCGCTTCGAGCTTTTTGCCGTAGAAGCTGCCTGCATTTACGAGCGCTTTTATCCTGTCATTTACCTGTTCAAGCTGTTTTTGTGATATTTGCATAACTCTCTGTCCTTTCGTTTCTGTCCGGATATTTGGACTTATTTATATATAATTGAGTGCTTTGCTGTTCAGCTCTGCGAACTGAGGCTTTACCGTTTTTCTCATTGCAGAGTCGATCTCGTTTATATCAAGCGGCAAAACACCTGAACGCACAGCCGTACCCAGCATTATCATATTGAGCACCTTAGGTGAGCCTATCTCATGGCAGATGCTGTCAGCATCAAGCACTGTGAGATTCTCGACGTTCTCTTTAAGATATCCTATCATCTCTTCCCCAGTATAATCCGACCCTTTAAGAGAAGCTGTGACAGGCATTATCGGGTGAGTGTTCACCACTGCCCGACCGCCTTTTTTCAGGTATGGCAGCATCCTTACAGCTTCGGCAGGCTCAAACCCTATAAGAAGGTCGGCTGCACCCTCTGCGAACATCGGGCATTCTGCCTCGTCGCCCACACGCAGAAAGCTGAAAACGCTTCCACCCTTCTGAGCCATACCTATAGTCTCAGCGCTCATAACGTGCAGACCCTTAGCCATTGATGCCGCAGCTATAAGCTTTGAAGCCAGCACTATTCCCTGACCGCCTACACCGCAGATAAGTATATTAGTCTGCATTATCAGCACCTCCAATCGCATCAAACGGACAAACCTGCGAACACAGTCCGCAGCCTGTACAAAGCGCCTCTTCTATCGAGACCTTTCCGTCTATCAGAACAAGTCCCGGGCAGCCCAGCTCATTTATGCAGCGCTTGCAGTTGCGGCACTTGTCAGGATCGATGACCGCAGGCTTTTTCGGCTTAATGATAACTGCGCAGGGCGAACGGAATATGATAGCTTTAACGCCCTTTTTCTCCGCCGTTTTGCGAACAGTCTCCACTGTCGCTTTCAGATCGAGCGGATCAACGGTCTCAACAGTCTCTATACCTATACCGCGCAGCACAGCCTCGATGTCAACCTTATCCACCACCTGACCCATCATCGTTCTGCCTGTTCCCGGGTGGGGCTGGTGACCTGTCATAGCTGTGGTAGAATTATCTAGTATGCAGATAGTCATATCCGCCTGGTTGTACACTGCATTTACAGCGCCTGTTATCGCAGATGCAAAAAACGTGGAATCGCCCACAAATGCAAAGCAGCTGGTGTCAGGCTCTATCCTGCTGATACCCTGAGCAATATTTAGACCCGCACCCATGCAAAGACAGGTATCCACCATATCGAGCGGCATCGCATTGCCAAGAGTGTAACAGCCGATATCGCCGCAGAACACGCTCTTTTTGCCCTTCATAGCCTGCTTCACCGCATAGAACGATGCCCTGTGAGGACATCCAGCACAAAGAACAGGCGGTCTTACAGGCAGCGCAGGCGGAGAGTTTCTGTCCTCTTTTTCGGACAGTTCTAAGCCAAGGAACTCAGCTATATTTTCAGAAACTGAACCTACAGTGTTCTCTCCCGCTGTTTTTATATGACCGGTAAGCTTACCATATATCCTGGTCTTCAAGCCGTACTTGCCGCAGACATATACCAGCGCTCTTTCAATAACAGGGTCAAGCTCCTCAATGCAGAGCACCTCTTCCTTTCCCTCTAAGAATGCGAGCGCAGCCTCCTCAGGGAACGGAAACGGTGTGCCTACCTTAAAAACAGAGACATCTGCGCCTGATGACCTTAATGCCTCTTTTGTATAAGCATAGCTTATACCGTGGGTGGCGATACCCTTTTTTTCCTCACCCGATACGGTGTTAAGGCCGCTTTCCGAAAACACCTTTGAAAGCTCAACATTTCTTTTTTCAATATCCATATGCGCCTGATAGGACAGTCTCGGGAAAATGACCCACTTCATCGGGTCGCGGACAAAGCCCTCAGGTTTATTTGTCTTGAACTCTTCAGTGTCCTTTACTTCGATCGATTCATACCCGTGACAGACCCTTGTTGTCGGTCTGAAAAGAACAGGGGTGTGATACTTTTCAGAGTACTCAAACGCCTCCTGTATCATGGTGTATGCCTCCTGCACTGTGGAGGGGTCAAAGCACGGCAGCTTTGAATATGCCGCAAAGGTACGCGTATCCTGCTCCGTCTGGGAGGAGATAGGGCCCGGGTCATCTGCAACAAGAACTACCATTGCGCCCTTTACGCCGATGTAAGCTAAGCTCATAAGCGGATCGCTCGCAACGTTCAGCCCTACCTGCTTCATAGTTACCATTGTTCTAGCTCCGCTGTAGGCAGCGCCCGCAGCAAGCTCCAGTGCCGCTTTCTCGTTAACAGACCACTCAACATAGACTGTGCCGTCATTGTTTTTTGCGGTAGTTTCAAGCACCTCTGTCGAGGGCGTTCCGGGATACCCCGATATAACATTCAGGCCTGCTGCTACAGCTCCTCTGGCAATAGCGGCATTGCCCATCAAAAACTCTTTATGCATCTTATCACCTGCTGTTATTATTGTAGCGCTCCCCTGTTGAATTCGGAAAGCTCAAGCCCCTCGTTTTTCTCCAAAGCCCAGCGGATATTCCACTCACTTGAGAACAGGAGCAGATAATTGCCTCTGAAATCGACCACGAGCTTTGTGTCTGATGAGAGCTTCAGGCTCTTCGGGTCTATGTCCTTGCTGTCTATCCAGCGGATATATGAATATGGAAGTCCTTCTTTAAAAAGCTCAACATTGTATTCGTTTTTCATTCTGTATTCAAACACCTCGAGCTGGAGCACGCCGACAACGCCGACTATAGCCTCCTCCATACCCGTATCAGGCTCCTGGAATATCTGTATAGCACCCTCCTGCGCTATCTGTGTAATGCCCTTGACGAACTGCTTTCTTTTCAGTGTGTCCTTCTGGCGGACTCGCATAAAATGCTCGGGCGCAAATGTCGGGATAGATTCAAACTCAAAGCTGTTCTTAGGCGAGCACACCGTATCTCCTATCGAGAATATACCAGGGTCGAACACGCCTATGATGTCTCCTGCATAAGCTTCGTCTATTATCTCACGCTCCTGAGCCATTATCTGCTGTGGCTGAGAAAGGCGCATCTTCTTGCCTCCCTGAACATGGAGCACTTCCATTTCCTTGTCAAACTTGCCCGAGCACACACGCATAAACGTGAGCCTGTCTCGGTGAGCCTTGTTCATATTCGCCTGTATCTTGAACACGAAGGCTGAGAACTCAGGGGCAAACGGGTCTATAAGACCTTTTGATGAGTTTCTCGCAGTGGGCGAGGTCGTCATCTGCAAAAAGCTTTCAAGGAAGGGCTCAACGCCGAAGTTTGTGAGTGCAGACCCGAAAAACACGGGTGAAAGCTCACCGTTTCTTACTTTTTCGAGGTCAAACTCATAGCTTGCGCCGTCAAGAAGCTCAATGTCCTCGGTCAGGGTCTCGTGGAGCTGCTCACCGAGCTTTTCATCGAGAGACGGGTCAGTGAGCTTTACCTCCTCCATTGCTACCTTGTTTTTTCCGAAAGCCATTTCCGAATCAGACGAAAATGCGATAATGCTGCCCTTATCACGGACGTATACTCCCTTAAATTCTTTGCCTGAGCCTATAGGCCAGTTGACAGGATAAGTCTGTATACCGAGCTCGGTCTCTATCTGGTCGATGAGATCAAACGGGTTTCTTGAATCTCTGTCCATTTTGTTTATGAAGGTGAAGATCGGTATGTGGCGCATAACACAGACCTTGAAAAGCTTTCTGGTCTGGTTCTCAACGCCTTTTGAGGCATCTATCACCATTACTGCGGAATCTGCCGCCATAAGTGTACGGTAGGTGTCCTCGGAAAAGTCTTGGTGTCCGGGGGTGTCAAGAATGTTTATGCAGTAGCCCTCATACTGGAACTGCATTACCGATGACGTTACGGAGATACCTCTCTGCTTTTCTATCTCCATCCAGTCGGAAGTTGCGTGTCTTGCGCTTTTTTTACCCTTGACTGCGCCTGCCTGCGCTATAGCGCCGCCGTAGAGCAGAAATTTCTCGGTAAGTGTTGTTTTACCTGCGTCAGGATGAGAAATTATCGCAAAGGTACGTCTTCTTTTTATTTCATCTTCTAGCTTAGCCATTGTTATTCCTCCAAAAAAACATCTAATTTTATTATTATATCACATTTTGGGCGAGTTGTAAAGAAGTGAAAAAGAAAAAACGCAATTAGTCTCCGAAAAAAAGATATCCCCAGCCGGCGAGGATATCTTCTTTCTGCTTAATTATAAAACACAGAAAACTCAGGAACAAATATTAATGCTGATCCATAGATCAACACTGCATTCACAATGCAATGAATAAATATATAAAAACAAGTTATATAATAATTACAATCCATAATTATATTTTTATCGAAAAGACTGATAATACGAAGATAAAACGGATCATTAGCTACATCTGTGCTGCGACAATAGCTGTTAACTGTATGTCGTCAATGACGGTAAGCGCTGCTTATGGCGTTGTGGTTTTTACGGTCAGAAAAACCTGTCGGCGGAGATTTTTTCAAAAAAATAACGAAAGTTTAAAAATCTATTGACAAACTGGTAGTGTTTGTTGTACAATTAGTATCGGAGAATTGTCCGATGTTCAGTCGGAAAAACATCTTTTTTATCTATGAGGTGATAGCTGTAATGGCAAGTGACGACGTACCAAACCGAGGTCTTGGGAGGTTTTTTATCAGAACAGGTCTCAGGTTAATGGGAATAAGAGACCCGCAAAAGCGCGAAAGTGTGACCGAGGAGCAGATACTGCTTATGGTCAACGAGGTCGGCGAGACAGGCGCTCTTGAAGAGAGCCGCGCCGAAATGATAAGCAATATCTTTGATTTTGACGACATCGAGGTCAGTGAGGTAATGACCCACCGCACCGAAATGACCGCTATCGAGGATACAGAGCCCGTAACAGAGGCTGTAAAGCTTATCATAGATGAGGGTTTTTCACGTATTCCCGTCTATCATGAGAACAATGACAATATCTGCGGAGTTGTTTTCGCAAAAGACCTTTTAAGGCTTGTCCTCGACGACACTGACAAAGACCTTCCCGTCAGCGATTTTATGCGAGACGTCCTCTTTGTGCCTGAAAGCAACAAGTGCGATGAGCTTTTTGAACAGTTCACCACCGAAAGATTACAGTTTGCGGTCGTAGTTGATGAATACGGCGGAACGGCGGGCATAATAACTATGGAAGACCTGCTGGAAACTATCGTCGGAAGTATCCAGGACGAATACGATAACGAGACCGAGGAGATACAGCAGCTTGCGGACGGTTCTTTATCGGCGCTGGGTTCGGCGGGCTGTGATGATGTTATGGAGGCTCTTGGCAAAAGCTACGACGGTGATTACGACACGATAGGCGGCTTTGTAACAGAGCTGTTAGGCCATATACCCGAGGACGGAGAGAAGGCAGTTCTTGAATGGGAGGATATCGTTTTTTCCATTCTTGAAGTCAAGGATAAAAAAATAGTGCGCCTTAAAGCAGAGAAAAAAGCTTAGCGCATAAGGAATAAAGATCAGTAAAGGTCAGGGATTGGATTGAAACGCAGTCTTGATTTGAAGAAGACCTGTCTTGTGGCAGCGCTGGCGGCTGTGGTCGCAGTGGGCTCCTTGCAGGTGTTCAATGAGGAAAAGGAAAAATCGAATAAAGATAACACTCAGCAGTTCAAGACAAGGCAGGCTGACGGTCCTTCTGTGACTACTGCCGCAGGAAATTCTTCCTCGGTGCAGGAGGTGCCGCAAAAGGCGTTCAAGCTGCCAAAGTCTGTCGAGTACTTCGCTGACGATATGAGCGAAGAGCAAAAGCGCGCATTTGCCAGCGTCTATGACGGTATCTGCAATTTTGAGGAAACTATCGAGATAGACGGCTCTGTTATCGAAAGAGATAATGCTGATGATTTTATATCGGCAATTCTCGCTCAAAGCCCCGATGTTGACCAGATAGGCAGTTCATATTCTATCAGCTTTGATTCTGACGGCATAGTGAACTCGATAAACCTTGAATATATCATGACAAAGGAAGAATATGACAGCAGACAGGCTGAGCTCGATGCTAAGGCTGACGAGATACTGTCAGGCATGAATGAGGGCTGGTCTGATTACAGAAAGGTGATGTATCTGCATGATACTATCGCTGATATCTGCTATTATTCCGATGAAGGTACCGACCCCTATTCTGCCTACGGTTGTCTGGTAGAGGGGAAAGCCGTTTGTCAGGGGTATTCAAAGGCAATGCAGACACTTTGCCTGAGAGCAGGAATAGACTGTATCTGTGTAAGCGGCTTTGCATCTGACCCGAACGGAGCACAGAGCCATATTTGGAATAAAATACGTATAGACGACGTATGGGCAAACTTTGACGTCACCTGGGACGACCCTCTCACATCTACGGGTCTGCCGTATCTGAGGTATGATTACTTCGGTCTTACAGATGATGAGATATCCTACGATCATACTCCTGACGAGAATGAATATATAAACTACCCCGAGGCTGACAGCACTGAGCTGAATTACTATACAAAAACAGGTCTTTATTATGACGGTGCTGCCTCTGCGGAAGATGTTATGAGCTTCTCTGTTCTGTCATCTATGTCATCGGGAGATAACACGGCGCGTATGAAATGCGCTGATGCAGACCTTTACAATCAGGCGGTTGCCGAGCTGTTCGGAGACTATACCGGCTCGGGAGCTAAGATATACGGTATCCTTGCAGATGCTGTAGCACAAACAGGTTCAGGCTGGTCATCAAGTGAATTTGCTTTCATCAAGAACGACGGTCTCTATACTATAACAGTATTTTTCAGGTGATCAGCGAAAAATATAAAAAAAGCTTGAAATTTATAACCGAATGTGGTATACTAATATTTGATAGCTTATTTTGTCGGCTGAAAACAAAAACACAGGCGGCCGATATTCATTATTTTGGAAAGGAATGTTAATTCTTATGAGCAGCGCAACCAAGCAGAAGTCATCGGCAGGAAAAAATGTCCTGATCTTCTTTATAGTTTTTATTATACTGGAGGGTCTGATACTTTTCGGTATCGGAAGAATATTCAAGAATAAAGATGTTACACCGAGCATTGCAGGCTACAGCCTGTATCTGATGGATTCGGGCGCAATGGGAGACAGCGTACCACAGGGTTCACTCGTCATAGCGTCTAATATGACTCCGAGTGTTGACAGGATCGGTGAGGCTGTTGTCTGCGAGAACGTACCCGGCATCGGCACAAGCGTTTTCAGACTTTACGATATCAACCAGACCGAAGACAAAACCGGTGTTGATTACACCATTTACCAGGAAAACAATCCTAACAAGCTTTACAAGGTAAAGGCTTCTAATATAGTAGGTACCGCATCAAGCTATTATATGACCGCAGGAAAGGTGCTAAACTTTGTTACCTCAAAATTCGGTTTTATAGTTTGTCTGGCAGTTCCGCTGTTCCTGTTAGTTGTGCTTGAGCTCATAATAGCTATAGCTACAGGCGGCTCATACGAAGAGGACGAGGAAGAAGAGGAAGATTTTGAAGAAAAGAAAGAAAATGTGAGCCTCGACGATTTCCTTTTCGGCGGACAGAACGAGGGCGAGCAGATAGCTAATCACCGCAAGCAGGAAGAAGAGAGCGTTGATCCTCAGACATTCTCAAAGAGCTCTGATGAAGCGCCTACTGTTAAGGCAGAAAAGGAGCCCGAGATCACAGTTCCGGAGGTCAAGCCTGTTGAGACTGCTTCAGAAGCGGTAATAGCTCCCGCAGAGCCGACAGTTCAGCCTATGGCTGAAACGGCGCCTAAGGCTTCTTCCTTCGGAAGTGACGAAAGCCTTACACTTGATACTGAGGCTGCTGCAAGACCTGCAAGAAGACCTGTAAGGCGCAGGCCGAGAACTACTGCTCCTAGAGTTCAGGCAGCTAATAAGACAAATGCTACCAGCGCCTCACAGTCACTTGAAGACCTGATGAAGCTTATGGAACAGGAGCAGGAAAAGCTCAAGAACCAGATAAATAATAAGTAAGCGTTTGACCCGATGTTGTTAACAGCATCGGGTCTTTTATATTAAAAAATGTATAGAATGTGCGTAAAACTGAGTATAGGGATAGTCAAAATCTACAAAAGTGATTTTTTTTGAAAAAACTCTTGACAAAGAGGGACAGATAGTGTATAATATCTATTGTTGTGAGGCTGTCGGTTTGATCGCCGAACAATGCCAGCGTTTGTGGGAGCTTAGCTCAGCTGGGAGAGCGTCTGCCTTACAAGCAGAATGTCACAGGTTCGAGCCCTGTAGTTCCCACCACAGATATCTGATGCAGGCACGACCGCATCAGATATTGTTTTTAGAGCGAACGCTCTGCTGGCCGGGTAGTTCAGTTGGTTAGAACGCTAGCCTGTCACGCTAGAGGTCGTGGGTTCGAGCCCCATTCCGGTCGCTTATGCTTCTGTAGCTCAGTAGGTAGAGCAGGGGACTGAAAATCCCCGTGTCGATGGTTCGATTCCGTCCGGAAGCACTTTGTGCACTGCATTAGGCAGCAGCACATTTACAGCAAATGACAGAACATTGTCAGACTGCAAGCGGATTTAGCTCATCTGGTAGAGCGCCACCTTGCCAAGGTGGAGGTAGCGAGTTCGAGCCTCGTAATCCGCTCTTTTTGCGGGTTTATTTCAACGTTAGAATACCTCCCTTCCCGGGAGGAGATGTGAGTTCAACTCTTGCGACCCGCTCCATTATGCCCTCGCTCATTACTGAGTGAGGGCTTTTTATTTTGTTTAGCTCGGGGCTGTCTTTCGCTTGCTATCGCCCATTACTGAGTGTTTTTTTCAAAACAAAACAGCTGCTCCCCTGCCGTTATTCAGCAAGAGAGCAGCTGTTATATTATTCGTGAACACTATTTAGCGCTCGATTTTATTTTGCCTTTGGCTTCCCTGCTCCATACAAGTCCTACCATGAGCCAGTAATACGGAGATGAGGTAACAGAACCGATATTGAAAAACGCCTGTACCAAATATGCAGTTACCGCGATAACAAATGCTGCATCTGCGGCAGATGCTTCGCCGTTCATAAAGGCTATCAGGGTCCTGCAACCCTTGATAACAGTTATCAGTAAGAATACGCAGGTAAGTATAAGTGTGAATATACCCCTCATCATAAGTATATCAATGTATTCATTATAGCTTCTGTCAGTATCGAGCGAGTAGTTGGATATCATCTGAGACCAGTTATCAGGGCCGACACCAAATAACGGATTCTGCTCCGCAACGTAGAGACCGTTATCCCACAGGTATGAATATATCCATTCTCCCTCAGTATTTCGGTCGATATCGGAGATCGAGAGTCTGTCAAAGCTGTCATGATATATAAGACGCTCATCAAGCATCCTGAATTTGCCTGAACCTGCAAGCGCGCCGAATATCACACCCGAAACAAGCATAGTAGCAAGGCAAACAGCCACAGGCTTTTTAGCCTTATCCTTGCCTGCCTTAACAGCTGCTGCAATAAGTGTGAACAGCAGCACTGTGCCAAAACCAATAACGCCTGTTAATGTGCAGGTCATTATCAGCACTGCTGCCATGAGCGCCGCACCCGCACCGCAGAAGATCATTCTCTTTTTAGACTCTGAAAATATCAGTCCGAACAGAGCCAGCGCAAATGTAAGCGTCAGAACTGCTGCCAGAGCGTGCGGTGAACATACAAAGCCCGTAGGTATGTACTCTCTTGTACAGTAAAGATTCTGCCTTTCATCAAATATCAGATCTGAGCCATCATTGGCAAAGCTGTAAAAAACGTCTTTAAAATAGTTCGGTACATATTTTGCTGTTGCAGGTATAGCCTGAAGCAGACCGACTAAGCTTTGGAAGATGCCGAACCCTATAAACGTATCCGATACCTTCAGCCTTCTGTCAGCATTCGTAACACTTAAACCTGCTGCGAACAGACCCCAGTAACCGATAATAGTGAGCAAGCCCTCAGACCTGTCAAGATAACCGTATATGGCAACAAATATGCTGTCCGATAACAAACACGAGATCAGTGTCGTTGACAATATCAGCACAGGCACTATCAACGCTTTATTCTTTGCAAGCAGCACTTGTTCCTTCATACATGACACCATAAATATCAGCACGCCGACAAAGCCTGCTATAAGCACCGCCGTAGATATAAAGAAGATAAACTTCTCATTCAGATAAAGCATCCTGTTTACACTTTTATCAACGCCGTACTTGATATTCTGAGTAAAATAATAAGGTATTGCCATTATACACAGGAACACCACGCAAATGATAGCATAAACGCCGCTCATTTTCTGCGCTGATCCCTCAGACATATTCAATATAAAGTCACTCTTTTCAGTAGTTCCGAAAAGGTGCTTTCTTTCACTTTTGTTTTCTATTTTCTTTCCCATTCTTATTCCTCCAAAAGGAGATCTCTGCGGCAGTTCACCGCTACTAAAAAAGCGGACAGTTCCCTGTCCGCTTTTATTCAGAACACAAAGCTATTTTGCATACTCAACTGCTCTGCTCTCACGGATAAGATTTACCTTGATCTGACCGGGATAATCCATCTCAGTCTCGATTCTCTTAGCTATCTCCCTCGCCACAAGAACCATTTTCTCATCGTTTATCTTCTCAGGCTGTATCATTATTCTGACCTCACGGCCTGCCTGGATAGCAAACGACTTCTCAACTCCGTCATATGAGCTGCATATCTCTTCGAGCTTTTCAAGTCTCTTGATATAGTTCTCATAATTCTCGCTTCTTGCTCCGGGTCTTGCAGCGCTTATAGCATCTGCTGCCTGAACAAGAGCAGCTACAACTGTTCTCGTCTCAACGTCACCGTGGTGAGCCTCGATAGCGTGGATAACTTCGGCGCTCTCCTTGTACTTCTTACATACATCAACGCCTATCTGTACGTGTGAACCCTCTATCTCATAGCTGAGAGCCTTACCTATATCGTGGAGAAGACCTGCTCTTCTTGCAAGGTTTGCATCAACTCCGAGTTCAGATGCCATCATACCTGACAAATGAGCGACTTCAATAGAGTGATTAAGTACATTCTGTCTGTAGCTTGTCCTGTACCTGAGCCTTCCGAGAAGCTTGATAAGCTCGTGGTTAAGACCGTGTACATTAGTCTCAAGCACAGCCCTTTCGCCCTCCTGCTTGATCTTCTGCTCTACCTCTCTCTTAGCCTTCTCGACCATTTCCTCTATCCTTGTCGGATGGATACGGCCGTCCTGAATGAGCTTTTCAAGAGCTATCCTGGCTACCTCACGTCTTACCTGATCAAAGCAGGATATCGTAATTGCCTCTGGGGTATCGTCGATGATGAGATCAACACCTGTGAGAGTTTCGATCGTTCTGATGTTTCTTCCCTCACGTCCGATGATCCTTCCCTTCATCTCGTCATTTGGCAGTGCCACTACAGAAACAGCCGCCTCAGAGACCTGATCTGCTGCGCACCTTGCAATAGCCAGCGATATATACTGCCTTGCCTTTGCCTCACAGTCCTCCTTGACCTGAGTCTCATAATTTGAAACTCTGATAGCCTTCTCGTGAACGAGCTGTTCATCAAGCTGAGTAAGAAGATAATCCTTAGCCTGATCAATACTGAAACCCGATATTTTCTCGAGCATATCCAGCTGAGAGTTCTTTATCCTCTCTGCCTCTGCCAGCTTGTCATCAGCGTTTTTCAGCTTTTTCTGAAGATTGTCCTCTTTCTTCTCCATGTTATCCAGCTTTCTGTCGATGGATTCTTCCTTTTGCTGGATCCTTCTCTCCTGTCTGGAGATCTCCGATCTTCTGTCCTTGAGCTCCTTTTCCGTTTCCTGACGCGACTTATGGATCTCTTCCTTTGCTTCGATCAGCGCTTCTTTTTTCATTGATTCCGCATCCTTCTTCGCGGTCTCAACTATTCTTTCAGCTTCTTTTTCCGCAGACCCTATCTGAGCCTCGGCCGTCTTTTTGCGATAACCTATTCCCTGCTTAAAACAGATAAATCCGCTTATCGCAGCGCCAAGAACAAGAGCAACTACACACAACAGTATCGCAGTACCTAGTTCCATGTATAGCTTTCCTCCTTCTTAGAAAGTATGGATATTCATAAGAACATCCACCTGTTATTAAATTGTAAAGATACAAGTTTGCAAAATTAATTTTATAAAAAAGAGAACCATAGTTCCCCACTATATAAAAACTATAATGCATAATACTATTGTATAATAAAATCGCTTTCTTGTCAAGTTGTTTTTCGGCACTAATATTACAAAATTTAAAATTTTTACGATATACGCTTGACAAGCGGGCAAAACAGTGCTAAAATGTACACAGATATGAAATCTGTGACGAGGAAGCCTTTTTGCAGAACTATCCTTATCAGAGAGCATTGCCGCCGGCTGCAAGCAATGCAGGATACAGCAAACAGGATACCGCCTCCGAGTGCGTTTAATACACGCCGCTTCTCAGCGTTAACGAGATAATGAGGCGTCCGATACAGACGTGAATCAGGGTGGAACCACGGTAATGCCGTCCCGTGAGACTTAGAGGGTCTCTCGGGGCTTTTTTATTTCTTTATTTCAAGAGGTGATATTTTGAAAAAAAGGCGGCTTTTCGGTATCATATGCTTTGTGCTGGCGATGGCCTGCTACGGGTGCTGCACATATGTTACCTATATAACCTATACAAATATAGTTTCTGAGGTCGAGGGATTTCTGATATTCATTCTTTTATGGATAGGCGCATATTGGTTCTCGACATTTTTCACTCAGCTCATCCGCGTTAGTAAAAGTGACGGCAGCAAGGAATGGCTCATAAGCAAAAGGGGAAGAAAGCTGGCGGGCGATACCACTGCTGTAATAAGTGCCGCGCTTATTTGCTTCTGGATATATTTTTACGTTTCCAGGTATACTTCACTGCTGTCATTCATGAACAAATAATTGATTCAATATAGGAGGTTTTAATATGATAAACTTAAAGCTTAAAGACGGCGCTGTAAAACAGATAGAGTCTGCGATGCCTGCTTATGAAATAATCAAGGGCATCGGAATGGGTCTTTACAAGGCTGCCTGCTGTGTAAAGATAAACGGAGAGGTCAAGGATCTCAGAACTGTAATAGACTCAGACTGCGAGTTTGAAGTAATGACGTTCGATACAAAATCCGGTGCCGAGACATTCAGACACACTGCGGCTCACCTTATGGCACAGGCTGTTAAGAACCTTTACCCTGAGGCTAAGCTCGCAAGAGGACCTGCAACTGAGACGGGCTTTTACTATGATTTTGAGGTGGCAAAGCCATTCGCTCCCGCAGACCTTGAAAAGATCGAAGCTGAGATGAAAAAGCTCGCCAAGGAGGGCTATGAGCTTGAGCGCTTTGAGCTTCCTTATGATGAGGCTATAGCTCTTATGAAGGAGAGAAACGAGACCTACAAGATAGAACTTATCGAGAAGCATAACGATATGGGAGAAAAGCTATCCTTCTACAAGCAGGGCGATTTTGTTGACCTTTGTGCAGGCCCTCACCTTATGAGCGTTGCGCCTGTTAAGGCAGTAAAGCTTTTGCAGTGCACGGGCGCTTACTGGGGTAAGGCAGAGGACGGCATACAGCTTTCACGTATTTACGGTACTGCTTTCCCGAAGGCTTCCCTGCTCGAGGAGCACTTAAAGCAGATGGAAGAGGCTAAGCTCAGAGATCACAACAAGCTTGGCAGAGAGCTTGAATACTTCACGACTGTTGACTACATCGGTCAGGGTCTGCCGATACTTCTCCCCAAGGGTGCCAAGGTCATTCAGACGCTCCAGCGCTGGATAGAGGACGAGGAGTACAAGCGCGGCTATCAGCTGACGAAAACACCTTATATGTCTAAGAGAGAGCTCTACAAAATCTCAGGACACTGGGATCACTACAGAGACGGAATGTTCATTCTCGGCGACCCCGATGATGAAGAGCACGAATGCTATGCGCTCCGCCCGATGACCTGTCCGTTCCAGTATCAGGTATTCCTGAACAGGAAGCGTTCTTACAGAGACCTGCCGATGAGACTTGGCGAGACCTCTACCCTCTTCAGAAAAGAGGACAGCGGAGAGATGCACGGTCTTATCCGTGT
>JAFUTU010000011.1 GCA_017484095.1 Ruminococcus sp. | reverse complement strand
TGTAATCGTTTTATTAATTTTTTTATTATGAAATATTACTATATTGTGTGCGAATAATTTGTCAAATGTTATAATTATGGTGCGGCCCTCTTGAATTCTCGGGAAGGGTCTGCTATAATATTAAAGCAAGGTAAACGGCTGTTTTACGGCTGTATCTGATGAAAGGAAGGTAATTACAATGAGAAAGATAACAGCAAGCATTCTTGCACTCACACTGACTGCATCAATGTTCACAGCTTGCGGCGACAGCGATAGCTCGTCCAAGTCTGAGAGCTCAAAGGCTGCTACTACAACAACAGCAGCAACCACAGAAGCTCCCGAGGATTCCTCCGAGGCACCTGCTGAGACAGAGGCACCTGAGGAGCCCGAAGAGCCCGAGGAGCCTGCTGCGACTGAAAACGAGGGTCCTGTTTCAGAGGAGGATTTTGACAAGTCCATAATCCCCGGTTATGACGAGTCAGCTACTGAGACCGTTATGGAGCCTGAGGATCAGATCTCTGATGCGTGGGCAAGCAGCTTTGCAGACGGTGACTTCATAGACGCAAGAACTCTTGAAAGAGATAAGGATCTTCATATGGTAGTTGAGTTTGCTTACACAGATAAGTATAACGAGATGATAGACATGGAGATCACAGACCAGCACAAGACCCAGATAGTTCTGGGACCTGCAAGGGCTAACGGCTGGCAGAAGTTCGGTCTGACAGATGAGTTTGAGGACGCTGTCGGCAAGGATAACTTCATTTGCGACTACCCCTGGTACATCGACTACGAGGGTGAGGACGGCGAATGGGTACAGTGCAACGGTGAGGACCTCTGCACGCCTGAGTCAAAGCAGACTGACAAGAGCCTTCAGGTATGGCCTGACGTATTTGTAAAGGGCGACGGCTTCGTAAAGATAGGCAATCACGATGTTACATCTATCGAGTACACTATCCCTGCTGCTACAGTAAATTCTCTTATCGACAACGCATTCACACCTGCTGCTGATGAGGACGATACAGAGCACGGCTGGGACGGAATACTTTTCCAGCTCGGCGGAAATATGTACATAACCAAGATCACTATGGATCAGGGCAATGTATTTATGTTCAGCGATGTTGAGGCAGTTTACAATCCTGAGACCGAGGAATAATACCTGATAAAACTTATCGCCCCGGGGAGATATCTCTTTGGGGCGATTTTTTTGTGCGTTATACCGTATCTGGTATCGTTTTTGGCAGCTGAGGAGCCGTTTTGCACCGCATTTTGTGCTTTTGTGCACATTCACAAGCTTTGACGCGAAAATATCGGTCAGGACTGCGTTTTTGCAGCGGTTTTTGCTGCTCGGTTTTCAGGAAAGCAGAGTTTTCAGAAAATTAACAATTCTTGAAATGTAATAATTAAATTAAATAACTAAAAATTATGTTACCGTTTTTTAACCTGTAATATTAAAGCAGATAAAAAGGCTGCTTTTGGTTTTGTGATATCCTACAAAGTTGAGTTCAAAAAAGAAAAAATTGCCGAAAGCTATTGACGTATATTATAATATGTGTTAAAATGGGTACATAGAGGGTCCTGTGCATGAGCAGAGCCTGCTCTGATAAATGTCTTTGCCGTTGCGGTCATGGGGGTCGGTGAGGGCATTATTAATTTACCTTGAGGCGGTTAACAATATATTCATAAATTACAATATAGTTACAAAATTTTCTGAATTTATTACAACATCCGCATTAAATCGCAGTTAAAAATCAAACCTGTCCGAAAAAATTCCCTCCCCGAACAACGTTTTGGGGAAAATTACTGTTGCATTTTTTCGCTTTATAGTGTATAATTATAGCAGAAGTGTACTAAAGTGTATTTTGGTGTACTTAAGTGCTTGAACGGCAGTGATTATCGGGAGGTGAACGGCTTGATGCTCAGCGGATTGAATATTGTGACTATGGATGCAAAGGGAAGGATAGCTTTCCCTGCAAAGCTGCGTGAGAGCATGGGCAGCCGTGTCATCATAACGAGAGGACTGGACGGGTGCCTGTTCGTCTATTCGCCTGAGGTGTTTGAGAAAAAGGCTGAGAAGATAATGGCTCTGCCGCTGGCTAAGGCTAGAACGCTGCAGAGAACGTTTATGGCGTGGGCTTGCGAGTGTGAGATAAATGAGCAGGGCAAGCTCCTCATACCGCAGGTGCTCAGAGAGTGTGCGGGACTTGGCAAGGAGGTAGTTGCGGCAGGTGTGCTCGACAGATGCGAGATCTGGGACAAGAGCCGCTGGGAGGAATTTAACCGGAATGCCGATGCTGAGCTTGCAGAGAGTCTGGAGGGACTTGATTTCTGATGGAGTTTGAACACAAGCCCGTGCTGCTGAAGGAGTGCCTCGAGGGGCTGGACATAAAGGCTGACGGTGTTTATTTCGACGGAACGGTCGGGGGCGCAGGTCATTCGCGTGAGATAGCTGCGAGGCTTGATGCAGATAAGGGCGGAAGGCTCATCTGTGCCGACAGAGACCCTGAGGCCGTGGCAGTTTCGAGGGACAGGCTTGAGGGGCTGCCGGCTGAGGTGTTCGAGGGGAATTATGACGAGATAGCGTCGATACTTGCAAAGGCAGGCGCTGACAGGGTGAACGGTGTACTGCTCGATCTGGGAGTTTCATCGTACCAGCTCGATAACGCAGAGAGAGGCTTTTCGTATCACAATGATGCGCCTCTCGATATGAGAATGTCTTCCGACGGACTTTCCGCGAAAGATGTTGTGAATGAATATGACTACAAGAGCCTTGTGAGAGTGCTCTATGAATACGGCGAGGAGAAATTCGCGCCGAGGATAGCGCAGGCTATCGTGAACAGAAGAGAGCAGGCGCCCATTGAAACAACGGGTGAGCTTGCAGACATAGTAAGGGAGGCTGTGCCGCAGAAGGCACGGCGGGATAAAAATCCGTGTAAAAAAACATTTCAGGCGATAAGGATAGAGGTAAACGACGAGTTCGGGCACCTTGACGGTGCGCTGGACAGCTGCTTCGATGCTTTGGCAGAGGGCGGAAGGCTGTGCATCATAACGTTCCATTCGCTTGAAGACAGGATAGTGAAGCAGAGGTTCAGAAAGTTCTGCCGGGGGTGCGTTTGTCCGCCCGATTTTCCGCAGTGTGTGTGCGGAAGGACGCCGAGCGCAAGGCTTGTGAGCAGAAAGCCGATAGAGGCTGACGCAAATGAGCTCAGGGAGAACCCGAGGAGCAGGAGCGCAAAGCTGAGGGTGCTGGAGAAGATCAAGGAGAGATACCCCGATTGAATGCGTTTTGAGAGAGCTTCGCTTGAAAAGAGGTGTTAGCTATGGCAAAGGTACATAATCTTGCTTTTGAATACAGTGAGGAGCCTGAGCTCAGGGAAGAGAGCAAAAAGGAGCCCGTGCCTAAGAAAAAGCACAAGCGTGCGTCAGTCTTGGGCGTGCTGGGGCTTTCGGTGGTGGCGCTGGCGCTGTTCTCGGCGCTGATGTTCGGAAGGGTCGAGATATCTCAGCTGATAGCAGAGCAGACGACTCAGCTGGAGGAGCTTGAAAAGCTGCAGAGTGAAAACATCAGCCTGCAGTCGGAGCTCGCACAGAAAACAAATATGACGACAGTTGAGGAATATGCCGAGAATGAACTCGGACTGCATAAGCTCGATAAATCACAGATAGAATACATAACGATCGACACCGAGGACAAGGCTTCGGTGGTGAAAAACGAGGACGAGAACTTTTTTGTATCGCTTAAAAACTGGTTCGGTTCTATGATGGAATATATAGGGCTGTGATGAATAAAATATCTTAGGGGAAAGTTAGGGACATTTTTGTGCTTAGCTTTCTTGTTCTGTAAAATTATCTGCGCTTCGCAGCTATGTAAACGTTTTACAAGCACTTTTCAAGGAGAAATATTATGTCGGAAAGACCCACGAGAGTGATGAGAAGAAGGCTGAATATCTGGCTTATGGTACCGATAACGGCGCTTCTGGTGTATATAGTGATAAGCATTTTCAACGTCTCTGTCAGAGACGGAAAAAAGTGGCAGTCACTGGCTAATTCCCAGCAGCTCAAAAGCACCTCGGTATCTGCTTCGAGAGGTACGATATATGACCGCAACGGCACCGTTCTTGCACAGAGCGCAACGGTTTACACCGTGTATGTTGACCCGAAGATGCTGGAGGAGCAGCTCAAACAGAAGGATGAAAGGATAAAAGAGCTCAAAGACCTCGTCGCGACCGAGGAGGACGAGAGCAAGAGGATAGATTATCAGCAGAAACTGGACGAGGCGATATCAGGCGATGACAGCCTTGATGAGCTGGTGGAGTTCCTCTCCCTACTGCTGGAGATAGACACCAAGCAGATGCGTGACGACCTGACGGACACCTCAACACAGTATATCGTGCTGAAAAAAGACGTCGAAAAAACAATGGCTGACAAGATCGAGGATAAGCTCACAGAGCTTGACCTTGACGGCGTAAGGTGCGACCCCACCACAAAAAGGCTCTATCCGCAGAACAGCCTTGCGGCGAACGTTCTCGGTCATACGGATTACGATGGCAACGGCATTTACGGGCTTGAAGCCTACTACGATGATTATCTCGCAGGTGTTGACGGCAGGATAATCACTGCAAAGGCAAATGACGGCACAGAGATACCTTACCGCTACAAGCAGAGCTATGAGGCTCAGGACGGAGATAACCTGAACCTGAACATAGATGCGAACATACAGTATATCCTCGAAAAGGAGCTGCAGGAGGCATATGAGAAAAATATGCCGACAGACAGGATATGCGGCATCATAATGAATCCTAAGACAGCTCAGGTATATGCAATGGCTACATGCTATAGCTATGACCCGAACACGCCTGCGCATATTACGAACGATGAGACGGCAGCAGAGCTCAGCCTACTTGATGAGAGCAGCGATGAATACCACGAAAAAGCTCTCGATGAGTGGAGCGTTCAGTGGAAAAATAAAGCTATATCCGAGACCTACAACCCCGGCTCGGTATTCAAGGTAATAGTCGGCGCATCGGCGCTGGAGGAGAAGGCGATATCACTAGATGACAAGTTCTCCTGCAACACGGTGATACAGGTAGAGGATACGCCGTTCCACTGTTGGTCTGATAATGACCACGGCTCACAGGACTTAGCGCTCGCGATGCTCAACTCCTGCAACCCTGTGTTCGTGCAGATAGGCCTGAAGCTTGGCGCTGTGAAGTTTGACCAGTATTTCAGTGCATTCGGCTTCAGAGAGCTGACAGGAATAGACCTGCCGGGCGAAGTCAATTCGATAAACATAATGCTCCAGGATTACGGTCCCGTTGAGCTCGGCTCGAGCTCCTTTGGTCAGACCAACAAGGTAACGCCTATCCAGATGATAACGGCTTACGCCGCCTGCATAAACGGCGGATACCTAATGGAGCCGCAGATCGTTAACAGCATAACAGACTCAAACGGAAACGTTGTAAAAAATATGGAGCCCGTCGTTAAAAGACAGGTGATCTCTGAGGAGACCTCTGCAAATATGAGAGATATTCTCGAGGGCGTCGTTGAAGGACAGCCCGGATCGAACTGCTATATCAAGGGCTACAGGATCGGCGGAAAGTCGGGAACGTCTCAGAAGCTCGATGAGGACCGCAAGGGTGAGACCTACGTTTCTTCCTACTGTGCGTTCGCACCTGCTGATGACCCCGAGATAATAATGCTTGTTATGGTAGACCACCCTACAGGAGAAAAGTTCTACGGAAGCCAGGTAGCAGCGCCTATCTGTGTTGACGTTCTGAGCGAGGTGCTCCCGTATATGGGCTTCTTCCCCGAGTATACCGAAGCGGAGCTCGCAGAGCTACAGATAAATGTGCCTAGCGTTGAATACTATCAGATCTCCGAGGCTAAGAAGACACTTAAAGACCTTGGCCTGGAGGTAAAGGTAGTAGGCAGCGGAAATACTGTTATAAAACAGGTGCCTCATTCCGTTAAGGTAGAGAGCGGCGGTTCGGTAGTGCTTTATACTGATGAGCAGTATAAGCTCGAAACGGTAACAGTGCCTGAGCTGAAAGGTCTGACCAAGGATCAGGCAAAGCAAACGCTGGAGTCATACGGGCTCAACCTCACTGCGGAGGGCGCAGGCTATGAGGAAGAGGGCGCTGTGGCTCAGGAGGATCAGAGCGTCGAAGCGGGCAAGAGCGTGCCGATGGGAACGGCGATAACAGTGTCGTTCGATACGGTGAAGGTGGGCTCGCAATAGGGCTCGCGCAGAGTTAGAACCAGACAAAAGGAGGAAGCGCCTTGTGTGCGCCGAAAGAATATGAAACTGTATGAACTGATAAATGACATTGCCGAGACAAATCTGGAAAATACAGAGATAACTGACCTTACGAGCGATACGAGAAAAGCTGTTACCGCAGGCGCAATGTTCGTGTGCATCAAGGGAAATACCTTTGACGGTCACGATGCTGCCGAGGATATGATAAAAAAAGGCTGCTCGGTGATCGTGTGCGAGAGAGACCTGGGGCTTGATAACCAGATAATAGTCGATGATACGAGAGAGGCTTATGTGCGCCTTTGTGAGGCATGGTTCGGCCACCCCGAGAGGGAGCTCTCACTGATAGGCGTTACCGGTACAAACGGAAAGACCACCATAACCACAGTGCTCAAAAAGGTGCTTTCAGATCTTGGCTGCAAGGTGGGGCTGATAGGTACCTGTCAGAACGAGATAGGAGATTCCATCTACCCGACAGCGAGAACAACGCCCGAGCCTTATGACCTCTATGAGCTGCTCAGAAAAATGGCTGATGAGAACTGCGACTATGTGGTAATGGAAGCATCATCTCAGGGGCTTGAGCAGAAAAGGCTCGTTGAGTGCCGCTTTAAGGTGGGCGTGTTCACGAACCTCACTCAGGACCACCTTGATGTTCACGGAACTATGGAAAATTACTATCAGGCTAAGAAAATACTGTTTTCGATGTCAGATAATGCTATAATAAATATTGGCGACGAGTACGGCAGAAGATATCTTGATGAGATAAGCTGCCCTGCAAAGACATATTCCTGCTGCAGCAATGCTGACTTTATGGGCGAGGATATACTGCTCTCGGCAAGCGGTGTGAAATATGTGTTCTCGGACGGAGAGCAGAAGCACAATGTAAGCTTCAATATGCCGGGGCTTTTCAATGTGTCGAATTCACTGGCAGTGATTGCCTGCTGTGAGGTGCTTGGCTACAGCGTTGATGCAGTGATAAGGTCGCTCTCAAATATCGGCGGCGTCAGGGGCAGAGCAGAGATAGTTCCCACAGGCAGAGATTTTACCGTTATCTGTGACTATGCTCATACTCCCGATGCCCTTGCAAATGTTCTTTCAGCAATAAGAGAGAGCTCTTCGGGCAAGGTGAAGTGCCTGTTCGGCTGCGGCGGAAACAGAGATGCGGCAAAGAGACCTCTTATGGCGGCTGCGGCAGCGGATAATGCAGATTTTCTGATAGTTACATCGGATAACCCGAGAAATGAGGACCCGCAGGAGATAGTGAATGACGTATTAAAAGGCCTGGAGGGGAAAACAACTCCCTATGTTACGATAGTTGACAGGAGAGAGGCTATCCACTGGGCAGTAAGAAATGCAGAAAAGGACGACATAATAGTGCTCGCAGGCAAGGGCCATGAGGATTATCAGATACTTGCAGGCGGAGTGAAGATACATTTTGATGAGCGTGAGGTAGTTGCAGATGCGCTCGCAGAGCTTGACAGAGAAGGAAGATAAAAGCTCTGAAATATCTCAAGTAACAGGAAAGGAGAAACGCTTTTCGGCGTTAGTGCGATATGGAAAGTGTAAAACTGCAGGAGCTGATATCCGCAGTGCGCGGAAGCTACGGCTATCCTGCCGATGTGATGATAACCGATATATCTACCGATACAAGAACGATAACGGCAGGCTCGGTATTCGTGGCGCTGAAGGGCGAGAATTTTGACGGTCACGATTATGCCGCTAAGGCTATGGAGCTCGGGGCGGAGGCTGTCATCACCGAAAGACCTGTTGACGGTGCACGCTGTATCATCGTTGATTCTACAAGGCAGGCGCTGCTTGATGCGGCAGGCTATTACAGATCTAGGTTCGGCGTGAAGATCATAGGCGTTACGGGAAGTGTCGGAAAGACCACAACTAAAGATATGATAGCCTGCGCTGTGTCCGAAGGTTTCAGAACGCTGAAAACGCAGGGTAACCTCAATAACGAGATAGGTATGCCCAAGACCCTTCTGGGGCTTGACAGTGAGCACGACGCCGCTGTGATAGAAATGGGTATGAACCATTCGGGCGAGATATCGAGAATGTCTATGTGTGCGAGGCCCGATGTTGCAGTTATCACGAATATCGGTGTTTCTCATATTGAAAATCTGGGCTCTCAGGAAAATATACTTAAAGCAAAGCTCGAGATACTTGACGGCGCTGCCTATGATGCGCCCCTGATACTTTCGAGAGATGACAAGCTTTTGTATTCATTGAAGGATAAGCTTGACAGAAAGATATATTACTATTCGATATCAAAAAAAGACTGCGATGTTTACGCTGCGGATATAAAGCTCAGCAGCACGGGCTCCGAGTTCGATATCTGTCACGGTGATGAGAAGTATCATGCTGTGCTTGGCTGCGCAGGTGAGCATAATGTAAAAAATGCTATGGCAGCGTTCTGCGTCGGGATAGTTCTCGGAATGCAGCCGCAGACTATAATTGCAGGGCTTGAAAAATTCAGGTCCGAAGGACTAAGACAGAATACCGTTATAAAAGACGGTATAACATATATGGTCGACTGCTACAATGCGGCCCCCGATTCTATGAAGGCGGCGCTTTCGCTGCTTGAAAATGCCGATATATCAGGCAGAAGGTTCTGCGTTCTGGCAGATATGCTGGAGCTTGGCAAAAACGCAAAGACTTTTCACAAAAATGTCGGAGAGCTGGTGCCGTCATCAAAGGCAGATAAGCTTTACACGTTCGGCGAGCTGTCACGCAGCTACATTGACGGGGCGGTTAAAAAAGGCTTTGATGAAAGCTGCTGCGCTCATTTTGAGAACAGAGAAGAGCTTGCACAAAAGCTCAGGCAGGAGCTTCAAGACGGAGACTGTGTTCTTTTGAAGGGCAGCCGCGCCATGAAGCTTGAAGAGGTGTTAAAAGCACTTACCGAGAACAAATGACGGTAACTGTTCTTTCTCTGGTGATAGGCTCAGAGCTTGTCATGGGGTTTATTTCGGGAAGAGTTCTGATACCGTATCTCAGAAAGCTGAAAACGGGAAGGTATGATCCGTACATCGGTGACAGGTTCGCACAGGACGGCTCTGAGCCGAGGCTCGGAGGGGCTTTGATTCTTGTTTGTATGCTGGTGGGCACTCTCACGGGTACGGCATGGTTCGCGTCCCGAAACGATATTTCTGGCAGGGCGGATATAAGACTGATAATTACGGTTTTTACAGCCTGCGGTATAATGTGTGCGCTGGGCGCGTATGAGGATATCCTCAGAGATAAGGGCGCAAACGTAGGTCTGAAGCCTTCTTATAAGCACATACTCAGGTTTGCGGTCATTCTTGGCGCGCTGGTGCTGTTTCGGCTTTTCGGGCTGAGAGAAAGCGCGGTGCTGCTGCCGTTTCATTGGGGATATCTTGAACTCGGAATCCTGTATATGCCGGTAACGGCGCTTGCAGGAACTGTGTTTCTGAGCGCGGTCACTGTGTGTGACTGTCCCGCAGGAAAAACTGAGCTTGGAGTTGACGGCCTTTGCCCGACACTTCTGATGATAATGCTAATGAGCATAACGGCAGGGCTCACTGTCACAGACATTCACCCAGAGGCGCAGCTTGTTGCCTGCGTGGGTATGGGCGCTGCAGGAGGTTACCTTTTCTGGGGACTGTGCCCCTCAAAGATTTTTTTCGGAGAGAGCGGAGCCTTGACGCTGGGCACGGCTGTAATACTGGGCTGTGTTCTGGCACGGACTGAGCTGCTTCTCCTGATAGGCGCAGGTGCGGTGCTTATAGATGCGTTCTGCGCACTTTTGCAGTACGTGGTCTTCAGGGCGAGAAAAAAGCTTCTTTTCAAGGGATATACTCTTCATGAGCATCTGGAAAAGATCGGCTTTGGAAAATATAAGATCATCGGGCTCGGAGCAGCAGCTCAGGCTCTGTTTGCAGCTGCGGTGATAATGTTTATCGTATATTCGGGAAAGTTTTTATGATACAATTGGAGGATTTGGTTTGCAATCAAACGAAACGCTGGGACAAAGACAGATAGTATACAGCAGCTCTGCTGACAGGGTACGTCCGCCGCGCAAAAAGAGAAAGTGGAATTTCAGATTTATCCTCAGCGAGATAGATAAGCCGTTTTTCGTCATAGTTATGGTCCTGCTCATTTTCGGGCTGATAATGATGTTCTCGGCAAGCTATGCCTGGGGAATTAGCGATTATGACGACGGCTACTACTACATCAGAAAGCAGATGATCTCCGCAGGGCTCGGCCTTGTGGCTATGCTTGGGATATCGTTCCTGGATTATCACTTCTTCATAAGTGCGAGAGTTGCGATAATAGCGTTCATAGCTATGATGGCGCTCAATGTCTATACAGCGATAGCAGGCGTCGAGATAGCTGACGCAAGGCGCTGGATAGTTATCGGAGGTATGAACTTTCAGCCGTCAGAGCTTCTGAAGGTGGCATTCATAATAGTGTTTGCTTATCTTGTTCAGCATAATCACGAGAAATTCAATACTGACTGGAAGGCGTGCATAGTACCGTTCGCGCTGGCAATGGGGCTGGTGTTCGGCGTGCTGGCTATGCAGAGACATATGTCGGCAGTTATGCTTGTGGGCATAATAGGCCTTAGCATGATGTTCGTCAGCGGTATGCCGAGAAAGACCTTCTGGAGATTTATTATTCTCTGCGCTGTTGGCGGATCGATGTATCTTATATACAAGATAAGCTCGGGCTCGGGCTTCTCTTACATCAGCGAGAGGATCGAGAGCTGGAGAAACCCTACCGCAGACCCCGGAGGTTCAACATATCAGACCTATGAATCGCTGCTGGCTATAGGCTCGGGCGGATGGTTCGGGCTGGGGTTCGGTGAATCGAGACAGAAATATATGTATCTGCCCGAATCGCAGAATGACTTTGTTTTCTCTATCGTTTGCGAGGAGCTCGGCTTTATAGGTGCGATGGTGGTAGTGCTGCTCTTCGTGCTGTTTGTGATAAGAGGCTTTTATATAGCGTCACGCTGCCGCGATAAGGCAGGTATGATACTTGCCGCAGGCATAACCATACAGATAGGATCTCAGGCGTTTTTCAATATAATGGTCGCCTGCAACGCATTCCCGAATACGGGTATATCGCTGCCGTTTTTCAGCTACGGCGGAACGGCTCTTCTGATACAGCTTGCCGAAATGGGTATCTTGCTCAATATTTCAAGGCAGGCGTCAAGACTCAAAAGTGTGCCTGAGAAAAAGGCAGCCGAGTCTGACGATAATGATGAGGATCAAAATTAGACAGAAAGGTGATTTGAGCTATGCTTAGAGTTCTTCTCGCAGGGGGCGGAACGGCAGGTCATGTCAATCCAGCACTTGCAATAGCCGAGATAATCAAAAAGCACTATCCCGACTGTGAAGCCGCCTTTGCAGGCAATCCCGAAAAGCTGGAGGCGCAGCTCGTGCCGAAGGCAGGGTATAGGTTCTACCCCATTCAGATAGAGGGCTTTCAGAGACATCTGAGCGCAGAGAACATAAAGAGAAATCTTCACGCGGCTGTCTGTCTTGCGAGATCGTCGAGCAGGGCAAAGGCAATAGTGAAAGACTTTAAGCCTGACCTTGTGATAGGCACGGGAGGATATGTTTCGGGGCCTGTTGTGAGGGCTGCCGCAAAGCTTGGCATAAAAACTGCAGTACATGAGCAGAACGCTTTCCCGGGGGTGACAAACAAGCTCCTTGCAAAAGAGGTCAACGAGGTAATGCTCACGGTCAAGGAGGCGGAAAAGTACTTCCCCGATAATGCGAGCATGACGGTGACCGGCTTGCCTGTGAGAAATGCCTTTAACACGATGTCAAAGACGGACGCAAAAAAGCAGCTCGGTTTTGATCCCGATGAGATATGTGTTCTTTCAACAGGAGGCAGCCTGGGAGCACAAATGCTGAACGAAAAAGTAGCGGCGCTTCTCAGATGGTATCAGGATAACGGCTCGACCGTTAACCACGTACATTCCTACGGAACTTATAAAGGATATAAAGACTTTGTTCTGAAGCTTGAACAAAGCGGCGTGAGGATAAAAGGCAATTCACGCCTGATAATAAAAGACTATATCAATATGCCTGTGGCAATGGCGGCTGCAGACCTTGTGATCTCAAGGTGCGGCGCCGCATCGCTGGCAGAGCTTGAAGCGGTCGGCAGGGCAGCAGTGCTGATACCTTCGCCGCACGTCGCCGAGAATCACCAGTACTATAACGGAATGGTGCTCCAGAATGCAGGCGCTGCTACAGTTATAGAAGAGAAAGACCTGACGGACGAGCTTTTCATCAAAACTGTCAGAAGCTATATAGAGGACAGAGACAAGCTTGAGCAGAGCGCTCAAAACGCAAGAAAGCTCCATGTGGCAGATACCGAGGACAGGATATTCTCGGTGCTGAAAGGACTTATAGAAAAATAAAATCCTGTAAGGAATGATAAATAAATGGATAATCAGTACAGAAAATACAACAAAAGAGGTTCGATGGACAGCATCGGCGTGCCTGATACCGAAAAGATCATAGCTCTGAACGATCCGAAATTCAGAGGCTCAAATGATATCAATCAGAAGGTCGAGCAGATCTTTACCGGCGACAAGACTATCAGGCAGGACCGCTTTGACAGAGCTACAAAGTCCTACGATGACATAAATCTTCACACAGCGGAGGAACTCGAGATGAGACGCCGTGAGGAAGAAAAGGACATTATGAAGTACGCTGCCAAGATGCCAGCCAAGGCTGCTACAGGTCTTAATAAAGGCACAAAGATAGGCGGCTCGTATGTCAGAAAGGGCACAATAGTTAAGTGGGTAGTTATATTTGTCGTGGCTATACTTGTGCTTGTGCTGTTCTTCCCGCCGTTTTTCTCATCAAACCCCGACCTAACCAAAGTGAGATATGAGCACGATGTTTTTGAGAGCAAGGGCATGACAGGCTTTAGAACATATGCATCCGCAAACTATACTGTCTATAATGAGAACGCATTTTCTTCGGAGGATCCTGACAAATACCGTGTGGTAGACCTCTCCTTCACGCTGAGAAATCCGTCTCCTCTTCAGATGAAGATACCGCAGTACAAGGTGTTCAGAGTTGATGATGATTATGAGGATGCTGTATGCTACGCGACCTCTCTCACGAAGGATTCCGAAGGCAAGGTCATAGGCGATGTTATACCGGGCTTTTCAAGCAAGGATATCACAGTAAGGGTAATGGTCAATGTATCGGATATGACTGACGAGCAGTTCGATGACTGCATAACATCAATGGTCATTTCTACCGTTGATATGAAGAAAAAGATCACAAAGAGCACCTATGTGCCCTGCGTGCCTGCGTTTATGCCTGTGTCTAACAACACAGTGGTCAATGTAAACGAATAAATCACAACACCGGGCTGTTTTGCATAAGATAAGTCATAATGAACATAGGGAGTGACGCTTATGCAAAAGCTTATCATAAACGGAGGACGCAGACTCGGCGGTGAGATAAAAGTTCAGGGTGCCAAAAACAGTGCATTGCCGATACTGGCAGGCTGCGTTCTGGCAGGCGAAAAGGTTAAGCTGTATAACATACCCGAGCTGTCTGACGTGTTTGCGGCTCTCAGGATACTTTCCTGTCTGGGTGTCAGATGTACTTATGAAAACGGCTGTGTTACCGCCGATCCGACAGTTATTGAGAGCGTGTGCGTTCCCGATGCGCTGATGAGAGAGATGCGCTCCTCGATAGTTTTTCTCGGGGCAGTTCTTGCAAGAACGGGAGAATGCAGACTTACCTTTCCCGGCGGCTGTGAGCTTGGCCCCAGACCCATAGATATGCATATAAGAGCGCTCAGGCAGCTGGGCGTTTCTATAACTGAAAAATACGGAGAGCTGATATGCAGCTGTCCTCACGGAGTAAAGGGCACGGTCATAAATCTGCCGTTCCCGTCCGTCGGGGCTACCGAGAACATTATGCTCTGCGCCTCAATGGCTGAGGGTGAGACCGTTATCAATAATGCCGCCCGCGAGCCAGAGATAGAAGACCTTGCAGGCTTCCTCAGAACGATAGGCGCTAAGGTGAGAGTTTCCCCTTCGGGAACTGTAAGGATAAAAGGAGTCAAGACCCTCCACGGCGGAGAATATACCGTTATGCCAGACAGGATCTGTGCGGCTACCTTTATGGCAGCAGCTGCTGCGGCAGGCGGAGAGATAACCCTTAAAGGCACGGTGCCTTCGCATCTTAATGCTGTGACAGAGGTATTTGAGCAGGCAGGGTGCCTGGTCGCCGATTCGGAGGATAAGATATTTTTAAGTGCAAAAAAGCCGCTCAGGGCTGTGAGAGAGATACAAACGCTGCCCTATCCCGCATTCCCGACCGATGCGCAGGCGCCGATAATGGCTATGCTCACAAAGGCTGAGGGAACGAGCGTTATCACCGAGAACATTTTCACCAGCCGTTTCCGCCATGTTGATGAGCTTGCCAGAATGGGAGCTGATATCAGCACAGAGGGCAGGACCGCCGTGATAAGAGGTGTAAAAAAGCTCTACGGGGCAAAGGTCATGGCGCCAGATCTCAGAGGCGGCGCGGCGCTTGTGTGTGCTGCGCTTGCAGCAGAGGGAGAAACGACAGTAACTAACATAAAGCTTATAGACAGAGGCTATGAGAATATTGAAAAAACGCTCACCGAGCTGGGCGCGGATATAAGAAGAGAAAAAAGCTAAGGAAAGGTTTAAATGAGCGAAAACAACGAGAACAATGCAGTCGGCAAAGAGGAGCTTGAAGCTTACGAAAATGCCAGAACTGCCCGAATGAGGAATATCTATATCGGCATCATCTTCCTGATACTGGCGCTGGTGCTCATTGTTTGTATGATATTCTTTTTCAACATAAAGAAAATAGAGATCAGGGGAGTTACTCTCTACGGCGATGAGCAGATAATGGTCATCGGCGGTGTGCAGAACGGCCAGAACCTGATAAGACTTGACACGGGCGCCGTTGAGGATAGGCTCGAAAGCGCTCTTGTCTACATAGATGAGGCAAAGGTGGAGCAGAAATTCCCCTCTACCTTGGTGATAACCTGCACCGAAGCCGAAAAGGCAGTGGATATCGAGGATAAGGGCTCGTATTATGTGATATCGTCGTCGGGCAGAGTTCTTGAGCAGAAAAACCCCGAACCAACAGGCAGGATACCTATTATAAAAGGGTTTGAGCTGAAGAGCAAGGAGTTAGGTGAAGAGCTTGAATCCGAGGACTCGCTGAAAACGGATATCCTCAGCCAGCTTCTTGAAAGCATTATGGAGCTCGGCTTCACTAAAATAAACTATATTGATATGACGGACAGATCGGACATAAGGATAATGTACGATGACCGCATAGAGATAAAGCTCGGCAGCTCGGTAGATATTGAGCAGAAGCTGACCGCGATGAAGCTCGTGCTCGAACAGCTCAATGATGATTATGAGGGTACCTTTATATATAACAGCGCAAACAGCGGCGTTTCTGCAATACCTAAAGAGAGAGGCGTAGAGCTTCCTTCAGATGACAGCGGCGACTCATCACAGGAGGCAGCCGATGCTCAGCAGACTGACGCCCAGTGGCAGCCCGAGACAGATACTCAGTGGCAGGCGGATACACAGGATCATCCTGCTGATAACAATACCGATAACTGGCAGGATGATGACGGCGGCTGGCAGGCTGAGACCGAGACCCAGTGGCAGCCCGAGACAGAATGGACACCCGATAATACCGAAGCGCAGTGGCAGGCAGATGAAGCGCAGACTTGGTAGAATTGAGAGAGGTTGTGTAAAATGTACAAATTTTCGGTCAGATAAAGTCGATTAATGAATAATTAATAAAAATTTTATCAGATATACATAATACCTCTTTACATTTTGACGAAAATGTGATAATATATTATTGTATCTCTTTGTGCGCTTTTCATGAGAAAGCAGAGCAAAGACAGAATGAGGACGACAGTCTATACATATATAGAGGACGGAAAATTTCGTTATGGGAGGACGTTAGTTATGAGTTACGAGTTTGTTGAAGAACCTGTAGTTGGCGCAAAGATCAAGGTCATCGGTGTCGGCGGCGGCGGCGGAAACGCTCTTAATTGTATCGCTGAGGCAGGCATTGAAGGAAACGTTGAGTACATTGCGGTAAATACCGATATACAGGCTCTGAAGAAGTCAAACGCTACAAGACAGATACAGATCGGAGCGAAGCTTACCCATGGTCTTGGCGCAGGTGCAAAGCCTGAGATCGGTGAGGCTTCCGCACAGGAGAGCAGAGACGAGATCGCAGAGGCTATCGCTGATGCTGATATGGTATTCATCACAGCAGGTATGGGCGGCGGAACAGGAACGGGAGCTGCACCTGTAGTTGCAGAGATAGCTCAGTCGCTTGATAAGCTCACCATCGCTGTTGTAACAAAGCCTTTCAAGTTTGAGGGCGCTAAGAAGATGGAGAGAGCCGAGAAGGGTATCGAGGCGCTGACCAGCCATGTTGATGCTCTTATCGTTATACCTAACCAGAACCTCATCACTAACGAGATGCGTCTCACAATGAGACAGTCATATGCTATTGCAGATGATGTACTTAAGACAGACGTTATAGCTATCGCTGAGATAATCACAAGACATGACGACATCAACGTTGACTTTGCCGATGTTACCACCATACTCAAGGGCGCAGGAAGAGCACACATCGCTCTCGGCCACGGCGAGGGCAAGGACAAGGTGAACGACATTATCAATCAGGTCGTTGCATCAGAACTGCTTGAGACATCTATCAGGGGTGCAAGAAGACTTATCGTTAACGTTACAATGAGTGAGGATCTGCTTATCAGTGATATGGACGAGCTGACTGCTGCTATCGCAGATGCTGCTGATGACGGCGCTGAGATCATCTTCGGTAATGGTACAGACCCCGATTCCAAGGACAGCATGGACGTTACCGTTATTGCAGCTGACTTTGCTGACAGAGACGATCAGCCTGCACAGACAAGTCCGTTCATTTCCAGCTTTGCCGCTCAGACAAAGAAGGCTGACGAGGCAAAGGCTGATGCCGAGGCTATGCACAAGGCAGGCGTAAAGGCAGCTGATAATCCGAATTACTATGATGATATTTTTAATATTTTCAAGAATAAGTGATCGGCTTTAGAAATGTATAAGCTTTGAAGGCGGATCGGCTGCGGTCCGCCTTTTGAGACAATAGATCGGAAAACGTTTACAGAAAAATATAATAAACTTTCCGAAAATTTTTGCATCTCAGAAATTTTTTCGTAAAAACGCTTGAAATTCTGGTAAGATTTTGATATAATAATTGTGTAAGAATTGATGGGATTTGTCAAGTTGAATAAATTTTTTTAACAAATTTGTACGGAATAATGAAATTTATCAAAACGTGATATTCCTGTTGAAAAAATATAACTTTTATAGTATAATTATATTAATAGAAAAATTTTGGGAGGAATTGCTATGGCAAGTAATGGATATTTAAGAACAGTAAGAGTCGGCGGATTTGATAAGCAGGACGTTCTTGCATATGTAGATGATCTTACATCAAAGATCTATACTCTTGAGACTAAAGTTAAGGATCAGGAGGAGACCATCGAGAGGCTTGAGAAGCAGAGCGAGGGTCAGCAGGCTGATTTTGAGGGCAAGAAGGAGCTTGAGGATAAGCTCGAGAGCGCTAACGCAAAGCTCGAGACAGCTAACAATAAGGTAGCTGAGCTGATGGGCAGCACAGACTCGATGAAGGTTCGTATAGCTGACTATGAGCAGCAGGTGATCGAGAAGGATTCCGAGATCGAAAAGCAGAAGCAGGAGATCGAGGAGCTGAAGGAGAAGCTCGAGCAGGCTGAGGCTAATGCAGGTACGGGCGCAGCTCCGAGCTTTGATATCGGAAGCGTGTTCATTGAGGCTCAGAACACCGCTAACAAGGTGGTTGCTGAGGCTAAGAAGGCTGCTAAGCAGATGGAAGACGAGACCAAGCAGATGCAGGATCAGATCATTGCTGATGCTAATGCTCAGGCACAGAAGACTGTCAGCGATGCTCAGGCAAGAGCTAACGAGGACAGAGCAGCTGCAGATGCTTATGTTACAAGAACTAAGGCTGAGGCTGACAAGTATGCTTCCGAGCAGACTATCGAGGCTGACAAGTATGCAGAGGAGACAAAGACTGCTGCTGATGCTGAGGCTGCTGCTAAGGTCGCAGAGGCTAAGAAGAGCGCTGACGACATGAATTTCCAGGCAAGGAAGGAAGCTGAGCAGATCGTTGAGAAGGCTAGAAATGATGCTTCCAACATCAGAGAAGAGTCGGCTGATATCAGAAATAAGGTCAAGACTCAGTTCACATCCCTTAATGATACTGTACAGCAGCTCGTTACAACACTTAATGATCTGTACGGAAACAGCATAGGTGCTGTTAACAATGCAAGAGATCTCATTGACGACGGTCTTTCAATGGTAGAAGAGGCTGAGAAGGAATAATCGTGGCTGAAATAAGAAAAGTTAATGCGCAGGAGCTTGGGGCTGTAAGCCCTGAGCTCCGCTGTGGTGATAAGATATTGCTGAGCGGTACAGTTTATACCGCAAGAGATGCAGCCCACAAGAGGTTTGCGGCTCTGCTCGATGAGGGCAAGGAGCTGCCGATACCGCTGGAGGGTGCTGTTATCTATTATGCCGGGCCTACCCCTGCACCTGAGGGCAGACCTATAGGCTCATGCGGACCTACGACCTCGGGAAGAATGGACAGGTTCGCACCGAGACTGCTGGATCTTGGTCTGGCAGGAATGATCGGTAAGGGCGAACGCTCCAAAGAGGTTAGAGACGCCATTGTTCGCAATAAGGCGGTGTACCTCTGTGCTGTGGGCGGTGCAGGTGCGCTTGCCTGCAAGTGCATAACCTCGTGTGAGGTGGTTGCGTTCGACGATCTTGGCTGCGAGTCGGTCAAGAAGCTTACGGTGAAAGACTTTCCGCTTGTGGTGGCTGATGACTGCCTCGGAGGAGATATCTTCGAGAGCGGAAGGGAAAAGTTCAGGGTCGGATAAAATATGGCGGCTGCTTGTATCGCGGCCGCTTTTCCTATTATTTGACATTTGTTAAAAATCACAATAAAAAATATCTCAAACTGTGGTATATTACAAATATTTCAAATTATTGGTTTTGATTTCGGAAATTGCTTGACTTTTTTTTGTGGCAGTGCTATGATTAATATGTTAAGTTACTGTTATCGGGCGGCGGAGAGTTGGCGAGGGTTTGAACGGCAAAAAGCATTATTCATATACGGAGCTTACCGATGAGCAGCTTGTCGGGATCTCTGAAGGTGATATGGATTCTCTGGGTGAGATCGTTAGGCGGTATCTCCCGAGGATTCGTTATTTTTCGCGCACCTTTCCTGAGAGTGTGAGGGATGACCTTGTGCAGGAGGGGCTTATAGCTTTGTTGGGCGCCGTTAAGAGCTATGAGGCTGACAAGGGGGCAGAGTTTGCAACTTATGCTTCTATTTGTGTGAAAAACAGAATGGCTTCGGCATTTAAAAGAAATGCGCTTATCACTGAGGACGAAGGAACTCTTGGTGAGCAGATTGATGCTGAAACCGAGCACCCCGAGGATATCGTTATCGAAAAAGAGAACACAGCGGAGCTTTATGATGCTATAGCTACGCAGCTTTCTGAGCTGGAATGGAACGTGTTCAGGCTTTTGATGATGGCGATGAGCTACAGCCAGATCGCTGAGGAGCTCGGCGTTTCTCAGAAGGCTGTCGATAATGCAGTACAGAGAGCGAGAAGAAAGCTCAGGCTCATTTTATGAGGAAATATGGTCTGATAGCTTAATGAAAAGCGTTGATTAACGCTTCGGCAGGCAAAGGTCCGGTTGAGGCGTAGGGTCGAAGATGTCGGTGCAAATCCGATGAGGACTAAAAAAAATAAACGAGGTAAGAATTATGTATGAAGACAAGACACTAGTGTGCAAAGAATGTGGAAATGAGTTTGTTTTCACGGCAGGAGAACAGGAGTTCTACGCAGAAAAGGGATTTGTAAACGAGCCGCAGAGATGCAAGGCTTGCAGAGATGCAAGAAAAGCAGCCAGCAGAGCTGAGAGACAGACCTACACAGCTGTTTGTGCAGCTTGCGGAGGCGAGGCGATCATTCCGTTCAAGCCAAGAGAGGATCGTCCTGTATATTGCAGCGAGTGCTTTGCAAAGATGAAAGAGCAGGGCTGATAGCCGTATTCTGAGAACGATCGGACAGGGATCAGTTTGGCGGATAAACGGTCGTTCGGGCGGAGAAATCTGCGAATAGCTTTGTTTATTGGGAGCTGTCATTTTGGCAGCTCTTTTTTTATTCGGGAGAAATGTTTACAAAATTAGTATTGATTTTTTATAGCCTATAGGTTATACTAAGAAAAGCTATATGTATAAGGAGGTTTAAATATGGCTTTTGTTGTAACTAAGGATACAGTTATCGGCGATATTATGGACGCAGATGAGAACACAGCGCCCTATTTTATGGAAATGGGTATGCACTGTCTTTTCTGCCCTGCTTCAAGAGGTGAGACTGTTGAGGAGGCTTGCTATGTTCACGGTGTTGATCCCGAGGAGCTCATAGCTAAGCTGAACGCTCATTTTGCAAGCTAAGAAAGACGGCCGCAGTAACTGTTATGTGCTGCGGCGTTTTTTATTAAGGGGAGTTTTAAATGGATAAAAGGCTGCTGCTCTGTGCGGAGTTAATAGAGGGTGACTTTGTTTGCGATATCGGGACAGACCACGGGTATCTGCCGTGCTATCTGGTCAAAAGCGGCAGGTGCAGCTCAGCGCTGGCTTGCGATATCGGCGAGAAGCCGCTGGCATCAGCGAGAGAACACATTACTGCACAGGGGCTTTCGGATAAGGTGAAAACTGTCCTCTCTGACGGGCTTAACGGTGTTTCGCTTGACGGGATAACGGATATTGTGCTCGCAGGTATGGGAGGAGAACTTATGGTGGATATTCTCAGCCGGTGCGATCGGATAAAGGACGGCTCGGTGAATATCGTTATGCAGCCCATGACAAAGGCTGAGCTGTTGAGAGAATGGCTTTATGATAACAGCTTCTGTGTGAAGAATGAAAGGGCGTGTATCTCGGGCAGGTTCGGTTATTCGGTAATGTCGGGGCGGTTCGGTGTGAGGGCGCCTTATGAATGTTCAGAGGAGTATTTTAGGTTCGGGCTGATAAAATGTGACAGCGATGAAAATACCGAATATATCAAACGGGAATGTGACAGGCTTGAGCGTGCAGCCAGGGGCATGGCAGGCTCTGCCGATAAAAAAGAGCAGGGTGAGAGACTGCTCGCGGTAATAAATAAAAAGAGAGAAGAGGTCAGGCGCTATGACGAGAGTAAGTGATATTTATAATTATATTGACAGGTTCGCTCCGTATTCACTGCAGGAGGACTATGACAACAGCGGAAAAAATGTTATATTCTCCGACAGGGAAGTTAAAAAGGTGCTGATAGCTCTCGATATAACGAACGAGATAGTTGATGAGGCTGAGACAGTTGGTGCAGAGCTGATAGTTACTCATCACCCCGTTATCTTCAGGAGCCTTAAAGCGCTTGACGGTGACAGCATTGCAGTAAAGCTCTGTATGAAGGGGATATCTGCGCTTTCTGCTCATACGAATTTTGACAGCGCTGTTATGAACGATATTCTTTGTGAGGAGCTTGGTATGAACCCTGCTGAGCCGCTTGCAGTTGAAAACAATATACCTGTGGGAAAGGTTTGCGAGCTTGATAAGGAGCTTACATCAGGCGAGCTTGCAGCCCTTGTAAAGGGAAAGCTTGGCAACACTGTGGTAAGGTATAACGATACGGGCAAAATGATAAGTAGAGTAGCTGTCTGCGGAGGAAGCGGAGGCAGCTTTTTGAAAAATGCTCTCAGAAAAAACGCAGATGCCTACATCACGGGAGATGTTAAGCACGATGTTTTCATAGATGCGCACAACGCAGGTCTCTGCGTGCTTGATGCGGGGCATTTCCACACTGAGAACATCTTTTGTGAATTTATGAAAAGAAAGCTCTCTGAGGGCTTTTCTGATACGCAGTTTCTGGTATCGGAGGAGAACAGAGACATACTTAGCTATGAGATATAAGAAGGGATAACTATGGCATTGGACGGCATATACCTGAGCCTTATAAGAAAAGAACTCAGCTGCCTTATCGACGGGAGAATAGATAAGATATACCAGCCCTCGCGGGAGGAGCTGCTTGTGACCGTCAGGGGCAGAGAGGGCTCGAAAAAGGTATTGATAAATACGGGCGCAGGCTCGTCAAGGGTACACATAACATCGGTGCAGATAGATAACCCGAAAACACCGCCTATGTTTTGTATGCTTATGAGAAAAAGGCTTTCAGGGGCTAGGATAACTGACATAAGGCAGGACGGCTTTGAACGTATCCTTTACTTCGACATGGAAGGTACCGATGAAATGGGAGACCGCTGTGAGCTGACCCTTGCCGCAGAGATAATGGGCAGGCGCTCAAACCTTATTCTTTACAGCAGACCCGATGAGAAGATAATCGACAGCATAAAGCGCATCGGACAGGAGACTTCCAGCAGGCTTGTTTTGCCGGGCATAGTGTATGAAAGACCGCCCAGAGAGGACAGGCTGGATATACTTGCTTGTGAGCGTGAGGAGCTTATCTGCAGGCTGAGAGCCTGCGGAGAAAAAAAGCTTTCTAAAGCTATAATGCTCTCATGTGAGGGAATATCACCCGTGTTTGCTGACGAGGCAGAGTTCTTTGCAGGTGAGGGGAGAGAGCTCACCGCGGCAGAGCTCGATGATGGAAGCGAGGAAAGGCTCTGGGCTTATATTGAGAGGATAAGGGATCAGCTTGAAAAGGGAGAAAACAGCTTTACTGTGCTTACTGACGGTGAGGGCAGACTGAGAGATTTCTGCTTTTGCGATATAGAGCACTTCGGCAGCCTTATGCATAGAACGGTCTATCCTTCGGCAGGTGAGCTGCTTGACAGGTTCTATTCCCAGAGAGATGAGCTTTCGCGTACAAAGCAAAGAGCAGGAGACCTTTTCAGGCACCTGAACACTCTTATAGACAGAACGAAAAGAAGAGTGAAAAACCAGCGCCTTGAGCTAGATGACTGTGCAGACCGTGACAAATACAGAGTGATTGGCGACCTCATTATGGCGAATCTCTACTCGATCGAGAAGGGGAGCGGCACGGTAAGGCTGGTGAATTTTTATGAGGAGGGTTCTCCCGAGGTGGAGATAAAGCTCGATAAAAGGCTTACACCCTCTCAGAATGCACAGAAGTATTACAAAGAGTATAAAAAGCTAGATACAGCCTTGAAAATGCTTACAGGTCTGATAAAGGAGGGCGAGGAGGAGATAACGTATCTCGAATCGGTCTACGATGCCTTTACCAGAGCCAAGACAGAGGGCGAGCTTGATGAGCTGAAAACTGAGCTGAGGGAGCAGGGCTATTTAAAACGCAGCAGACAAAAGGGCAAGCCTGCCAAGGCAGCTCCGCCGATAAAGTTCATGTCTTCTGACGGTTATGAGATAAGGGTGGGCAGGAATAACAAGCAGAACGATATGCTCACCTGCAAGCAGAGCGAAAAAAATGACCTGTGGCTCCACACCAAGAACATTACGGGCAGCCATGTTATAGTCAACTGCTCACAGCTTGGAGGAGAATTTCCTCCCGACAGAACGATAGAGGAGGCAGCAATAATCGCAGCTTGCCATTCAAGTGCAGCAGATTCATCACGCTGCGATGTAGATTATACGTTCATAAAGAATGTTAAAAAGCCGAACGGAGCAAAGCCCGGAATGGTCATCTTCGTGAACAACTACACGATAACCGTAAAGCCCGACCGCGACCTTGCAGAAAAGCTAATAGAAAAATAAAAATGAGCCGCTATCACATTTATCTGTGAAAGCGGCTTTTCTTATGCTTATTTGGCTTTTTTGGTCTTTGTTTTCTTTTCTCCCAGTGACATCGTGAAGATCTTATCGCTCATAAATATCGAGAGCGCTATCTTCATACAAACTGCGAGGAATATCAGCTGGTATATCACTCCGCCTATGTACAGAGGAATGTTCGCGAACATTATGTTTTCTGTAGCCATAAACGTGTGAGAGAAAGGTATCGCATAAACTATACACTTAAGCACCAGCGGCAGAGATGTTATATCTGCCATCATGGAAAGGAAATAAGGTATCATTGTGGATATAGTTATCGGCATCAAAAGCGTCTGAGCTGACTTTGCGTCCTTGGCAAGAACGCCGAGGATAAGAGCTGCACAAAGTGCTATAAGAATTGACAGGAACATCTGCACGCCGACAAGAATATACTGCGGCAGAGAAAGAGTAAGACCGAGGTTTTCAAGCGCCTTGGTGTAGGTGTCCTCATCCAGACCGAGACCGCCTGTCATACCGCTCATCATCTGGCTAGTACCGAACATGAAAGCGGCTGCCTGAACGCCTGCTACGAGAGCAGCAGACAAGGTCTTCGCAGCAAGAACGGATATCCTCGATACGGGTGCTGAGAGAAGGGTCTCAAGGGTCTTGTCTATCTTCTCTGTGGAGATCGCATTAAGTATCATCTGAGATGCGAACATTATAAGCACGAAAAGGATTATCGGCACTACCATATTCTGTGATGTGCAGATGCTCATTATAAGTGAGCTGCTTATCTCCTCCTGCTTGCTGCCAATGACTGTCATCTCTTCGAGTTCAACAGGGTCTTCGAGCTGCTTTATCTCTTCCTCTGATATCTTGTTTTCGAGGAGCTTCTGAGCATAGATAGTAGATTTTACCGCAGCAGAGAAGGTCTCAAACGTATTGGCAGAGCCAGTGTTTAGGTTAGACATCATTGCCAGAGAGGTCATTCTCTGAACAAAGGTTATTTTTGCTGTCTTATGCTGAGACACAAGATCGGTAAAGCCCTCGGGGATTATAATTACCTGCTTCTGATCTATCCTTTTCAGCTCTTTTGAATAGTTGTCAGACTTTATCTCAACTTCTGTGAGTGTGCCGTCATTGTCTTCGGTCATCTTTTTGAGCTCAGCGATCACGCTCTTGGTAAACTCAGTGTTATCCATATCGCAGATAACTACGTCTCCGCTTTTCTTGGCGCTCTCGGAAACTGAATTTGAAAATATGTTTCCCACTACCATAAGCAGCACAACTATACCAACGGTGGTAAGTATCGTCTGCATATTGAACATATCCTTGAGCTCTTTTTTGAACAGGCTATAGAACTTCACGCAGCTTCACCACCTTTTCAAAAACTTCTTCGAGATTTTTTGTTTCGTATTTTTTCTTAAGCTCTTCGGGTGTACCCGTTTCAAGCAGCATACCCTTCGCGATTATGCCCACTCTGTCAGAAACGTACTCGATCTCCAGCATATTGTGAGACGAGAGCAGAAAGCTCATTCCTTCTGATGCGAGCTGCCTGATAGTTCTTCTGATCTCTATAGCATTAAGTATATCAAGTCCCGAGGTCGGCTCGTCAAGTATCGCAAGATCGGGCTTCGGCATTATTGCCCTTGCAAGCAGCAGCTTTCTGGTCATACCTCTTGAATAGCTCGATATCTTATCGTTGAGCCTCTCGCCAAGCTCGCAGATCTCACTGCCTCTCCTCACATATTCGAGCGCCTGCTCACCAGTATCAGCATAGATAGATGCCATAAATTCAAGGTAAGCCTTGCCTGTCATATTTTTGTAAGCACCTGCCTCATCAGGGAGATAGGTTATACATTTTCTTACCTGCTCGGGCTCGGTGAGAATGCTGTGCCCGCTGACAAGCGCATCGCCCTCAGTGGTTTTGAGAAGTGTCGCTATAGTTCTTATGGTCGTTGTTTTACCTGCGCCGTTTGGTCCGATAAGTGCAAAGATCTCACCCTTGGCAATGCTGAACGATACGTCCTTAGACGCATAAACACCAGGAACGTACTGCTTGCCGAGACCCTTGACCTCTAATACGTTTTCCATACGGTCCCTCCTTACTTATGTTCTGCCGAATCGGCACAGATATAGTATATCATATCAGGTTTAATATGTCAACAAAATTTATTAATTTAATATACGTATCACGCAAAACCGCGCAGATACGTGCTTTTGCGCCATATCTGCGCGGTGAGAACGAAATAAAATGTATTATGTCGGATAAAAAACAAAAAGTGTAGAAGTACGTTTTTTTGGACAAAATTATCTATTATTACAGGTTTGTAATATGTGATAACCGTGTGAAAAAACGGACTGGTGTTGAAAAGTTATGACTTTGCGGGGTCTCTCAGGCGAAAAATCAGCGAGTTTTTAACACTTTCAACAGAGTTTTCAACATTTTTTCGTTCGTGAAACCTGAGTTTTCAACTGTCCAAAAATCTTCTTGTTACCGTTTTTTAATTTTTTGCCATGTGGACCGTCAAAAATGCCGCCCAAGGAAAGTTTCCCGTGGCGGCTGTTTTATCATTGTTTTCTTCCGCGTGAAGCAAGCTCAACTACTTTGTAGGCTCCGTCATAAACGCCGTTGTTCTTGTTGCGAACTATATTCTCGCACAGGAAGCGTATTACGCTGTCCTCACGCTGCATAACTGCGAGCATTCCGCATATCTCGCGTACAGAGGAGCACTCAAAGGTGCCGTCACCTATCTCGGCAGCTCTTACAGCGCCCCATGCCTCGTGACCGCCGACTCTCTTTATCATCAGCTTAGGTACGGGGTAGAAGGCAAGCTCGCTCGGCTTGGTGATGAGCACGTCACAGCAGCGCATAAGCAGGTTGGTTGAATACACTGCAGCAAAAATATCCTTGTGACAGAAAGCGTGCACTCCGCTGACATCGCCGTCAAGTGCAGCAGCTGCGAATTCAGATGTCTCTGAGAAATCATCAATATGCTCTGTAGTCATGCTCTCAAGCTCGGGCAGGGTCTCCTTGATCTTTTCCCAGACCTCATAATGATCTCCGAGATTGATGAACAGCACTGCCTTTTCTTTTTTTATCTGCTTTATCAGCTGTCTTATCACCGAGATGAAAATATCCTGCTGTGCACCTGCTCCGCCTATAGTGAGCAGATATCTCTTAGCCTTGCCCTCATCAAGTCTCTTTATCCTGCGGTCGCAGTCAGCATCTATGTTTGATACCAGCTCATGATCTATATAGTGACCTGTAAATGCTATATCACCGTCGGGCATCGGTCTGAGAGTGCGGCTCTTGTCCATTCCTCTGAGCACCTTGTAGCCAAGATATGCGCTCTCAGTTTGAACAGTGTGAAGTGCGCCCTCAGCAAGGTGCAGCGCCATAGGCCAGTTGTCAGGCACTACATTTACAACATTAGTAAGCCCTGCATGAACAGCTGCCTGTGCAGGCCATACATGGGTAGCAGCAAAAGGTATATCCTTCGGCAGATCCTGATAAAGTGCAGTCATAAGCTCACTTACTGCCTGATCTGAACAGTTATAAGTAAGCTTTCTGAAGCCCTCACTGTTCATAGGCTCCCATACGGTCTTGTTGAAAACAACACTCTTCTGAGAAATGCGCGAGCCCAGCGAGTAAAGGTCGTTCTGAGATGAGATTATCTTGGTCGCGGTAGTTCCGTCAAATGAGTTAAGGTCGAACCAGTAGGGAGTGTAACCCATAGCGTGTGCCGCCGAAGCGATAGCCATTGATATACGGTAGTGACCGAAGCCCATTCTTATATTTCCTATAATAATACTCTTATCCTTATCGATCTCAAGCGGTTCGTCTGAAAGCTTCAGTACCTTTACTCCGAGAGGTCCTCCTATAACATCGTTGTCGGCTGCTGCCAGGTGATATTTCTTCTCTCTGTCGTCACCGTACTTGGCTGCCATGCTCTCAGCCTTTGACCTTGCCTTCTTTACATCCGATTCCTTCATCTTGTTTCCGAAAATGCTCGACGATCTGTCCATGATGCTACCTCCAATAAAATTTTTATCAAATTTTGCTTTCCCCCTTGACAAATTCGGGAAAGTGTGATAGACTTACTATCAGTATGATAATCATTCTATCACAGAAGGGAGCATTTGTCAAGTGGATTACAAAAAAATTCTTGACAACGCCAAAAAAGACCGCATGGACGAAGCGGTCAGGGTAACGGCGAAAATGCTTCTGGAGCAGGACATAGATGATATCACTATGAATGACATAGCTGTGAAAAGTGAGATCGGTGTAGCTTCGCTTTACAGGTATTTCGGTACTAAGTCGGTCATAGTGATAAAGGCGGGCTGTCTGCTCTGGGGGTCGGTAAAGGCGCTGTTCGACGGTGTTTTCGAGTGTGACTATTACAAGGATAAGACGGGCATCGAGCAGATAAGGGAGCTTATGAAGGTATTCAAGGTGCTTTACAGCTCGCATAAAGACTTTCTGAGGTTCATTGACAGCTTTGACAGGTTCGTCATAAGAGAAAAGGTGTCCCCCGATGAGCTGAAAGAGTATGAGCAGAGCGTTATGAACTTTTTCCCTCTGTTTGAGGACGCTTATATGAACGGCTGCCGCGACGGCAGTACAAGACCGAATATAGATTTCAGGACGATGTATGTTTCTGTAACTCATGCGCTTATGCTTATGGGCGAAAAGTTCTCCAGGGGAGATGTATTCATGGGCGAGAGTGAGAACGCAGAGCACGAAATGGAATTTATAATCGATATGGCAATAAAAAGCATTGAAATATAAGTATGGAGGATAATGATATGAAAAAGGTAACAAACAAGATCCTGTGGATCTTTGCGATAGGTCAGCTGGGCTGGTCTATGCTGTCGGGTATAGTGTCTAACTGGCTGGTGTTTTTCTATATGCCCGAAAACTCAGAGATCAAGCTGGGACAGAAGTATTTCATAACTCAGGGCAGTATTTTTCTGGGCCTTACAGTTATAGGCCTTATCACCGCAATGGGCAGACTGTTTGACGCAGTGACCGACCCGTGGATAGCTTCAAAGTCAGACCGCAGCTGCCATAAGGACGGCAGACGTATACCTTTTATGAGAGCTATAGCAGTTCCGTTTGCGATAATGACAGTGCTGATATTTATATCTCCTGTGAGCAAGGTATCCTGGATAAATAACGGCTTTTTGCTGGTAACGCTGCTGCTTTTCTATCTGTTCATGACGATCTACTGCACACCTTACAATGCGCTGCTGCCTGAGCTTGGCCGCGACCCTAAGGATAGGATCAACGTTTCAACTTATATTTCGGTTACATTCTTCGTAGGTAATGCGATAAGCTATCTCGTTCCTAATATAGCAGGCTTTATGCGCGATTCTCTCGGTTATGCAAACTCATTCAGAGTTACCATTGGCATACTTGCTGCTGTTGCAGCTATCTGTATGCTGGTGCCTGTTTTCGGCATCAAAGAGGCTGATTACGTAGATACCACACCCTCGGAGACACCTGCGTTTGCATCTCTTTCAAAAACTTTCAAGAACGCTGAATTCCGCAAGTTCGTAGCCTCTGACATATTCTACTGGCTCGCACTTACAATGTTCCAGACGGGACTTTCTTTCTATATCACATCTCTTATAGGTCTCGGCGCTGACAAGACCTTTCTGCTCTTCGCGGTAATGACGGGTATGAGCCTGGTGTTCTATGCACCTGTTAATATTCTTGCCAAAAAGCTTGGTAAGAAAAAGCTCGTTATCTTTGCATTCGTATTTTTCAGCTGTGTGTTTGCATTCACTGCCTTTGCAGGCAAGCTTGGTCTGCCAAAGATGGTAAACGGCATAATGATCTCTATACTTGCATCTATCCCGATGGCTATTCTCGGTATCCTGCCACAGGCTATCGTTGCTGACGTTGCACAGGCTGACGGCATCAAAACAGGTGAGAGCCGCGAGGGTATGTTCTTTGCAGCAAGGACCTTTGCCATGAAGCTTGGTCAGGCACTGGCAATGGTGCTGTTCACCTCTATCAAGGGCATAGGCGAGAACGGCTTCGGTCTCAGACTTACTGCGGCAGTTGCGGCGGTGCTCTGCCTTATCGGCGGTATAATACTCGGTCTGTATGATGAGAAGAAGGTGACAGGTATCATCGCCGAGGGAAACGGAGAAGATGAAAATGCTTGATAACATCAGAATAAAAATAAGCACTCAGGGGAGCACTTACGAGTTCTCCTCAGCGCTTGAATGTGACGAGCTTTCTGCAAAGGTGATAAATACCGATGAAAGGCTTACCCTTAGTATAAGCCCGAAAAAGGAGCTTGTCTTCAAGGAGATCAAGGCGACGGCATTTTTGCCGATAACTGTTGACGACCGCATTTTTGTAAACGGCTATCAGTCATGGACGGACAGCAGAGAGTACACTATAGATGAGCACACCAGAGGAATTGACCATATACCGTCTCCGCTGGTACAGAAATATAACTTTGATAAGTACGGCGACTATAACTTTGTTAAGTATAAAAATAAAGAGGGGTGCTTCCACGGGTTTACCTATGCGTATGTGCGCTCTGCCGAGGAATACAGGCTTATGGGTTCACTCAGCGAGAGAAACGGTTTTGTGCTGATATGCATTAATGCCGCAAAGGATAAGGTGACCTTTAAGCTTGAATGTGAAGATGCAGCTTACGGGGAAGAGTTTGATGCTCTTGACATTTATCTCGGAAATGGAAGCGAGAGCGGTGTGTTTGACAGATATTTTGAGCTGATGTCTGTTCCTGCACCGATAGCAAAGCCTGTGTTCGGTTATACAAGCTGGTATAATCATTATCAGAATATCAGTGACGATAAGCTTTCTAACGATCTTGATGCTATAATATCTTCTGAGCACAGACAGGACATTTTCCAGATAGATGACGGCTATCAGACGGCAGTCGGCGACTGGCTGTCTCTTGATAAGGCAAAGTTCCCCGAGGGGATAAAGAAAATAAGCGACCGTATCCACGATAACGGTATGCTGTCGGGGCTGTGGCTGGCACCGTTCGTTTGTGAGAAAACGAGCGACATCTATAACAATAAAAAAGACTGGCTCCTTTATGACAAAAACGGCAATGAGGTGCCTGCCGGCTGCAACTGGAGCGGCAGCTACGTGCTTGACTTCTATAATGACGAGGTCAGAGAATATCTCAGAGAGGTATTCAGAACAGTTCTCGATGACTGGGGCTTTGACCTTGTGAAGCTCGACTTCCTTTATGCTGTTTGCGAGATACCTCAGCACGGCAGATCGAGAGGTCAGATAATGTGCGAGGCAATGGACTTCCTGCGGGAGTGTGTGGGCGATAAGCTCATACTCGGCTGCGGAGTGCCTCTCGGCGCAGCGTTCGGCAAGGTAGATTACTGCCGCATCGGCTGCGATGTAGGTCTGACCTGGGACGATAACCTTGTTATGCGTCTAACTCACAGAGAGCGTGTATCGACAAAGAATTCGATGATGAACACGATATTCCGCCGCCAGCTCGACGGCAGAGCCTTCCTCAACGACCCTGATGTTTATCTGCTCAGAGATGAGAACATTTCAATGGCTCATTGCCAGAAGCAGTCACTTTCTATAATCAATCATCTGTTCGGCAGCGTGTATTTCACCTCAGACGATATAAGCTCGTATTCAGACAAGCAGAAGCGTATGCTAAAGACCGCAAGAAGAATGGTAAAGGCAGACCTCAAGAGCGTTGATTACAACCTCGGCAGAGTGACACTCCTCTTTGATGACTGCGGCAAGCAGAGACACATAATCCTCCTTCCCGACGGAAGACTGGAATAAAAATATCAACTGTCCATTTGGCCGTTATTGAGAAGGAAAACTGCAAATTCTTATGTAGCCCGGAAGCTTTGAGCCTTTCGGGCTTTGTATTGTTCCGGTTCTCAGCTAACTTGTTCGGCTGCTCGGCCGAAGAGAACTGAACGATTTGCATAATAATTCGCAATATGCTATAATGTTACCACACTAATGATAAAGGAGAAACATGCAAATGCTGTCATCATACTTAGCGCTGATCGATGATAACGCCCTGAGATCTGAATTTGAGACATTCTATTTTGAGAACCGTTTGAAAGGTATGAGAGCGGCATATAATGTCCTTAATGATAAAGTGCTTGCGGAGGACGCTTTATCCGAGGCATTTTTCAAGCTGGCAAAGTGTTTTCAAAAAATTCACAGTCTGCCTTCTCACAAATTGCAGGCTTACTTTGTTATTACTGTTAAGAATACTGCACTGAATATGCTAAAAAAAGAAACTCACATAGAGACTGTTGAATACGATGACGAGCTTGAACATGACGAACTGCCGGAAGTGGATTACAGCATTTTAAAAGATTGCATTACAAGGCTTGGCGATACTGACCGCGAAATACTTTATCTTAGGTTTGAGCTAGAGCTTAACTACAGCGAGATAGCCGCAGCCCTCAGTATTTCCGAGACTGCTGCCCGTCAGCGTGTTCGTTACGCAAAATCAAAGCTCAGAAAGCTGCTTGAAAAGGAGGGTTATCATGGGTGATGAAATACTAAAGCAGGCGCTTGCCGAGGTGTGCGGAAATGAGTATCAGGCAGAGCCCTTTTGCGGCGATATACCAGACAGCTATCGGTTCTCGCACAGGTTTGAGAAAAGGATGGCCAAGGCACTGGGCACAGCCGGCAGCATAACCGTCAGCGGTAAGCCGAATATCAGAAAGCGTATGAAAATAGCTCTCGTTGCGGCGGTAATATTCTCGGCAGGCTTCATGCTGGGAATGGCGCGTGAGCCCATCTGGAATTTTATTACCCATAAGGTCGATGGAGGTTCGCAGCTTTCTTTTGATACATCAACTGTGGACGACCCCGAAACAAGCATTAACGAGGTCTACACGCTTACAGGTCTGCCCAATGATTACGAACTGCTTGACAGCACCCACAGTAAGGTCTCGGCAACAGAGCTTTGGGTTAAGCAGAGCGAGGGCGCTGACCATGCCGACAATATCATATACTTTGGACAGTATATTGCGGCGGTCTATACCGATGCTTTCATACCCGATGATGCGAAAAACGGCTATTATATCGACAGTAACGGCACTCAGTATTACATTTCCGAGAGTGAGGATTATACCTCTGTAGTGTGGTATAACGGCGATTATGTACTCCTGCTTACGGGCAGTTTCAACAAAGATGAAATGCTTGATTTGTGCAAAACGGTGAAATTAAAAAAATAATGATATTTTTCTCACAAAACAAAATTTCAATTGTCTTAACGGGTGTAGGATAAATTCCTGCACCTGTTTTTTGAGAGGAGAGAACAAAATGAAAAGATATGCGGCTATGCTGTTAGCTATGGTACTATTGACGGGCTGTGCAAAAGCGACTGATAACAATTCCGAAAAAGGCGCTGAAGCTGAGAAGGTGTCCGAACTGCCTGAGCTGACCGAAGATACAGTTAAGGAGATCGAAGCGCAGGATTACGACAATTTCACCTTTGCCGAGGATTTTGATCTTAGCTACGATACTACCGCAAGGATATACGAGGTCAGGCTTTATGACCCTTTGGCTGATAATTACGAGGCTGTATTTTCTCATTATTCAGAAGGATTTACATCTGAAAATGTTGAAGCTCATGAAGAAGCCTTGATATATGAGGACGATAAGGTGTTCGTTCTGAAAACGGATAGGGGCGGTTTTACTGTAAGCGATAAGGATTGTCTGAACAAAGTTATATATGGGAATTCTGTAGATTATCTTTCGACCGATATTTTGAGCAGTGCGGCGGACAAAAGGCTTGCGATAGGCAGCACTGATATCGGTATTAGCGAGCTTGAAAACAGCTGTTTAGAATTTCTGACAGATTTTTATGCTGTGGCTGATTACCCAGACATTATCGAGCCTTACTCAGTCTCAATGCAGATCGTTGACGGTGCAAATGCGGCAACTGTGCATTGCAGAACGGTTTTTGAGGGGCTGCCGGTGTTCGATACTATGTCAACAAAAAGGGATCACAGCTTTGAGATCGCTGAGCTGCCACCCTGTGTGTTTATTTTTCTTGAAGGCAGCGAGGTTGGGCAGTTTGCGGTGGGGCAGAGCTTTGAAAAGGTGAGCGAAGAGCCTGCGGACATAATTACCCCACTTTCGGCTATGAACGCCGCCAGTGAAAAGCTGTCGGGTTTTGCGCAGTGGGAGGTGCAGAGCGAGGAGCTTGCGCTTATGCCTGAATTTACCGACAACGCCCAGACCACTCTGCGGCTTACTCCCTACTGGGTGATATGGTTCGACCAAAGCTGGTGGTACGAGACCTTTGCGGCGGTCAATGCGGTGACGGGCGAAGTAGATTTTGTGAACAATGCAGGGTAACAATGATGAGAAAAAGTATGATCTTACTTATGGTGCTGGTGATGCTTACGGGCTGTGCAAAAGCGCCCGGAGCCCAGGAAAACAGCAAAACTATGATCGACCCCGAAAGCACTCATGAACTCCGTCAGATGCTTATCCTGACGGAATATGATAATATGAATGTCTCCCCCAACGTTATTATCGACTACCCGCAGACGGCGTACAGTTCAAATGCTGTGATAGCTGACGGTTTTGAGGAGAAGTATAAGGAGCTTTTTACACACTATCTGCCGGAGGGCGCTTACGACGAGGATAAGGTCTACACTATCGAAAATGCCTATCCTTACGGCGCTAATTATGATGACAATGAGCTTGGTATCAGTATGTCTGTCGGCTGTACCGGTTATTTTTTTCTTAGTGTGAATTTTGACACAGACAAGTATTTCACCGAGCAAAAGGAGATCATAAAGAGCTATGAATATTTCGATGGCGCAAGCTGTTCAGACAGCTTTATGTTATCAGATGGAGAAATGACAGTAAATGAAGCTGCAAAAACAGCGCAGGAGATCGCTGACGATTTTATCAAGACCTCAGACTATAAGAATTCTTTAAATGTCAGTCGTATCACAGTCATGAAAAATGACAGCGGAGAACAGTTTTTCAGCATTGATTATTCCGAACAGATAGGCGTTGTGGACCTGTTCAACAGGTATTCGCACTTTAATAACGAGTTGTCCTTCGAGAATATACTGAGCAATATCAGCTTGCAGATCGCAGGTGAAAACAGCTATGTTTTCGTAACAGAGGCAGAGTTTTTGCCATACGGAACTGTGACGGAATATACGCCCTCGGGTCTGCTTGAAGCTGCTGATAAAGTCAGCGGGGAGCTATCAGGCTATTTGGAGCTTAACTTGCAGCGTGTGTCGTTTGAATATATGGCTGTTCCGATCAATGAAAATACCGGAGCTTCTATCGTAAGCGGCAATATTTTTGAGCTTAAACCATGCTGGGTGTTTTATTTTGACGATACTAAGGACAGAGAAGCCTTTGCCGTTTATTATGCTGACAGCGGCGAAGTCGATTTTGTGGACAATGCGGGGTAACAATGATGAGAAAAAGTATGATATTTATTATGGCTGTGGTGATGCTTACGGGCTGCGCAAAAGCGCCAGATGGCGTTAAGTCAAATACAGAAAACTCCAGAACTGCGGATAATGCTAAAAACAACTATAAAAAAATTGCCGTATCCGAGCTTGACGGCGAGAGTGGCAGACTTTATGATTACATTTCAGAGCAGGGCTATGAAGATAAATTCTTTCTTGATGAGGATATAGAAATAAACAGCATCAGCGAGCTTTATGACTTAACTCTTGTTGAAGCCGATGGCTTTGATTCGTATTTTCCCGAGCTTTACAGCTATCTTTACGGCAGAGATTTTTATGAAGACAGCGGTGTTAATGATATTGCAGAGCTGCCGGTCAGTGAACTCCATGATGGTTCTGTTTCATTTTTCAGAGGTGAACCATACGGACAGGTGGAGTATATCGATACATCGACTATAGATCCCGACAACCCCGGGGCATATACTACCTCAATGTACACTTACCCCAACGGTGCAATGTACTTTGAGAATAGTGCTGAATTCTTTCCGTATCCGCATTTCAAGGAGTATTTTTCGGCAGATAATATTCCCGACAAAAAATTCAAAATGCTTGACGGAAGCGAATGGTCTTTAAAAGAATGTGCCGAAGCAAGTGTAAAGACCTTTACAGAGCTTTATAAGCTATATGATGATGACTACGAATTCAAGCCCTTTGCAGCCATACCCAATGAGACAGAGGCGGGCTGTTACTTTGAAATAGTGATGTACCGTACCTACAAAGGAGTACCCTTCAGCAACATGAGGATAAACGATCCGCACAGTGACAGCCGCAGTAAGATGATGTGGTATGAGTGCTACTATTTTGGCAAGAACAAGCTGACGTCATTAAACGGCAGCATGGGGACAGAGAAGATAACAAGAGCCGAAAGGATAACAGATAAGGTCATACCCGTCACATCTGCTCTCGATATCCTGAATAAGGAGCTGGCTGCTAATATCAGGCTTGAAATAACGGATATAAGCATGGTATATTATAATGAATATGATTCATCACGATATGCCGAGGCATATGAAAAATATGAGATCGGCGGGAATGCAGCCCTTAGCGAAGATGAGGACAGACTTTTATTTTACCTGGATATGGGCTGTGTTCCGGAGACTGAGTTTCATTGCTACCCTGTGTGGGAATTCAGGCTGAAAAGAGAGATAAAGCCCGACGATGACGGCTATTATAACTCTGACTTTATTAGCGGCGATGCAGTATATGTAAATGCAGTTACAGGCGAGGTAATGACCTTTATTGATTGAGGTGAAAAAATGAAAAGATACGTTGCAATGCTGTTGGCTATAGTACTGCTGACGGGTTGTGCTAAGGCTTCGGAGAATGAACCTGCTGCTGCCCATAAGATCTCGATAACCTCTGCCAAAGAAGATGCAAATAATGCACTTGATAAGGACTATTCTCAGTTTATTATTTCAAACGGCTTCGATATGGAGATACCAGGCAGTATTTTTGAATGCTCATTCACGCAGGCTGAAAACTATGAGCAAAATTACGAAGATGTATTTGCCCGCTATTTTGACAGCGAAACGCTTTCAGCAGTTTCGCCTGAATACTTTGAAGGCCCTGACGGCATGAAGGGCTATAAATTCGATGACGCAGACAAAAAGATATATGCCTGCGTGGGCAACAACGGATTTGTGTGCTTTGCCAAGCCGTCAGCTTACGATATGATGTTTGGCGGCGGCGAGAGGGTCAAGGTGTATCATGCTGACAGAAAAGAGCAACTTTCGGACAGCTATATTCTTAACGGAGAAAAAATAACAGTAGAGGAAGCGGCGCAATTCGCACAAAAATGGCTTGATAAAACATATTCACCTCTTGAACCCGACTATGCTATAAGGGTAAAGACCATTATTGCAAGGCGCAGCGAGATGGGGATATACTCCTTTGATATTTTTGCCGAAAAGATATATAACGGCGTGGCGCTTGACAGCCTTGTGCAGATGTCCGACAGCTCATATACGAGTCTGGAACAGTCGGGGCAGAAAATGAAATATATCACCCAGAATATTTATATGCAGATGTTCACCCCAGATGAGATAGGCAGTTTGACTAACGGCAACGGAATGCTTCTGCCGACACAGGGTGATGCATTAAAAGAGGCTGTCTCGTTATCAAGCGCTTTGGAATATCTTGAAGAGCAGTTTGCTGATTTTTCCGAGCCTATCGAGGTAAGCGACATAGGCTTGAAATATACGCTCACGCCCCAAAACGATTACCAAAGCGGACAAAGCTGCTATGATGCGGGAATCGCTTTTGAAAGCCATATCGTGTGGGAGTTTGTCATAGACATTCCCGAGGCGAATCTGCCTGTAGGCACTCACCTCGATTACAGTACACTTGGAGATCTGCGCAAATTTATATATGTTGATGTGCAGTCGGGCGAGATGGATTTTGAGTTTGATATAAACAAATTAATGCAGTAAAGCAGAGGTCAGTCTGAAATGAAAATAATTATTATTGCTATAATTACTGTACTGATCCTTTCGGGCTGTTCTTCAACGGTTAGTGAAACCGGTCACGAAAGTCTACCAGAACAGACAACGGTATCTACCAAAAAGAAAATAACCGGTGAAACAGAATGGCAGGTAATAGAGGTTCAAGCTCTTAAATATGAGTATGAACAGTTGACCTTTGAATATAAGGGCAGCAATTATACAATGCCCTTAGACAGGAATGATTTCAAGGACGATGTGGTGTATGCCAATGGTATGAAAATCTATTCCGAGCAGATAATCAACAATCGCATAGGCGAGACTGTTACCGCACAGCTTTCGGTAAATGAGGATATGACAAAAATACGAAAATGTGATGTTATAACGCCCAACGGGAAGCTTTATTCAGCCAGTGAGTATCGCATGACGAGAAAGGAAGGGTCTGTTATTGAGCTTACTAACGGTTCTGAAACCTTTGAAGCCGACCTTAACGACCTGATAATTTCTCAAAAATCAAACTATCCATCGGTGCTTGATGATGTGACCTTTATAGGCTATAGGTTTTCTGATGGGAAAGTTCTGCTCAATCAGCTAATAGTGGCGCAGACTGATATTAATGGTAATAAGGAATATGTTCCTATGCTGAACACCTCATATCCGTCATTTTTAGGTACAGTTGATAGTCTTGATGAGGGCGGAGCAACCGTCATTTTGACGGACAATATCACAGTTTGTCATATACCTATTTATTATTGTGAAAGTGCTCTGTCTGAGGGTGACAGGGTGATGATGATATTAGACAGTGGCCTTGACCTTTTCCAAAGCGGCGAAGAAGTTAGCTTTGATTACGCTGTTATTCTGACCGAGGACGAATTCAGTACAGGAGTCAGAAATTTTGATGATCTCGCATACGCAAAGGCTGATCCAAATAATCTGGGGCGATTTATATTTACCGTTAAGGAGAATATGGAATGAAGTTAATAAAAAGTGTTCGGTGCGACCTCGAAAAATCACTTATAAACATAGGCTTTCTAGGCGCAGTACTGATGACCTGCGTTCTCTGCTTTACCGCCCAGGCATACAGTGACCCCACTAACGACCAGAGCTTTTCAGTGTTCGAGGCACTCTTCCGACTTGACAAGCGCCTTATCCTTAACGACAGCAGTCTTTCATCAATCAGCATTTTTCAGAAGGCGCTGTCGGGCTATATCACAATGTTTCTGCCAATAATCGTGGCATTCCCGTTTATGATCTCCTTCTGTACCGAGCGCAATTCGGGGCTTATGAGGTTTACTATCACCCGTTCGGGCAAGTGGCAGTACTACCTGTCGAAATTCTTCTCGGCGGTCATTGGCGGCGGGCTTTCGGTAATGCTTGGAGTGGCACTGTTTGGGTTGCTCACAGCCATACTGTTCCCGAGCCTTTCAAGCTACGATGTGCCTACGGAGCAGCTTAAATGGCTGCTGCCGAACGGCTACGGTGTAATGATTACAAAAATGCTCGGAACGGCGTTTTTGTATGGTGCGCTGAGCACCCTGCCTGCGCTGTTTTTTAGCTCATTCTGCCGTAACCCATACATCATCACTTGCCTTCCCTTTATGCTGAATTACGTGCGTGACACAGGCATAAACAAGCTGATACAGTCGGCGTTTACGGATCTGGATTTCGACAAGGCCGTGCGGTTTCAGTCATTTTCTTCCTCGGCAGTAACAGCGCTGACGTATTCGACAGAGCTTGACAAAATGCTGAAAAACGCGCTTATATTCAACGCATTAATGGCAGCAGCTTTGCTTGTTGGCTTTATCATTATTCTCGAACTGCGTCGGGACAAGGGGGTGTAGCTGTGAGAGGAATTAGTCTGAAAAAAGCCTTTGCCTGTGCCAGGACCGAGTTTATCAAATGGGTGCTTGACGCACGAATGATAATTCTCTGTGTGCTGCTGATCTTCATTTACAGCTTTGCCATAGAACCGCTGAAAGCCAACGCCGAGCTAATGGGCGAGCCGCTGAACATTTTAGAGCCCTTCATAGCCGTGGCAAATTCCGGGGCGATACTGCTCATAGTGCCGCTGGTTTTCCTTACACTTATCGCTGATTTTCCAAAAATAGACACAAACACCGTTTTCTATATTTCAAGGGTCGGGCGTGTAAACTGGCTGACGGGGCAGATAATAAAGCTTATAATGATGGCGTTATCATACCTTGCGGTGATATTTTTCGGTGCGTTGGCGCCGATGATAAGCAAGGGCTTCTGGTATAACGGCTGGAGCAATGTAGCCACAAGATTTGCGCAGCGTTTTCCCGACAAGTCGGGCAATTTCGGTGTGCTGCTTCTGCCGGAAAATTTGTATAATCAGCTTTCTGTTTTCAGTGCGGCGGTGAAAAGCTATCTGCTTATCTTTGCTTACCTTATGATACTCGGGCTGATACTGCTGAGCTTTTCGCTGATAAAGAAAAAGACCGCAGGCTTTGTTATCTGCGGTGCAGTTATCTCGCTGGGGACAGCGTTTTGCTCCATAAAAACAGGATTGATGTGGACAATGCCCATGGCGAACAGCATAATCTGGCTGCACTACACAAGATTTTTCAGAGAGCCCGTAATGCCCATGTGGTTTTCGGTGTGCTATCTTTGCGGACTGATATTGGTTCTCATGATCTTCAGTTATGCGGCTATACGGCGTTTTAACTATGACAATGTGACCGAGGTGGCGATGTGATGGATATTATTGATGTAAAAAATGTGTGCCTGACTATTGGCAAAACGCAGATACTTAAAAGTATAAACGTTAGCTTCGGACAGGGCATGATACACGGTCTTATCGGGCGCAACGGCAGCGGTAAGACAATGCTGATGAAGTGTATTTGCGGATTCATCAAGCCCACCTCGGGCGAGATAACCGTTGACGGCAAGCGTGTAGGCAAGGACGTTGACTTTCCGCAGAATATGGGTATCATCATCGAAACGCCGGGTTTTATTCCATATTATTCGGGCTATAAGAATTTGAAGCTGCTGGCAGGGCTTAATAATAAGATAGGCAAGACTCAGGTGCGTGAAAGTATGCGGCAGGTGGGGCTTGACCCTGACCTGCGCCGTCACGTTCGCAAGTATTCGCTCGGCATGAGACAACGCCTTGGGCTTGCACAGGCGATAATGGAAAACCCTGACCTGCTGATCCTTGACGAGCCGTTCAATGGGCTTGACAAGGACGGCGTTAAGGAGATGCGTGAGTATCTGCTGTCATACAAAGAACAGGGCAAGACGATACTTATCTGCTCGCACTCGGCGGAGGATATTTCGGTGCTGTGTGAGACGGTGCATGAGATGGATAAGGGTGAGATTTTAAAAATCAGCTAATAAATCCAAAGGAGCCATTGCGCTATGCAACGGCTCCTTTTTTGTCCTATTCATTTTGTTGTGTTAATGCTCCCTTAACGACATCACTAGTTCAGGCGATGTTTTTTCCTTTACTGATATCTCGATGTTATGCCCAAGTATTCCTCTAAGCAAAGTCCGCTGTTGTAGACCTTCTTAGCCATATCCTTTCCAAGGTACCTTACGTGCCACGATTCATATTTGTAGCCCGTAATGCTCTGCTTGCCGTTTGGGTAGCGGATAATGAAGCCGTACTTCCAGCAGTTGTTTGCAAGCCACCTTGCCTCTCTTGTGTTGTTGAAGGAGCTGCTCGCATTGTTTATATCCATTGCCAGACCTGTCTGGTGCTCGCTGTGACCCGGTCTTGCAGAGTAAGTATCTGCCTTGGCTCTTCCGTCACGGTTAACATAGCTGTTATAAAGCCAGCTCTGGGTTGAGTACGAACGAAATCCCGAACATATCCAGAGGTTTATGCCGTCTTTTGCGGCGGCTCTCTTCATTTCCAAAAAGGCGTTGTAGGTCGCCTTTGTGAGACCGCCAGGATTATATGTGGAGGGCAGTCCGTAGGTCTTGTTCGCTATAAGAATTCCGTTTACGTATGTAACGCCGTTTTTCTTGACTATAGTGTTTTTCGGGGTGGTCACCGTAAGCTTGTTTGAAAGCCAGCCCAGGTGCTCCTTCTTGTAGTCATCGAGCTTGCACGCCCTGATAACAAAATTGTACGATGTGTTGTTGTTCAGTCCCGTAACAGTATAGGTGTTGGTCGTCGGCTTTGCTATCCTCTGCCATTTGCCGTTTTTCATCTGGTACACTATATACATATTGCAGGCAACTCTGTTCCAGCTTAAAGTTACTGAGTTGTAGGTCTTCTTTGTTGCCTTCAGCCCTGTTACCGTATCGGCACAGGTCGCAGTGAACAGCTGATCCGAATAAGGACCGTAGATGATGCTTCCGCTCATACCGTACTTATATGCTCTTACAATAAAATGCCTTCTCCATGACGGCAGCAGCCCTGTGACATTAAAGGTGGTTTCTGTTGTTTTTCCGACCTCCTGATACCCGCCCGTCTGCTTGAGGTACACACTGTATCCGTTGGCACCGGGGACCGCGTCCCAGCAAAGCCTTATGGAAGTGGTCTTTGTCTCACTAGCGTAAAGACCTGTTACCTTTGCAGGCGGTTCGATATTCACAGCTGCCTGCTGTACTCGCTGAGCGCTCGAAGCCTTTACCTGCAAAGCAGATACCACGTAAGCATCATCATAGCAGGCAACTGTGCCCGATAAGCACAGCGCAAGCGCAGCAGCGGTTGAAATCATCTTTCTGAAAAAAGCTTTCCTCATATATTACACCTCCGACAGTATGATATTACTTATTGGTAGTATAGCATAATTCGCCGCTTTTGTAAAGCGCACTATGGCACAAAAACACACCTTACTTTTCGGGCAGATTACACTAAGTTATGTAAAAGCGGTGCTGTTTCTTGGAGACGGTCTGTACGTGCGGAAAAAACATCTTTACATTTTTGAAAAGATGTGTTATACTATCATTGTACGCGTTTTTTGAGAGGGTGATTGTGTGGATAAGGAGCTGCTTGGCAAGTTTGCCGATTTCGGCGTCAGCTTTGTGATAATAATGGCGCTGATAGTTCTGGCGTGTCTTGTCACACCTAAAATTGCGAGGGCTATAGAAAAAAGACACCCGTCTCTTGCAGAGCATAAGGACGTAGCGCCCGAGGAGTATACTGTTAACGATCCGTATGAAAAGCAGGAATCTCCCGAGGGGTTCGATCCTAACTATAAAATATATCACGAAGATATTTATGGAGTTGATTTTAAGCATGGCAAAAAACAAAAAAATGGTTGATGCGATAACCTCAATGGATGAGGATTTCGCAAAGTGGTACACTGATATCTGCATGAAGGCAGAGCTCGTTTCATATACGAGCGTTAAGGGCTGTATGGTCATAAGGCCTTACGGCTACGCTATCTGGGAGAATATACAGAGGAACCTTGATGACAGGTTCAAGGCGCTCGGTCATGAGAATGTTTGTATGCCTATGTTCATTCCCGAGAGCCTGCTCCAGAAGGAGAAGGATCATGTTGAGGGCTTTGCGCCCGAGGTGGCATGGGTCACTCACGGCGGAAGCGAAAAGCTTGAGGACAGGCTCTGCGTAAGACCTACCTCCGAGACTCTTTTCTGTGAGCACTATTCAGAGATAGTTCATTCCTACCGTGACCTGCCAAAGCTTTATAACCAGTGGGTCTCTGTTGTAAGGTGGGAAAAGACCACAAGACCGTTCCTTCGCTCGCGTGAGTTCTTATGGCAGGAGGGTCATACTATCCATGAGACTGCCGAGGAGGCCATAGAAGAGACAGAGCGTATGCTGAACGTTTATGCAGATTTCTGCGAGAAAGACCTTGCTATGCCTGTGGTCAAGGGCAGAAAGACCGATTCCGATAAGTTTGCCGGAGCTGAGGCTACCTACGCTATAGAGGCTCTCATGCATGACGGTAAAGCGCTCCAGGCAGGCACCTCGCACTACTTTGGCGACGGCTTTGCAAAAGCATTCAATATACAGTTTACCAGCCGCGAGAACAAGCTTGAATATCCGCACCAGACCTCCTGGGGCGTAACGACAAGACTTATCGGTGCGATAATAATGACTCACGGTGATGATAACGGCCTCGTTCTGCCGCCTGCTGTTGCGCCTGTTCAGGCAGTTGTGATACCGATCCAGCAGTTTAAAGATGGCGTGCTCGATAAGGCTAACGAGATAGCAGATCAGCTCAAAGCGCTCGGCGTTCGTGTTAAGGTAGATGACGGTGAGCAGTCACCCGGCTGGAAGTTTGCAGAGCATGAGATGCGCGGAGTGCCTGTTCGTATAGAGATAGGTCCCAAGGATATCGAGAACAACCAGTGCGTTGTCGCTACACGCTACAACGGCGAAAAGCAGACGCTCTCGCTTGGCGATGATCTGGGTGCGAAGATAAAAGAGCTGCTCGATAAGGATATACCTGAGGGTATGTACGCAAAGGCTGCCGAGAACCGTTCCAACAGAACGTATATCTGCAAGAATACCGATGAGATCGTGAGGGCGCTTGAAGAGAAGGGCGACGGCTTCGTTAAGGCGATGTGGTGCGGCGAAGAGGCTTGCGAGGATAAGGTCAAGGAGCTGACAGGCGTCGGTTCAAGGTGTATGCCGTTTGAGCAGGAGAATATCTCGGATACCTGCGTATGCTGCAGCAAACCTGCAAAGAAAATGGTCCTTTGGGGCAAAGCATATTGATAGAAATAGTAAAAGCAGCTCTGAAAACAGGGCTGCTTTTGTTTGACAAAGATGCTTTACTGTGATATAATAACAAAATGAGGAGTGCTGTGAAGACAGCGGCACAAGGTGGTCTCTCCCGGCAAGGGAGGTGATGACAATGGATATAACTTGGTCAGAACTGATCCAGTTCGTGATAATGCTAACCGGAGTCGTCACTCTATGCTATCTTATTTTCAGTAATAAGAAAAAATAGAGTTTTTTACATAAAGTAAGAAACACCGCCACTACTCCAAAAGTTACGGTGTTTCTATAACATCAAACTTGGGAGAACCGCTGAGCCGCGAGGCTAGCAGCACTTCTCTCTTTTCTCAATGAAAAACTACTTTTGAGGGAGAACCGCTAAAGCCATGAGCTGGTGCGATACCCTCTTTGTATGCATTATAACATACAAGATAGTTTTTGTCAAGAACAGAACCTATGTCAAAAAAATAAACAAACAGAAAACTTTTGTTTTGTGCAATCCTACAAAAGTGATAAACTTGTGTTAATAACTATTGACTTTCTTTCTTGGAAGTGGTATTATATTTACAAGCCAAAGGGTGTGACTAACCCTTATGGACGAAAAACGAGGGGCTGTTGCTTATTTCGGCTTGCAGCGGTCTCGAAAAAACATTTTAATATTTTTATGGAGGGATTTTCTATGAAAAAGTCAAATCGTAAGGGCTTTACACTCGTAGAGCTCGTAGTAGTTATCGCTATCATCGGTATCCTGGCTGCTATCCTGGTTCCTACTCTTATGAACTATGTTAAGAAGTCCAGACTTAAGAGCGCTAACTCCAACGCTAAGCTGATCTACACAACAGCTAACAACCAGGCAGCTGATATGGTTGCTGACGGTTCTGAGACAGCTGCTTTCGTATTCAGTGGTAAGCCTGCAGCAGTTACTGGTACTAACTTCGAGTCTGTTGTTAAGAACGCAGTTTACGAGGCTCTTAAGGGCAACGGCAACGGCATTGGACAGTGCTATTATTCTGTACTTGCTGACGGCGACATTGATTTTGCTCAGTGGCAGTCTGCTACCGGTACAAAGCAGATCACCGGTCAGTATCCTAATCCTCCTAAGACTGTTGCAGCAGCAGAGGGTATGACATTTGGTACAAAGGCTGCTAACTCTTAATAGGTAGTTAGGGTGTAAAGCCAAATTAAACAAATTTAGAGCTGTCCTTCGGGGCAGCTCTTTTTTGCTTGACAAATCATATTTGATGTGATATAATAGAAGCAACCACAAAGGATGCTATGTTCAAAGGGACATGCAAGGCGAACCGCCTGAGAGTGCCAGCTCTCAGGCGGTTCTTTTGGGATATGTCGGGCTTCTACTTTCTGTCTATCCACTTGCTAATCAGGTAACCGACCAAAC
>JAFUTU010000058.1 GCA_017484095.1 Ruminococcus sp. | reverse complement strand
TGGATTTACAACGTTCTCACCTGCACTGATGATTATTCCGTTATCGTCAAACCACGAGCAGATGTTTTTAGTTTCCGAAAAGTCGGGAGTGTTATATACATAACCTCGACCGTCAGAGCCAAATTCCTTTCTGAGAAACTCAACATTTTCCGCAATCGACTTTCCCTTTTGAAACTGAGCGACTATCCTTGATAAACTGCCTCTTTCGGGACTTCCGCACCGCAGCACATACTTTTTCATATCTTCGGTGATAAGGAAATTAGGCATTGGTGTCTTTGCAGGAGTTTTCGCTTTGCTTGACTTTTTAGGCCTTTTAGCTGTCTGCTCCACAGGAACAGGCTCACCGAAGAACGAAAGCTGTTCTGCACCTTCATTTTCGTTGGGCGTTTCAGTAGTTTTTTCTTCGGGTTCGGGGTATTTCTTTTGCTCTATTGGCTCCGCAAAAACAGGCTCGTCTATCTCCGATACTAAAGTATCAAGCAGTAGTCCACGCTCGACCATATCGGCATAAAAGCTCTGAACAGCTTCCCAGCTAAAGCCCGATTCCATTGTGCGGGTAAGATAGCTGCCTTTCCAAATATGCAGACCCTCATCGTATGTCTTATATCCATATCTGCTGTCTTCCGTATCGCCAAGCAGAACCTCGGAATAGTCGGAATTGAATATCCCCTTAACAAACTCCACACGCTCGTCATGGTCGGTGTTGTTCTCGAAAAATGCCGCTATCCGATCTTTCTTTATATGGAAAAACTGGTCTTGCTTTAATACTCCGAATATGATATTTTCATCGGTAATAGGCGGCAGATCGGTCGTGACCACAGCCTCGTTTTTGACGATAACAGTATCATCGGCAGGCTGATTCTGAGAAACGGTTTTGACTTCTTCCTCAGTAGGCTTTGAAAAATCAATTTCGGGAGTTTCCTCCGGTGGAGTAATATCCTCTACTATCTCCGTCGGGAAAACAGGCTCCATATTGGTCGGTATCTCTATCCCTGCGTATGGACTTTCAGTCGGTTCATTTGGCATCTGCTCTCCGCCCGATGTGCCGATAAGGATAAATTCATTTCCGTCTTGCTTGGCTTTTTCCTTCTCTTTCAGCCGCAAAGCATTTTCTATAAGAAGAATAATCTCCGTCTGCTGTCTTTCTGAATACTTGTACGCTTCGTGCTTTCTGAAAAACTCGACTATATCTACATCGGTATCAAGAAAGTCCGCAAGAAAACGCCCTGCTATCTCATAGCTGTCCGGGCGGCGGTTGAAGTCACTTTGAAGATAACGTTGAATAAGGGTATCAGCGGTCAGCTCCTCGGCTGAAAAACTATCTCCTCCATTATCCTGTGCTCTATCGTCAGCAGACGGTCTTTCTCCCACTTCTGCATTTCGCTGAATGTCACGGGGCGAGGGTTCTCTTTTCGGTAAAGTGCGTCCAGCTCTGTGAACCGAGCTTCTGCCTGTCTGTCGATCTCCCTCGGTATTATGTTCCACCTGCCCGTTACTATCAGCACCGTCACCTCTGTCGGGTACTCTGTTCTCACCCACTCCTGCCACATTCTGCCCCACCTGCCTATCGGCTCTCGAAGAAGTTCCTGTTCCTGTGGGCTGTCTGTGTACGCTACCTCTGCTAACATCTGTCCGGTCAGGCTTAGTCTGTAATTCATGCTCTCTTTCTCTCCTTTTCCTAAGAATTTGAATGACCTCACGCTCTATTTCAAGCAGACTGTCCTTAGCACTTCTCTGAACAAGGTCACAGAAACGGATAACATCTCTTGTGTCTTTGAAATAGTCCGCCGCATTGAGGTTTATGTTTCCCGAAAGCGGCATACCGCCGTTCTGCTCGCACCTGTTTGCGACCACGAAGCGAACAGCAGATACAACAGACCTCTGATATTCCGCAGTTTCTTTCTGCGAGAGATTCATCTGCTCTATGGTGTACTGCATTTCAGGGCTGTGAGCCTTAATATTATCCACCGCAACAGCGGCAAGTGCCTCGTGTATATCCTTACACTCCCTGCCGTAATTCTCACTAATGACGTCAACAAGCTCTGCCGCCACATCTTCTGTCAACCGCCAGCCGTTTGGGATAGGCTTACCGTTGGTCTGCGAAATATCGAAAAGGTGCCTGCACCTGTCGCCTTCACCGAAAACGGCTATTGACCTTGCGCCCTTATTGACGAAGCGTCCGAGTCTGTTCCACGTTTCAAGCTCAGCGACCTTTGTGGCGTTTGGATCGTGATAAAAAACAAGAGCTGCATCGGGAAATCCCATTTTGTAAAGAGCAGCCGAAAAACGCAGAAAACGTGCAAGTGTCTGCTTGTCCCGTCTGAGCCTTTCGGTCACGTCCGACCAGTTGTAGCATACGCTCTGATACCGATTATTCAATAAATGTTGTCTCCTTTCCTCCGTATTTTACTGATAAGTCAGTTAAAAAGATCCTCGAAATCTGTAATGTCGCTGCTGTTATCGTCAGAACTATCCTTTGCACAGGCACCTGCCAAAGCACAGTCATTCCAGCCATTCTCATAGCCCCTGCTGTTACCGAGCTTGTATGCAGCGACGATCACTGCTGTATTTATGATTATCTGAATAATTGCTTTAGTTATATTGCTCATTAGTTATCCTCCCTCAGAAAACTTGGTTATATATAACGCACCCGAAGGTGCGTTATTATCACTCGCTTCTCGTCTTACGCTTCTTGCGGCTCTTTACATACTCCACAAACTTGAGGTTCACATACTCCCCCGTATCATCAAGCTCGAACACCGCCGCATACTTATTTCCCTTTGAAGATGTGCAGCCCCTCAACGTTACCTTGCCGTTTGCCAGCAGCTCACTTATCTCTGCCGCCTTGTAGCTTCTGCCGATACGCTTATCGTGTTTGTAGATGAAGAAATCGCAGTTTTCTCTGTCCGAGCAATAAAAAGCCTTCGGGCCTTCTCTCACAGGATTGCCGCACCAGGGACACTTGCCGACATCCGCAGGCTGTTCTGTTTCTGTATTATCCGCATTTGTTTCAGCGGCTGTAACCTCGTCATTCTCGATCACATCATTTACGTTCTTGATTATCTCACTCATAAAATTCTCCTCTCCGCACTTGCCCTGCTCAATGTCCGCAAGCTCTTGCTCCCAATGGGCAGTAAGCTCCGCCGACTTTAGGTTATCGGGCAGTATGCGTATAAAGTTCTTACCGAAATCGGTAATGTAAATCTGTTTCTTTTTCCGCTTGATGTATTTGGCTGAGATAAGGCTCTCGATAATGTCAGCTCTTGTCGCTGGCGTTCCAAGCCCACGATCCTTGACGTAGGTTTTGAGCTCTTTATCATCAATACGGCGGTCTATGTTCTCCATAACAGCAAGCAGACTTGCTTCCGTAAAATGTGCAGGCGGCTTTGTTTCACAGTCACGAATAGTGGCGGCATTAACAAGTATCGTCTGGTTCTTGAAATATGCCGGAGCTGCCTGCTGATCTTCACCCTTTCGGCTGTATTCTCTCCAGCCGAGCTCAACGGGTGTTCTTGTAGTCAAGCGGAACAGCTCGCCCTCTACCTCAAACTCAAAACGCTTTTCAAGATAGGTGTACGGCTTATCAAGTGCCGACAGAAAGCGGTTTATCACCAAGCCGATTATCTTTTTCTCGGTATCGTTAAGCTCTGTTTCAGCCAGCTTTCCTATGATGTTTGTGGGTATTATAGCGTGATGATCTGTTATCTTTGCATTGTTGACTACACGCTTGTCAAAGTTAAGCCCCTGTGAAAGCAGCTTGTCTGTCCTTCCCTTATCATAGCTTGAAAGGCATTTTACAACGCTTTCAACATAGCCGATCATATCCTCGCTGATAAAATTACTGTCTGTGCGGGGATATGTTATGAGTTTCTTTTCATAAAGGCTCTGAGCTGCCCTTAATGTTACCGCTGCCGTAAGACCAAAGATATCATTAGCCTCTCTCTGTAAAGAAGTCAGGCTGTGCAGCAGAGGTCTGTTCTCTTTCTTTTCCTCCGCAAGTGCAAAGCATACTGTAGCAGTTTTGCCGATACAGCTATTTGCAACACTTTCCGCTTCTTCTCTTGTATCAAAGGTACGGGTACACTCTGCACCGTTATCAAGGATAAGCTTAAAGTAGGGCTTTTTCTCAAATGCAGCGATCTGTGCTTCACGCTCAGCTATGATGTTCAGCACCGCATTTTTAACTCTGCCCGACTTATGCCGCTGATTGGATATGAGGCTATAAAACCTTGAAAGGTTGATGCCGAATATCCAGTCCGACTTTGCTCTTGCGTAGCCTGCCGCAAACATACCGTCAAACTCCGCAGGATCAAGCAATTTCGCCATACCGTCACGAATAGCATCGTCTGTCAGCGAATTTATCCAAAGACGCTTCACAGGCTTATTGCTGCCGAGGTAGTTATATATGTATCTGAAAATGCACTCGCCCTCACGACCGGCATCACAGGCATTGATGATCTCTGTCACATCTTCACGCTCAAAGAGCTTTCTGAGCATTCCTATCTGTGTGCCGCAGCCGTTTAACAAAAACAGCTTGAAATCAGGGATAATAGGGAGATCTGAAAGCTTCCATTTCTTGTATCCGTAATCCTCGGGGATACCTATACCAACCAGATGACCAAGAGCATTGGTAACGATGTAGTCATCACCCTGCCAGTAGAAACGTTTACCCTCGGATATTTTTTCAGTTGCACCTACGCAGTAGGCAATTGACATCGCCACAGAGGGCTTTTCACAAAGTATCAAACGCAAGGGCATTCACACACCTTTCTTAAATAGTTTCCGCCGTTGCGGAGCTTCTCCGCAAGCTGAACAGACAGACTTACTATGAAGTCTCCAGCATCAAAGTTTTCATAGGTATCGTCATCGACACGATACAGAGTAGAGCCTTCATCTGTAGTGATCTCTATTCTGTAAAGCAGCTTTATCTTCCTATCGTCGAGGTCATAAATGATCTCATAGCCGCAGGTCACATCGTGATCGGCAAAATCATCTTCATCAAAGTTTCCAGTGATAAATGTTCCAAGATGAACAGCGTTCTTGAAAATAATGCCATTATCCTCCTCCCTCTTGGAAAGAATGTAGTCCGAGTATTCGCAGGATATATGATAGCGGTATATTTCCGTCACAGGCAGAACACCGTTTATCTTATCAAGCTCATCATAAGCCGAGGTGAGCATACTGAGAATATCATATTCCGGAAAATTCGGATCACCATTATCAGCGTGCTGCTTCTCGCAGAACTCACAGACAGCGAAAAGAAGATCGCTGTCAAGTTTTATAAATCTGATCATATTTGTATTGTCCTTTCATAGCAAGATAGCTCCCTGCGGCAAGCACCGCAGGGCTATACATTTTTTTATTCCTTATCGTTCTTCTTCCTTACGGCACTTACCACCATAAGCAGACCTGCAACAGCAAGACCTGCAAATGCAGTATTCTGTACCGCAGAGCCTGTATGAGGATTTCTTACGGGAGGCGTTACAGTATGGGGAGTATCTGTAGGAGTATGCTCGTCATACATAACGACCTCGGTAACGCTGCCGTCCTCGTTTACAGTAAACTGACTATCGTTTGCTATCTCATATCCATCAGGTGCGGTTATTTCTCTGAGGGTATAGGTCTTGCCGACGATCAGCTTACCCTCAATATAGTGAGCTTCGTTAGTGGAAACCCATTCCTCAACGGTGTTGCCGTCCTCGTCAATGATTATTAGCTTTGCTCCGGGGAGTTCCTCATCTGTAGTAATGTCACGCTTGCTGATTCTGACCTTTGTTGTTTCGTCCTTCATTACTACAACGTCAACACTTCCATCCTCGGAAACCTTGAATGTGATGTCATTTGCTACAACGTAACCGTCAGGGCTGATTTCCTCATGAAGAATGTACTCCTTACCAGCAACCAGCTTGCCCTCGATGATGTGTTCTTCGTTGGTGCTGATCCATTCATCAACTACATTTCCGTTTTCGTCAATGACTTGAAGCCTTGCACCCTCCAGTTCCTTGTCACCTGTGATGTCGGTCTTGCTGATGTGTATCTTTGTTATATCGTCTGCCATGTGAACTTTATCCACCGAGCCGTCCATTGAAACTGTAAATTCTACATCTGCCGCAAGAACATATCCGACAGGAGCAGAAACTTCGTGCAGAGTGTAGGTATGACCTGCTATCAGCTTGCCCTCAATAAGATGTCTTTCGGAAGTGGTTACCCATTCCTCAACAACTTTGCCGTCCTTGTCAATGATTTGGAGGGTAGCACCGACCAGTTCATCGGGAACAGCAGTATCTTCGCTGTCAATAATTTCGTCCTCTGTATCATTTGCAATAACAGCAGTCTTGCTGATCTCAACCTTTGTGGTATCGTCCTTCATATTGACAACGTCAACGCTGCCGTCCTCGGACACAGTAAACTTAATATCGTTCGCCAGAGCGTAACCCTCTGCACTGATGACCTCATGGAGAGTATACTCCTTGCCTGCAATCAACACACCCTCGATGATATGAGCCTCGGTGGTGCTTGTCCACTCATCGACTACATTTCCGTTCTCATCAATGACCTGAAGCCTTGCACCGGGGAGTTCCTTGTCACCGGTAATATCAGTCTTTGTGATGTGTACCTTTGTGGTATCATCCACCATGATAATTGTGGGAACGCCGTTCTCGTCTGTCGCAAGAGCGCTGATGTCCTCTACGGCAACAACATTGTTTTCATCAATGCTGAATGATATATCGGTTGATATAACAAAGCCATCGGGAGCTGCAACCTCGTGAAGCACATAGCTGCCTGCCGGGAGCTTAGTCACGATATGCTCGGCGCCGTCGGATATCCATTCGTCAAAGACATTGCCCTCGGAATCAATAAGCTTCATTGCTGCACCTGCAAGCTCTTTTCCGTAAACATCTTTCTTGGAGATATGAAGTTCGATCTCGTCATTCTCGGCTGTAATGTTCACCACATCGCCGTCCTCGTCAATAACCACATCGTACTTTTTATCAGAGAATACATAGCCCACAGGAGCCTGAATCTCGGTCACGATATATGAGCCGTAGGGGATCTCATTTATCTCGAACACACCGTTTTCATCGGAAGTCGCTGTTGCGATAGCATTATCTGCAACAAAGTTCTCGCAGTCTGTGTGGAAGATACCAAACACAGCATTTGCAAGGGGTTCATCGTGTGAATCTACCTTGATACCATGAACAGAACCTCTGTCAAGGTGGTTTACAAACTCACCTGCATCAATGTCAACTACCTTAGTGTCCTGACCTGCGTATTCAAATGTCACAATGTGCTTTTCACCGCTGATTACATACTTTTCATCGGTGCTGATTTCCTGCACATAGTATCTGCCGAAAGGAAGCTGCTCGTTGAATCTTGCAGTCATATCCTCGCCAACAGAAGTTACAGACACAAGCCCACCTTCGGGAATTGAAGTGCCGTCAGCTGCTACGATATTTTCATCTGCGTACAGACCGAAAACTACATTTACAGCGTCCTCGTTGCCGCCTACATCGTACTGCTCGTCATGCTCCATAAACTTGTTGAGGTGAACACTTACGCCCTGATATTTGTTAGTGAAATCTGTCTTGACGGTATCTCTGATCTCGACCTCCTGACCTGCATAGGTCAGCTCGGCAGACTGGGGAGTGCGGTTGATGACATATCCGGGAGCTGCTTTAGTCTCAGTCACCTCATACTTGCCGAGGTACAGAAGTCCTGTTTCAGCATATCCGTTTTTGTCGGTAGTGAGGTTTGCAACTACTTCGCCTGCCTTTGCACGAACCGTGCCGTCAGCAGTGATGATATCCTCTGTTGCCTTAACCTCGAACTCAGCGCCCTCCAGCTCGCCCATAGCGAAAACAGGAGTATATACATCATCAGAGTCTGTGATAACGCTGCTGAAAATATCACCTGTCTTGTGAACGCTTATCTTGCCCTGCTGTGTGGTGTTGTCGAAATCAACATCAAGCTTTGCATACTCGGCATTGTTGCCAGCAAAGCTGAACTCGAATGTCTTGCTGTCCTTTTTCAGAACATAGCCGTCAACGGTCTTGGTCTCTGTGAGGGTGTACTTAGCACCGACATACATAACAGCGTCACCGCTGTTTGCCCAGCCGTCAGCACCCGATGTCATTGTGCAGATAAGGTCGTCCTTGCCGTGTATTTTGGTCTTGCCAAAATAGAAATCCTCTGCTGCTCTTACCTCGAACTCTGCGCCCGAAAGGGGCTTTTTAGTATCACCATCCTGCTTGAACACAAACAGCTTGCCCTTCTGGTGAGTGTTGGGAACAGTCACCTCATGCGGTATCGTCAGTGTGTTGTTATTCTCCGAAACTGCCGTAAACTTAGTTACGTTATTCTTGGGCAGTACAAAAGGAGCAGGCACGGAAGTTTCTTTCAGAGCATACTCAAAGTTTGGATATATCGCTATCTTTTTGGTATATCCCTGTGTTCCGTCAGATGCATATTCAACGTAGGAGGTGCTTGCGTTTCCGCTTGCATCTGTAGTCAGAGTACCGAGCTTAACACCGGCTTTCTGGATCGTCTTGCCGTTGAAGATAACATCAGCGGTGGGGTAGATGTCAAATGTCGCACCCTTGATGCCGTTGCCTGCCTCATCGACCTTGTGGACCTTGAGGTCAACAGTCTGGAGCGTGTTCGGAATATCGCAGGTGTAGGTGATAACGGGATTTGTATTGCTCTCGATGTCATCTGTTGTGGTCTTCACCGTGACTGTGCGATTGGCATTTCCGTCTTCGTCGATCATGATATACTTGTCAGTTTTCTTTTCGGTGATGACATAGACATTCTCGAATGTTTTGCCGTTCAGCTTGCCGAGGGGCAGATGCTCTATGCAGGCGTATCCGTCAGCATTGGTCTTCATAGTGCCAACACTCTTACCGCCGAGTGTAACATCAAACTCGATACCCTCGACCTTTACATTGTTGATTACATCATACTTGTTGACCTCGATCTTCAGCTCATAGGTCTTGTCCTTTACCTCATAGCCGTAATCGCTCAGCTTGGCATTGGAGAACGTGTCTGTATCATTCACAACGCTGTTGCTGCGGTTGATCTTGTAGTAGGTGTTATCAAGCACATAGCCGTCGGGCGCAGTGATCTCCTTGACATAGTAATCGGTGTTGGGGAGAAGATTGTAGTCAAATCTCAGCTTGCCGTCAGCACCTGTTGTGCCTGTTTTGAGGAGCTTCTTGCTCGAATTGTAGAGACCATACTTTGCCCCTGCAAGTGTTGTGTTGGCATCGTCTTTCTTGGTGAGTACAAGCTCATAGCTTGTGAGCTCATTAACTATCTCAGCGTCGCTGTGAAGTCTGTTGCTCTCCAGCTTGTTTGCACTGATAGGATAATACTTGCCGTTTGCAACAACATACTTTGCAGAGCCGCTTGTGATCGTAATATCCTTGCCTGTGTCATTCTTTACAAGACCGCTTATGCTTCTTCTGCTTGAAGCAGAGCCAAGACTTGAAAGACTGTATGCCTTGCTTGTATCAAGGCTCTCATCATAGCCGTAACCCTTTGAGCCGTTTACCTCGATGAACACAATTTCCTGCGAGTAATTGCTTGCGGTCAGAGGCAGGAGGTTAAGGAACACCTCGCCGAAATAGTCGCAGGTGTCAGTGCCGCTGTAATTGTAGCCTGTGCTGAAAACATACGCCTTTGACATATCGGTCGTAGTCCTGCTTGAATCAAATATCACCTTGTGGTCAGAATTCAGCTTGGTTGGAACATAATACATTCCGTCACCTGTCTTGTATGTCACGTCTGTGAAGTTGTCGAGGTCGGCAAGGTCGCCGCTGAACGCACTCTTTGCAGAAGTATATCCATTAGAAAGATACCTCATAGTGCTGCCGTCCCAATAGCCCACAATGAACTTGGTGGACTTGTAGATGTCGGAGAGGGTCTTGATGTCGTTCTCGTTATCTGTGGAAAGCGCCTTACCGTCACCGTTCTTTACGATCTTGTCGAGGGTCGCCGTACCGACCTTTGCGTCATAGCCTTCCTCGTTGTTGTTAAACTTTACAGTCTTTGTGCCCGCATTAGTCGCAAAGTCACTTGTAGGCGAGGGAAGAGTAACGCTCTTGGACAGCTTTTCATATCTGTCGGTATCGGGAACGCTGTACTCTGAAACCGTATATTTTCTGCCGCTTGATGCAGAGGTAGGAAGATCATATATAGTGAACTTGCCCTTGTTGCTGCTGTTCACAAGCGTTTTGAATTTGGTGGCTTCAGATGCAGACGTAGTGTACCTGTTAAACACATAGTAGTTCTTTTCGCTGTTATACGTTGCAACTACATACTGCTTTGTACTGTTTATATTTGAGCTTACAACAAATGTCGTCTTACCGAGCAGAGTATTAAGCTCAGTACCTGTTATCGCCTTATTATGCGAATCGGTAAAAGTCTTTTCAACTGTAAGATTAGGCTCATTGTATGCCGCAAGCCCTATATATCCGCTTACAGGATCAAGCTTTGTTGAAAGGATACAGGTCTGATAGTAGCTCTTTGCAAACAGGCTTTCCTGCTTTTTTAGACCGCTTTTCATCTGCATAGAGATCTCATCGGTAGTATATACAGATGATGTGAACTGCCTTGTCTTGCTCCATACTGTGAACTTGGTGTATTCTCCGCTGGTAGTCTTTTCAATTCCGTAGTCCTTGCCATAGGTTCCACTGAATTTGCTCTTGATAAGGCTTGTCAGCTTGCCTTCAAGTGACGAGAAATTATGCGCCAGAGTATCGGCTTTAAGAAAAGCACTTGTGATGCTGAACGAAGCCTGATAACGCATATTCGTGGTATTGTATTTCATGATAAGTGCAGGCTCATCCTGTGCCTGAGCTTTTGTTATCTTCATTGACTTGGGCAGGTTGTAATGGCTTTTGACGTTGGCAACTATCTCATTGTATGCCTTTTCAACGCCAGCCTTAGTACACCAGCCACCTGTCGGATAGGTGAAGTCATTCCAGAGCATATCACTGCACTTTCCGAAGGTCGAAGCGGTATGCCCTCTGTAATTCATAACAAGCTCCCAAAGCAGACATTGTGTTGCTGCGAAATAGTCGCCTGTTTTATGACTGGAATAGCCGTAATACTGCACAAGCCCCATATATTTTGCTATCGCACCGTCAGTACCTCCGAGAGATTTCCAGTAGGAAAGACTGTCAGCGGCTATCTTGTCAGTCAGGTCAAAGGTATCATACTTGGTAAAGCCGTACTGCGTATACCAGTTATTAACGTTAGTTCCCTGCATAGCTGCTCCCGGTTCGATACAAAACACCCAGTCAGAACTGCCCGAAGGAACAAAGCGGCATATCTGCTCTGCATAAGCAAGACTTCCTTTACCGCCGCTTGCCGCATACTTAGTGGTGTATATCGTGGGATTCACTTTACTGTTCCACATATATCCCATAGCAATTCCCGTTGAAGCTGCCGATACACTTGTTGCAAGTGTACTCACCGCAATAACCGCAGCGAGTGCTGTTGACACTGTACGCTTGATAGCATTTTTGATCTTAGTCTTCATCAGTTGTTATCTTCCCCTTTCATTTTCCAATCATCAGCATTATATATCACATTTCTATCCTCAACGCTGCTTTCAGAGGTGTTCTCAGCCGAAAACTCCCCATTATTGATAGCCGTGTTTATAGCTTCAATATCGCAGCCCTTATCCTTGACCGTCTTGAACAGGTCACTTAGCTGCTCCTTTTCGAGCCTGTCGCAAAGCTCCGTTTCCTTACGCTGATATATCTTCAGCATCTTCTTGTGATAATCAATCAGACGCTTGGTGTCCTCGATATTCTTGCGGACTTTATCAAGCCTTGCTGTCAGCTTTTCTTTCCTTTCTGTCATTTCTTCCCCCTTTTCTTCATTACAAAATATCCTACAACAGCCGTTAAGAACAATATAACGTCAAAGGCACTTATCTTCAGACTTTTAAGCTCTGCCTGAGTTACCGGGTCATAAGTAGCCTTTACAAGTGTAAGTATGACCGTAACGGCAAGCATTGCTACTATTATAATGACCGCCCTATGATCCTTGCCCTCATCACTTTCCTGTGACTCCTGCCTTGAAGAAAGGTCTGTCATTTTTAAGCTGTTTCTTAGTCTTTTAAGTGAGCCGAACATCAAAACCCTCCTTGCTGTAAGATAGAATAGAACGTCCAGAACATTCCCTCTACATCATCAGTAAAGTTCATATTCTCAAGCCCGGTCTCTGCGTCGAAATTCACTACCTCTCCGTAGTAAATAACGTGATCGGGGTTATCGCAGTATATTGTTGTGGTCTTTATGGATATATCGTCCCAATCAATATCCGAATAGCTGTCGCTGTCAATGTTATACGTTATTTCCCAAGCAGAGCCATCAATTTGTGCATATCCTGTTCCGGTTATATCCCCGTCACTTGTACCAATGGTCAGATCGGTAAAAACAGATGATGTGTGCTCATAACAATCACCAGTGAATGTAACTGCGTACTTATCCTCCACAGCTATGTATTCCCGACTTTTGATACTAAATCCGTCATTAACCGAAAGCTCGATATTTTCATCGATCATACAGTCGTGATCCGGACAATACCCGTTCTCTGTTTTGTGAGAGTATGAATAAAAGTTCTCAATTACCTCACTTAACATTTCATCGGTCAGAGTGTCATTTCCGACTTGAAACTCCTTTGCCGCACAAGCAGCTATGACCGCATTCTCATCGACTGAAAGCGTGAGATTTCCATATTGGTTCAAGCTCGTGATCTCTGTATCATCGTACCTGTATTCAGGAGTATATTCATAATTTCCGTCTATTTCTTCCTGCAAACGGCTTTGTATCTCCTGCACCTGAGTATGGTACATCTGAAGATAATCATACTGACTTGTGCCGTCACCGGGTATTAGCCACGAAAACATTGATGATATAGCAGAGATTATCAGAGATATAAAGCTTGAAAGCAGTGTTGCTGTCAAAAGCACAAGCCCTGCCCCAAGAGCTACTATGATAAAGCCCTTTGAGGTAATGACCTTTCCAATCACACTTGCGCCCTTCTTCGCAGCTTGCTCTGCTGCCTTGCCTGTTTTCTTAGCCTTTGCTATCTGTTTAGCTCTGTGCTTTCGGATAAGCTTTTCTCTTATACTCTGCACATCACGCCCCACAGCCTTCGGTGTTTCCTTGACCGCCCGTGCAGTCTTTATTCCGCCTTTTACAGTATTCCCGACCGCTTTTCGGGCATTATCAGCATAACGTATGTCAGTAAGTCCTTGCTTTATAGCCTCTGTTCCGGTGTCGGTGGTGGTAGTCTTATCTACCCTTGTTCTCAGCAGAGAATGACCTGCTTCCTTAACAGCACCGGTTGTTGCATTTTTTGCAACAGCTGCCGTTTTGCCTAGATCTTTTACCGAACCGACGCTTACACCACGATTCACAGCTGTCTGTATCCTGCCTGCCGTATTCCGAGTACCGCCCACAGCGGTGCGGATAACACCACCTGTCTGCATAACGCCCTGTGCAGCATTTACTGTGCTTTGTACTGAAGTTATGTTGTTCGGGCTTTCTTCATTACCTTTAGCGGTAGTGTATTTCCGCCTTGAAAGAGTGAACTTACGGCTTTTGAAATAGTCCTTTCGCCGCTTGATATCATGAAGCTGCCTGAGCCTTTCCTCTCGGTTGACGTTCGGATTTTTAAGCACCACATCTTTGCCGCCCCAGGAGGTCTGAATACTCCCCCTTTTGACTGACTTTATATGATACTTATTCCGCACACCTACTGCACTTTTTTGTGTTTCAAGCCCCTCACGCTCTATATTCGTCTGAGGTGCATCTCTTGCCCTTTTTGTCTCTATCTGTATTCAGATCACTCCTTCTTGTGCTCGTTCTCGGCTATCTCAGATAATTTTGTTGTCATAAGATCATAAAGCTCATTATGCGGGAACTTATCTCTGAATGGAATAATTGAACCACCGCAGCATATAAGCCCCTGTCCGCTGTCGCTGTTGGTAACATAGGACAGCAGATTGTCCGAGATATTCAGTATCCTTGCAAGCTGCTCTCTGTCGCTTGTTGCCTGATTGAGCATCATAACAAAGTCGGTATTGGAAAGCATTGAACGTGCTGTTTCGGATTTCAGCAAGTCCTCCACATTCTGCGTTATACCCGTTGGAATACCGCCCCATTTTCTTGCTCTCTTGTAAAGCTCATAAAGGAAGTTTGCGGAATACTCATTTGCAAACAGCAGATATATTTCATCTAAGTATATCCATGTTCTCTTGCCCTGTGCCCTGTTGACGGTTATCCTGTTCCACACATAATCAAGCACTATCAGCATACCCAGCGTTTTAAGCTGCTTGCCCAAGTCCTTTATATCGTAAGCAACAACACGATTCTTAACGTCAACATTTGTATGGTGAGCAAACACATTCAGATTGCCCTTGATGTAAAGCTCAAAGGATAGTGCCAGACCCTTAGCCTCCTTTTCGGGCTGTGCTTTGATGTTCTCATAAAACTCCATAAGCGTTGGCAGCTTGTCGGGTTCGTACTTTATGAGGTACTCACCGTAGGTCATTGTCAGACAGCGGTCGATTATGGCTTTCTCCTTTGCCGTAAGCCCCTGCTTTCCGATAAGACATTCACAGAAAGAAAGAATAAAGTCGGACTTCATAACAAGAGGGCTTTCATCATCGGAATAGTCTTTCGACATATCCAGCGGATTGATGTAATTCGTGCTGCCCGGTGAAACAAAGATCGTTTCACCGCCAAGAGCAGCCACAAGATTTGTGTACTCACGCTCAGGGTCGATGATGATTATATCGTCATCGGTCGCCAAGAACACATTGAGCATTTCTCGCTTAGCACTAAAGCTCTTGCCCGAGCCGGGAGAGCCTAAGATAAAGCCGTTAGGATTTTTAAGCTGCAAGCGGTCAAAGAGTATCATATTATTCGACAGGGCATTCAGACCGTAGTATTTGCCGTTCTTATGGTTTATCTCCTTGCCCGAAAAAGGCATAAGCACTGCCGTGCTTTCGGTAGTGAGTGTGCGTCTTATCTTCAAGGTACAGTTGCCGAGAGGAAGAACACTCTGTAAGCCTTTCTCCTGCTGAAATTTCAGTGTACTCAGCGAGCAGATGTGCTTTCGTACCACAGCTTCAATAGCTTCGGTGTTGCTTTCAAGCTCGTCCATATCCTTCGCTGTCACCATTATTATGATGTTATCAAGAAACATCTTCTGATTCTTGCTCCTCAGATCATCAAGCAGCTCCTCGGCTTCGATAAGACTGTGCTTCAAGTCCTCGTTGATGACATCGGAGGTGTAGCCTGACTGTATCGCCTTTTTCTCGGCTTGCAGCTTATTCGCCCTCATTGATGTGAGCTGATGATTTACGATCTTCAAAGCCTTATACGGATCAACCGGAGCTATGTTCACACTTATCATCACATCAAGATTTGTGTTCGCAATATCCGTCAACATATTGTCTTTAAGGCTTGCGGGCATATCCTTTATGAACATTGTCCTTGCATACTTATCCCCCCACATAAAATAGTCCTTTTTGAACTCCAGATAATCGGGGCAGCAGTAGGCACGCTCTGCCTGCCGCTTGAAATGCTTGTCTGTAAGCTGAGGTATCTCCTCATCAACGTTGCGGAAAATATCTTTGAGAAGATTTACACGTTCATTTGAGGTCAGCGGCTTTATTGCCGAGCCTATCTTTTTGAATGCGTTTAGCAGTTCAAGGTCAATTGTGTTGAACTTGGTCTGAGCATTTTCCAGATCAGCCGCCTGCAAGGTAACGGTAATATATTTATTTCTGATGATACCGTTCTGTCCCTGCTCCATCTTCTCAATAAGCATTTCGTTGTATGCATCACGGTAGCGGTCAAAGCCGTCGCCCTTGTGACCAATAAGCACCATACGCTCAAAGTCTGCCCTATTCACCCTGTTATTGTGAACAGTAAGCTGAATATCGGCGTTGGTGTCAAAGCTGTTGAGCACCGAGCAGTAACCCAAGAAAATGCTCTCCTGCTCGTCCTGCCTTGCTATCTGGTAGTTGATGTCCTCAAACTTGTAGGTCTTTGAAAACTTGTTGTCATCGACCTTGAATATGTAGTCATCACAAACCCTCTGATAAGGCAGCGTTTTCTGCACAGTCTTCGGAGCAGGTCGAATTTTCTTAATTTTCTTTTCCTTCGGCTTTTTCTTGTTTTCCTCCTTGAGCCTGATCTCATCACGCTCTTTGGCAGTTAGTGCAGACAGGTCCTCTTTCGCTGTTTTCTTCTTGCTCTTCATTTTCATCATAATGACCGCTGCTGCGATCACCACTCCGAAGGCTCCTGCAAGAAATGTAAATGCCTGTGCCTGCCTTGCGTTCAGAGATATAACGGACTGCTCTGCAACAGAAGATACAGTTTCGCTATCTTCCGAAGAACTGTCCTCTACCCCTGCCTCCGATGAAACTGTACCGGATTTTTCTTCTTCCGACGAGTATCCGCCCTCATGCGGTGCAGTTTCGATATGACCGGAATACGAGGTCTGCGGATAAACTGTTGTTTGCGATACTCCGGTCTG
>JAFUTU010000057.1 GCA_017484095.1 Ruminococcus sp. | reverse complement strand
GGAGTTTTCTCCGTCCTCGGTGAGCTGAATCAGCAGCTCCAGAATGTTGTCTACGATCTCTTTCTTCTGTGTTGTAGTCATAATATTAAACCTCTCTCTTTCTACGGTTTTAGTTTTATGAACTATCGACATTTTCAGCACAATCGAAAATTATCGCTCCCGAAAATGTCGATAATGTTGATTGTTCAGATGTTGGGATTTATGAAAACCATTATCCCGCTTTTGTTGTTGCCATTTGCTCCTTCGACTTTCACACGGTGGATATAGTTGTATTCCTCCAACATATCCACTGTTTCACCAAAGTCCTGAGCATTCTTGAAAAGCGTACAGCGGCACAGCTTGTAAAGGTCATTCTGCCTGATCTCTCTGATACCCTTTGAGCGTATCTTATCAAGCACCCTCTCAGCCTTGACCGTTCCGATGTCTACGTCACCCAAGCTGTAAGCGTAGATCGCTTGCTCACGGTAGTAGTTGGCTATTTCAATAGCATTACAGAATGTATCAATGCCGACACGGACTGCCACGAGGTCATTACCATTTAACGCACACTTTACACAGTGAATGATACCGCACAGTCGCAGTATAAGTCCATGATACTTACCGCCCCAGTCCTTGCAGAATGCCATATCTGTGACAAGCTGCTTTTCGATGTGATTATTGTAGTAATCCACAAACTCCTTGAAAGCCTGTCCGTCAAAGTGAAGATATAGCTCTTTGGTATCATGATAGCTGAATTTGAAATCAAGAAGCCGATAAATCAGATTCTTGTAATTCTCCGCTATCGTTTCGGGTACGGATTGTGTATCATACCGCCGAGAACCGATATTGCTTGTGGGGAAACAATATATCAGACGGGCGATCAGACCGCTGCCGCGAAAAGCTGAGTTGTTTATCATACTATCAAAGACATAGGGCTGACAAGCAAGACAGATTGATAGATAGGGCTTTTTGAGGACAATGCTTTCTCTTGTCGCTCTGTCGCTGATGTATGTCTCGCCGTTCCACGACTTCAAAAGTAAGTCAAGGTTTGGAATGTTGTTGCTGTATCTTCCGCTAAAATTTCCTAACATTCCGGCTTCGTCCGACATCATAAGTAATGTGCCGTTCTGTTCAAGCTCGTGTACAAGGGATTCGGGAGTAATATCATCGACCACGATACGGCGAAAACCGCTTGCCTGTAAATTGCTGATTTTTGTCTGCATATCAGCGATCTCCTCGGCAGTGACATCTTTCTTCTTCCGAAGCTCCGCAAGCTGTAACTCCATAAGCTCCTGCTCTGCCTGATACTTGAAAATGTCGGTCTTGTTTTTCTCGTTCCACTCTCCGACATATTTCACATAAGGCTTTTTCACCAAAGAGATCACTGGGGATTTCTTTGAGCTTGGCTCGGCAACGGTCAGAGAATCAATCACCAATGGCTCAGTATGTTCACGCTTGCCTGACATTCTGTAAATGCCGCTAAAACAGTAGCTGACCGCAGAGAGGATATCCGTTCCTGCCATTGCCACATCGGTGGAGGTGCTGACCGCTATTGCAGCCGTCATCTCACGAAGTATCGGAGGGAGAGCGTTCACAGGAAAGCTGATCAGTTTCGACCTGTCGGAACGGAGCGGTGTGGGCATTGCCCAAGTTGTTGTGTCGTTCAATCTTTATCTACGACCTTTCTTTTGTTATTAATAAAAGCGCTTTTATATTGATAGCAGAGTATGACTTTCTGTTCTCTGCCATATAAACTTGAATGTCTCTTGACATATCTTCAAGTCTATGATAAAATTGTATCATAACAGCTTTGACATTTCAAGATGTCAAGCATAATTAAGACGTTGTCAGGAGAAATTAAGACATGGCAAAGGATAATATCAATCAGGAAGCAACCCGTCAGAATATCATAAAGTTGCGAACAAAACACGGGTATACGCAGGCTTATGTTGCGGAGCTAATGGGTGGATCACGTACAACATACAACGGTATTGAAAATGGTAAAGTTAAAATAACGGAGTATTATGTTCAAACTTTAGCGAACATTTACAAGGTATCTTTTGAGAGTATCGCTGTTTTCGCAAGTGGGTATGATGAGGGCTTTTATCAGGGAATGAAAGCAAAGCAGACGCTCAACGAAAGTCAGTTTGATACTCAGAGCATGAAAGTCTATCATATGGGCAAAGAACTGCTCACAGGTAAGAAGTACACAAGTACCCTCTACCCGTCCCTGAAAGCTATGGGATACACTATTGAAGTTGTGGATATGGAAGAACTTGACCCGGTGAAAGTGCCTCCCGATGTAAGAGATGATGTACCAGACGGTAAGGTGTTTGTTGTCACCAAAGGAAATAAGACGATAGGATATATTGCACCAAGCGAGTATTATAACTTTGAGCGTTTTCTGAATACTGCTATAAATGGGTATCTGGACGAGGTTCACGAAAGCTACAAGAAAGCAGACAAAAATCCGAGCGACTATAGTATCATTTACTCTAAAGACGGCAAGATGAAATTCAAAAGAAAGGCTGCACAAAGTTCAGGTATGTTCAAACCGCTTAATAATAACTCAGGACTCATCATAAAACGCCTTTCTCCGCAGGATACTTATTCTGCCGATAAGCAGATGAGCCTAATCAAAAAGGAATTGCAGACTCATGGTATTCGGGAAACGGAAGATGACAATGGCGATGAGGATTGAGGGGGAACTTTGATTCCGATGGAGTCAAAGTTGAAACAGCGTAAAACCGAGAAATGATATTGCTTTTTCGATGATGATATGATATAATATATTTTAGTCGAGGTGTTTTAGATTTATAATATGATATATGAAATCATCAGTGGATAAAAACATTGTATCTGTAATAAAGGGGGGATTCTCTATGAGCGATACAGTAACTTTTGAGATTTCTATTCCTTCTGATAACGATGGATATGTTCTGTTGCAATGCGAAAACTGTGGGGAGTATTTCAAATGCACCCCACATGATATAGAATCAGATGATATTTTGAATATATACTGCCCAAATTGCGGTTTGATAAGCGAATCGTATTTTACAGATGATGTGATTCAGCTTGCAAACGCAATGATAACGAATTATATACAAGATACGTTATATGATTTTTCAAAGAAAATGGAAAAGCAGTTTTCACACAACAAATTTGTGAAATATAAGGCTGGACACAGACCTAAAAAGGCGTATGAGCCTCCTATATACTCAACCATAGAAGATTTAGTTGAACATAATTTTAGGTGTTGTGCTCGATCAGCAAAAATCAATTCTTTATTAAAGATGTCGGTAAGTTTTTGTCCGTTTTGTGGAGGTGTAGAGTTTGGAGATCAATAAAACTACTTTAAAAACAATAATGTCGAAATTTAACAGTATTTCCAATCGTTTATTACAATCATCATATGATAACTATCTTGATGACCTAAGAAGGTTTTGTAATTATTTAGAAGCTAATGAGCTGATAATGGAATATTTAAACAGCTGTGGCGGTTACAATTCAGAAATGGAAACTTTGTTAGACGAATGTTTACATCAAGGTGGTAAGATTCAATTTAGCCTTGATGAAGATATGGAAACATCGGAGATATACACATATTTAAAGACAATTAGTAATCGCAACTACGATCGTCTTCCGCTCGGAATAATACATCCATATTCGTCGTCAAATAAATTTGCAGATATGCTGAAGGAATTTAACCACTGTGTTGTTTTAGCTCTAATAAACCATATTAGTGATTACTTAAAGAAAGTAGGTATAGAAATGGGAATGGACGATAATGTTACTTATAACATCAACGGTCAGCAAGTGAATATAGCGAATGATAATGCGAACATCACTGCAATTCAGAACAATAACGGCATTAATGCTGATGAACTGCATAAGCTGATCGAAGTGATGAAATCAGAGCTTAATCCGAACTTGTCTCCAGAAGATAAAGCTGATGCAGAAGAAAGCATTGATATAATTGAATCTGAGCTTAAATCTGGAAATCCTGATGAGCAAAAAGTTAAGTCTCAATTTAAGTTACTTAAAAGACTCGATGTAGGTGTTAAGTTTGCAAGTGCTTGTTGTTCATTGCTCACTTTTGCGGATAAAATGTTCCCCTTTCTTGCAGAAGTCGCACCGTTTTATCAGAATCTGCTAAAATAGCCTTATGTGCATGAAATATAATAAAAACCTCTGTAATTCAGTAAAGTGATTACAGAGGTTTTTTATGTTTGATTAGCTTGTACACTTATTGTCTGT